>NZ_JMCL01000103.1 GCF_000690905.1 Pseudomonas sp. Ant30-3 | reverse complement strand
GAGGGAGCTTGCTCCCGCTGGGTCGCGAAGCGGCCCCAAGGCTCTGCGACTGCTACGCAGCCGAGCGGGAGCAAGCTCCCTCGCCACAGGAAAGCTCTCTCGCCAAAGAGCCCTTGGCAGGGCTGGACTATTTCTTTTCCGGCGGCAACTCAGGCAACGCGCGCAGCGCTGTTTCATACCATTCGGTACTGAATGCGCGGTCTTCTTCAAGAATGGCGTCGATTTCCACCGCAAGCACGTGGGCCATCAGGTTCAAAATCTCGTCACGCTCATAACCTACCAGCGTTAGCTTGTTGAACGTGGCCTTGGCGGCTGGCGGGTTGTCGCTTTCGATCTGGTTTTCAATTGCCTGGATCAGAGTTTGTTCAGCGAACTCTTCTTCGTCCATCTCGATATCTGTTGGCTCGCTCATGGCAGGCTCCTAAAAGTTAAGGCGGCCAGTTTACCTGCATTCAGCGCGGTGATGCTGTTGGCAAGACAGGCTCCGGCGTTCTATAAAACATAACTGCCAACCCCCGCACGGCCTGGAGACTTTGTAATGTTCAAGCTTTATGGATTTTCCGTCAGCAACTACTACAACATGGTGAAACTGGCGTTGCTGGAGAAAGGCCTGCCGTTCGAGGAGGTGCCGTTTTATGCCGGCCAGACTCCCGAGGCGCTGGCCATCAGCCCGCGCGGCAAGGTCCCAGTGCTGGGTGTCGAGCAAGGTTTCATCAACGAAACCGCGGTCATACTCGAATTCATCGAACAGAGTTCACAGGCCACTCCGCTACTGCCGAGTGACCCCTTCGAGCGCGCACAGGTTCTGGCCCTGGCCAAGGAAATCGAGCTGTACATCGAGCTGCCGGGCCGCGCCTGTTATGCCGAAGCGTTTTTCGGCATGCCGGTGGCTGATCCGATCAAGGAAAAGAGCAAAGCAGAACTGCTGCTGGGCTTTGCCTCGCTCGAACGCCACGGCAAGTTCTCGCCTTATGTCGCGGGCGACAGCCTGAGCATTGCAGACCTGTATTTCCTCTACAGCGTGCCGCTGGCCTGTGGAGTAGCGAAGAAGCTGTTCGATCTGGATTTGCTGGCGCAAATGCCGGCGGCCAAAGCGTTGCTGGAACGCCTCGAGCAGAACCCCAACGTGCAGCGCATTGCTGCAGACAGGGAAGCGGCGATGCCGGCGTTCATGGCGATGATTGCGGCCAAACGCTGACCGTCCGGGCGGCCTTCATGCGTGTCAGAGGGTTTGCAATCTTTTGTGCCATAAGGCCGCCATCCCTATAATTGGGGTTTTCCACCGACTTTTGTCTCATACGGTAATAAGCCAACGCTTACAGGATTTTCAGCAATGTTTACCTTGGCCATCAGATCTGTATGGACAAGGAAACCCGACGATGCTCAAGCTTTACGGTTTTGCAGCAAGCAACTACTTCAACATGGTCAAGCTGGCCCTTATGGAAAAAGGCGTGCCGTTTGAAACGGTCCCGTTTCATGGCTGCCAGAATCCCGAAATCCTCGCTGTCAGCCCGCGAGGAAAGGTGCCGGTGCTGGAAACCGATCACGGTTTCCTCAGTGAAACGGATGCCATTCTCGATTACATCGAAGAGACGCAAGGCGGGGTTGCCCTACTGCCCGCCGACCCTTTTGCTCGAGCTGGAGTCAGGGCTCTGGCGAAGGAAATCGAGCTGTACATCGAACTGCCTGCACGAGTCTGTTACGTGGAAGTGTTCTTTGGTGGCAGATCCACACCCGAAGCATTGAAAGCCAAGTCCGAGCGTGACTTGATCAAAGGATTCACGGCGCTGAAACAGCGTGGGCGATTTGCGCCATATGTGGCGGGCGAGCAATTTACCGTGGCCGATTTGTATTTTCTATACAGCGTCGATCTCGCGGTGGATGTCGGCAAGCAATTGTTCGATGTGGATTTCCTGGCTGATATGCCCGGGGCCCGCTTACTACTGGAGCGTCTGGGCCGTACTCCAAATGTGCAAAAGATCGCCGCTGACAGGCTCGCGGAGGCGCCTGCATTCCTGGCGCGCGTACAGGCAGTGGGTCGGGCCACCGGCCAGGCATGAAAAAGCGCGATGGCCGGGGCAGCCATCGCGCTTGTTTTTACCACTGCATTAGCGGCTGGCGAGCAACGCCTGGCCGCGAATCACTGCTTGCCTGACCTGCGCCGGCGCTGTTCCGCCAATGTGGTCACGGGCATTTACCGAGCCTTCCAGAGTCAGCACGGCGAACACATCCTGATCAATCTGATCGCTGAATTTGCGCAACTCTTCCAGGCTCATCTCCGCCAGGTCCTTACCGCTTTCAACACCGTATTTGACCGCGTGGCCAACGATTTCGTGGCAGTCACGGAAGGGCAGGCCGCGGCGCACCAGGTAATCGGCGAGGTCGGTGGCGGTGGAAAAACCACGCAGTGCTGCTTCACGCATGACTGCATGTTTGGGTTTGATTGCCGGGATCATGTCGGCGAACGCGCGCAACGAATCGCGCAGTGTGTCGGCGGCGTCGAACAGCGGTTCCTTGTCTTCCTGATTGTCCTTGTTGTAGGCCAATGGCTGGCCTTTCATCAAAGTCAGCAGACCCATGAGCGCGCCGAACACACGGCCGGTCTTGCCGCGAACCAGTTCCGGCACGTCCGGGTTTTTCTTTTGCGGCATGATCGAGCTGCCGGTGCAGAAGCGGTCGGGCAAATCGATGAACTGGAATTGCGCGCTGGTCCACAGCACCAACTCTTCGGAGAAGCGCGACAGGTGCATCATCGCAATGCTCGCGGCGGAGCAGAATTCGATAGCGAAGTCGCGATCGGAAACGTTATCCAGCGAGTTGCCGCCAACTGCGTCGAAGCCCAGCAACTGCGCGGTGTATTCGCGGTCGATCGGGTACGTGGTGCCCGCCAGTGCGGCGCTGCCCAATGGCATGCGGTTAGTACGCTTGCGGCAGTCGACCAGACGTTCGTAATCGCGGCTGAGCATTTCAAACCAGGCCAGCATGTGATGCCCGAAGGTCACTGGCTGAGCGGTTTGCAGGTGAGTAAAGCCGGGCATGATGCTCGCGGCTTCGCGCTCTGCCTGTTCCAGCAGACCTTTTTGCAGGCGGGTGATTTCAGCCAGGATCAGGTCGATTTCGTCACGCAGCCACAGGCGAATATCGGTGGCGACCTGATCGTTACGGCTGCGTCCGGTGTGCAGCTTTTTACCGGTTACGCCGATGCGATCGGTCAGCCGCGCTTCGATGTTCATGTGCACGTCTTCGAGGTCGATGCGCCAGTCGAACTGGCCAGCCTCGATCTCGCCCTGAATGGTTTTCAGGCCGTCGGCGATGCTGTCGCGCTCGGCATCGGTCAGCACACCGACCTTGGCCAGCATGGTAGCGTGGGCAATCGAGCCCATGATGTCGTGGCGATACAGGCGCTGATCGAAAGTGACGGAGGCGGTGAAGCGGGCGACGAAGGCGTCGACGGGTTCACTGAAGCGGCCGCCCCAGGACTGATTGGTCTTGTCAGTGCTCATGAATTCGCTCGTGTCTGCTGAAGATAAATGACGTCGCGGATAATAACAGGGTTGCCAAGCCTGTCGTTGACACTGGTCGACACGATTTTCCTCGGGCGGTTGCTACCGGATTGCGGGGGTTCCGGAGGAATTGCGCAACGATATTTTTCGATTGAGCAATATCGCTCCGGCAACCGTCTACAGTTGGACAGTAGGCTCGGCGCACGTCCTGGCGTTTTAGCGACTATAAGAAGAGGGGGTGTTCAGATTGTTGATTAGCAAACCCTACGGTGATGCCTCGCCAACGCGGGCCGCGGCCACCAATCTCAAGGCAGTGGAAAATTTAGCCGTCAGCCTGGCGGCACTTTTTGGCCTTCGCGCCGGTCTTAGCGTGGATCGCGGTGACGGACGTCACTTCACTTGTCTACGCTATCCTTGTGCGAGACTCACGCAGGAATCCAGCGCAATATGAATGTCCTGATCGTTGATGACGAACCCTTGGCCCGCGAGCGCCTGAGCCGAATGGTCGGCGAACTCGAGGGATACAGTGTCCTGGAGCCCAGCGCCACGAATGGCGAAGAAGCGTTGGCACTGATCGACAGCCACAAACCGGATATCGTTTTGCTCGATATCCGTATGCCAGGCCTCGATGGTCTGCAAGTTGCTGCCAGATTGTGCGAACGCGAAACCCCGCCAGCCGTGGTGTTTTGCACAGGGCCCGATGAATTTGCCGTGGAAGCCTTGCAGGCCAGCGCCGTAGGCTATCTGGTGAAACCTGTGCGTACAGAACAATTACATGACGTCTTGAAAAAAGCCGAGCGGCCCAATCGTGTCCAGCTCGCAGCACTGACCCGGCCCGCCGCTGAAACCGGCAGTGGTCCTCGCAGCCACATCAGTGCGAGAACCCGCAAAGGGATCGAACTGATCCCGCTGGGGCAGGTGGTTTATTTCATCGCCGATCACAAGTATGTGACCTTGCGCCACGAAGGCGGCGAAGTGCTGCTGGACGAACCGCTCAAGGCCCTTGAAGACGAATTCGGCGATCGCTTCGTGCGCATCCACCGCAATGCGCTGGTCGCACGTGAACGCATCGAACGTCTGCAGCGTACGCCTTTGGGGCATTTTCAATTGTTTCTCAAAGGTCTCAACGGCGACGCGTTGATCGTCAGTCGCCGTCACGTGGCCGGCGTACGAAAAATGATGCAACAGCTTTAATTCGCCTCACCCAGGCGAATACCACACCCGATTGCCGGACGTTCAGGGCCAGGGAGGCCAGGTATTACCTGATACAAGTCAAAGTGGATTTGACTGAGCTGTTATTATCCGCCGTATCTATTCAGTACGGATTGATCCATGTCCTCTCGCGAAATCCGCATCGCCACCCGCAAAAGTGCTCTCGCCCTGTGGCAGGCCGAGTACGTCAAAGCGCGACTTGAAGAAGCTCATCAGGGACTGCTGGTGACCCTGGTCCCCATGGTCAGTCGCGGCGACAAGCTGCTCGACTCGCCACTGTCGAAAATCGGCGGCAAAGGTCTGTTCGTCAAGGAACTGGAAACTGCGCTGCTGGAAAACACCGCCGACATCGCCGTGCATTCCATGAAAGACGTGCCGATGGACTTCCCGGAAGGTCTCGGTCTGTTCTGCATCTGTGAGCGCGAAGACCCACGCGACGCGTTCGTCTCCAATACCTACGCCAGCCTGGACGCGTTGCCTCAAGGCAGCATCGTTGGCACCTCCAGCCTACGTCGTCAGGCGCAGTTGTTGACCCGTCGTCCGGACCTGGAAATCCGTTTCCTGCGCGGTAACGTCAATACTCGGCTGGCCAAACTGGATGCGGGCGAGTACGACGCGATCATCCTCGCGGCGGCTGGCCTGATTCGTCTCGGTTTCGAGGACCGCATCACCTCGGCTATCAGCGTCGACGACAGTCTGCCGGCTGGCGGGCAGGGCGCAGTGGGCATCGAATGCCGTAGTGCCGACAGTGAAATCCACGCCTTGTTGACGCCTCTGCATCACGACGACACCGCCACCCGCGTGTTCTCCGAGCGTGCCCTCAACAAGCATCTGAACGGCGGCTGCCAAGTGCCTATCGCCTGTTATGCCGTGCTTGAAGATGAGCAAGTGTGGCTACGTGGTTTGGTCGGCGACCCAAGCGGTCGGCTGCTGCTGAGTGCTGAAGGTCGGGCGCCGCGTGGGGATGCTGAAGCGCTGGGTGTCAGAGTCGCCGAAGACCTGTTGAGCCAGGGCGCCGATGACATTCTGAAAGCGGTGTACGGCGAGGCGGGTCACGAGTGACTGGCTGGCGCCTGCTGTTGACGCGCCCTGCGGAGGAGTCTGCGGCGTTGAACAGCATGCTCGCCGAAGCGGGGATTTTCAGCGCCAGCCTGCCGCTCTTGGAGATTGATCCCCTGCCTGTCTCTGCCACGATGCGTGAGATCCTCCAGCATCTGGATCGTTATTGCGCGGTCATCGTCGTCAGCAAGCCAGCCGCCAGAATTGCCTTGGCGCATGTTGCAGAACAGGGCATTAAAATGCCGCATCTGCAGTGGTTCAGCGTGGGCGCGGCCACGGCGCAGATCCTTGAGAATCAAGGGTTGAAGGTGGATTTTCCCGCCGAGGGCGACGACAGCGAAGCGTTGTTGGAAATGAGTGAGCTGCGCGAGGCGGTCTCCAGAACCGGTGCACGCGTGTTGATCATGCGCGGGGAAGGCGGGCGCGAGTTGCTTGCCGATCGGTTGCGCGAGCTGGGTGCCAGTGTCGACTATCTGGAGTTGTACCGTCGCGAGTTGCCGCAGTATTCGCCGGCGACCCTGCCCGAGCGGATCGAAGCGGAACGCTTGAACGGGCTGGTGGTCAGCAGTGGACAGGGTTTTGAGCACCTGCATCAATTGGCTGGCAATGCCTGGCCGCATTTGGCGCAGTTGCCGTTGTTTGTTCCAAGCCCACGGGTCGCCGAGCTGGCACGTGCCGCCGGGGCTCAAACAGTTGTGGATTGTCGTGGCGCCAGTGCCACGGCCTTGCTGACGGCGTTACGGGAGCACCCGAACCCGTTCTCTAATGCAAAGGATGGATACGTGAGCGAAACAACCTTGCCAAAAGATGACGTCCAGCCAGTGCTTGATGCCCCGGTTGATGCCCAGGTTGAAACGCCGCCACCAGCTGCAGACCAGCGTCGGGGCAATGGCCTGGCGATCGTCGCGCTGCTGTTGGGTGCCGCCGGTGTTGCCGTGGGCGGTTGGGGAGTCTGGCAGGTGCGTCACCTGCAAGCCAATAACCAGCAACAGTTGAGTCAGGTGCAGGCGTTGAACGATCAGGCGCAGAGCCTGAAGCTCAATGAGCAGCGCCTGACGGCTCGCCTCGCGGAGTTGCCTGCCGCTGACGAACTTGAAGCTCGCAGTCGTCTGGTCGCGCAACTTCAAGGCGATCAGCAACGCCTGAACCAGCGTCTGGAAACCGTACTCGGTGCCAGTCGCAAGGACTGGCGTCTGGCGGAGGCTGAACACCTGTTGCGTTTGGCCAGTTTGCGTCTTTCGGCATTGCAGGACATCAGCAGCGCCCAGGCCCTGGTGCAGGGCGCCGACGAAATTCTTCGAGAGCAGAATGATCCGGGTTCATTCGCCGCCCGCGAACAGGTCGCCAAAACCCTGGTTGCGCTGCGCAGCACCGAGCAACCGGACCGCACGGGTCTGTTTCTGCGACTGGGCGCGCTGCGCGATCAGGTCATCAACCTTACTGAATTGGCGCCTGAGTACAAAGACCGTGGCGAGTCGCTGCTGGGCCTGACGGCTGATGGTGACGGCACCAGTCGTTGGGCGCAGTGGTGGGACAAGATTTCGCGCTACATCCGCATCGATTTCAATGCCGACAAAAATGTCCGACCGCTGTTGGCAGGTCAGGGCCTGAGTCAGGTGCGGCTGGCCCTCAGCCTCGCACTGGAACAGGCACAGTGGGCAGCGCTGAATGGTCAGGCTGCGGTTTACACACAGTCATTGGCTGAAGCGCGCGATGTGCTGACGGGCAATTTCAACCCGGACAATCCGCAGAGCAAAGTGATGCTCGAGCAGGTCGGCGAGTTGAGCAAGGAGTCGGTCACCGTGATCACGCCGGACCTGGCCGGCACGTTGAGTGCGGTTCAGGGATACCTTGAGCGCCGCAACGTCAACGCCGTCGACTCGATCAAGCCGTTGGAAAAACCTGCCGCCAGCACGACGCCGGAGGCCACGCCATGAAACGCCTCTATGTGATCGTGTTTCTGGTGATCGCCGCCGCCGCTGCCTTGGGGCTGGCGATCGCGGAGCATTCGGGCTACGTGCTGGTGGCTTACAAAAGTTTCCGCTACGAGTCGAGCCTGTGGGCGACGCTGGCTGTGGTGGCGGTGCTTTGGCTGCTGGTGTGGGGCATCAAGGCGCTGATTGAATTGGTCATGGCATCCAGTGGTGTGGTTAATCCCTGGTCGCGGCGCAATCGCAGTCGTCGCGTGCAGGTGGCGATCGAACACGGTCAACTCGACCTCGCCGAAGGGCGCTGGGCCAGCGCGCAACGTCATCTGCATCGTGCCGCTGAGGCCGAACGTCAGCCGCTGCTTTATTACCTTGGTGCCGCACGTGCCGCGAACGAGCAAGGTCACTATGAAGAAAGTGACAAGCTGCTGGAGCGCGCACTCGAGCGTCAGCCGCAGGCGGAGTTGGCGATTGCCCTCAGTCACGCACAGTTGCAAACCGATCGCGGCGATACCGAAGGCGCTCTGGTGACCTTGCAAGCCATGCACGAGCGCCACCCTCACAACGTACAGACGTTGCGGCAGTTGC
The DNA here is from genome assembly GCF_000690905.1 of Pseudomonas sp. Ant30-3. Lineage (GTDB taxonomy): Bacteria > Pseudomonadota > Gammaproteobacteria > Pseudomonadales > Pseudomonadaceae > Aquipseudomonas. Next base: position 10,817 of record NZ_JMCL01000103.1, on the reverse strand, counting down.
AGCGTCTGCATCAACAGCGTGGCGATTGGTCGGCAGTGATCCGCCTGCTGCCGGAATTGCGCAAAGACAAGGTCCTGCCGCCGGCAGAGCTGGCCGAGCTGGAACGTCGCGCGTGGGGCAAAAACCTTTCACTGGCGGCGCAACGGGAAGAGGACGGGACGGTGGGTCTGCAATCGCTCAACCGCGCCTGGCAGCAACTGACGTCGGCGCAACGCCAGGAACCGCAACTGGTATTGGCGTATGCCGAGCAGCTGCGGCAGTTGGGCGCTCAGGTCGAGGCAGAAGAGATTTTACGTACGGCGCTCAAACGCCAATACGACAGCCATCTCGCCCGTCTCTACGGGCTGGTCCGTGGCAGTGATCCGGCTCGGCAGCTGCAAGTGGCCGAGGGTTGGCTTAAGGATCATTCGGCCGATCCTGGTCTTTTGCTGACGCTGGGTCGCCTGTGTCTGCAAAGCAGCCTGTGGGGCAAGGCGCGCGACTACCTTGAAAGCAGCCTGCGCTTGCAGCGTAACCCGGAAGCCTGCGCCGAACTGGCGAGATTACTCGCGCAACTGGGCGATACCGAGCGCAGCAATCAACTGTTCCAGGAAGGCCTTGGCTTGCTGGACGAGCGGCTGTTGGCGGCGCCGCTACCTTCGCTGACTCACGCATAAAGATTGCTTGATGTAGCAGCTGGCGCAGCCTGCGTCAGCTGCTACATAACGCCATCACCCCGAACTTTTTGCACACGTGAAACTGCTCATTCCTACTCGCAGCTTCTGTCTTAGGCAAAATCCTACAGCGGACTACATCTTGTCCTCTCGTTACTGTCGGGATTTCCCTACGCGTTTGCTGAAGTGTCGCAGTTAGTTCGTCTTGAAACGCGGGCGCGCTTTCCTCTACCGTAACCACTTGTCTCTACTGGTACGGAAAAGCCATGTCCCTGGCCTGCTCACGCTCCTTGTTTTTCATGGTTTTCATAGCCGGTTCACTGGCATTGGGCGTTTCCTACTACCTGGAATACGCTGTTGGCCTGCAACCTTGCGGTTTGTGTTTGCTGCAGCGCATGTGCCTGGCAGTGCTGACGGGTATCTGTTTGATGGCGTCGGTGCATGGGCCCGGGCGGTTCGGTGCTTTTCTGTATTGGTCACTGAGTCTGATGGCCGCTTTGGCAGGGACGGTGACGGCGTGGCGACAGGTGTTGTTGCAGACTGATCCCGCGAAACAGTTTGCTACATGCTCGTCCAGTTTATCGGACGTCTTCGCGACGACGCCGTGGACGAATGTGGCGCAACAACTGTTCGCAGGTACCGCGGATTGCGGCCGCATCACGTGGACGCTGTTCGATCTGAGCATCCCGGAGTGGAGCCTGCTGTTCTTTCTCGCGATGGCAGTCCTGAGTATCTTCCAGGTGCTGCAGCAGGTCTGGGTTGCCTGTCAGCGACCGGTTAGCGGCGCGTCGTCGCACCCGGCACTGGCCGGCGATTAAACACTTGTATGAACTTTATCTCCTGCGTACCTTGATGCCATTGGCGTGCGGGCATAATCTGGCCGGCACGTGTCATTGGAATAATGTTGCTCGCATGGCGCTCCGCTTGGCCGATTTCTGATTCCGGGAGGCGGCGGGTGTAGAGCAGCATGACCCACAAGGGAAGAGAGATCACCATGCTCGAAAGTTGTCAGAATGCTCAGGAACGCTGGGGTGGAGTGCATCTGCTGATCGATCGCTGGTTGCAGGAGCGTCACGAACTGGTTCGGGCTTATGATGACCTCGGCGAAAAGCCTGAGGCGCTCAGCGAGAACCGCAAACCATTGCAGGAATTCTGCGGTGTACTGGTTGATTACGTTTCCGCCGGCCACTTCGAAATCTACGAACAGCTGACCGGGGAGGCCAAGGCCTTCAACGACAAGCGTGGCCTCGAACTCGCCGATACGATTTATCCGCGCATTGATGTCATCACTGAGAAGTTGCTCGCATTCAATGACCTGTGCGACGAAGGCAAATGCGTCGCAGAGAAGTTCAAGGAACTGGGCGGTCTGTTGCATGAACGCTTCGAGCTGGAAGACTGTCTGATCGAAGTGCTGCATACGGCTCACAAGGAAGAGGATCCGGTTCAGGCTTGAACCGCTTCCTGCAAGTCCTTCAAAAACGGTGCGCTCTGCGCGCCGTTTTCGTTTCTGTGGTTCAGCGGGCGACGTCGCGTAATTCCACTTCGAAAATCAGTGGCGTGAACGGCTCGATCAAGTCGCCTGCACCTTCTGCTCCATAAGCCTGGGCGGACGGAATCACCAACCGCCATTTCGCGCCGACCGGCATGTCTTGCAGCGCGCTTTGCCATCCGCTGATCACGCTGTCGAGGCTGAACCATTGCGGCTGATTGTTCTGATCGAACACGCTGCCGTCCGGGAGTCGACCGACATACACAACCTGCACTCTGCCATTCGGACCTGCTTTTGCACCCGAGCCTGGAGTCAGTTCTGTCATAAGGATTCCATCAGCCAGTTGTCGCACGCCAGTTCTGGTTTTTTCCTCGGCAAGAAAACGCTGTTCTTTTTCGAGGGCGACTGCGTCCTGCGGCGCGGCTTGTTTCAATGCGGTCTGCGCCTCGTGCTCGGTCAGTATCTGTTCGATCCGCTCATCTTTCAGCGCCAGCGGCTGGCCTCTGTAGGCTTGCTGCAAACCTTCGACAAGAGCCTGAAGCTGCAAGTCGGGAACCTCCTGGCGCAGGCGTTCGCCCAGGCTCGCACCCAGGCTGTAAGCGAGATCGTGAGCGTCATTTTTGGTGGGTTTTTCCGCAGCATGAGCCACTGAAAAAAGCACGCACAGCAATAAAAACAGGTAGCGCGACATGGGCACTCTCCGACCTTAGATGCGGCGGATTATGCCAGTGTGGATGCGTTAAACGGTGAACTGGATTTTCCCGAGCGCGGAAGATTTTCGTTCAGTTGCAACGCAGCGCTTTCGATACTGTCAACATGCCCTAGCGGCGGTATCAGCAGAGGTCTAGTATGAGCCGCACCCACGTCAGCCAGGAGGTAAACCATGTCGGCCACCAAGAAGCCTGTAAATACTCCGTTGCACTTACTCCAACAACTCTCGGGCAGTTTGCTCGAGCATTTGGAAACCGCTTGTTCGCAAGCCTTGGCTGATGCTGAAAAACTGCTCGCCAAGCTGGAAAAGCAGCGCGGCAAAGCACAGGAAAAATTGCACAAATCCCGAACCAAATTGCAGGACGCTGCGTCCGCCGGCAAAGCCAAGGCGCAGAACAAAGCTAAAGGTGGGGTCAAAGAACTTGAGGACCTGCTCGATGCCCTCAAGGATCGTCAATCCGAAACTCGCAACTACATCGTTCAGCTTAAGCGCGATGCTCAGGAGAGCCTGAAACTGGCTCAGGGTATCGGTCGAGTACAAGAGGCCGTCAGCAAGGCGTTGTCCTCGCGTTCGGCCAAGGCTGCTGCAGTTCCTGCGAAGAAATCCGCAACCAGGTCGGTCGCTGCAAAAGCTTCACCGACTCCTGCCGCCAAGGCACCGGCAAAAGCTACCGCCAAGCCAGTGGCGAGAAAACCGGTGGCTGCCAGCACTGCAAAACCTGCGGCTAAAACCACTGCTGCCAAACCAGCCACCGCTAGATCGACGGCTTCGAAAACAACGGCCACCAAACCTGCTGCAACCAAAACTGCTGCTGCAAAACCGGCCGCCAAGCCTGCTGCGAAACCAGCGGCTAAAACTGCAGCCACCAGATCTGCCGCCAAGCCAGCCGCGGCGAAATCCGCAGCTAAACCGGCGGCTAAACCTGCAACCAAAACTGCCGCTAAACCGGCAGCCAAAACTGCTGCCGCCAAGCCTGCCACCGCAGCCAAAACTGCAGCGGCAAAACCAGCAGCCAAACCAGTAGCAGCAAAACCGGCAACCAAAGCGGCCGCCAAACCCGCGGTGAAAAAACCGGTCACCGCTGCCAAGCCAGCTGCGGCAACTGCTGCCAAACCAGCAAGTCCAGCGCCGTCTGCTTCGACTGGATCTGCACCAGCAGCCAATCCCTCGACGGCCGCCACAGCATCGCCAACGCCTGCTGCCCCGTCGAGCACAAGCAACACCCCAACCAGCGCTTCCTAAGTGCCGGTTACCGCGACGCGCAGTTGATTCAGCGCGTTGCGGTCCAGGTTGGCGGCGTCTGCCGCCACACCGTCCAGCCAGGCCGAGTGATCGGTCGCTTCGCTCTGCGGCCAATTGATCGCCGCGCGTTCCAGGCGCAAAAGTAGATGCCGCTCGGCTTCCAGCTCCAAAACCTTCATCTTTTCACGCAAATCGCGCAGCTCGGCATCGCCTCCGGCGGCGACTTTCCATTGCACACGCAAGGCCCGCAGCGGCCGCACGACCTCCGCGTCCCACGGTTCGGACACACTTCGCAGCAGCTCCAGCCGTTGCTGATGGCAGGCGACGCCACGTTCTGCCAGCCACAACCCACACAGCAACAGGCACACATTCACCCCCGCAGACTGCAGCGTGAGGCACGCGGCTTCGACGCCGGGGCGGGCATAAGTGCCAAGGGAAAAGCTCCACAGGTCAGAGGACATAGTGCTACTCGCGCCAGTTGCGAGCGAAGCTGGTAGACTCCGCCGCCATTATGATTCGACTTCAGAACCTGACTTTACAGCGTGGCCCGCAGCGTCTGCTAGAAGATGCCGAGCTGACCCTGCACGCCGGCCACAAAGCCGGCCTAATCGGTGCCAATGGCGCCGGCAAATCGAGCCTGTTCGCCTTGCTTCTGGGTGACCTGCACCCGGACTCGGGTGACTGCTTCCTGCCGGCCGACTGGCGCATCGCCCACATGCGGCAGGAGATCGACACCCTTGATCGCATTGCGGTCGACTACGTGCTCGATGGCGACCTGCGTCTGCGCGAGGTGCAACGCGACCTCGCTGCCGCCGAAGCGGCGCATGACGGTGCTGCTCAGGCCCGCCTGCACTCGGAACTCGATAGCGCCGATGGTTACACCGCCGACGCTCGCGCCCGCAAGTTGCTCGCCGGCCTCGGATTCACCAATGACCAGATGGATCGCCAGGTAGGAGATTTCTCCGGTGGCTGGAGGATGCGTCTGAATCTGGCGCAGGCCTTGATGTGTCCTTCGGACTTGCTGCTGCTCGACGAACCGACCAACCACTTGGACCTCGACGCTATTATCTGGCTCGAAGAATGGCTCAAGAGCTATCCCGGTACGCTGATGCTGATTTCCCACGACCGGGATTTCCTTGACGCCGTGGTTGACCATGTCGCCCATGTCGATCAGCGCAAAATCACCCTGTATCGTGGCGGTTATACCGCTTTCGAACGCGCTCGTGCGGAACGTCTGGCCCAGCAGCAGCAGGCCTACGAGAAGCAGCAGGTGCAACGTGCGCACATGGAAAGCTACATCGCCCGCTTCAAGGCCCAGGCCACCAAGGCCCGTCAGGCGCAGAGTCGGATCAAAGCGCTGGAGCGGATGGAAGAGTTGTCGGCCGCTCATGTCGATTCACCGTTTGACTTCGTTTTCCGCGAGTCGACGAAGATCTCCAGCCCGTTGATCGACCTGTCCGACGCGCGTCTGGGTTACGGCGACAAAACCGTGCTGGAGAAGGTCAGGCTGCAACTGACCCCCGGCGCGCGCATCGGTCTGCTCGGCCCGAACGGGGCGGGTAAATCGACCCTGATCAAAAACCTCTCCGGTGAACTCGAACCGCTGGCCGGGCGACTGACCCGTGGCGAGAACACTGTTGTCGGCTATTTCGCCCAGCATCAACTCGATTCCCTCGATTCCAAGGCCAGCCCATTGCTGCACATGCAACGCCTGGCGCCCACCGAGCGCGAGCAGACCTTGCGCGATTTCCTCGGTGGCTTCGACTTCCGCGGTGCGCGGATCGATGAGCCGGTGCTGAATTTTTCCGGTGGTGAAAAGGCTCGTCTGGCGCTGGCGTTGATCGCTTGGGGCCGGCCTAACCTGTTGCTGCTCGATGAACCGACCAACCACCTCGATCTGGAAATGCGCCTGGCGCTGACCATGGCCCTGCAGGAATTCACGGGCGCGGTATTGGTGGTCTCTCACGATCGGCACTTGCTCAAGAGCACCACCGACAATTTCTATCTGGTCGCGGACGGCAAGGTCGAAGAATTCGACGGCGACCTCGAGGACTACACCCGTTGGCTGGTGGAATATCGTCAGCGCAACGCACCGGTCAGCAATACCCCGGTGAATCCGGACAAGACCGACAAGAAAGCCCAGCGCCAGGCCGCCGCCGCATTGCGTCAGCAACTGGCGCCGCACAAGCGTGAAGCCGACAAGCTCGAAGCCGAGCTGGGCAAGCTGCACGAAAAACTGGCGAAAATCGATGCCAGCCTCGGTGACAGCGATATCTACGAACCGGCGCGCAAGAACGATCTGCGCGATCTGCTGGCCGAGCAGGCCAAGCTGAAAGTGCGCGAAGCCGAGCTCGAAGAGGCATGGATGGAATCCCTGGAATTGCTTGAAAGCATGCAGGCGGAGCTGGAGGCGTTGTCCTGATGGAAGGCTTCACGCTGAAGATGTCACCCGTGTGGATCGAGCCGATCTGGTTCACCGTGCAAATCCTCCTGATTTTGCTGGCAGGGTATCTCGCGCAACGATTTGTGGCTCGGGGCCTGACGCGTCTGGGTGAGCGTTATGCGTTCCCGCCGCAATTGCTGATGCCCCTGCGTGGCGTGTTGCGCTGGCTGATCATGGGCAGCGCGCTGCTGTTTGTGCTGGAGCGCCTCGGTGTGTCGGCCACGGTGCTGTGGACGGCCTTGTCCGGATTCGTGGCGGTCGCTGCGGTGGCGTTTTTCGCCATGTGGAGCGTGTTGTCCAATCTGCTCTGCGCCGTGCTGATTTTCACCGTCGGCCCGTTTCGCATTGGCGACGTGGTCGAGCTGGTCGACACCACCGACAAGCCCGGTGTCAAAGGCCGGGTGGTGGCGATCAATCTGCTTTACACCACGTTGGTCGAGGCTGAAGAACTCGGCACTGGCAGTGCGATGGTGCAAGTGCCGAACAGCCTGTTCTTCCAGCGCTCGGTACGGCGCTGGCGTGGGACCGATGTGCTGCCGGCGAGTGGTTTCGAGAAGTAAATTCTTCGGCCCTGACACACCGCTATCGCGAGCAGGCTCGCTCCCACAGGGTTTTCGGTTGCTCACACATCAGCAATCCACCCCAACACCCTGTAGGAGCGAGCCTGCTCGCGATAGGGCCCTCGCAAACTGACCCGGTAAAAAACCAGTAGTCATCCCGCCAAACCCGCATTAGCTTAGACGTCTGTCACGTGTCCGGGTCGAGGTGTGCAATGGAGCTTCAAACATGGCTGGCATTTTTTGCTGCCTGCTGGGTGATCAGTCTGTCTCCCGGTGCCGGCGCCATTGCGTCGATGTCCAGCGGTCTGCAATACGGTTTCTGGCGGGGCTACTGGAATGCACTGGGCCTGCAGATAGGCCTGGCGGTGCAGATCGCGATTGTCGGCGCCGGAGTAGGCGCGATTCTGACGGCCTCATCTACTGCGTTTTATGCGATCAAGTGGTTCGGCGTGGCGTACCTGGTTTATCTCGCTGTGAAGCAATGGCGAGCGCTTCCCAGCGACATGAGCGACGATGCGCCTGGGCGCCCGATTGGCAGACCCCTGGTCCTGGTGTTCCGTGGTTTTCTGGTGAACATCAGCAACCCCAAGGCGCTGGTGTTCATGCTGGCGGTGTTGCCGCAGTTTATTGATCCGCATGCGCCGTTGCTGGCTCAGTACCTGATCATCGGGGTGACCATGGTTTGCGTGGACCTGATCGTTATGGCCGGCTACACCGGGCTGGCCTCGAAAGTGCTGCGTCTATTGCGCACGCCGAAACAGCAGAGACGAATGAACCGCACTTTTGCCGGCTTGTTCATCGGTGCCGCAGCGTTTATGGCGACATTGCGCAAAGCGCCGGTTTAAACAGTTCAGGCACAAAAAAGGCGACCTCATGAGGTCGCCTTTTTCATGTGTGATGCAGATGCTCAAGTGGTGAGGGCTTCTGTGGTAAGGGGATTTATCCCCATGTGGCGCGAAGCGACCCAAGGTTTGGAATGCTGCGCAGTCCCAGCCGGGATGACTCTCCTCACACAGAGTCACCTCAAGACGCAGGACTTCTCCCTTTCTCCCCCGAAAAATCACTACAAAGCTTGAGCGAAATGCATTGGAAGTGAACAATGTGTTACTTCGTATTTCCATCTGAGATCCATTCATGATTGCCTTCTCCCGTTTTCTGGCCTGGCTGGCGATGCCAGTCATCGCGTTTTGCAGCTTCAATGTGCTGGCCGAAACCGCCGAAGGAGCGCCCAAGGCCCTGCACTTGCTCGACTACATCGGCGCCGATTACCCGGCCACGGTTGAGGCGGGCAAGGTCATCGATGAGTCGGAGTACCGCGAGCAGCAGGAATTTCTTGGTGTGCTGCACGACTTGATTGTTGAATTGCCGGCAAAGCCTGAGCGTGCCGAACTCGAGCAAGGTGTCGGCAATTTGCGCGCTGCAATCGCGAGCAAGCAGGACGGTGCCGACGTCGCGCGTCAGGCACGGCAGCTGGGTGCAAAGCTCGCTGTGGCGTACGAAGTGAGCCAGGCGCCGGTGATTACGCCTGACCCCACGCGCGGTGCGACGCTTTACGTTCAGCAATGCTCGGTGTGTCATGGGGATACCGGCGCCGGTGACGGCCCTGCCGGCGTGGGCATGACGCCGCCACCGGCCAATCTGCGCGATGCTTCGCGACTGGCTCGCCTTAGCCTGTATGCGATTTACAACACCGTGGGGATGGGCGTCGAAGGCACTGACATGCCGTCCTTCGCCGATCAACTGGACGATCGGCAGCGGTGGGATCTGGCGACGTACATAGCCAGTTTCAGCGCCGATCCGGCGGCCGCGAAATCCGCAAAGACCTACAACCTCGCCGACCTCGCCCGTCAGACGCCGGCCGAAGTGCTGGCTGCCGAAGGCCCGCAAGCAGCGGCGACGTTCCGTGCCCAGCGCGCGCAGCCGCCGCAGGTCAAGCGTGGCCCGGGGCAATTGCTCGATTACACCGCAACGACGCTGGACAAGAGTATCGCCGCGTATCGTGGTGGCGATCACGATCAGGCGTACGACTTGTCGGTGGCGGCGTATCTGGAAGGTTTCGAGCTGGTTGAAAGCTCCCTCGATAACGTCGACGCCAACGTGCGCAAAGACACTGAAAAATCTCTGATGGCTTACCGGCAATCCTTGCAGGACGGCTTGCCGTTGGCCGAGGTCCAGCAGCGTCTGGACGCCGCCAAAGCCAAGTTGAAAGAGTCGGCCGGCCTGTTGGGCAGCGATGGCTTGAGTTGGTCGCTGAGTTACATCTCCGGTCTGCTGATTCTGCTGCGCGAAGGTCTTGAAGCCATCCTGGTGCTGGCGGCGATTCTCGCGTTCCTGCGTAATACCGGTCAGCAATCGGCAGTGCGCAGCGTTAATATCGGCTGGGGCCTAGCCCTGGTCGCTGGCCTGGCGACCTGGGCGCTGGCAGCGTATGTGATCGATGTCAGCGGTTCGCAGCGCGAATTGCTGGAGGGTGCAACTGCGCTGTTTGCCAGCTTCATGGTGCTGTGGCTCGGTGTGTGGATGCACGACCGGCGTCACGCTGCGGCGTGGCAGGATTACATCAAGAGCAGCCTGGTGGGCGGCGGTGGGCGTTTTGGTTTTGCAACGCTGGCGTTTTTCTCGGTGTATCGCGAGTTGTTCGAAGTGATCCTGTTCTACGAAACGCTGTGGCTGCAGGCCGGCCCGGCGGGTCATAACGCCGTATTGGCGGGCGGTGCCACGGCGCTGGTGTTGCTGGTCGGTCTGGCGTGGGTGATTTTGCGCGGTTCGGCAAAGTTGCCGTTGTCGCTGTTCTTCGGCATCAACGCCGCTTTGCTTTGTGCGTTGTCGGTGGTGTTCGCCGGGCATGGCGTGAAGGCGTTGCAGGAAGCAGGCATTTTCGGCACGCGACCGGTGCCGTTCTTTGACTTCGATTGGCTGGGCATTCATGCCGATGCGTATTCACTGGGGGCGCAGGCCGTGGCGATTGTTGCGATTATTGTGCTGTATGGTCGCAGCAGGATCGCCGAGAAGCGTCGGGTGCAGGTTTCCTGAAGCATTCGCTGCGCTCACCATCGCGAGCAGGCTCGCTCACAGGATCGCGTATAACCTGTGGGAGCGAGCCTGCTCGCGAGTTTTTTGAGAGGTAAAACACAATGCGCGTATGGATCGATGCCGACGCCTGCCCTCGGGCGGCCAAGGATCTGGTGGTGAAGTTCGCCCTCAAGCGCCAGTTCGAAGTGGTGCTGGTGGCGGGGCAGCCGCAGATCAAACCGGGCCTCGCGCTGGTGAAACTGATCGTGGTGCCGAGCGGCCCTGATGCGGCCGACGATTACCTGGTGGAACACGCTGTGCCGGGTGAGCTGGTGATCTGCAGCGATGTGCCGCTGGCCGACCGTTTAGTGAAGAAGGGCGTGTCCGCGCTCGACCCGCGCGGCAAGGAATTCGATGCGCAGAACATGGGTGATCGCCTGGCGGTGCGCAATCTGTTCACTGATTTGCGTGAGCAGGGGCAAATGAGTGGCGGACCGGCGCCGTTTGGCGAGCGTGAGAAGCAGGCGTTCGCCAATGCGCTGGACCGGATTCTCACGCGGCTGACGCGCAAATCCTGAATGGGCTCTATCCTGTGGCGAGGGAGCTTGCTCCCGCTGGGTTGCGAAGCGGCCCAAGTACGATCCTTCAGGAAGACTGCGGCATCTGCTATTACGCCTGCTGCGCAGCCGAGCGGGAGCAAGCTCCC
>NZ_JMCL01000102.1 GCF_000690905.1 Pseudomonas sp. Ant30-3 | reverse complement strand
GAGGGAGCTTGCTCCCGCTCGGTCGCGGAGCAACCGCCAACCAGACATTTCAGTCCTCCAGAAAAAATCGCGGCTGAGAGATTTGAGAGCGCTCCGCACTCCAGCGGGAGCAAGCTCCCTCGCCACAGGTAATCAAGTGAGACTGTTTTAAGAGCTTTCGCACCCGCCTCACTGGCGTTATCCTTGATTTCATCTTAATTGCCCCAGGGCGGCTAAATACGACCTTGAACGCACCCATAGAACCACATCGTTTTCTCCTCGAGCCTTTTGAAGCTCGCCGCTTCGCCAATCTGTGCGGGCAATTCGACGAGCATCTGCGCTTGATCGAACAGCGCCTGACCATCGAAATCCGCAACCGCGGAAACCAGTTCGAACTGATCGGCGACCCCAAACACACCACCTCCGCGGAAAACCTTCTGCGCCGCTTGTACCGGGAAACCAAAGGTACCGAGCTGTCGCCGGATACGGTTCACCTGTTCCTGCAGGAATCGGCCGTCGCAGAGCTGGACAACGTGTCGCCCTCCGAACCCTCCGTCGCCCTGCGCACCAAAAAAGGCATGATTCGCCCGCGCGGCTTGAATCAGCTGCGCTACGTGAAGGAAGTGCTCGGTAACGACATCAACTTCGGCATCGGTCCGGCCGGTACCGGCAAGACGTATCTGGCCGTTGCCTGCGCCGTCGATGCGCTGGAACGCGAGCAGATTCGCCGTATTCTGCTGGTCCGTCCGGCGGTTGAAGCGGGTGAAAAGCTCGGCTTCCTGCCCGGTGATCTGTCGCAGAAGATCGACCCGTACCTGCGCCCGCTCTACGACGCACTTTACGAAATGCTCGGCTTCGAACACGTGGCCAAGCTGATCGAGCGCCAAGTCATCGAAGTGGCTCCGCTGGCGTATATGCGCGGCCGCACGCTGAACAACAGTTTCATCATTCTCGACGAAAGCCAGAACACCACCGTCGAGCAGATGAAGATGTTCCTGACCCGTATCGGCTTCGGCTCCACTGCGGTCATCACCGGTGACATCACCCAGGTCGACCTGCCGAAAGGCACCAAATCCGGGCTGCACCATGTGATCGAAGTACTCAAAGACGTACCGGGCATCAGTTTCACCCACTTCCAGCCCAAGGACGTGGTGCGACATCCACTGGTGCAGCGCATCGTCGAAGCCTATGAGCGTTTCGAGAATCCCGTGGCCGATCCAGCGCCCAAGGACAGCCACCGCGATGCTTGAGCTCGATCTGCAACTGGCCACTGAAGCAACCGTGCCGGACGAAGCCGAGTTCCGCCAATGGTGTGAACTCGCACTGCGCCAACGTACTGCCGACTCCGAGATGACCATTCGTCTGGTCGATGAAGCCGAAGCCCGTGAGCTGAATCACACCTGGCGACAGAAAGATTACGCCACCAACGTCCTGTCGTTCCCTGCTGACGTGCCTGATGAGTTTCTCGACATTCCACTGCTGGGCGATCTGGTGATCTGCGTGGCAGTGGTCGAGCGCGAAGCGGCCGAGCAAGGCAAGGAAGCGAAGGCACATTGGGCACATCTGGTGATGCACGGCTGTTTGCATTTGCTCGGCTACGACCATATAGATGACGACGAAGCCGAAGAAATGGAAGCGCTGGAACGTTCGTTGCTAGCGGAGTTGGGCTACCCCGACCCGTACGCGGACGATGAAACTGACACTACCCCTATCGTTACAACAAAGGATTCAGAGTAATCGCTATGAGCGAAGATCGATCGAGCAACGGGCAAAAGTCATGGCTGGGTAAACTCACCCAGGCGTTTGCCCACGAGCCGAAAAACCGCCAGGAGCTGCTGGAGCTGCTGCGCGATGCACACCAGAACAAACTGTTGGACAGCGAAGCGCTGGCCATCGTCGAAGGCGCTATCCAGGTTGCCGACCTGCAAGTTCGGGACATCATGGTCCCGCGTTCGCAGATGATCAGCATCAAAGCGACCCAGACACCTCGCGAATTCCTTCCGGCCGTGGTCGATTCGGCGCACTCCCGTTACCCGGTCATCGGCGAAAGCCACGATGACGTGATGGGCGTTTTGCTGGCCAAGGATCTACTACCGCTGATCCTCAAAGAAAACGGCGACAGCTTCAACATCAAGGATCTGCTGCGTCCGGCCACGTTTGTGCCCGAGTCCAAGCGCCTGAATGTGCTGCTGCGCGAGTTTCGCGCCAATCATAATCACATGGCCATCGTCATCGACGAATACGGCGGCGTGGCCGGTCTGGTAACGATCGAAGACGTGCTGGAACAGATCGTCGGCGATATCGAAGACGAGCATGACGTCGAAGAAGACAGCTACATCAAGCCGCTACCCAGCGGCGACTTCCTCGTGAAGGCGCTGACGCCGATCGAGAATTTCAACGAGTTCTTCGACAGCGAATTCTCCAACGACGAATTCGATACCGTAGGTGGTCTGGTGATGAGCGCCTTTGGGCATTTGCCTAAACGCAACGAAATCACTGAAATCGGCCCCTATCGCTTCCGCATTCTGAACGCCGACAGCCGTAGGATTCACTTGCTGCGCCTGACACCGATCGCTCGATAAAAAACCAAGGATAGAAATGCGCTGGATAACCCGCCCCGGCTGGCCCGGTAATCTGCTGGCCGTGGCGGCCGGTGCAATCACCACTCTGGCGCTCGCGCCGTTCGATTTCTGGCCACTGGCATTGCTAGCGGTTGGCTTGTTCTATGCCGGCTTGCGCGAGCTGAGCCCGCGTCAGGCGCTGGGCCGCGGCTGGTGTTTTGGTTTTGGCCTGTTCGGCGCCGGAACCAGCTGGATTTATTACAGCATTCATAACTTCGGCGGCGCGTCGGTGTTGTTGGCCGGTTTCCTGATGCTGCTGTTTACCGCCGCCATTGCCTGGTTCTTCGCCCTGCCCGCCTGGCTCTGGGCGCGCTGGTTGCGCCGCAACGAAGCACCGCTGGCCGATGCGCTGGCGTTTGCGGCGTTATGGGTCGGCCAGGAAGCATTTCGTGGCTGGTTCCTGACCGGTTTCCCGTGGCTCTATTCCGGCTACAGCCAGCTTGACGGCCCATTGGCAGGACTGGCGCCGGTGGGCGGGATGTGGCTGATTTCCTTCACGCTAGCGTTGACGGCCGCACTGATCTTCAACGCTTCACGATTGGTGCGTACGGGTCGCAAAGGTTTCATCGCGGCGGGCGTCTTGCTCCTTGCCGGCCCTTGGATAACCGGTATCGCGCTCAAGGAACACGCATGGACCAGCCCATCGGGTGCTCCGCTAAGCGTTGCGGCAATTCAGGGCAATATCGAACAAAGCATGAAGTGGGACCCGGCGCAGCTTAACGCGCAACTGGCGCTGTACCGCGACATGAGCTTCAGTTCCAAACGTGTCGATCTGCTGATCTGGCCAGAAACCGCTGTTCCGGTGCTCAAGGAGTCCGCTGAGGGCTACCTGAACATGATGGGGAATTTCGCCGCCGAGCGTAACAGCGCGCTGATAACCGGCGTTCCGATCCGCCAGGAACACAACCATCAGAAGCGTTTCTTCAATGGCATTACGGTGACCGGTGAAGGCGAAGGCACTTACCTCAAACAGAAACTGGTGCCGTTCGGTGAATACGTGCCGCTGCAGGATGTGTTGCGCGGCCTGATCGCCTTCTTTGATCTGCCGATGTCGGACTTCGCTCGCGGCCCGGCCGATCAAGCGATGCTGCAAGCCAAGGGCTATCAGATTGCGCCGTTCATTTGCTACGAGGTGGTGTACCCGGAATTCGCCGCCGGCCTGGCCGCCCGCAGCGATCTGTTGCTGACCATCAGCAATGACACCTGGTTCGGCACCTCCATCGGGCCGCTGCAACATTTGCAGATGGCGCAGATGCGTGCTCTTGAGGCCGGCCGCTGGATGATTCGTGCCACCAATAACGGCGTGACCGGCCTGATCAATCCATTCGGGCAGATCACCGCGCAGATCCCGCAGTTCGAACAGGGCATCCTCTACGGTGAAGTGGTGCCGATGCACAACCTCACGCCGTATCTCGAGTGGCGCTCGTGGCCGTTGATTATTGTCTGCGTATTGCTGTTCGGCTGGGCGCTGGTGGCTAACCGGATGGCCAAGACGGTTTAGATGATCGGGTGCGACTGAAAAGATCGCAGCCTCGTTTCACTCGACAGCTACAGAAGTGGCGCAATTCCTGTAGGGGCTGTCGAGTCAAACGAGGCTGCGATCTTTTGACCTTCAGCGGTAAAACAACCAATACCCGACCTGCCCTACGGCCTCATTGATCAACTGCCCACTGCGCCGGACCGATTTGGCGTCAGGTATCCAGCCGCCCAACGGCTCGGCGTTGCCCACACTCAAAAACCCCATCGGTGCCGGCACCACTTCGAACCCTGCCTGCTGGAAACTCCAGACCGAGCGCGACATGTGCCATGCCTGCGTCACCACGACCACGCGCTTGATGCCTTGCGGCAGTAATATCTCGGCACTGAACTGCGCATTTTCCCACGTGGTGCGGCTGCGCTCTTCCTGCCAGCGTACGGGGACGCCGAAATCCTCACGCAACGAGTCTGCCATCAGCCGCGCCTCACTCGGCGGCGTGCCGTAGTGCAAACCACCCGTAGTGAGAATTGGTAAACCGGAAGCTTTGGCGAGGCGCGCGGCATAACGCTCGCGATCCAGTGCTACATCAGTGGGCTGATCGCTGCCCCAAGCGGGGTCCCCGCGCTCACGGCCCGATCCGAGCACGATGATCGCATCGGCACGCTGCGCCAAAGTCGCCCATTCGTCGCGACTCAGCGGCGGATCACGTTCAAGCGCTTTGGCGCCCCACTCCACCGCAATCGGCAGACTCATCAGCCAGAAGCCGCCAAAGCCCAGCGCGAAGCAGACGCCCGCAAGGCGCGGTCGGGATCGGCGAAACCACCAGGCCAGCGCCAGCAGCAACAACAAAATGCCAGGCGGCATCAGCAGGTGTTTAACGAAATAACGAAAAGGCATCGAGCATCTCCAGAAGATGCCCGAAGCCTAAGTGGGTTGATGCAAGGCGACAACAGATGTGCAACAACTGTGCAGAATAAAACCACTGATTACGGTTTCAGAAGCCCTGGCCTGAATTGCACAGACCGGGCTTTGACTGCATCCCTGCCGGACTGCTTGTCCTTGAGCCAGATGATCTTGGCCGAACGTGGTGCGTCGAGTTGCTTCAAGGCCTGCGACAAGCATCCCTGTGTTTCACGTTCACTGCGATCGAGATAAGCCCTGACCAGCTCAAACTCTGCGGCGCTCAGGCCACGCAACTCCAGCTCCAAGGGGCGTTCGTCACGCAGCCGTCCAGCCGTTTTTGCCGCATCCAGGGCCATGCCCAAACGATCAATCAGTCTTTCGTACAGCTCCGGTTTTGTAGCTTTTCGCTGTGACTCCACCATCCCTCACCTCATTGAAGATAACTCTCGCTCCCCATTTAGAGCTTAGCTTCCATCAACAAACCGGCTGAGTGCCGCGACCAACGGCCCTTGCGGCAGATATCCAGGGACCTGCGGCGCTAATCAGGGTTTCCCTCGGTAGAGTGCGGTCATGTATGCTACGGCGCTTCCTGTAACTCCACTTCCAGCTCGCCTGGGCAGCGAAACGCCAATTTGGCGTGATCAGCGTCCAGCGTCGCATTGAAGAGGATTAGGCCACCCCTATTCAGTTCAAAAGTAGCCATGCACGAACAATATCAGCCCCGTGAAATCGAAGCCGCCGCCCAGTCGTTCTGGGACGAGCAAAAGTCCTTTGAAGTCAGTGAACAGCCAGGCAAGGAGACGTTCTACTGCCTGTCGATGTTCCCTTACCCCAGCGGCAAGCTACACATGGGGCATGTGCGTAACTACACCATCGGCGACGTGATCTCACGCTATCAGCGCATGCTCGGCAAAAACGTTCTGCAACCCATGGGTTGGGACGCCTTCGGCATGCCGGCGGAAAACGCCGCGATGAAGAACAACGTAGCGCCCGCCAAATGGACCTACGAAAACATCGCCTACATGAAAACCCAGCTGCGCAGCCTGGGCCTGGCGGTGGACTGGTCGCGCGAAGTGACTACCTGCAAGCCCGACTACTACCGCTGGGAACAATGGCTGTTCACTCGCCTGTTCGAAAAAGGTGTGATCTACAAGAAGAGCGGCACCGTGAACTGGGACCCGGTCGACCAGACCGTCCTGGCCAACGAGCAAGTGATCGACGGCCGCGGCTGGCGTTCGGGCGCGCTGATCGAGAAGCGCGAAATCCCGATGTACTACTTCAAGATCACCGCTTACGCGGATGAGTTGCTGGAGAGCCTGGATGAGTTGACTGGCTGGCCTGAACAGGTCAAGACCATGCAGCGCAACTGGATCGGCAAATCCCGCGGCATGGAAGTGCAGTTCCCGTACAACGTCGATTCAATCGGCAAAAGCGGCGCACTGAAAGTCTTCACCACCCGTCCGGATACTCTGATGGGCGCGACCTACGTTGCGGTGGCCGCCGAACACCCGCTGGCCACCCTGGCCGCGCAAAAGAGTCCTGAGCTGCAAGCGTTCATTGCTGAATGCAAGGGCGGCAGTGTTGCTGAAGCCGACGTCGCCACTCAAGAGAAAAAAGGCCTGCCGACGTCCTTGTTCGTCGAACACCCGCTGACCGGCGAGAAGCTGCCGGTGTGGGTCGCCAACTATGTGCTGATGCATTATGGCGACGGCGCGGTAATGGCCGTGCCGGCGCACGACGAGCGCGATTTCGAGTTTGCGACCAAATACAACCTGCCGATCAAGTCCGTAGTGCGCACCAGTTCCGGTGAAAGCAACCCGGCACCGTGGCAGGACGCGTACGGCGAACACGGCACGCTGATCAATTCCGGCGAGTTCGACGGCCTCGATTTCGTCGGTGCATTCGACGCCATGGAAGTCGCACTGATCAAGAAAAACCTCGGTGCTTCGCGCACCCAGTTCCGCTTGCGCGACTGGGGCATCAGCCGTCAACGCTACTGGGGCTGCCCGATCCCGATCATTCACTGCCAGACCTGCGGTGATGTACCGGTTCCGGAAGACCAGTTGCCCGTCGTGCTGCCCGAAGACGTCGTGCCGGACGGCGCCGGTTCGCCACTGGCGCGCATGCCCGAGTTCTACGAGTGCCAGTGCCCGAAATGCGGCGCGCCGGCCAAGCGTGAAACCGACACCATGGACACCTTCGTCGAGTCCTCGTGGTATTACGCTCGCTACGCCTCGCCGCACTATGAAGGTGGCCTGGTGGAAAAATCCGCGGCCGACCACTGGCTGCCGGTCGATCAATACATCGGCGGCATCGAACACGCGATTCTTCACCTGCTTTACGCGCGCTTCTTCCACAAGTTGATGCGCGACGAAGGCTTGGTGAGCTCAAACGAACCGTTCAAGAATCTGCTGACCCAAGGCATGGTGATCGCCGAGACTTACTATCGTCGCGAAGCCAACGGCGCCTACACGTGGTTCAACCCGGCAGACGTCGAACTCGAGCGCGACAGCAAGGCGAAGGTCATCAGCGCGAAGCTGATCTCCGACGGCTTGCCGGTGGAAATCGGTGGCACCGAGAAGATGGCGAAATCGAAGAACAACGGCGTTGACCCACAGTCGATGATCGATCAGTTCGGCGCGGACACTTGCCGCCTGTTCATGATGTTCGCCTCGCCTCCCGACATGAGCGCGGAATGGTCCGACTCCGGAGTGGAAGGTTCACACCGCTTCCTCAAGCGCGTCTGGCGTCTGGCGCAAGCGCACGTCACTCAGGGCCTGCCGGGCACCTTGAACGTCGCGGGTCTGAACGATGAGCAAAAAGCCGTTCGCCGCTCGATCCATCAGGCCATCAAGCAGGCCAGCCATGACGTCGGCCAGAACCACAAATTCAACACCGCCGTCGCTCAGGTGATGACGTTGATGAACGTGCTGGAAAAAGCTTCGCAAGCCACCGGGCAGGATCGCGCACTGATTCAC
The DNA here is from genome assembly GCF_000690905.1 of Pseudomonas sp. Ant30-3. Taxonomy (GTDB): domain Bacteria; phylum Pseudomonadota; class Gammaproteobacteria; order Pseudomonadales; family Pseudomonadaceae; genus Aquipseudomonas. Next base: position 24,060 of record NZ_JMCL01000102.1, on the reverse strand, counting down.
GAAGGTCTGGAGAGCGTGGTCTTGCTGCTGGCACCGATTACGCCGCACATCAGCCATGAGCTGTGGAAGCAACTTGGCCACGCTGAGCCGGTGATCGACGCAGGCTGGCCGGTGCTGGATGAGAGCGCTCTGGTTCAGGACACCCTGCAGCTTGTCATCCAGGTAAATGGCAAGCTGCGCGGCCAGATCGAAATGCCGGCCAGCGCCAGCCGCGAAGAAGTCGAAGCGGCCGCACGGGCCAACGAGAACGTGCTGCGCTTCGTCGACGGTCTGACTATTCGCAAGGTGATCGTAGTGCCCGGGAAACTGGTCAATATCGTCGCCAGCTAATTGGAGCAGGCGCCAGGTAATGCCTGGCGCCGAGTAAAACCTTTCGGGCCGCACGGTCGGCCCACCTGGTTTCAAGGGGAGCAACAAGATGATCAAACGCAATTTGCTGGTGATGGGCCTTGCAGTCCTGTTGAGCGCCTGCGGTTTCCAGCTGCGCGGTACCGGCACCACCGAACTGGCGATCAAGGACCTCGACCTGAGCGCCCGTAACGCCTACGGCGAAACCGTGACCCAGCTGCGCCAGATGCTCGAAGGCAGCGGTGTCAAGGTTTACACCGGCGCGCCTTATAAGCTGGTGCTGACCGATGAGCAGGAATCCCAGCGCATCCTCAGTTACGCCGGCGCCGGTCGTACTGGGGAGTACCAGGTGAGCACGGTGCTCAGCTATGACATCCGTGGCGAGAGCAATCTGCCCCTGTTGAGCGACAAGCTGGAAGTGCAGAAAGTCTTTATCCACGACGGCAACAACCTGGTGGGTTCCGACCAGGAAGCCACCGATGTGCGCAAGCAAATCCGTCGTGAGCTGATCCAGCGCATGATGCTGCGCTTGCAGCAGTTGACGCCGACTCAGCTGGACCAATTGCAGCAAACTGCCGCAGCCCGGGCCAAAGCCGACGCCGACGCCCTTGAAGCTGCGCAGAAGGCTGAAGCGGAAACCCCGCGTCAGTCGCCTGTCGAACTGCCTCAGCAGTAAGACTTGCGGGGCGCTCAGGCGCCCCGCTTGCCCTCTCTTATGAAACTCGCCCCCGCTCAACTCGGCAAACACCTGCAGGGCGCACTCGCGCCGGTCTATATCATCAGCGGCGATGACCCGCTGTTGTGCCAGGAAGCCGCCGACGCCATTCGCACCGCCGCACGCCAGCAGGGCTTCGACGAACGCCAGGTCTTTGCCGCCGACGCCAGTTTCGACTGGGGCACGCTGTTGCAGGCTGGGGCAAGCATGTCGCTGTTCGCTGAAAAACGCCTGCTGGAGCTGCGTCTGCCGTCTGGCAAACCGGGTGACAAAGGTGCTGCGGCCTTCATCGAATACTGTTCGCGGCCGGCTGAAGACACGGTGCTGCTCATCAGCCTGCCGAAGCTCGATGGCAGTGCGCAGAAAACCAAATGGGGCAAGGCGCTGGTCGAAGGTCAGCAAACTCAGTTCGTGCAGATCTGGCCGGTCGACGCCAACCAGCTGCCGAGCTGGATCCGCCAGCGACTGTCCCAGGCAGGGCTCTCTGCCAGTCAGGACGCGGTGGAGTTGATTGCCGCGCGGGTCGAAGGCAACCTGCTGGCCGCCGCTCAGGAAATCGAGAAGCTCAAGCTGATGGCCGAAGGTGGCCAGATAACCGTCGAAACCGTGCAGGCGGCGGTGGCCGACAGTGCGCGCTTCGATGTCTTCGGCCTGACTGACGCGATCCTTAATGGCGAAGCAGCGCATGCTCTGCGCATGCTTGAGGGGTTGCGCGGTGAAGGCGTCGAGCCACCGGTGATCCTCTGGGCGCTGGCACGGGAGCTGCGACTGCTGGCCAACCTGTCGCTGCAATACAGCCAGGGTGTGCCGCTGGATAAAGCTTTCAGCTCGGCCCGCCCCCCGGTCTGGGATAAGCGCAAGCCGCTGATGAGCAAAGCCCTGCAACGATATTCAGCGCCACGCTGGGCGCAGTTGCTGTTGGAAGCTCAGCGCATCGATGCGCAGATCAAGGGGCAAGCGGCGGGTTCGCCATGGATGAGCTTGAGCCGGTTGGCGCTGTTGATGGCCGGCCAGCGATTGTCATTGCCCGCTGAATAAGAGCGAAAGATCGCAGCCTCGTTTCACTCAACAGCTCCTACAGGACGGCGTATTCCGTTGTAGGAGCTGTCGAGTGAAACGAGGCTGCGATCTTTTTGCCTTACAAAACCTACCCGCATGTGTCCTATAGACAGACACCACAGTTCGGCAGATCATTTTCCCCGCAAACACCCACTCAATCGAGAGACTCGCTCATGAGCAAAAAGCCATCCAGAAATGGCCCCAACAAGGCCAAATCCATCATCGCCCAGCCACTGTTCCGCAGCCGACAGGAACGCGCCGGCAAGGGCAAAGGCAGCTACCGCCGCGAAGCCTTCCAGTCTGACAACTGGGAGGCTTCTTACTTTCTGGCGGCCTGAAAGGCAAGCCATCGCGCAACATGTTAAGGTCTGCACCTGATCCGTATTCCCTGGACCCGTGCATGCCCTTTTGTATTTCTCGTCGTTGGCCCCTGCGCCAACTGATTGCAGCCTCCAGCCTAGTTCTGCTTGTCGCCTGCGCGGAGAAACCAACCGCCGCCGACGCCCAACCTCTAAAGACACTTCCCGTCGCGACAGCCCCTGCGGTGATCCCTCCCGTGGTGCCGACCGGTGACGACCTCAATCTGCAGCCGACTCAGACTTTCGCCGAATGGCAGGCCGGTTTCCGTAAGGACGCTTTGGCCGCCGGTATTCGTGCCGACTTGTTCGATCGCGCGTTTGCCAATGTCAGCATCGACAACAGCGTAATTCGTGCCGACCGCAGCCAGCCGGAATTTTCCCGGCCGGTCTGGGAATACCTCGACGGTGCGTTATCGCCGTTGCGGGTGCGCAAAGGTCAGGCGCTGGTCAGCCAGTATGCCGACATCCTGCAAAGCATCGAGCAGCGCTATGGTGTCGATCGCCAGGCGCTCGTATCGGTGTGGGGCATGGAGAGCAATTTCGGTCAGTTCCAGGGCAGCAAGTCGGTCATCAATTCCCTTGCGACGCTGGCGTATGAAGGCCGGCGCCCGGGCTTTGCCCATGCGCAATTGATCGCCGCCCTGCAGATTCTGCAACAGGGTGACATCGAGCCGGAGAAGATGCTGGGTTCCTGGGCCGGAGCGATGGGGCAAACCCAATTCATCCCGACCACCTACAACACCCACGCCGTGGATTTCGATGGGGACGGCCGCCGCGACATCTGGGGCAGCCCCGCCGATGCACTGGCGTCGACCGCGCACTATCTGCAAAGCTCCGGCTGGCAGCGTGGCCAACCCTGGGGCTTCGAGGTGCAACTGGCGAGTAGCTTCGATTACGTGCTGGCCGACGGCGCGATTCGCAAGAGTGTCGCCGAGTGGCGCCAACTGGGCGTGACGCTGCCCAATGGTGCCCAGCCTCCCGCCGGGTCGGAAAACCTCTCCGCTGCGCTGCTGCTGCCAGCGGGTCATCGCGGCCCGGCGTTTTTGGTCCTCGACAACTTCCGCGCGATTCTCAAGTACAACAATTCGTCGTCCTATGCCTTGGCGGTGAGCCTGCTGTCCGAGCGTTTCAGCGGCGGCGGTTTGATCAGTGGCTCATGGCCAAAAGATGATATGCCGCTGAGTCGCACCGAGCGTATCGAGCTGCAAACCCTCCTGAGCGCTCAGCAGTACGACGCGGGCACCGCCGATGGCATCATTGGCGCAAACACGCGCAAAGCGATCCGTAGCGCGCAGCAATCGTTCGGCTGGCCGGCGGATGGTTATCCGACGCATAAGTTGCTGGAAGGCCTTCGCAACCGCTAAAAGCTTCGCGAGCAGGCTCGCTCCCACAGGTGACCGTGTTCTTTAGGGGGACATGGTCGAATGTGGGAGCGAGCCTGCTCGCGAAGACTCACTGTCAGGCGATGAATGCCTAAGCCTTGACCACCACATCCTGCTCCAACACCAATTCTTTATTCCCAGCATCCAGCCGAACCAACGCGCCCATCGGCAACGTCAGGTTCGGATCGCAATGCCCGCTGCGCCAGCCGGCCAGCACCGGTATGCGCAATGGTTCGAACGTCTGCTTGAGCAACCGCTCGAGCACAGCCGCATCCACACCCGCCACATCCCCCACCAGCACCCCGCGCAGCTTGCCAAGCGTGCCAGCGAGTCGCAGATGGGTCAGCAGCCGGTCGATTCGGTACAACGGCTCATTGATGTCCTCGATGAACAGGATCACGCCTTCCGCATCCATCTCAAAAGGCGTGCCCATGGTCGCGGCGATTATCGACAGATTACCGCCGAGCAAACGCCCGTGAGCGATGCCTGGTTCGATCGTGGTCAACGGCCACGCCACCGGATGTGCCAGCAGACTGCCCGCCTTCATCTGCCCTCTGAGCATATTGAAAAACGAGGCCTCCGTAGGTTTCTGCCGGTTGCCCAGCAAGTCCGCGTTTAGCAGTGGCCCATGAAACGTCACGAACCCTGCATATCGACTGATCGCCAGGTGCAGCGCGGTGATGTCGCTGTAGCCAATGAACGGCTTGGCATTGGTCTGCAACAGCTCGAAATCGATACGGTCGAGCAAACGCGGGGTACCGTAGCCACCGCGCAGGCAGATGATTGCATCGACCTCACTGTCTTCGAAAGCCCCGTGCAGATCGTTGAGGCGCACATCGTCGCTGCCGGCGAGGTAGCCATCCGCCTCATAAACACCGGGGAAAATCCGCAGGGCGTATCCGCGGGCCCGCATCCAGGCGAATGCTTTTTCAGTGTCCAGCGCGGCTGGCCCGGCGGGTGCGATCACGCCGATCAGACCTTCCGATGGCAGGGCTGGCACGGGTGTATGAGGGCAAAGAGTGTGGGTCGGTCGAACGGTCATCCATGAATCTCCCTGTGCGATTGCGTCAGGCACACAGTAGTCAGGAACGGGGACAAACAGAAGAGGATCACGCGCCCCGCAGGTCGCAGGAAAAAGCAGCAGTGACCGTAGGCATTGCAAAAAAACGCCCGCCAGGCTGACATCACCTGGCGGGCATTTTTATCAGGACGACATCAGTTCAGCCTTGACCAGCTTCGCCTGCTCGTCGGCGTGGTACGAAGAACGTACCAGCGGGCCGGACGCAACGTTTTTGAAGCCCATCTTGTAACCTTCCTCGGCGAACCAGGCGAAGGTGTCCGGGTGTACAAAACGCTGGACCGGCAAGTGGCTGCGCGACGGCTGCAGGTATTGACCAAGGGTCAGCATGTCGATGTCGTGCTCACGCATGCGCTTCATGACTTCGATGACTTCTTCATCGGTTTCACCCAGCCCCAGCATCAAACCGGACTTGGTAGGAATGTGCGGCATCATCTGCTTGAAGCGTTGCAGCAGGGTCAGCGACCACTGGTAATCCGAACCCGGACGCGCGGCCTTGTACAGGCGCGGCACGGTCTCAAGGTTGTGGTTGAACACATCCGGCGGCTCGGCTGCCGTGATTTCCAACGCGACGTCCATGCGCCCGCGGTAGTCCGGGACCAGGGTTTCGAGCTGCACATTCGGCGACAGCTTGCGGATCTCGCGGATGCAGTCGGCAAAATGCTGGGCACCGCCGTCACGCAGGTCGTCGCGGTCAACGGAGGTGATCACCACGTACTTGAGCTTGAGGTCGGCGATGGCGATGGCCAGGCTTTGCGGCTCATTCACGTCGAGTGGCTTCGGACGGCCGTGGCCGACGTCGCAGAACGGGCAGCGACGGGTGCAGATGTCGCCCATGATCATGAACGTCGCGGTGCCACCGGAGAAGCATTCCCCCAGGTTCGGGCAGGACGCTTCCTCGCACACACTGTGCAGCTTGTGTTTGCGCAGCAGCGCCTTGATGCGGTCGACTTCCGGCGAAATCGGGATGCGCACGCGGATCCAGTCGGGTTTCTTCGGCAGTTCGGTGGTCGGGATGATCTTCACCGGGATGCGTGCAACCTTCTCGGCGCCGCGCAGCTTGACGCCGGCTTCAACCTTGGCACGCGGGGCCGGACGCTCGGTGACATCCAGCGTCGGGATCATGGTTTGCACTGCATCAGTAGTCATATCAGTCGATTCCGCCCGTGAGGGTCGTCTGCTCAGCATAGTCGAGGTGTCTGACGAGCTGCGCACGCAGCCGGGCACTTACCTCGGCAAATTCAATCGATCCTGCGTGATCGCTCAGCTGGGTCATCGCCAGCCCGGCGTAGCCGCAGGGATTAATCCGTCGAAACGGTTCCAGGTTCATGTCCACGTTCAGGGCCAGGCCATGAAACGAACAGCCGTGGCGGATCCGCAGACCCAGCGAGGCAATTTTTGCCCCGTCAACATAGACACCCGGTGCATCTGGCTTGGCCGCCGCCGTCACACCATAACTGGCCAACAGCTCGATCAGGCAATGTTCCATACGCGTGACCAGGTCTCGCACGCCGAAACCCAGCTTGCGCACGTCGAGCAACAGGTAGGCCACCAACTGACCGGGACCGTGATAAGTCACCTGACCACCGCGGTCGACCTGCACGACAGGAATATCACCCGGCAGCAGCAAATGTTCGGCCTTGCCGGCCTGGCCCTGGGTGAACACTGGAGGGTGCTCGACCAGCCAGATTTCGTCGGCGGCATCGCTGCCGCGTTCGTTGGTGAAGCGTTGCATGGCATGCCAGACCGGCTCGTAAGCCATCTGGCCGAGCTCACGAAAGCCCAGCGTGCCGGACATCACAACACCATGTGTACGAAACCGGTAGCACGTAACTCGCTGTTGATGTCGTACAGCTGGTCTTGGCCGGTGGCGACAATGTGCAACTGGATAGTGGTGTATTTGCCGTTGCTGCTTGAACGCTCGTCAATTCGCTCATCGTTGATGGTCGCGTGCTTCTTGACGATTTCGATGATCTTGTCCTTGTTGCCGACACCCGTGTCGCTGATCACCTTAACCGGATAATCATTGGCAGGGAATTCGATCTTTGGCGCCTTTACTTCGGTATCGGTCATGGCGTAACGGCCTCGTAAGTGCAAGCCGTGGTAACGCGCCTGGCCCCGCGCCTGATCGGGGCGGGGCCATGCGGGTCAACACAAATCAGTTGAACAAGCCGTAGAAGAATAGACGGATGCTATCCCACATGCGACGGAAGATACCACCCTCCTCGACGCCATCCAGAGCGATCAGGTCGGCGCTGTGCACGACCTTCTCGTCCAGCTTGACTTCGACTTTACCGATCACGTCGCCCTTGGCGATGGGTGCAATCAGTTGCGGGTTCATGGTCATGCTGGCGGCGAGCTTTTTCAGCTGGCCCTTCGGCAGGGTCATGGTCAGGTCTTGGGCCAGGCCGGCCTTGACTTGATTGGTGGTGCCTTTCCAGACCGGTGCCTGAGCCAGCTCGGTGCCTTTCTGATAGAAGGTCTGGGTTTCGAAGAAACGGAAACCGTAGGTCAGCAGCTTCTGGGTTTCAGAAGCACGCGCCACTTCACTGTTGGTGCCGAACACCACGGCGATCAGGCGCATGCCGTCACGCACAGCCGAAGACACCATGCAGTAGCCGGCTTCGTCGGTGTGACCGGTTTTCAGACCGTCCACAGTCTTGTCGCGCCACAGCAGCAGGTTGCGGTTGGGTTGCTTGATGCCGTTCCAGAAGAACTCTTTCTGCGAGTAGATCGCATAGTGAGCCGGGTCTTCGTGGATGATTGCGCGAGCCAGCACGGCCATGTCGTGAGCCGACGAGTAGTGCTCAGGGTTCGGCAAACCGGTCGGGTTCATGAAGTGGCTGTTGGTCATGCCCAGGTCGGCCACGGTTTTGTTCATCATGTCGGCGAACGCGTCTTCGCTGCCGGCGATGTGCTCGGCAAGCGCAACACTGGCGTCGTTGCCCGACTGAATGATGATGCCGTGCAGCAGATCGCTCACAGTCACCTGCGAGCCGACCTTGATGAACATCCGCGAACCGCCGGTGCGCCAGGCATTTTCGCTGACGGTCACTGGATCGTTTTCGCCGATCTGGCCACGACGGATTTCCAGGGTGGCAAGGTAGGCGGTCATCAGCTTGGTCAGGCTGGCCGGCGGCAGACGCTGGTCACCGTTGTTCTCGACCAGCACATTGCCGCTGCTGGCGTCCATGAGCACGTAGGACTTGGCAGCCAGTTGAGGTGGCGACGGCATCATCTCGACCGCGAAAGCGGCAGGCGAGAGGAGCAGCGGGACTAGCAGGCAAATGCGTTTGGCAAAGGTGGTGATGTTCATCCGTCTCTCGAAATCGCTAATGGAAACTGCCCAAGGGCAAAACTAATCAGATGGCCTTCAGGCTTGTTAAACCCAACGAGCCATCGCGTGTTCAGCTGTTCGCTCAGAACCCTTGCCGGGCTTTTGTTCTTCAGCGAGCCAACAACCAGGTTCCCCCCAAAATCGCGAGTGAACCGTCAATCAGGTACTGCGTGTTACTCGGCGGTGACCACGCTCGGCGAACCAAGATTGGCCAGACGCACGCTGTTCTGCACTTGCTGGATTTCATTCGGCGAGCCGATTGGCCCGAGGCGAACCCGGTGCAAGGTCTGCTGGTTACGCACGATCGAACTGATGAACACCGGAGCGCTCACCATCCCGCTGAGCTTCGATCTCAGGAGTTCTGCAGCGTCCGGGTTGGCGAACGCGCCCACCTGCAGATACTGGCCAGACGCTGGTACAGAAGCGTTTTTTTTTGCATCGATCTGCACTGGCACAACGGCCGCGGCGTGTTGCTGCGGCGGTGGTGTCCATTGCTCGACGGTGCCGGTAGAAGCCGTCAGCACCGGGGCGCCAGTCTGCGCAATTTTTGGCTCGTTCAACATCAAAGGCGCCGCACGGCCTTTGGCGGCCCACCACTGTTGAGGATCGATGCCTTCAACCTTGACCCGTGCGGTGCCGCTTTCGGCATAGCCCAGTTTCTTGGCGGCGGCATAGGAGAGGTCGATGATCCGGTCGGAATAAAACGGCCCGCGATCGTTGACCCGAAGGACAACCGTCTTGTTGTTGTCCAGGTTGGTCACACGAACGTAACTCGGCAATGGCAACGTCTTGTGTGCGGCACTCATGCCGTACAGGTCATACACCTCACCATTGGCGGTGTTCTGCCCATGGAACTTGGTGCCGTACCAGGACGCTGTGCCCGAGGCGACGTAGGTTTTCGACTCTTGCTGCGGGAAGTAGGTCTTGCCCAGCACCGTGTACGGGTTGGCTTTATAAGGACCGCTGTGCAGGGTCGGGGTGGCATCCGGGATACGCGAAACATCGACGTCCCACCACGGCGCGCCATCTTTGTGGGCACGGTTGATGTCCAGCCCCGGCGTTGCGCGCACAGCGGTGGAAGGCGACTTTGTCGGCGTCGGCGAGCGGCTGGTCGTACAGCTGGCAACCAGCAGCGCCAAGCCGGCGAACGCCACGAGCTTCAGGGGTTGATTCATAGGCAATGCCCGCATTACTTGACGCCCCGTGCTTGGACCAGCTGCTCAGACAGTTGATGTACGGCCATGGCGTACATCACACTGCGGTTATAACGCGTGATTGCGTAAAAATTCTTCAGGCCCATCCAGTTCTCAGGCCCCTTGTCACCTTCCAGGCGGAATGCCGTGACAGGCATATCATCGCGCAGCGCATCATGACTTGACCACCCCAACGCCCGCAACTCCCCGACGGTTTTAGTCGGTTCGATGCCCGTGGTCAAACCTTCGTCAGCCTGCTCACCCCGCGCATCGGCGCGACTGACGACGGGTTCGCCGGCCACCCAGCCATGACGCTTGAAGTAACTGGCAACACTGCCAATGGCATCGTCCGGGTTGGTCCAGATATTGATGTGGCCATCGCCGTCGAAGTCCACTGCGTAAGCGCGGAAGCTGCTCGGCATGAACTGCGGCAGCCCCATCGCACCGGCGTAGGAGCCTTTGAGCGTCAGCGGATCCACCTGCTCTTCACGGGCCAGCAGAAGAAACTCGCGCAGCTCCTTGCGGAAGAATTCAGCGCGAGGAGGATAGTCGAAGCCCAGGGTCGACAACGCATCGATCACTCGGAAGTTGCCGGTATTGCGGCCGAAAAAGGTTTCTACGCCAATGATCGACACAATCACCTGCGCCGGCACGCCGTATTCCTGCTCGGCCCTGGCCAGCACCGCTTCATGCTGGCGCCAGAAGTCCACACCACGGGCGATGCGCGCATCGGTGATGAACATTGGCCGGTATTCTTTCCACTGTTTGACCCGCTCGGCAGGCCTGGAGATGGCGTCAAGAATCGACTGCTTGCGCTGGGCTTCGCGCAACACACCCATCAACTGTTCACCGGCGAAACCGTAGTCGCGGGTCAGTTCACCGACGAATTCGGCCACCTGGGGTGAACCTTCGTAATCGCCGGCCGACGCTTCCCGCGCAGTACCAAGGATGCCTACCAGGCCGACCCACGGCGCGTATCGAGTCGCCCAGCCACGCATTACTTGCATTGAACTCTTCACCTTATTCAAACCTGTGCGATCCACTTACGATGGGTATGGATCGACATCAAAACCCCAAACGCTGACAGTAGCGTCACCAGCGAAGTTCCTCCGTAGCTAATGAATGGCAACGGCACCCCTACAACCGGCAACAGGCCACTGACCATACCGATGTTGACGAAAACGTAAACAAAAAACGTCATGGTCAACGCTCCGGCGAGCAATTTGCCGAACAATGTCTGGGCCTGGGCGGTAATTACCAACCCGCGACCGATCAATAACAGATAAATCAGCAGCAGTGCGCAGATGCCCACCAGGCCGAACTCTTCACCCAGCACCGCAATAATGAAGTCGGTGTGGCTTTCCGGCAGGAAGTCCAGGTGCGACTGGGTGCCCAACAGCCAGCCCTTGCCGAATACGCCGCCGGAACCGATGGCGGCTTTCGACTGAATGATGTTCCAGCCAGTGCCGAGCGGATCGCTTTCCGGGTCGAGAAACGTCAGCACCCGCTGTTTCTGGTAATCGTGCATGACGAAGTACCACATGGCGATCGCTACAGGCACGGCGGCGGCAAGCACGCTCATGATCCAGCGCCAGCGCAGGCCACCCATGAACAGCACAAACGCGCCGCCCGCGAGAATCAGCAACGAAGTACCGAGGTCGGGCTGACGCACGATCAGAATAAAGGGCAACCCGATCAAAAACAGACTCACGCCGACATGCTTGAGCTGCGGCGGCAACGTGCGCTTGGACAAGTACCAGGCAATCATCGCCGGCATCAGGATCTTCATGAATTCCGAAGGCTGGAAACGGATAACCCCGGGAATGTTGATCCAGCGCGTGGCACCCATGGCGTTGTGGCCCATGACATCCACCACAACCAGCAACAGCACGCCGATCACATAACCCACCGGCACCCAGCGGGCCATGAAGCGCGGCTCGAATTGAGCGATGACAATCATCGACACCAGACCGATGCCGAACGACGTGGCTTGCTTGGCCAGAAGATCCCAGCTCTTGCCACTGGCCGAATAGAGAACGAACAGGCTGCCGGCGGCCAGCATCAGCAGCAGAATCAGCAACGGACCGTCGATGTGCAGGCGTTGCAACAGCGTCGCACGCCGACGCATCACATCCTCGCTGGAGAGGATGCGATCAAAATTACTCTTCACGGGCCGTAGCCTCCGCACTGATTGGGCTGGCATATTCGGCCTTGAGGTGGCCTTCCTGATCCAGCAGCCAGGCGTCCATGATCTGTCGCACTACCGGCGCGGCAACGCCGGACCCGGACTCACCGTTCTCGACCATCACCGACACCACAATCTTCGGGTTGTCGGCCGGCGCGAAGCCGACGAACAGGGCGTGGTCGCGATGGCGCTCCTGGACCTTGGAGCGGTCGTACTTCTCACCCTGTTTGATCGCCACGACCTGAGCCGTACCGCTTTTGCCGGCGATGCGGTATTGCGCGCCGATCGCCGCTTTGCGCGCTGTACCGCGGGCACCGTGCATCACCTGTTGCATGCCGTGGTTGACCTTGGTCCAGTCGGACGGGTCACGCAGAATGATGTCCGGCATCGGGTTGTCATCCTTCGGCCGCTCGCCTTCGACAGTCTTGGCCAGGTGCGGGCGATTCCAGATGCCTTTGTTCGCAACCAATGCCGTGGCCTGGGCCAGTTGCAACGGGGTCGACTGCATGTAGCCCTGGCCGATCCCCAGAATCAGCGTTTCACCCGGGAACCAGGGCTGACGCCGGGTCGCGCGTTTCCATTCCCGCGTCGGCATCAGCCCCGCCGACTCTTCGAACATGTCCAGCGAGACCTTCTGGCCGATGCCAAACTTGCTCATGTACGCCGACAACCGGTCAATCCCGAGCTTGTGCGCAAGGTCGTAGAAATAGGTGTCGTTGGACCGCATGATCGCCATGTCCAGATCAACATAGCCATCGCCACTGCGGTTCCAGTTACGGTATTTGTGGTCGTAATTAGGCAGTTGGTAAAAGCCGGGATCGTAAACCCGGCTCGACGCGGTCACGACGCCAGCGTCCAGTCCGGCAATCGCCACCGCCGGCTTGATCGTCGAACCCGGCGGGTACAGACCGCGCAGTACGCGGTTGAACAACGGCCGGTCGATGGAATCGCGCAGCTCGGCGTAAGCCTTGAAGCTGATGCCGGTGACGAACAGGTTCGGATCGAAACTCGGCTGACTGACCATCGCCAGTACTTCTCCGGTCGCCGGATCCAGCGCCACCACCGCGCCACGGCGTCCGCCCAGCGCGGCTTCGGCGGCTTCCTGCAATTTGATGTCCAGGCTCAGGACGATGTCCTTGCCGGGAATCGGATCGGTCCGCTTGAGCACCCGCAAGACGCGGCCTCGAGCGTTGGTTTCGACTTCTTCGTAACCCACCTGACCGTGGAGCTCGGGCTCGTAGAAACGCTCGATGCCGGTTTTGCCGATGTGGTGAGTGCCGCTGTAATTGACCGGATCGAGGGTTTTCAGCTCTTTCTCGTTGATCCGCCCCATGTAGCCCACCGAGTGCGCAAAATGCGCGCCCTGCGGATAATGCCGCACCAGTTGCGCAACTACTTCCACCCCCGGCAGGCGGAACTGGTTCACCGCGATCCGGGCGATCTGCTCTTCGGTCAGTTCGAACAGGATCGGCACCGGCTCGAATGGCCGACGCCCCTGGCGCATGCGTTTTTCGAAGATCCCCCGGTCTTCCGGCGTCAGCTCCAGCACTTCAACAATCACGTCGAGCACTTGCTGCCAGTCGCCAGAGCGCTCGCGGGTCATGCTCAGGCTGAAGCTGGGCCGGTTATCGGCCACCACCACGCCATTGCGGTCGAAGATCAACCCGCGAGTCGGCGGAATCGGCTGCACGTGAACCCGGTTGTTTTCCGACAGGGTCGAGTGATACTCGTACTGGATCACCTGGAGGAAATACAGCCGCGCGATCAGCACACAAATCAGCGCCACCACCGCAATTGCACCGAACACGACACGGCCACGCACCAGACGGGCGTCTTTTTCGTGGTCCTTGATGCGGATCGGCTGGGGCATGAGGCAGAACTACTTGTGATAGGGGTGGCCGGACAGAACTGTCCAGGCACGATACAGCTGTTCGCCGATGAGAATCCGCACCAGCGGGTGCGGCAATGTCAACGGCGAGAGCGACCAGCGCTGATCAGCGCGGGCACAGACTTCAGGCGCCAGCCCTTCGGGGCCGCCGACCATGAAATTGACCGTGCGCGAGTCCAGCCGCCAGCGATCGAGTTCGACCGCCAGTTGCTCGGTGCTCCAGGGCTTGCCGTGGACTTCGAGAGTCACAACCCGCTCGTTCGGCCCGACCTTGGCCAGCATGGCTTCGCCTTCCTGACGGATGAAACGCGCCACGTCGGCGTTCTTGCCGCGGGTGTTGAGCGGTATTTCCACCAGTTCCAGCGCCAGCTCGGACGGAAGACGCTTGGCATATTCATGCCAGCCTTCTTCCACCCATTTGGGCATGCGTGAACCGACGGCGATCAGTCGCAGTCGCACAGCGGGCCCTTATTGCTGGTCTTTGTTGAGCTTGGTGAAATGCTCATGGGTGTTTTCCGGGCTGTGGTGAGCAGCGCTGGCCGAACGGCTTTGCTCGGCACCGGCCCACAGGCGCTCCAGGTCATAGAACTGGCGTGCCGAGGCAGTCATCATGTGCACGATGACATCGTCCATGTCCAACAGGACCCAGTCGCTGTCGCCCTTGCCTTCTTCACCCAGTGGCTTGACGCCCAGGGCTTTGACGGCTTCGCGGACCTTGTCCAGCATCGCGCCGATCTGGCGGTTCGAAGTACCGGTTGCGATGATCATGAAGTCAGTAATGCTCTGCTTTTCACGAACGTCGATGACCTGGATGTCCTGGCCTTTCACGTCTTCCAGGGCTGCAACGGCAACCTTGACCAGTTCTTCGCCACGCAGCTCCGGCCCGGTTTGAACCTCTACTGGCAGCGGAGCGCTCTTGAATGTGCCTTTGCGCTTTACTTTAGCTACGTCTTTGTCAGTCATATAAAACTCGTTTTGCTCGTGTGTTCGGGTGGTTCAATACACGTTGTTGCACGTGCCTTGAAGCACTCCCATTCAGTTCGACGCACGGTAAAGCCCGTGCGCATCGATATAGGCCAGGACCGCGTCGGGCACCAGGAAACGTACCGACTTACCGCTGGCCAGCAGTTGACGGATCTGGGTGGCGGAAACCGCGAGCGGCGTCTGCCAGACGAATGCAATCTGTCCGCTCGGCCCTTTCAGGGCCAGCGGGTCGCTCACCGAGCGCGCTGCCAGCAGGTTGCGCAAGGCATCCGGCGGTTCGCTGTCGGCATCCGGGCGTTGCAGCACCAGGATGTGGCAATGCTGGAGCAACTCTTCCCAGCGGTGCCAAGTGGGCAGGCCGCAAAACGCGTCCCAGCCCAGAAGCAGAAAAACCTGGTCTTGCGCGGCCAGTTCGGCACGCATCAATTCCAGGGTATCGATGGTGTAGGACGGTTTGTCCCGCTGCAATTCGCGGGCATCCACCACCAACGGCGCCACACCGGCCACCGCGCACTCGACCATCGCCAGACGGTCTTTGGCCGACACTTGCGGCGTGCCGCGATGAGGCGGCCGCGCACTCGGTGTCAGACGCAATTCATCAAGCGCCAACGATTCGGCGACTTCCAGCGCGCCACGCAAATGGCCGATGTGCACCGGATCGAACGTCCCGCCCAGCATGCCGATGCGTCGTGGCGCAGGGTCGCAGGGCGTGCTCGGCGCTGACGGATTGAGGTCGCTCAAGTCAGACCGACGCCTGGCCGCGCAACTGGCCATCACCGACCACGATGTATTTCTCGCAGGTCAGACCTTCCAGCCCCACCGGGCCGCGGGCGTGCAGCTTATCAGTAGAAATGCCAATTTCGGCACCCAATCCGTATTCAAAGCCATCGGCGAAGCAGGTCGGGGTGTTGATCATCACCGACGCAGAATCGACCTCAGCCACGAAACGCCGCGTCTCGCTAAGGTTTTCGCTGACGATCGAGTCGGTGTGGTGGGAACCATGGCCGTTTATATGCTCGATGGCCTGATCCAGACCGTCGACCACACGAATCGACAGGATCGGCGCCAGATACTCGGTATTCCAGTCTTCTTCAGTCGCGGCGCTGGCATCGATGATCGCCTGCGTACGCTCGCAGCCGCGCAGCTCGACGCCTTTTTCGCGGAACTGTGCGGCCATGGCCGGCAGGAAATCTTTGGCAACGGTTTGATCCACCAGCAACGTTTCCATCGCACCGCAGATGCCATACCGATAAGTCTTGGCATTGAAGGCGATGCGTTGTGCTTTTGCCAGGTCGGCGTGAGCACTGACGTAGACGTGGCAGATGCCGTCCAGGTGTTTGATCACGGGGACCCGGGCATCGCGGCTGACCCGCTCGATCAGGCCGCGGCCACCACGCGGCACGATGACGTCGACGTATTCCGGCATGCTGATCAGCGCGCCGACGGCGGCGCGATCGGTGGTTTCGACCACTTGCACCACAGCGGCCGGCAGATCGGCTTCGGCCAGGCCGCGCTGAATGCAGGCGGCGATGGCCCGATTGGAATGGATGGCTTCAGAGCCGCCACGCAAAATGGTTGCATTGCCGGACTTGAGGCACAGGCTGGCGGCATCAATGGTCACGTTCGGCCGGGATTCATAGATGATCCCGATCACGCCGAGCGGCACACGCATTTTGCCCACCTGGATGCCCGATGGCCGGAAGCTCATGTCGCGGATCGCACCGACAGGGTCCGGCAAGGCAGCAACCTGGCGAAGGCCGACAATCATGCCGTCGATACGCTCCGGCGTCAGCGCCAGACGCTCAAGCAAAGCAGGTTCAAGACCACTGGCACGACCGGCCGCCAGATCCAGCTCGTTGGCCGCGACAAGCTCGACGCGTGCGGCGTCAAGCGCATTGGCGGAAGCCTGCAAGGCGCGGTTTTTCTGCGCGGTGCTGGCACGGCCAATGACGCGAGAGGCTTCGCGGGCAGCGCGACCCAGGCGGGTCATGTAGTCAAGAACGGACTCAGTCATGGTCTGGCGTGGTCTTGCAAAGAGGAAAGCGGCAGATTATAGCTGCCGCGTCCCGGGACTAACAGCGGTGACGGGCGGATGGTCGAAATGGACAGCAAATTGCCGACATTCAGCCGGAATTAAGCTTCGCGTTGGTATCATCGCGACTCAATCAGCCTTGATAAACGTGTTCATCGTGTCCAATCTGACTGTTCCCACCGTTATCACGCGCCTGCCCATGGGCCTCCCCGACGCCTTCTTTGACCGCGACGCGCAACTTCTGGCCCGTGATTTACTGGGCAAAGTCATTCGCCACCGGGTCGGTGAGCTGTGGCTCAGCGCGCGAATCATCGAGACCGAGGCATATTACTTCGAAGAAAAAGGCAGCCACGCCTCTCTCGGCTATACAGAAAAGCGTAAGGCTTTGTTTCTGGACGGCGGCCACATCTATATGTATTACGCCCGCGGTGGCGATTCGCTGAACTTCAGCGCCAAGGGCCCGGGAAACGCAGTGCTCATCAAATCCGCCTATCCATGGGTCGATGAGTTGAGCGGGCCAGCGAGTCTGGCGCAAATGCTGTTGAACAATCCCGACGCCCAGGGTCGCCCTCGCCCGTCGCAAAAACTTTGCGCCGGGCAGACATTGCTGTGCAAGGCCTTGGGTTTGAAGGTGCCGATGTGGGATGCGAAACGGTTCGACCACGAATGGATGCTGGTGGAGGATGTCGGTGCCGAACCGCCGCAAATCATCCAAACCACCCGATTGGGCATTCCGACGGGACGTGACGAGCACTTGATGTACCGCTTCGTCGACGCGGCGTACGCACCGTATTGCACGAGGAACCCGCTGCGCCGGGGGCAGGTCGAAGGGCGGGATTATTTTTTGTTGTCGTGACAGTGAAAGTCCCTGTGGTAGCACCTGTGGCAAGGGGGCTTGCCCCCGTTTGAGAGCGTAGCACTCACCAAAATTTGTGGCATATCAGCAATTTTGGGGGCGCTGCGCAGCCCAACGGGGGCAAGCCCCCTCGCCACAGGTCGCCCACAGGGTACTCGGCGTTATCACGATCGCGTCTTTCGCCAGGAATTTAAACATTCAATGGAGTTGTTTTTATGGGCCCATGGCTCGATAGCGTGACTGGATGGCTGGCGGCAAACCCGCAATGGCTGGCTGCGGCAGTATTCATTGTGGCCTTCGTGGAATGCCTGGCGATTGCCGGGCTGGTCGTGCCCGGCACGGTGTTGCTGTTTGCCGTGGCCGTGCTGGCCGGCAGCGGCGCACTGTCATTGAGCGAGACGCTGTTGTTGGGATTTGTTGCCGGAGTGCTCGGCGACATCGTTTCCTACTTCATCGGTCGCCATTTCCACCAGAACATCCGGCGTTTGCCTGGGCTACGCCATCACCCTGAATGGATCGGCAGCGCCGAAACCTATTTCCAGCGCTATGGTATCGCCAGCCTGCTGGTCGGGCGCTTCATCGGCCCGTTGCGCCCGATGCTGCCGATGGTTGCCGGCATGTTCGACATGCCATTCCCGCGCTTTGCCGCGGTCAGTCTACTGGCTGCCGCTGGCTGGAGCGTGGCGTATCTATTGCCCGGTTGGGCCACCGGCGCAGCGATTCGTCTGCCATTGCCGGAAGGTTTCTGGATGCAAGCCGGCATCGTCGCCGGCAGTATCGCGGTAATGGTCGGTTTGAGTGTGACCAGCAGTTTACGCCGGCACCGCAAAGCGACCGTTTTGATCTCATGCATGGGCGTGTTGATTCTCGCGGGACTGTTCATCGGCTATCCGCACCTGACAGCGCTCGACCAAGGTGTTATGACCCTGGTGCAGGAACATCGCAGCGCTACTCTGGACGAAATCGCTGTCACCTTCACGCTGATCGGCGAATTCCGCAACATGCTGCTGTTCAGCATTCTGCTGACGACGTTGCTGTTGCTGACGCGGCAATGGAGGCAAGCGGTTTTCGCCGGCAGCACGCTGCTGTTGACCGCACTGGCCAACACGTTCACTAAACAGTTTTTTGCCCGGGTGCGTCCGGAAGTCCTCAGCGATCCACTAACCACCTTCAGCATGCCCAGCGGTCACGCCTCCGGCGCCTTTGCACTGTTTTTGACGCTGGCAGTGCTGGCCGGTCGTGGACAACCGCCAAGAATGCGCCTGACGTGGTTATTCATTGCGTGTATCCCGGCGCTGATGATCGCGCTTTCCCGGGTCTATCTGGGCGCGCACTGGCCCACTGACGTAGTGGCCGGCGCCATGCTGGCGTCATGCGTGTGTGCGGCGAGCCTAGGGCTTAATCAGCGCAAGCTGCAGCTCGACGCCATCCCCTTCAGAGTCTGGTGGCTGATCCTGCCGGCGATGTTGGCACTGTTCAGCTTCTTCGCCCTGCGACACTTGCCCAATGCGATGATGCGCTACTCCTACTGATACAGATCTGTAACCGCGTCGCTGCAAACCTGTAGCAGCTGCCGAGCCTGCGAGGCTGCGTTCGAGGACGCAGTCCTCGCCAAGTCAGTACCAGCAGTCAGAGCTGGACGCAGCCTCGCGGTGCTCGGCAGCTGCTACAGGAATAGAGGCGGCTTTCAGGCGAACAACTCGCCCTGCAATTCGTCCAGCAACGCCTGGATCGCATCCAGCCGTTGCTGCGGATCGTCGAGTTGCAGCAGGTCAATCTTGTCCATTTCAGCAAACGGCAACAGGTACGCCAACTGATTGGCCAATGACTGTTGCCCCTTCGCCTCGGTGCCCATATTGAGGGCTTCGACCATGGGGTGCTCAGCTAACGCCTTGAGCAGCGCCACCAGATCCGCGTCCTCATCCTGCAGCGGCTGCTCGGGTTCATCTTCCAGCCACTCGACCTCGGCAACCGTCAACTGGTCACGCTGAACCTCGGTGCGCAACACGTGAAAACGCCGCCCACCCTGCACGCGGATGCCCAGCAGACCGTTTTCCTGCTGCTTGAAATCGGTGATCACGGCTTCGCAGCCGACCAGCGCATAACCGGCCGGTGCGATGCCGACTTCTTCACCCTCGAGAATGCACACCACGCCGAAACCGCCGCCCTGCTTCATGCAGCGCCCGATCATGTCCAGGTAGCGCGCCTCGAAGATTTGCAGATCGAGGATGCACCCGGGAAACAGCACCGTGTTCAATGGAAAAAGCGGCATGCTCATAGACATTTCCTTACACCACCATCGACACTGCCAACGGCAGGAATACCGCCGTGGCTACGCCCATCAGACTCATCGCCAGCGCCGCAAAGGCGCCGCATTCTTCGTTTTCCTGCATGGCCACCGCCGTGCCGACCGCGTGGGCCGTCATGCCCAGCGCCATGCCACGCGCCTCTGGGCTGTGCACGCCTAACCGCGTCAACAGACCCGGACCGAAAATCGCACCGATGACCCCGGTGATCAGTACGAACACCGCCGCCAACGCCGCGACACCGCCAATCTGTTCGGCCACCAACATCGCAATCGGCGAGGTCACCGACTTCGGCGCCATGGTCATCAGGATCATGTGTTCGGCGCCAAACGACCATCCCAGCAACACGCCCATGCCCGTGGCCACCACCCCGCCTACCACCAGCGTAGTAAAAATCGGCCAGAACAACTGCCGGATCCGCCGCAGGTTCAGGTAGAGCGGCACGGCCAGCGCCACCGTAGCCGGGCCGAGCAGGATGCTGAGGATCTCGGTGCTTTGGCGGTATTCGGCATAACTCAGCCCACAACCCACCAGCACAGCGATCACCAACAACATGGAGACCAGCACCGGTTGCAAAAAGATCCAGCGGGTTTTTTCGAAGGCTGCCAGCACCAACTGATACGCACCCAGCGTGATGCCGATACCGAACAAGGGGTGATGAATCACCGAGGCCCACGCGCCCTGCCAGTCGAGGATCATGGCGCATCCTCGGACTGAGGCGCGTGACGCTTGATCATGCGTTGCATCAGCACGCCGGCGAAAGCCATCGACAGCAGCAGCGACAACACCAGTGCACCGACAATCGCCCAGAAATCGGCAGCGATGTCCTTGGCGTAAACCATCACGCCCACCGCCGGCGGCACCAGCAGCAACGGTAGGTAACGCAGCAGGCTGCTGGCGGCAAGGTTGAGCGGTTCACCGACCTGTCCCCGGCAGATCAGGTACACGAGCAATAGCAGCAGACCGATGATCGGCCCCGGCAACACAGGCAGAAACAAATGATTGAGGGCGGTGCCCAGCAATTGGAACAACACCAGCCAGGTCAGGCCACGTAACAGCATCCGTCGTCTCTCCTCAAATTCTCGCCGGGCATTATAAGCATGTCCGCGCTATGGACCGGCATTCGCCAAAAGCATGGTCGGTTGACCGGAGCAAATAGCCATGTTGATCTAAAGTGGTAAGCCGGGAGCTCCAATCCCGCCCCCAAAAACTATAAAAAATCGATGAACCCAAGGAGAGTCTCAATGCCCTATGTTCCCGTTGCAGAGCTCAAAGATTATGTCGGCAAGGAGCTTGGACGTTCCGAATGGCTCACCATCGATCAGGAGCGCATCAACCTGTTTGCCGAGGCCACAGGCGACTATCAGTTCATTCATGTCGATCCGGTCAAAGCCGCGCAAACGCCCTTCGGCAGCACCATTGCCCACGGTTTCCTGTCGCTGTCGCTGATTCCCAAGCTGATGGAGGACATCCTCGTCCTGCCCGAAGGTCTGAAGATGGTGGTCAACTACGGTCTCGACAGCGTGCGTTTCATCCAGCCGGTCAAGGTCGATTCGAAAGTACGCCTCAAGGTCGAACTGACCGATGTCACCGAAAAGAAACCCGGCCAATGGCTGCTCAAAGCCACCGCCACGCTGGAGATTGAAGGCTCGGAAAAACCGGCCTACATCGCCGAGCCGCTGTCGCTCGCCTTCGTCTAACCATCCCGGATGCGAAGCAGCGCAGGCTGTTTCGCGCCCTCTGCGGTGCTCTCGGCTATATAAGATCATGGAGCTGCGGCATACTCGGTCGCCTAATTGCCCGGATCCCGCTATGCGCTCACTTGCCCTTATCGCCCTGACTCTGATGCTCACCGCTTGCGGCGATGGCGAATCGCTGTTGCCGCCTGACGCGCGTCTGCCGGACGGCGGACGCTATCGCGGTGAAGTGGTCGACGGGCTGCTGCAAGGCCAGGGCCGTGTCGATTATCCGAATGGCAGCTGGTACGCCGGTGAATTCGACAAAGGCCAATGGCATGGCCAGGGTGAGTGGCACGGCAGCAACGGCGAAGTGTATCGCGGCGGCTTCAATCAAGGCCTGTTCGATGGCAAAGGCACGCTAAGCACCAGCGGCAGCAGCTACTCCGGCGGCTTCAAGGCTGGGCGCAGGGATGGCGAAGGCACCCTCAAAGAAAACGGCATGACCTACCGTGGCGAATTCAAAGCCGATCAATACGCCGGTCTCGGTCGCCTTGAACTGGACGACGGCAGTTCGTATCAGGGCCAATTCGCCAACGGCCAACCGAACGGTGAAGGCCAGCGCGGCGATAGCAGCGGCAACCAGTTCAGCGGGCATTTCAAGGAGGGTCAGCTGGAAGGCAACGGCACTTTCAACAGTGCCGAAGGCGATTTGTACATCGGCGGTTTCAAGAACAATCAGTTGCACGGCAAGGGCCGCTACGAGAACGCCGACGGCGATGTCTGGCTCGGGCAGTTCAAGGAGGGCGCGCTGAACGGCAAGGGCGAAATGATCGGCGCGGATGGCAGCCACTACATTGGCCAGTTCAATGACTGGCGTTTCACCGGTCAGGGGCGCCTGAACCTGTCCGACGGCAGTTTCTACGTCGGCCAGTTCGACGCCGACAGTTATTCCGGGCGCGGCACGCTGGTGTTGACCGATGGCACCGTGCAAAGCGGCACGTGGATCAATGGCCAACGGGTTCGCGATGCCGACGGCAAGTTGCTGCCCGACAGTCTCGAACTGGGTTTGCTGGCCCAGGGCCGCCTGCTCGAAGAGGCGCTGGCCAATGTGCCCGCCTCGACCCCGGCCATCGAACTGTACACCCTGACCCTGGGCGGCGATGGCAAGCAAAGCGTGTTCCTGCGCGAGTCCGACTACGTCAGTAACATGCTCGCCAGTCGCTTCGGTGCGTTTGGCCAGATTCGTCTGGTCAACCATCGCGATCACCTGGTCGATCGCCCGATGGCCACACGGGAAAACCTGCGTCGCGCGGCCCTGACCCTGGCCGAACGCAGCGGTCCCGAAGACGTGGTGTTCATCTACCTGACGAGCCACGGCACCAGCGAGCACGAACTGGTCCTCGAGCAGCCACGCATGCAACTCTCCGACTTGCCCACCGACGAACTCGCCGCTGTTCTCGCGCCATTGAAAAACCGCGACAAGATCATCGTGATTTCAGCTTGCTACAGCGGCGGATTCATCCCTGCCCTCAAGGACGAACGCACACTGATCATGACGGCTTCGCGCGCAGATCGGGTGTCGTTCGGCTGTTCCGAAGAAGCCAACTTCACCTACTTCGGCGACGCCCTCTTCGCCAAGGCGCTGAACCAGACCGATGACCTGGAACACGCCTTCAAACTGGCCAAGGCGACCGTGGCCGAGCGTGAGCTGGCCGACAACTTCGAGGCTTCCGAACCACAGATCTGGGCGCCCAAAACCGTTCTCTCCCACTGGCAGCTATTGCGCAGGCAGCAGGCACGAAAAGCGCTGCAAAGTGTCTCTATCGGCAACAAGGATGCAAAGAGCAACTAAGCTGAACAGTATCAGGGGAGAAACACTATGTATTTGACGCCTCAGCACGTTTTGCTTGCCGGAGCCACTGGTCTGACCGGTGAACACCTGCTCGACCGCCTGCTCAACGAGCCAACGATCACGCGTGTTCTGGCACCTTCGAGGCGGCCACTGGCTGAACATCCGCACCTGGAAAACCCGGTCGGCGACCCGGCGGTGTTCCTGCCGCAACTGAATGGCCGCGTCGACATCGCCTATTGCTGCCTGGGCACGACGATCAAGCAAGCGGGTTCGGAGGAAGCGTTTCGCGCCGTGGACCTGGACATGGTCGTGGCTTTCGGCAAACGTGCGCGGGAGATGGGTGCGCGGCACCTGATCGTGATCAGTGCCTTGGGGGCCGATCGCCGATCCTCGATTTTCTACAACCGCGTCAAAGGCGAAATGGAATACGCACTGCGCGCGCAGGACTGGCCGCAACTGACCATCTGCCGACCTTCGCTGCTGCTGGGCGACCGCATCGAACCGCGCCTGGCCGAGAAAGTCGCCGGGCCGCTGTCACGGTTGATTCCGGGCAAGTATCACGGCATCGAAGCCTGTCAGCTGGCCCGCGCGATGTGGCGACTGGCGCTGGAAGAGCAGGATGGCGTGCGGGTGGTTGAGTCGGATGAGTTGCGCAAGTTGGGTAAATAAGCCGCAAATCTGTGGCAAGCGCGCGGCCTGTGGCACATAAGCTCTAATCCGTGGCGAGGGGGCTTGCCCCCGTTGGGTCGCGCAGCGGCCCCCTACGAGTTCAGTCTCTGCCTCTGTTCCGAGACCGACGGGGGCAAG
>NZ_JMCL01000101.1 GCF_000690905.1 Pseudomonas sp. Ant30-3 | reverse complement strand
CATCGCGGGCAAGCCACGCTCCCACAGTAGATTTGGGGTCGAAGCATGGTTGAGTGATCGGCATCAAACCCTTGTGGGAGCGCGGCTTGCCTGCGATGACTGACTGCCAGGCACCAACAAAGCTGAATACCCAATCGCATTCGCCAGAAAACCCGCCTCCAAAATTTGGAGGCGGGCTTGCGTCCGTTGCATGGCAAACGCTAGATAGAACAGCTCCCACCCGCAAGTTCGACGCGCTTGAACTGTGCATTGTCATCCAGCGGCGTGATCGCCAACAGTTGATCCAGGCGGATCTCCAATGGTCCATCCGCCGCCTCCAGGCAGAGAAATTCCTCTTTGGTACTGGAGGTCCGCGTGGTCAGCGCTTTGGCGACCAGACGACCGCCGTCGATCAACTCGATGTCCAGTCGATAGCCGCGCAGACACGCGATTTCCAGGTAGTCGTGGAGGTCGCAGTTCAAAGGCTGATACGCGTTCATGACATTACTCCCGGCACCGTACAGTTTGATGATGAAGTGACCGTGCTTGCTGATCGCCTCGGCCACCAGCGGATTCGTCGGTTCCACGTGACAGAACCGGCATTCATTCAATGCAATATCTTCTTCCTGCACGCCTTGTTCATCAAGGAACTGTCGCGCGTAGGATTTCGTCAGTTCGCTTTGCCGCAGCTGCCGCTTTCATCGAACAGTAGCGGGCGGATCGTTTTGCGGGCTGACGGAGGAGCCGCTGGAAGTGATCGAAGTCGACCTGATTTGCCGCGAACACCGGTTGCCGGAAACAAAAGAAGAATAGAACCACCGCACACCTGCAACAAGGATTTGATTGCGCCCGGATGCTCAAGTGCTTTTGTGGCGAGGGGGCTTGCCCCCGTGAGTCGTCCATGGAAGCTCCCAAGCTGGGGCCATCCCCAGACTGATGTCCCGTCCCAAATCCACGTTTGAATGAAATCGCCAATCCGTACCTGACACAGGCGCAAACCTGTGTTTGCGATGCTTAAACACGACTGCGTCCGATCGTGGCCCGAGCCGGACGCAGCCTTCGGCAGCCGCTATAGGGGTATCGTTCAGATCAGGCGTTGATCGCGGGGAAATCGATGTCGGTCAATGCGACGTTGTTGAGGTAATTGGTCAACGTCTGAGAGGCCACGTGCGCGATCACTTCGATCAGCTTCGCATCATTGATGCCCGCTTCTCGCGCGGCTTCAATCTGCTCACCGCTCAAATGGCCACGGCTCTCGGTGATCTGCTGAGCGAGCGTGGCATAGGCGTTCAAATGACCTTGCCGCGCATCGAGAATATCCTGCGCAGACAACCCGGCTTTACCGGCGAACATCGTGTGCGCCGCCAGGCAGTAATCACACCCGTTGACCTGAGAAGTGGCGAGAAAAATCGCCTCTTTTTCAGTAGCGCTCAACGACGTTTTTCCCAGTGTCGCCGACTGCTGCATATAAGAGGTAAGCACGGCCGGCGCATGGGCGAGGGTCTGGAAAACATTCGGCAGAAAACCAATCTTCTTTTGCACGCCTTCCAGCAACGGGCGCGTGGTATCGGTGGCTTGTTCGAGGTTCAGGGTGGGGATGCGGCTCATGGTGATTCTCCGGGATGAAGGCGCGGGATGCGCTGGGTACGGCTTCATCCTAATGAGTGACGCTGGCCTCTCGGCTGCAAATCGTCGAAGATATGGCACAGATCGTCCAAAACTGTCTTCGGAGTAGCCCTGATGGATCGTTTGTCCACTTTGCTTAGCCACTTCGCTGTCAGCGCCGGGACCTTTCACAGCGGCGATTTCTGTGGCGTCACGGCGTTCGACGGCAGTCAATCAGGCGGGCATCTGCACCTGTTGCGCAGCGGTGAGCTCAACCTAAAACTGGCCGACGAGCGCGATATCTCCCTCACTACGCCCACGCTGATTTTCTTCCCCCGACCCTATCGTCATCGGCTGTCGGCATCAGAGCACGCCGATACTCAACTGGTCTGCGCCTCGCTGACGTTCGATGGTGGCGCCGGCAATGCGCTGGCAGCGGCTTTGCCCGATTACCTGATTCTGGACCTGCGGGACGTGCCGTCTCTGGCCGGTACGCTGGAGTGGTTATTCAACGAAGCCTTCGATGGCATTTGCGGGCGCGAAGCGATGATGGATCGCTTGTTCGAAGTGCTGGTGATCCTGCTGTTGCGGTACATGCTGGCCAACCGCGTGCAAACCGCCGGCATGCTCGCCGGACTCGCTGATCCGCGTCTGGCGCGCGCCTTGAACGCCATGCACGACACGCCCGCGAAGCCCTGGACCGTGGCCGAATTATCCGCCAGCGCGAACATGTCCCGTGCCAGTTTTGCGGACTACTTTCGTCAGGTGGTGGGGCAGACGCCGGCCGATTATCTGCTGAGCTGGCGCGTCAGTCTGGCGCAGAAACGCCTGCGTGAAGGTCGCTCGATTGCGCTGATCGCCACTGAGGTCGGCTACGAAAGTCCTTCGGCACTCGCCCGCGCGTTCCGCCGCAAAACCGGTGTCAGTCCACGGGAGTGGGCGCAGCAAATGAAGACTCGCTGACGCGTGTGTGGTAGCCCGGCAGCCCGCCCGGCGAAGTCGCGAAGCTCTTCTATACTGGTGTTCCGCAGTTTTCCCAACCGTTGAGAGCGAGGAGCGCGAGCATGACGATACGTATTGGCGACGAGGCACCGGATTTCACCGTTGAAAGTACTGAAGGGCCGCTGCATTTCCACGAGTGGATCGGTGACACCTGGGCCATCCTTTTTTCCCATCCGAAAGATTTCACCCCGGTCTGCACCACGGAACTGGGCTACATGGCCGGCCTGAAACCGGAGTTCGACAAACGCAACACGAAGATCGTCGGGCTCAGCGTCGACCCGGTCAGCAATCATTCCAGCTGGGCCAAGGACATTGAAGAAACCCAGGGCCATGCGGTCAACTATCCAATGATCGGCGACGAAAATCTGGTGGTGGCCAAGCTCTACGACATGATCCACCCCAATGCCAGCGGCGGGGCCCGCACCGCCGTGGACAACGCCACCGTACGCTCGGTGTTCATCATCGGCCCGGACAAAAAGATCAAGGCCATGCTGGTTTACCCGATGAGTGCCGGACGCAATTTCGATGAGGTCCTGCGCTTGCTCGATGCGATTCAGTTAAACGCCAAACACACAGTGGCGACACCGGTGAACTGGCGTCCGGGGGACGACGTGATCATCCCGACGTCGGTGTCCGATGAGGATGCGAAAAAGAAATACCCGCAGGGTTTCACTACTGTTAAACCGTATCTGCGCACGGTGGCCCAGCCTAAGTAACGGAGGGCAAACTTGTGGGAGCATGCGGCGGCGCTCCCACAGTGGTTTTGTGGCTGGCGCTGATGGTCAAACCACCGGCGCCGGTTTCGCCAATTCAATCCCCGCCGCGCCCAGGCGCTTCAAAATCTCGAACAGCAAATCGCTCTTGGTGGTGCCGACGATTCTCGGGCTGCCGACGTAACCGGTGACGGTCAAGGTAATACCATCAGGCGAAAGTTTGCTGAAGCGGACCATCGGCTCGGGTTTGTCGAGGATGGTTTCATGTTCGCAGAACGCGTCGTACAGCAAGGTTTTGACCTGCTCGGGATCGATGTCCAACGGGAAGGTCAATTCCAGCGACGCCACCCCTTGAGCGCTGCCGCCCAATGTCACGTTGCGCAGGTTCTGCGAAATCAGCTGCGAGTTAGGCACGATCACGATCGAGCGGTCAGCCAGCTGGATTTCCGTGGCGCGCACATTGATCCGGCGGATGTCGCCCTCGACGCCGCTGATGCTGATCAGGTCACCGACCTTCACCGGGCGTTCGGTCAGCAGGATCAGCCCGGAGACGAAATTCTTCACAATCTCCTGCAAACCAAAGCCGATGCCCACAGACAGGGCGCTGACGATCCAGGCCAGGTTGGTCCACTCAACGCCCAGTGATGACAGCGTCATCAGAATCACCAGGGCATACCCGATATTGGCGAACAACGTGCTGAGCGAGGCCCGCATGCCCGGGTCCATATCGGTTTTCGGCAGGAACTCGTCATCCAGCCAGCGCCGCAACGAGCGGATCAGGTACACCCCAATCAACAGCGCAAGCACCGCATTGAGCAGGTGGCCCGGAATGATATTGAGGCGGCGCAGGCCACCGCCGCCAAGGATCGCGAAGACGTTGGTCAATAACTGCCCCAGCGTCGTGCCGACCCCGCCGACCACCAATGTGACGATCGCCAACAGCAACAGTCCTGCGCGACTGACGCCCGAGAGCACGGTCGAGATCTGCTCAAGGCGACGGTCCTCAATGCCCATGACCTGCTTGACGGATTTGCCGCTGGGACTTTTGGGCGAGAACAGGTATTCGCAAGCGTCCTTGGTCAACTGCATCAGCAGGTAGAAACCACAGAGAACGATGAAACCCCAGACCAGTTCATAGGTGATGAACCGCGCCAGCGAGATGTAGCCGGTCAGCAGTGACAACAGGGCAATGACCGTGGCGAACCCGGTAAACGTGTACAGCAGACCGGCGAAGGTGGTGCTGGCCTCGGCGGCTTCACCTGACGCCACGGCCTGGCGGCGGACCTTGCCGGTACGCACCAGCAGCACCACCAGAATCAACAGCACAATCAGTGCAACGATACCGCGCCCGGCAATCACCATGCCGCTGCTCACGCCCGCGGCGTTGGTCATCTGAATGATCGCCACCAGTATCAGCAGCACCCCGGCAAGCAAGCGTGGGAAAGGTTTCAGCGTCAGCGCCACCGAATCGGCGATAGTCGGCAAGCGCCAAGAGGGATGTTGCGTCGACAGCAAGGCGCGGCTCAGCGCGCTGATCAGCACGCAGGTGTAGGCGAGTTTTTCAAACTCCTGGGAAAATGTCGTGAGCATCGGGGGCAGCGGAGCGTCCCGGGTGAGCGCGTAAAACAAAACGTGCAACGCCACGCCGGCAGTCAACACGGTGGCAACCACGCAGGCGAGCGCGAGAGCACTGCGGCGCAATCGTCCTTCCGGCACGCGATGAATGCACAACCAGGTCAGCCCCCGTTCCGCCAGTCGACGACCCAAGGTCCAGACCACCAGCGCGAGCGTGAGCAAGGCGCAGGTGAAGAGACGCTGGCCGGGTTGCCAGGCGTGCCGCAGCGCTTCTTTGGCATGAACAAAGAACACGCTCAGGCGTTGTCGGTCATCGGCAGACGGCGTCAAGACCGGCCACCAGAAGCCCGGGTTAAGAATACTGCGGGTGCTGAGCGTCAGTTCGCTTTCGAGCAAATTGCGCCGAAGCCCGGCGATTTGAGTGATGAGTTCTGTGGCGCTGGTTTTCAATGCGGTCAGGGTTTTCAGGCTGGCGTCGACCTTATTTTTCTGCTCGGTCAGCGTGACCCGTTGTGCGGCGATCTCCGATTGTTCCGCCGCCACCTCATCGTCCGGCGCCGGACCGAGCACACTCAGTTGCGCGCCCAATTGAGTTTGTACTGGCAGCAGCGCCGCGGTCAGCCGATCGACATCGAGAATGAATATCTGCACCAGATCCTGCGGACCTTCCAGCTGGTTGTAATTGTCGACCAGCGAGACCTGCTGTTTGAGGGTGTCCAGGCGCAGTTGCAGGGCTTGCAGCTCGCTTGGCGAGACGGCAAGTGCTGCAATGCCGGCCCGGGGCACTGCGGTTTCTGGCAGCTCAGCCGCCGACAGCGTCCCGGCAATCGTCACGAACAGCGTTAAAACGACAAGAATCATTGCGTTCAATGCATGACGCATGGCATGGCTCGACTTGTTGATCACCCAACCCTTGAGGTTAGGTCAAGCGGCGGTCGCCACAATAAAACTTTGTCCACGGCGCAAAACGGTGCCTGCGCCGTATATCGGAATGCGGGAACGCTTGACGCCAGCGATTCTCCAAACGATGACAGTCCATTGGGTGGAGTTTGAGCATGAATAGCGAACGGAAGCAGCAAGCCCTCGCGGCCTGGTATCAGCTTTTGAACGAGCCGCTAATCCGCATGGATTGTGAGGATCAGTACGACGAATTGCTCAAGGCGGCTGATGAAATGGAACGGTTGGAGATCATCAACAGCACTGAATGGCGACAGCTTGTTCGTGAAGCGGGCCTGGCGTTTGCCAAGGCGACGGCAGGCGTAGAGGGAGGAACATAGCGACAGCGTTAAACAACATTCACTTCGGCCTGTTGTGTAAACCATCCCATGATAAGCGCGCAGGCCAAATGACTTGCCGCTGAAGGCTGCACGCTCAGCGCGTAAACCCCCAATGTTTTCAACGGCTCGCAGAAGGGTATCTTCAACACACCGTGCTCGATTGATTCCGCTGCCAACGTCCTGTCCATCATTGCCGCCCCGAGCAGAAAAATACCGTTGCTCATGCGAATGCTGTCTGGATAGGCATCCGGGTATGAACGCACCATCCGGCTGTATGAGCCAGGTTCAGGTGTAGGCCAGCAGGCGGCCACAAAGAATCACCGAGAACCACAAGACAATCGACAGCAGTGCTTGGACTTTGCCAAGCGCGGGGGAGGGGACGTCGGTGTCCCAGCGGCTGACCGTGCGGTAAATGCCGACGTGGAACAGCGCGGCATTGATCCCGGCCGTCGCAATCAGGCCAAGCTTCAGGATGAATACGTTGTTGGAGGCGAAGTCGTGCGGGTGGGCGCAAAACATCATCAGCCCGGCAGGCACGATCAGCAGTAGCGCAGCCAGAGACCAGATCAGCAAGTGACGAGCCAGCGCCGTCACCGCGATGTTTTTGGAGAGCCCGAGCACACGCAGATCGAACATCACCACGGAGCCGACCAGTACCGTGAAGCCGATGATGTGCACCACTTCAATCAGCGGGTACAGCCACAGCTCCCCGCGCATCGCCGCACCCAGCGCCGAGTCGCCGAGCCAGTCCAGCCAGCCTGCTCCGGCGGCGCTGTCACTGCCCTGCATCAGCGCAACTCTATGGTTTTGTCGTCGATAGAGATACGCTCGGCGCGCAGTTCATCGGCGTTGTTGTGATTGGGATAGCCAACCACCGTGGCCTTCTGCCCGACCCTCAGCATCTCCGGGGACAGTCCACGATTTTCCATGCGTGATGGCGGTGCAAGCACCACATTCCAGGTTTTCTCCGTGGTCTTGAACTTGATCAAACCGTGAGGATGCGAATAGCCGGTCTCTTCTATGGTGCCTTTCAGCTCCAATTCATTTTTGGAATCGTATTCGCTCCAGCCGTGATGGGCGAATGCTGCCGTTGCCGTCAGCAGAGCGGCCAACGCGATGCCACCGAGTGTGCCTTTCATGACAGGTCTCCTGTTTTCAGCTCAGATGCTGTTCAAGGATAGTCGGCAGATTTTTCATCAGTGGGCCGAGTCATCGGGTTTGTGTTTCAGAAAAAGTATTGAATCGTGCGGCTCCCGGTTTACAAGCCCAGAATCCAGCCGATCCCTGCGCAACTGATCACCACCAGCCATGGCGGCAATTTCCAGAACATCAACGCCACCAGCGCCAGCAATGCCAAAGCAAAATCTTGGGGTTTGACGATGGCGCTGGTCCAGACCGGCTGGTAAAGCGCAGCCAGCAACAGGCCGACCACCGCCGCATTGACACCGATCAGGGCCGCTTGCGCGCGTTTGTTTCGGCGCAGCTGCTCCCAGAAAGGCAAAGCACCGACGATCAGCAGGAAGGCCGGCGCGAAGATCGCCAGCAGGCAGATCAGGCCTCCTGTCCAGCCATTGGCGGCCGTGTTCATCGACGCACCCAGAAAAGCGGCGAAAGTGAACAGTGGACCCGGCACCGCTTGTGCGGCGCCGTATCCCGCAAGAAAGGTTTGATTGCTGACCCAGCCGCCGGGCACCACTTCGGCTTGCAGCAACGGTAGAACCACGTGGCCACCGCCGAACACGAGTGAGCCGGCCCGGTAAAACGCATCCACCAGAGCCACGGTTTGATAAGGCAGCCACTGAGCCAGCAAGGGCAACCCCATCAAAAGGACGATAAACAGCATCAAGCAGATGGCCCCGATTCGCCGGCTGACCGGGATTTGCAGCGGCTCAAGTTCGGCATTCTGCTCAGGTTTGAACAGCAGCAGGCCGCCGATGCCGGCAGCGACGATCACTCCGACCTGGCCCCAGGCGGACGGCTCAAACAGGACGATGCAGGCCGCTAGCGCCATGAGGGTGACGCGTGTGGCGTCCGTGCACAGGTTGCGCGCCATGCCCCAGACCGCTTGCGCGACCACTGCCACCGCAACGATTTTCAGACCGTGCAAGGCCCCGGGCGTGATCAGGCTGCTGTCATGCGCAAGACCCAGCGCAAACAGAATCAGGACGATAGCCGACGGCAGGGTGAAACCCGCCCAGGCAGCCACTGCGCCGGCATATCCCGCGCGCGACAGGCCGAGCGCGATGCCGACCTGGCTGCTCGCCGGCCCCGGCAGAAACTGGCACAGCGCCACGAGGTCGGCGTAGCTGCGCTCGCTCAGCCAGCGCCGTCGTGTCACAAATTCGTCGCGGAAATAGCCGAGGTGCGCGATAGGGCCGCCAAAGGACGTCAGCCCAAGGCGCAGGAAGATCAGAAATATTGCCCAGCCATTGCGGTCATCGGTGCGCAGATCGGTCATGCAGGTGCCTTCCTGAAACGAACGGACTCACTGTCGCGGTCTCCCATTCTAACCATGGCCTACGCTTGTTCGTAGGTGACAGCGACCTGATTATTCTGCACGTTAGGCATGTCCGTTTGGCGACATCTGCTGGCTTGTTAGCGTTAGTCGGCAATTGCCAGTCGCGCTACAGTCGTCGCCACGCCTCGGCAACTCCCGGAAATCCTTATGACACGCCCACGTTTCCTCCCCGATAACTTCACCCTGACACTGCTCGCGGTGGTGATCATCGCCAGTTTGCTGCCTGCCAGCGGCCAGGTGGCCGTCGGTGTTGGCTGGCTGACCAACATCGCCATTGCTCTGCTGTTTTTCCTGCACGGCGCCAAATTGTCACGCGAATCAGTGATCGCGGGTGCCGGGCACTGGCGGCTGCATTTGTTGATATTCGGCCTGACATTCGTGCTGTTTCCGTTATTGGGTCTGGCGCTCAAGCCCTTGCTGTCACCGATGATCGGCGACGATCTGTACATGGGCATGCTTTATCTTTGCGCGCTCCCGGCCACGGTGCAGTCGGCGATTGCCTTTACCTCGCTGGCTCGCGGCAATATTCCGGCAGCGATCTGCAGCGCAGCGGCGTCCAGCCTGTTCGGGATTTTCCTCACGCCGTTGCTGGTGACACTGTTGCTCGACGTGCATGGCGATGGCGCTTCGACGCTGGATGCAATTCTGAAAATCAGTGTGCAACTGTTGCTGCCGTTTATTGCTGGTCAGATCGCGCGGCGCTGGATTGGTGCATGGGTGGCGCGCAACAAAGGCTGGCTGAAATTTGTCGATCAGGGCTCGATTCTGCTGGTGGTGTATGGCGCTTTCAGCGAGGCAGTGATCGAGGGGATCTGGCAGCAGATTCCGGCGTGGGAACTGGCGGGGCTGGTGGGCGCGTGCTGCATCCTGCTCGCTCTGATACTGGTGGCGTCGACTTTGCTGGGCAAAGTGTTCGGCTTCAATCAGGAGGACCGCATCACCATCCTGTTCTGCGGATCGAAGAAAAGCCTGGCGACCGGTGTGCCCATGGCGCAGGTGCTGTTCGCCGGCAGCACGATCGGCGTGCTGATTTTGCCGCTGATGCTGTTCCATCAGATTCAGTTGATGGTCTGTGCGGTGCTGGCGCAACGCTTCGCCAACCGTCCCGAAACAGTTCCCGAATTGATGGCCCAGGTTGATCCTTGATGGTTACCGCGCTGAGGTGGGGCATCATGCATGCCGCCACTTCAGCCGGAGGCACTGCGCTGGCGGTCAGGCCTTGCTGGCCGCCAGATAGGCGCCGAGGCGACGGCCCATCTCTTCGCCCAACGCCTGCAAGCCGCTTAAAGGACGGACCATCACCTCAAACTCGACAATTTTTCCCTGTTCATCGAAGCGAATCATGTCGATACCTTTCAGTTCCTTCCCGGCGACTTTCGCGCTGAACTCCAGCACCACATTCAAACCGTCCGCTGTCGACAATTCGCGGTGATAGCGGAAATCCTCGAATACGTTGAAAACTGTGTTGAGAATCATCGAGACCACGGGAGCACCGGGGTAAGGCGTATGAGCCATCGGTGAGCGGAACACCGCTTGCGGGTCGAGCAAGCTCGGTAACGCTTGCAAGTCGCCCTTGCGAATCATCTCGTGCCATTGGTTCAAGGTGGCAGCGGCGGCGGGGTGCAGGTTCAGTTCGGACATCGTCTATTCCTGGGTTTTTGTTCTTGTTTAAGGATGATTGGGGAAGCCCGCACAGAGCTAGATGAAAAAACGAACTTGCTGCGCTGTGTTTTCTCGAAGGTTGTAATGACAAAAGAGCAGAGGAACGCCCGCCGATGAGCAAAACGATCAATGCCAGCGATCTGGGCATTCACCTCAAGCGCGACGACGAAAACGCCTTGTTCAACTGGTTTATCGCCAGCTTCCTGATGGGCAAGCGCATTCAGGCTGACATCGCAGCGCAAGCCTATCGCGTGATCGTCGAGAAACACGCACGCGACACCGTTCGAAAGCTCGCAAGTTGTACGCACCGCGAACTGGTTTCAATGTTGGGCGAAGCGCGTTACGTGCGCTACGACGAGACCACGGCTGCGCGCCTGTTGAGCCTGAGCAAGAAAATGATCGATGACTATGCTGGCGGGATTCTCAACATCCACGTCGCCAGCGAGGACCGCCAGGCGTTTGAAAAGCGCTTGAGCGAATTCGAGGGCGTGGGGCCAAAGACCGTGGAGATTTTCATGCGCGATGCGGCGGCGGTGCTCTATTGAACGGCATTGTCGCAGGGCCAGCGGTGTTTGTCGGTTGCGCCGGCTGGAACTTGCCGCGTGAACACTGGCCGATGTTTACCGAGCACGGCACCCACCTGCAGCGCTACGCATCGCAGTTGAGCGCCGTGGAAATCAACAGCTCGTTTTATCGACCGCATCAACCGCAAACCTATGCGCGGTGGGGGCAGTCGGTCTCGCCGGGGTTTCGCTTCTCGGTAAAGATACCCAAGCTGATTACTCACGTTCAGCGGTTGCAGGACTGCGATCAACTGCTGGACGATTTCCTTTTCCAGTGCACGATGTTGGGAGAATCGCTGGGGTGCCTGTTGGTGCAACTGCCGCCATCTCTGGCGTATGAAGAGGCCATCGCCACGGCGTTTTTCCGGGCACTGCGGCATCGCTATGCGGGAGCCGTGGTCCTCGAGCCCCGACACGAAAGCTGGTTGCAGGCTGAAGCATTGCTGATTGAGCATCGGGTCGGGCGGGTGGCTGCCGATCCGTCATTTATGAGTGGCGGGGGGGG
>NZ_JMCL01000100.1 GCF_000690905.1 Pseudomonas sp. Ant30-3 | reverse complement strand
GGCGAGGGAGCTTGCTCCCGCTGGACTGCGTAGCAGTCCCATTTTTTCGGGCCGCTTCGCGCCCAACGGGAGCAAGCTCCCTCGCCACAATGACAGTATTCGCAGTCCTGGGACTAGCCCGGTACGCGGCGAATTTTGGCGCCGAGCATTTGCAGTTTCTCTTCGATGCACTCGTAACCACGGTCGATGTGGTAGATGCGGTCGATCAGGGTGTCGCCTTCGGCGATCAACGCCGAAATCACCAGGCTGGCCGAAGCACGCAGGTCGGTGGCCATGACTGGCGCGCCTTTGAGCTTCTCGGTACCGGTGACGATGGCGGTATTGCC
The DNA here is from genome assembly GCF_000690905.1 of Pseudomonas sp. Ant30-3. Lineage (GTDB taxonomy): Bacteria > Pseudomonadota > Gammaproteobacteria > Pseudomonadales > Pseudomonadaceae > Aquipseudomonas. The sequence continues at coordinate 18,472 of NZ_JMCL01000100.1, read as the reverse complement.
TTCGACCTGGATCTTGGCGCCCATGCGGTGCAGTTCGTAAACGTGCATGAAACGGTTTTCGAAGATCGTCTCGATCACTGCACCGGTGCCTTCGGCAATGGCGTTGAGCGAGATGAACTGCGCCTGCATGTCGGTCGGGAACGCCGGGTACGGAGCTGTGCGCACGTTGACGGCTTTCGGCCGCTTGCCGTGCATGTTCAGCTCGATCCAGTCTTCGCCCGAGGTAATTTCGGCGCCGGCTTCACGAAGTTTTTCCAGAACGGCTTCGAGAATCGTCGGATCGGTGTCCTTGACTTTCACACGCCCGCCGGTCACGGCAGCAGCAACCAGGTACGTACCGGTTTCGATACGGTCAGGCATCACTTTGTACGTGGTCGGGTGCAGACGCTCGACGCCATCAATGGTGATGGTGTCGGTGCCGGCGCCGCTGATCTTCGCGCCCATGGCAATCAGGAAGTTCGCCAGGTCGATGACTTCAGGTTCGCGCGCGGCGTTAGCCAGAACGCTGCGACCCTTGGCCAGCGCCGCGGCCATCATGATGTTTTCGGTACCGGTCACACTGACGGTGTCGAAGAAGAAATGCGCACCGCGCAAGCCGCCTTCAGGCGCTTTGGCCTTGATGTAGCCGCCCTCGACGTCGATGACCGCGCCCATGGCTTCAAGGCCACGGATGTGCAGGTCGACCGGACGCGAACCGATCGCGCAACCACCTGGCAGTGCAACTTCGGCTTCACCGAAACGGGCAACCATCGGGCCTAGCACCAGGATCGACGCACGCATGGTTTTAACCAGCTCGTACGGTGCGATCAGGGTCTTGATGGTGCGCGGGTCGATTTCGACGCTGAGCTTCTCGTCGATCACCGGCTCGATGCCCATGCGACCGAACAGCTCGATCATGGTGGTGATGTCGTGCAGGTGCGGCAGGTTGGCAACCGTCACCGGGCCATCGCACAGCAAGGTAGCTGCCAGAATAGGCAGGGCAGAGTTCTTTGCCCCGGAAATGCGGATCTCGCCATCAAGACGAGCGCCACCGGTAATAATCAATTTATCCATAAGAATCTCGACGCCCTTGGGCTCAGGTGCGCTCGGCCCAGGCCGCGCTGCTGAAAAATTTCATAGTGACCGCATGGATGCTGCCATCGGTGATCCATGGGTTCAAATGGGCATAGATCTGCTGCTGACGCTTCACCGGGCTTAACGCCGCCAGTTCATCGCTAATCACGTTCAGCTGAAAGTTGCAGCCTTCGCCTTCAACTTCAACCAACGTTCCGGGCAGCTTTCCTTCAAGGAAGCTCTTCACTTCTACGGCCTGCATGCTCAACCTCAATCGGCGCCCTGTGCGCGCGGGTCGGACATCATACAAAAAAGCCCCGCGCCTGCGAACCCCGCGAAGCAGGACTCTGACGGGGGGCTTTTTAGCAGATGCTATTAGGGATGCGCCAACAGCTCGGTCAATTCGCTGACCTGAGCGATTTCACGCATGTCTTCGGGCATCGCACGGATGGTCAGCGCCTTGCCGGCCGCCTGCGCATCGCGCATGAAACACAGCAACAACGACAAACCGACGCTGCTGGATTTCAGCACCGCCGAGCAATCGACCACAAGCGCCGCCGCCTTGCTCGCCTTGATCAGCGCCTGACCCTGCTTGCGCAAGCCGGGGCCGGTGCGATAGTCGAGCATGCCGCTGAGCAACAGCTCGCCGGATTCGCTCATGCGAATGGCCGACACACTCATTGCGCCTGATTCTCGGTGGTTTCCTTGGCTTTGGCGACTTCCCCGGCCCAACCATTGATGGTTTTGTCCAGGTCATTGCCATTGCGCTGCATCGCATCAGCGAACTGATCACGGAACAGTTTGCCAATGTTGATGCCATTGATGATGACGTTACGCAGTTTCCACTCGCCGTTGATCTTCTCGAGCGTGTACGACACAGGATAGACCGCACCGTTGGTGCCTTTGACGGTCATGCCAACGCTGGTGCGGTCGCCCGACTCATCTTTGGCAGGGTCAACGATGATCCCTTGATTGTTGTACTCCAGCAGGGCGTTGCCATAGAACTGGAACAGGCCGCGCTTGAAGTTTTCCTCGAAGGTTTTCATTTGCGCAGGAGTTGCCTTGCGCGAATATTTGACCGTCATGATGCTTTTGGAAATGCCCTCGGCATCCACCACCGGACCGACGATGGTGTTCAGCGCCGTGTAAAAGTCCTGCGGATCCTGCTTGTACTTTTCTTTATTGGCGGACAAATCAGCCAGCAACCGGTCAGTCGTGTCCTTAACCAGGTCGTGGGCCGAAGGTGCCGCCACAGCGTTAGCCATCAACGGCATCGCCGCGAGTAATACCAACAGGCCACGTCGCAAGGTAGAGATCATTCAAAAGCTCCTCATTTGGCGTCTTTGCTAACGGTATTGAGCAGGAATTTACCGATCAGGTCCTCAAGCACCAGGGACGACTGGGTGTCATGGATGGTCGAACCCTCCTTGAGCAAGGCTTCTTCACCACCCACGCTGATGCCGATGTATTTCTCGCCCAACAGGCCAGCGGTGAGAATAGATGCAGTGGAGTCATTGGGCAGGTTATCAACCCGCTTTTCCAGCTGCATGGTCACTCGACCGGTGAAACTGTCGCGGTCCAGATCGATCGCAGTGACCTTGCCGATGGTCACACCGGCCATGGTCACTTTAGCTCTGACCGTCAAACCGGCGATATTGTCGAAATAGGCATAAAGTTTATAAGTATCGGTGGTCGCGCTCGGTGACAGGCCACTTACCCGCAACGCCAGCAACAGCAAAGCCAGGATGCCAGCCAGCAAGAAAAGGCCGACACCGATTTCCAGGGTGCGGTTTTGCATCAGAAATCTCCAAACATCAAGGCGGTCAGAATAAAGTCCAGGCCGAGTACAGCCAAAGAGGCATACACCACGGTCTTGGTAGTGGCACGACTGATCCCCTCGGAGGTGGGCTCGCAGTCATAGCCTTGGAATACGGCAATCCAGGTCACGACGAAGGCGAAAACGATACTTTTGATGATGCCGTTGAGCACATCGTCGGTGAACGTCACGCTGTTCTGCATGTTGGACCAGTAAGAACCCTCATAGACGCCCAGCCAGTCAACGGCCACCCACGAACCACCCCAGATCCCGACCACGCTGAAAATCATCGCCAGCACCGGCAGGGAAATGAAGCCGGCCCACAGGCGCGGGGCAATGATGTACTTGAGGGGGTCGACACCAATCATTTCCAGACTGGACAGTTGCTCGGTGGACTTCATGTTGCCGATTTCGGCCGTCAGGGCTGAACCTGCGCGACCGGCAAACAGCAACGCGGTGACCACCGGGCCCAATTCACGCAGCAGGGTCAGGGCAACCATCTGCCCGACCGCCTGTTCCGAACCGTAGCTGGATAAAATGTTGAAGCCTTGCAGCGCCAGCACCATGCCGATGAATACCCCGGAGACCACAATGATCACCAGGGACATCACGCCCACCGAATGCAGCTGCTTGATCAACAGCCCGAAACCGCCGCCGATGCCGCCGCGACCGAACAAGGCATGAAACAAAAAGATGGCCGAACGGCCAAATACCGCCAGCACGTCGATACCGCCGTGGCCAAAGCGACGTACGCGTTCAATCAGTGAAATTTTGCGCATCAGCGCTTCCCCAGGAGATCTGCGCGGTAATCCGTCGCTGGAAAGTGGTATGCGACCGGACCGTCGGGTTCGCCTGTCATGAACTGGCGAATCCGCGGCTCCTGCGAATTCATCAGCTCCTCGGGCGTGCCCTGCCCCAACACCTGGCCTTCGCCCACGACATAGATGTAGTCGGCGATGCTCGCTGTTTCGGCCAGATCGTGGGAAACCACAATACTGGTGATGCCCAACGCATCGTTGAGCAGGCGGATCAGGCGTACCAGCACGCCCATGGCGATCGGGTCCTGACCAACGAAGGGTTCGTCATACATGAGAATCTGCGGATCGAGTGCAATCGCCCGGGCCAGCGCTACGCGTCGCTTCATGCCGCCGGAGAGTTCATCAGGCATCAGGTCGATCGCGCCGCGCAAGCCCACTGCCTGCAATTTGAGCAGGACGATGTCGCGGATCATTTCTTCCGGCAGTTCGGTATGCACGCGCAGCGGAAAGGCAACGTTCTCGAACACATCGAGATCGGTGAATAGCGCCCCGCTCTGAAACAACACGCCCATATGCTTGCGCGCATCGAAAAGATCGCTGCGCGACAATTTTGGCAAATTCTGACCGTTGACCCAGACTTCGCCCTTGGTAGGCCGCAACTGGGCGCCCATCAGCCGCAGCAATGTGGTCTTGCCACACCCGGAAGGCCCCATGATGCCGGTGACCTTTCCGCGCGGGATACGGATATCGACATTGTTGAAAATGCTGCGCGCACCGCGCTTGAAGGTCAGTCCCTTCAGCTCGACCGCGTAGGCGTTATCGGCACTCATCTAAACTCCTTGCGATGCAGCCTCTCACTCGGACGCCTGACTTTCTGGCGAAAGCACATAGCTATTCGGGCGGGCCGAACTGGCGGCGAACTATATCACCGCAAAGGCCAAGCGCCCAAGGCCTACGCCCGCCTTCTTCGGCCACATGACGGGGTTGAAGGTTCATACCAAAGTATTAAGCGCAACAAGGAATGACAAAGCCTGACGAACTTGCGTGAGGGTTTTACTTAATGCCGCTATAATCGCCGCCTTTTCATCAGGCTATACGATTTCAGACATGAGCCAATCCAGCGACCTGATTCAGTCAGCTCAACGCACTATCCGCCTCGAAATGGAAGCCGTCCAAGGCTTGCTACCCCAAATCGACGCAGATTTCGTACGCGCTTGCGAAATGATTCTGGCGAGCAAAGGCCGTGTGGTCGTGGTCGGCATGGGCAAGTCAGGTCACGTCGGCAACAAGATCGCCGCGACCCTCGCCAGCACTGGCACCACGGCTTTTTTCGTGCACCCGGCTGAAGCCAGCCACGGCGACATGGGCATGATCACTCGCGACGACATCATCCTGGCCCTGTCGAACTCCGGCTCCACCAATGAAATCGTCACCCTGCTGCCGCTGATCAAGCGTCTGGGCATCCAGTTGATCAGCATGACCGGCAACCCCAATTCGCCTTTATCCAAGGCTGCCGAAGTCAATCTCAACGTCCACGTCGAGCACGAAGCCTGTCCGTTGAACCTGGCGCCTACGTCTTCGACCACTGCTGCATTGGTGATGGGCGACGCCCTCGCAGTGGCGCTACTGGAAGCCCGTGGTTTTACGGCCGAAGACTTTGCCTTTTCGCATCCCGGCGGCGCGCTTGGGCGCCGCCTGCTGCTGAAAGTGGAAAACGTCATGCATGCCGGACAGGAACTGCCGCACGTTCAGCGCGGCACCCTGCTCAAGGATGCGCTGATGGAAATGACCCGCAAGGGCCTGGGCATGACAGTGATTCTGGAAGCCGACGGCACGCTCGCCGGGATTTTTACCGACGGCGATTTGCGTCGCACACTGGACCGCAGCATCGATATTCACAGCGCCACCATCGATCAGGTCATGACCGCCCACGGCAAGACCGCCCGCGCCGACATGCTCGCCGCCGAGGCTTTGAAAATCATGGAAGACCATAAAATCAATGCACTGGTCGTGGTTGACAGCGACGACCGTCCGGTCGGGGCCTTGAACATGCACGACTTGCTGCGTGCGGGAGTAATGTAATGAGCGCAGACCTGCTGCAACGCGGCAAACAGATCAAACTGGCAGTATTCGACGTCGACGGCGTATTGACCGACGGTCGCCTGTACTTCCTTGAAGACGGCAGCGAATTCAAGACTTTCAACACGCTCGACGGCCAGGGCATCAAGATGTTGATGGCAGCCGGCGTGCAGACCGCTATCATCAGTGGGCGCAAGACCCCGGTGGTCGAGCGGCGCGCGAAGAATCTCGGCATTCCCCATCTGTATCAGGGCCGGGAAGACAAACTGGTGGTGCTGGACGAGCTTCTCGCTCAGCTCGACCTGAGCTATGAACAAGTCGCCTACCTCGGTGACGACCTGCCGGATTTGCCGGTGATCCGCCGCGTCGGCTTGGGCATGGCAGTGGCTAACGCCGCCAGCTTTGTGCGTGAAAATGCCCACGGCATCACCCAGGCCCGTGGTGGCGAAGGTGCCGCTCGCGAATTCTGCGAATTGATCCTGCGCGCCCAGGGCCGTCTTGATGCGGCCAACGCCGCGTACCTGTGAGCCAACTATGCTGAGCAAGAAATTTCGCAACACCCTGATGTTCAGTTGCATCGCCGCTATATTTGCAGCGGTCGGCTACTGGAACATCAGCCCGGAACGCTTCCTCGACAAGCCAGTGGCCAAGGTCGATGAAACCGAAATCGACTATTACGCGATCAACGCTCACAGCGTTCAATTCCTGCCGGACGGCAAGCTGCAATACGAAATGACCTCCGACAAGGTCGAGCATTTGAAAGCGACCGAAGTAACGCTGTTGACCAATCCGGACTTGAACCTGTATCGCGGCACCCAGTTCCCGTGGCATGTTCAGAGTGAGCGTGGCGAGGTCAACCCGGACGGCACTCAGGTCGAGCTGATTGATTCGGTGCGGATCACCCGATTTGATGAAAAAGACCGTAAGACCCTGATTACTTCCACCCGCATGACAGTGTTCCCGCAGCGGCAATATGCGGAGACCGCTCAACCCGTTAGAATCGACGGCGCTGGCGGTGTCTCGACTGGTAACGGAATGAAAGCGTATTTAAAAGAAAGCAGGATACACCTGCTATCGAACGTAAGAGGACAGTATGAGGCTCGTTAAAACTCTCCCTATTTTGCTCGGTCTGAGCGCAGCACTGGGAAGCGTGAGCGCCTGGGCTCTGCCGGACGATCAACAGCAGCCTATCCGCATCCAGGCGGACGATGCCCAACTGGACGACAAGAACGGTATTGCCACCTATAAGGGTGACGTGATCATCACCCAGGGCTCGATGAAGGTCACCGGAAATACCGTGACCATGACCCGCACCCAGGCCGGTGACATCGACGTGGTCACTTCGGTGGGCAACCTCGCCTACTTCGAGCAACTGCAAACGGCCGGCGACACCAAGCCGGTTCAGGGCTACGGGGTGACTATCCAGTATCACGCCTCGCAAGACCGCGTCGTGCTGATCGACCGCGCCAAGGTCATCGACAAGGATGGCAACATCACCCAGGGCGAAAAAATCGTCTATGACACCAACAAAAAGCTCGCCAGCGCCGGTCGCGCTACGGGCAGCAAGGTCACCGAGTCGCGTCCGCGCATTGACATGGTGATCCAGCCGAAGAAGAAAACCGAAGAGCAGAAGGCCCCTTAATGGCAACTCTGAAAGCCCAGCATCTGGCCAAGAGCTACAAGAGCCGCCAGGTCGTGCGCGACGTCAGCCTGTCCATCGAAAGCGGTCAGATCGTCGGCTTGCTTGGCCCTAACGGCGCCGGCAAAACCACCTGCTTTTACATGATCGTGGGCCTGGTTCAGGCCGATCAGGGTCGCGTACTGATCGACGATCTGGACGTCAGCCACCAGCCAATGCACGGTCGTGCGAAGGCCGGTATCGGCTATCTTCCGCAGGAAGCGTCGATTTTCCGCAAACTCTCGGTGGCCGACAACATCATGGCCATTCTCGAGACCCGCAAGGAACTCGACAAAACCGCGCGCCGCAAGGAGCTGGAAAGCCTGCTGCAGGAATTCCACATCAGCCACATTCGTGACAACCTCGGCATGAGCCTGTCCGGTGGCGAACGCCGTCGCGTGGAAATCGCCCGTGCCCTGGCCACCAATCCGAAATTCATCCTCCTCGACGAACCCTTCGCCGGTGTGGACCCGATTTCCGTTGGCGACATCAAGCAAATCATTCACCACCTCAAAGCCAAGGGCATTGGCGTGCTGATTACCGACCACAACGTTCGTGAAACCCTGGATATCTGCGAAACAGCCTACATCGTCAACGATGGCCAACTGATCGCCGAGGGTGACCCCGCCACCATCCTGGCCAACGATCTGGTGAAGGAAGTGTATCTGGGCCACGAGTTCCGCCTGTAAGCACTGAGGTGTCTGGCTGGTCGTCCAAGCGCCTGGAGCACTGAGCACCTCTGTGTGTTTTATTATTACTGCGCTCTAGGCAAACACTTCAGTTTCAGGCATATAATTTGCTTAAGTTTGGCGCTTCGGCGCCCTGTAGTGGATGGCGCATGCGCGCCGGCGAATAAGGTGTTAAGCCCCTGCCATGAAACCATCGCTAGTCTTGAGAATGGGCCAGCAGCTGACGATGACACCGCAGCTGCAACAGGCCATCCGCCTGCTCCAATTGTCGACCCTGGACCTGCAACAGGAAATCCAGGAGGCGCTGGAGTCCAATCCGATGCTCGAACGTCAGGAAGAAGGCGACGATTTCGATAACGCCGACCCTTTGGCCGACAAGGTCGAACAGCCGCCCAACGCCGATGTTTCGGAACCCTCCTATCAGGAAACCGCCCCGACGGTGGATAACCTCGAGGAAGGCGACTGGAACGAGCGCATTCCCAACGATCTCCCGGTCGACACTGCCTGGGAAGACGTTTACCAGACTAGCGCCAGCAGCCTGCCGAGCAATGACGACGACGAGTGGGATTTCACCACCCGCACCTCCGCCGGCGAAAGCCTGCAGAGCCATTTGCTGTGGCAACTGAACCTGGCGCCAATGTCGGACACCGATCGCCTGATCGCCGTGACCCTGATCGACTGCATCAACAACCAGGGCTACCTGGACGAAACCCTCGATGAAATCCTCGAGGCCTTCGACCCCGAGCTGGACATCGAACTCGACGAAATCGAAGCCGTTCTGCACCGCATCCAGCAATTTGAACCGGCCGGTATCGGCGCCCGCAATCTCAGCGAATGCCTGCTGCTGCAATTGCGCCAGCTGCCAGCCAGGACGCCCTGGCTAACCGAAGCCAAGCGGCTGGTCAGCGATTACATCGACATGCTCGGCAGCCGCGATTACAGCCAGCTGATGCGCCGCATGAAGCTCAAGGAAGATGAACTGCGCCAGGTGATCGAACTGGTACAGAGCCTCAACCCGCGCCCGGGTTCGCAGATCGAATCCAGCGAAGCCGAATACGTCGTGCCGGATGTGATCGTGCGCAAGGACAATGAACGCTGGCTGGTGGAGCTGAATCAGGAATCGGTGCCCCGACTGAGGGTCAACGCCCAATACGCCGGGTTCGTCCGTCGCGCCGACACCAGCGCAGACAACACCTTCATGCGCAATCAGTTGCAGGAGGCTCGCTGGTTCATCAAGAGCCTGCAAAGCCGCAATGAAACCCTGATGAAGGTTGCCACCCAGATCGTCGAGCATCAGCGCGGTTTTCTGGAATATGGCGACGAAGCCATGAAGCCGTTGGTGCTGCATGACATCGCTGAGGCGGTGGGCATGCACGAATCGACGATTTCCCGGGTGACCACGCAAAAATTCATGCATACCCCTCGGGGCATTTATGAACTGAAATATTTTTTCTCCAGCCATGTCAGCACCTCCGAAGGCGGTGAATGCTCGTCCACGGCGATTCGCGCAATCATCAAAAAACTGGTTGCGGCGGAAAATCAGAAAAAGCCGTTGAGTGACAGCAAGATCGCTGGTTTACTGGAGGCACAAGGCATTCAGGTGGCTCGCCGCACCGTCGCCAAGTACCGCGAGTCTCTCGGGATCGCGCCTTCGAGCGAACGCAAGCGGTTGATGTAGAGTCACGTTACAGCGTTCCAGTGGCAGGCAACCCAGCCTGCCGCTTTATGCACTGGCAACGAAGGAGAAGCTGTATGCAAGTCAACATCAGTGGACACCAACTGGAAGTGACCGAACCTCTTCGCACCTACATCGGCGAAAAACTCGACCGATTAGAGCGGCATTTCGACAAGATCACCAACGTGCAAGTCACGATGAATGTCGAAAAACTGCTACAGAAAATCGAAGCCACACTGCATATTCCCGGCGGAGAAGTAGTCGCCAACGCTGAGCATGCGGATATGTATGCCGCCATCGACCTGCTGACTGACAAGCTGGATCGCCAACTCAAAAAGCATAAGGAAAAGACCCAGAGCCTCCTCCAGGGCGCGACCGGTCGTTAACACCCCCAATCCATGATCCGACTAGAAACCATCCTGACCCCCGGCCGTTCCCAAGTGAACGCGCCGGGTGGCAGCAAGAAAAAAGCCCTCGAACAGATCGCCAACCTTATCCACCGCGAAGTGCCGGATATGGCAATGCAGGATGTCTTCGAGGCTCTGGTTGCCCGTGAAAAACTCGGTTCCACCGGTTTTGGCAACGGCATTGCCATCCCTCACTGCCGTCTCAAGGTTTGCACCGCACCAATCAGTGCGCTCGTTCATCTGGAAGCCCCCATCGATTTCGACGCAATCGACGGTGCCCCGGTAGACCTGCTGTTTGTCCTGCTGGTCCCGGAAAAGGCAACCGATGCTCACCTGGAGTTGCTTCGCCAGATCGCCAGCATGCTCGATCGCAAGGAAGTGCGGGAAAAACTGCGCAGCGCTCCGAGTAATGAAGCCTTGTATCAGGTTGTCCTGGACGAGCAAAACGGGCACTAATCATGCGCATGATCATCGTCAGCGGCCGCTCTGGCTCAGGTAAAAGTACCGCGCTCGCCGTTCTCGAAGACAGCGGCTACTACTGCATCGATAACCTGCCTGCCGGGTTGCTGCCGGAACTGGCCGAACGGGCGCTGATTCACACCGAGCTGGCGCAGCCGCTGGTTGCGGTGTCCATCGACGCGCGGAATCTGCCGAGTCATTTGTCGCGCTTTCCGGAACTGCTCGAAGAAGTCCGCAGCCGTCACATCCAGTGTGATGTCCTGTACCTGGATGCCGACGAAGAAACCTTGCTAAAGCGCTTCTCGGAAACCCGTCGGCGCCACCCCCTGAGCAGTGCCGATCGCTCGCTGGCCGAAGCGATCAGCGATGAAACCAAACTGCTCGGACCGATTGCCGACCTCGCTGATCTGAAGGTCAACACCACCAATCTCAACCTGTACCAGCTGCGCGATACCATCAAGCTCCGCTTGTTGAATCAGCCGGAGCCTGGCACTGCGTTTCTGGTGGAATCCTTTGGTTTCAAGCGCGGCATGCCGGTCGACGCCGATCTGGTATTCGATGTGCGCTGCCTGCCAAATCCCTACTGGAAGCCGGAACTGCGCGAGCATTCAGGGCTGGAACAACCGGTTGCCGATTATCTGGCCGCTCAGCCGGATGTCGAGGAGATGTTTCAGGACATCTCAACGTATCTGCTCAAATGGTTGCCGCGTTTTGCTGCGAGTAATCGCGCCTACGTCACCATCGCGATTGGCTGTACCGGCGGTCACCATCGCTCCGTCTACCTGACCGAACGTCTAGGTAAGGTTCTGCAAAAAACCCTGAAGAACGTCCAGGTCCGCCACCGCGACCTCAGCTAAAGGATTCACATCGCGATGCCTGCTCTGGAAATCGAAATCATCAACAAGCTGGGCCTGCATGCTCGCGCTTCTGCAAAATTTGTCGGGGTTGCTGGCAAGTTCCCTGATTGCTCAATCCGGGTGGGTCGTACGCCGGAATCCACGGTAGATGGCAAAAGCATCATGGCCATGATGATGCTGGCTGCTGGCAAAGGGACCAGGATCCATTTGAGTACCGAAGGCGAGGAAGCCGACGAGGCGCTGCGAGCCCTGGTTAATTTGATCAATAATTATTTTGACGAAGGTGAATGAAAAGATCGCAGCCTCGGTTCCCTCGACAGCGCCTACAAGAAGCGGCGCAGGCCCTGTAGGAGCTGTCGAGGGAACCGAGGCTGCGATCTTTTGAACCGGCAGATCAACCCAACGCCGTATCCATCACCATCATCAAGCAAAACCCCACCAGCAACCCCAGGCTTGCCAGCTTGTCGTGACCATTGCGCCGCGACTCGGGGATAACCTCATGGGTAACCACCAGCAACATGGCGCCCGCCGCTAACGCCAGGCCGAGCGGCAGCAACAATTGCGCCAGGCTCACCAGCCACGCGCACAACAGCGCAAAGACCGGTTCGACCAGGCCTGACGCCGCGCCGATCAAAAATGCTCTGACCCGCGACATCCCTGCCCCGGCCAATACCAGCGCGATAACCAAGCCTTCCGGCACATCCTGCAACGCAATGCCCATTGCCAGGCTATCGGCATCGGCCATGCCTCCCCCAGCCGACACTCCAACAGCCATGCCTTCAGGGATGTTATGGGCAATGATCGCGAATACGAACAGCCAGATTCGCGGTGGAATCAGCGGATGCTCGACGGTACCGACGAGCATTTCCGGCGACGTGCCGGACAACTTGCGATCCACCAGAAACAGCCCGCACGCGCCCAGCATGATGCCTAAACTGATCAGGCCACTGGCCGCCCAGGGCGTCAGGCCGAGATTCTGCGCTGCAGCAATGCCCGGAACAATCAACGAAAAGGCTGTCGCCGCGAGCATTACCCCAGCGCCGAAGCCGAGCAGCGTATCGCTTAGCGCCTGGGGCATCTGCCGAATGACTAACACCGGCACTGCGCCAAGGGCAGTGCCCAAAGCGCAGATGGCCCCGCCTTGCAGCGCGCGCAACAGTTTTGGCTCAAGGTCTAGCCAGGCTAGCCCCTGAGCACCCAATAACGTCAGGCCTGCCAGCAGCAACAGCGATCCCAACGCGTAACGAAACATCCGTCCACTTCCGATCGCCAGTGTTTCAGTGCCCATAGTCAGCCCTGGATTTTTTACAGGAGACTTAAACCAGCGCTGCCTGGTAACGCGCAGCGACCTCAGGCCAATTGATCACGTTGTAAAACGCGCTGATGTATTCCGGACGACGATTTTGGTAATGCAGGTAATAGGCATGCTCCCAGACGTCCAGCCCGAGGATCGGTGTGTTGCCGTTCATCAACGGGCTGTCCTGATTGCCGCTGCTTTCCACAACCAGGGTTTTCTGCGGCGTCACGCTCAGCCAGGCCCAACCGCTACCGAACCGGCTCAGAGCGGCTTTGGTGAACGCCTCCTTGAAACTATCAAAACCGCCCAACTGCTCGTCGATTGCCTTCCCCAGTTCACCGTCGGGTTTACCACCGCCATTGGGCGTCATGACCTTCCAGAACAACGAGTGGTTGGCGTGGCCGCCGCCCTGATTGATCACGGCAGCGCGAAGGTTTTCCGGAAGCTGATTAACACTGGCGACCAGTTTCTCCACTGACCATTCGACAAACTCTGTGCCTTCGACAGCAGCGTTGAGGTTGTTGATGTAGGTCTGGTGGTGTTTGGTGTAATGGATCTCCATGGTCTGCGCATCGATGTGCGGCTCCAAGGCATCGTAGGCGTAGGGCAAGGCAGGCAGGGTAAAAGCCATTTCAATGAACTCCATGATGGACAGGCGCGGGTGACGGTGCCGCACCGATGTGCAGCAAGCGATGCGTACGCGGGTATTCGCCGTGTTCGCTGATAAAACTCAGCAGCTCGACGTAGGTTTTGCTGCTTTGACGCAGGGCCGCTTCGCGCAGCGACGGAGCCAGTCGCGGGTTTTGCATGGTCTGCAACAACCGTTGATGGATTGCGCACAGATATTCGGCGCTCTCCTCCGGCTGGTTAAGACGCAGATGCAGGTCGGCGAGGTTGTGAAGGGAAATTACGCAAGCGGCCACCGCTTCGTCAGCATCTTCCCAGCGTTCGTACAGCACCTGAGCCAACGCCAGTGCCTGCAAGTACGCCTCCCGGGCATCAACCAGTTCGCCCAGCATGAAACAACGGTTTGCCCTTTCGATCGTGCGTTTCCAGTGCTCCATGATGAACCTCCAAAGCGGTTGCGTTGATGACGATGATCGGCAGCATCACGTTCTATTCGAATGCTTGACTGATCCGGGCTCGCTCGGCAATGAGATTTATTATTATATGATAATGAGAACCAAAACAACCCCGCCAAAGATACGGCTATATTTTCTGCCGGAGCTGGTTTACTGGCGATGTATGCAAGGGCGCCGCGTTGATCCGGACAGCGCGCGTTAGCGTTAGCGGCCTTCGCCAGCAAGCCGGCTCCTACAGGGATCGCGTGCAGCTGCCAAAACCGGTTGAACGCCACATAAAAAAGGCGCCCCACCCGATCGGGTGGCGCGCCTTCTTGTGCATCGGTCGGGGATTAGCTGCCCGCGACAGTCATCCGCTCGATCAACACCGAGCCGGTGCGGATATTGCTGCGTAGCTCCAGATCGTTACCCACCGCGACAATCTGCTTGAACATGTCGCGCATGTTGCCGGCAATTGTCACCTCCTGAACGGCAAACTGGATCTCGCCATTCTCGACCCAGTAACCCGCAGCGCCACGCGAGTAATCGCCGGTCACCATATTCAAGCCCTGCCCCATCAACTCCGTGACCAGCAGCCCGCGACCCATGCGCCGCAGCAACGCGGCTTGATCTTCATCGCCATGGGTGACGAACAGGTTGTGCACGCCGCCGGCGTTGGCGGTGCTCGGCATGCCAAGCTTGCGACCGGAATAGGTGCCGAGGATGTAAGAGACCAATTCGCCCTTTTCGACAAAGGGTTTGGCGTACGTCGCCAGGCCATCGCCATCGAACGCCGAGCTGCCCATCGCACGCATCAAATGTGGGCGCTCGTCGATGGTCAACCACTCAGGAAACAGCTTGTGCCCCAGCGTGCCTTCAAGAAATGAGGACTTGCGATACAGGCTGCCGCCGGACACTGCCGACAGAAAACTGCCAAACAAACCGCCCGCCAGTTCAGCGGAGAACAGCACAGGCACTTCGCAGGTCGGCACTGGACGTGCGCCCAGTCGGCTCGCTGCACGCTGCGCGGCACGCTGGCCGATGATCACAGGGTCGGCCAGCAAATTGCCCTGGCGACTCACGTCATACCAGTAATCCCGCTGCATCTGGCCCTCGGCCTCGGCGATCATCACGCAGCTCAGGCTGTGGCGAGTGGACGCGTAACCACCGACAAAACCATGGCTGTTGCCGTAAACACGGCAACCCTGATGAGTGCTGAGGCTGGTGCCGTCGGCATTCTTGATGCGGCTGTCAGCATCGAACGCGGCAGCTTCACAAAGCAAAGCCTTTTCGATGGCTTGCTCGGGGGTGATGTCCCATTCGTGAAACAGGTCGAAGTCCTGCAGATCCCTGGCCATCAACGCGGCATCGGCAAGGCCGGACGCTTCATCTTCGGAGGTGTGTTTGGCGATCGCCAGCGCAGCGGCAACAGTTTCGCGAATGGCGTCCGGACCGGTGGCAGACGTGCTTGCCGAGCCCTTGCGCTGACCCACGTACAAGGTGATGCCAAAGCCCTGATCGCGATTGAATTCAACGGTTTCGACCTCGCGCTGGCGCACGGTCGTGGACAGGCCCTGCTCCAGCGACACCGCCACTTCACAGGCACTGGCACCCTGGCGCTTGGCTTCAGCGATGATCTGCTCGACTTGCTCCTGCAGTGCCGGCAACGCTTGTGGGCCGACGCTTTCAACTGCACTCATGCTGTTCTCCACTCAAATTCTGCTTTCGGTGATGGCCTTCGAGCGACCGGGCCGGACAAGCGGCCCCCGACTGGTTATCATGGCGGCGTTTCTTTGCGGACGGCCACCATGGTTGATTCTTACGACGACTCCCTCGATACGGGAGAAAAAAGCAAATCCCAGGTCAAACGCGAGCTGCATGCTCTGGTTGACCTCGGCGAACGCCTTACAACGCTCAAGCCTGACTTGCTGGCAAAATTGCCGTTGACCGACGCTTTGCGCCGGGCTCTTGGCGATGCCTCCAAGCACACCGCGAATATCGCGCGTAAACGGCACCTCATGTTTATCGGCAAACTGATGCGCGATCAGGACACTGACGCCATTCTGACCCTGCTCGATCAACTCGATGCCTCCACCCGGCAGTACAACGAACGTTTCCATGGCCTGGAACGCTGGCGCGATCGCTTGATCGCGGGCGACGATGCGGTCCTGGAGAAGTTCGTGCTCGACTACCCGGAGGCTGATCGTCAGCAGTTGCGCTCCCTGATCCGTCAGGCCCAGCACGAACTGGCGACCAACAAACCGCCTGCCTCGAGCCGTAAAATCTTCAAATACATCCGTGAGCTGGACGAGAGTCAACGCGGTTTGCGCTGAGTCATCTCAGCCCTGTAGGAGCTGCCGAAGGCTGCTCCTACAAGGGTGCTTATCCCCTTACGACCCTGTGCCACCCACAGTGATCGCATCAATCTTCAGCGTTGGCTGGCCGACACCCACCGGCACCGACTGCCCGTCTTTACCGCACGTGCCCACGCCGCTGTCCAGCGACAGGTCGGTGCCGACCATCGACACCTTGCTCATCGCTTCCGGCCCGTTGCCGATCAACGTCGCGCCTTTGACCGGGGCAGTGATCTTGCCGTCTTCGATCAAATAAGCCTCGCTGGTGGAAAACACGAACTTGCCGCTGGTGATGTCGACCTGACCACCGCCGAGGTTGGCGCAGTAGATGCCCTTCTTCACCGAGGCGATGATTTCGGCCGGATCGCTTTCGCCGGCGAGCATGTAGGTGTTGGTCATGCGCGGCATCGGCAAGTGCGCATAGGATTCGCGCCGACCATTACCGGTGCGGGCCACGCCCATCAAGCGCGCGTTCAACTTGTCCTGCATGTAGCCTTTGAGCACACCGTTTTCGATCAACGTGGTGCATTCGGTCGGTGTGCCTTCATCGTCGACGCTCAGCGAGCCACGACGTCCGGCCAATGTGCCGTCATCGACAATGGTGCAGAATTTGGAGGCAACCATTTCACCCATGCGGCCGCTGTACGCCGAGCTGCCCTTGCGATTGAAATCGCCTTCCAGACCGTGGCCGACTGCTTCGTGCAGCAGTACACCGGACCAGCCCGAACCCAGCACCACCGGAAAAGTACCGGCCGGCGCCGGGATGGCTTCCAGATTGACCAGCGCCTGGCGCAACGCTTCACGGGCATAACCCATGGCGCGGTCGTCACTGAGGAAATAGCGGTAATCGGTCCGACCGCCGCCGCCATGGCCGCCGCGCTCGCGGCGACCGTTCTGTTCGACGATCACGCTGACGTTGAAACGCACCAGAGGCCGCACATCTGCCGCCAGGCCGCCGTCGGTGGAGGCCACAAGAATGCGTTCCCAGACCCCGGCCATGCTCACGGTGACCTGCTGAATACGCGGGTCCAGCGCTCGGGTGGCCACGTCGATGCGTTTCAGCAGTTCGACCTTCTCGGCGCGGGTCAGTACTTCCAGCGGGTTGTCCGGCCCGTACAACTGGGCGACATCCTGCGTGGTAAAGGCTTGCACGGTGCCGTTCTGCCCGGCTCGGGAAATCGAGCGCGCCGCTCGGGCGGCAGCACCGAGGGCTTCAAGCGTGATTGCGTTGCTGTACGCGAAACCGGTTTTCTCACCGGACTGTGCGCGCACGCCAACGCCTTGATCGAGGTTAAAACTGCCTTCCTTGACAATGCCGTCTTCCAGCGCCCAGGACTCGGAAATCTGCCCCTGAAAATACAGGTCGGCGGCATCGATGCCCGGGCCGGCCAGATCGCCAAGCACGCCTTGCAGGCTCTCGATCGTTACGCCACCGGGCGCCAGGAGGTGTTCACTGACTGAGGACAACAACTCGCTCATATGTTTTACGCCTTAAATTCGTCGTTCCGGGCAGGCCGCTGTGCGCCCTGCGAGAAAAAGCGCCGGTGACTGGACACCGGCATCCGCGCCCTGATGGACGCCTGTTCGCTGCTATCGCGTTCGGCCAGCAGCACGGCCTCGCCTTGATCCTGTTGCGCCAGCACTCGCCCCCATGGATCGATGATTGCGGCATGCCCGAAGGTTTCGCGCGGCCCGGGATGGGTGCCACCTTGAGCCGCCGCGAGTACATAGCATTGTGTTTCGATGGCCCGTGCGCGGATCAGCACGTCCCAATGCGCCGCGCCGGTTACGGCAGTGAAGGCCGACGGCGCGGTAATCAACTCTGCACCGGCGGCACGCAATTCGCTGTAAAGCTCAGGGAAGCGCAGGTCGTAACACACTGTCAGGCCGACCCGACCGACGGGCGTATCCGCCACGACCACGCCAGCGCCGAACGCATAGTCATCGGACTCACGGTAACGTCCGCGCGAGTCCGCTACGTCGACATCGAACAGATGCAGCTTGTCGTAACGGGCGACGATTTCACCCTGATCACTGACCAGCAACGAGCAGGCGTGAACCTTGGCCGCCGGTTGATCCACCGGCGGCAACGGCAAAGTACCCGCCACTATCCATAACTTGAGGTCGCGGGCCGCCTGTTTCAACCATGGCAGGATGGGTCCTTGACCAGCGGCTTCGGCTCGGCCGATGTCAGCGACGTCACGGCGGCCCATTGCGGCGAAGTTTTCCGGCAGCACGGCCAGCGTCGCGCCACCGGCGGCAGCCTGTTCGAGCAGATGACGCGCCCGG
>NZ_JMCL01000099.1 GCF_000690905.1 Pseudomonas sp. Ant30-3 | reverse complement strand
CTGCCTGACCCTTGACCACAAGAGCTTCGCGGTTTTATGCCCGCTCGCCCTGGTCGGCTTCGCCTTGTATCCGGTTCTTGTACATCGGCTCGCGGTTTCGATTCACGCTTCCTCCCCACACTCGGTCGCCCTCATGCAGTTGCGCTTCACTTCGTTCGCTGTGGTCAGCTTACGGCGGGACTTTCACCCACAAGATTGCGCCCATGCTGGGCGCACATAAAAAAGACGTCCCGAAGGACGTCTTAAAATTCACCTCTGCTGAAGGAGCTTCTAAAGGTGAATGTGGAGCTTCAACTGAACAGCAATGAGTTTCAGACTTTCACAGACTAGTTACTTATCTGTAGCAATCTAACCAGATGCGCTAGCTAGAGTGCTATTAACTCCAGATAATTATAAGGAACTCAAGCTAACGGGGAGATGATTAAAAAATGACATTTTTGTAATCTTTCTAGAGGGAACGGGATGCTCGTCTAGGGCGAATCATCCCGTTCAGGCATTACAGAATAGCTAATGGATACTCAACAATCACACGAACTTCATCCAGGTCCGACTCAAATGCGGTTGCGCGAGTGTTAGCTTGTCGCAGGCGGAAAGACATGTTTTTCAAGGAACCTGCCTGAACGACGTATTTTACTTCGATGTCGCGCTCCCAACGCTTCTGGTCAGTCAACGGGTTCCCGTCCGCATCACGCCGCATGTACGTCGCGTTAGCGTTGGAGTAGTCAGCGTCAGTGCCACGAGCGTAACGTGTCATAAACGACAAACCAGGCACGCCATACGAACTCATGTCGAGGTCGTAACGAACCATCCAGGAACGTTCTTTAGGCGAGTTGAAGTCGCTGTACTGGATTGAGTTGTCGAGAAAGATAGAATCCGACTGGCGCAGATAGTCGAAGTCGTCGTTACCATTATTTCGCTGGTGAGAAAGTGCAAGCGAGTGCGCACCATACTTCACGCCAACTTTGCCGCTCCAGATATTGTTGTTAAACTCACCCAGCAGTTTTTTGCCTTCATCGACAGCCTTGTAGTAGTTCACGCCACCGAATACGGAAAGCTCATCCGTCAGTGCGTAATTCAACCCTGTGCCGGCATAGTATTGATTCCAAGCGTCTTTGAGACGGCTGGAGTAAAGACTGATGATGACGTTTTTGTTCAGACTATAGTCGCCACCAAAGTAGCCGACCCAAGGCGAGTTAACAGGCCCTGCATAGAAGGTCGCAAAGTTGTCACGCATATTACTGGAGACTGGCTGGCTCATCGCATGAAGACGACCGCCCTCAACCTTCAAACCTTCAATGCTGGTATTGGTCGCCGTCACACCACGGAAGCTTTCCGGCAGAAGTCTCGAATCACCAGCAGCAACAACCGGGTTGGAGGGGAACACATCACCGACTTTCACCACGGTGTCAAAAGCACGAACCTTTGCCGCGCCACCGACTTTGGTGTATTCGTCTCGAGCTTCGCCGTCGCTATTGACGGGCAGTACATCGAATGAACTGCGACCGCCATTACGACCATCACCCGTATCAAGTTTCAGACCGATCATCGCGAAAGCATCGACGCCCACGCCAACAGTACCTTGAGTAAAGCCTGATTCAAATTTACTGATAATCGCGTGCGACCAAGTTTCGGAATAGCCATTTCCCGTGGGGCTTGATTGACCGTTGCGATGATCACGATTGAAATAAAAGTTTCGGTTGAGCACCGTAAGGCTACTATCTTCTATAAATCCCCCAGACTTTTCCTCAGCAAAAACCATGGACGGCCCGGTACTGACAACCACGGCTAAAGCAGCCATCGAGAATTTTTTGTTGTTAACCATCAATCACTCCTTAGGTTCGGCAGAACTGGAAAGTTCTTCGGCTTGATTTTTGTTTTGCTACGGGAAGCCGGATTGCCCTCCCGTACAGTTGCCGATTTATATCGTTGCAGCCTGGAGATAACGTGGAGATGATTGGAATATTACAATTTTGTAATGTTCATGTGCGGCGGGTGAGCATCGTCCAATAAACCCTGTTTGTTGGACGGATTGTGGTGGTGATGTTCAGTTGCAGAAAGCGTGAGGCCATGATTGAATGCAAGCTCGCTCGGAGCTAATGTGAGCCAGATAGCTTAAGTGCACTTCCTGTTCCGTTGCTCCCCAAACCCTATTTCTGCATTTTCTGACGCTATGGCGTCCACCTCTACGACCTCAACCTGATAGACGGAGCGCTTAGCGTACGATTTTTTCCGTTTTCTCTATTCGCCCCTGTTTTGACGCAGTTCCGATAGAGTTCGATCACCGATTGATTATAAAGGTCGCCCCCTGCCCGACCAAAAAACCAGACCGCTGGATGACGTTGCACAGACAATCATGGGGCGTGCAGTGGAGGACACAATCACTTCATAGCCTGCTTCTTTCCGAAGGTATGGATTCAACAACGAGGCGGCGGCGGCGCATCAAGCGGTAAGCTGCCGGGATGACAAACAGGGATAGTAAGGGCGCGGTAACCATGCCACCGACCATGGGCGCGGCGATGCGGCTCATCACTTCGCTACCGGTGCCGCTACCCAATAGGATCGGTAACAGGCCAGCAATGATGACCGCCACCGTCATGGCCTTGGGTCGAACCCGCTGCACCGCGCCTTCACGAATCGCGGCGATCAACCCAAGCTCGGTGTTATCACCGACGTCTACACGTTCGGCCCAGGCGTTTTTTAAGTAGAGCAGCATGATCACGCCGAATTCGGCAGAAACACCCGCCAGAGCAATGAAACCGACGCCGGTAGCCACCGACAGGTTGAACCCCAACAGGTACAGGAACCACGCCCCACCGGTAAGGGCGAATGGCAAGGTGGCCATGATCAGCAAAGCCTCGTCGAATCGGGAAAACGTCAGATACAGCAGCACGAAAATAATCAGCAGCGTGGCCGGCACTACCAGCTTGAGCCGTGCGTTGGCTCGTTCAAGAAACTCAAACTGCCCTGAGTAACTCAGGCTCATGCCTGGCGGCAGCTTGACCTGCTCACCCACAACCCGACGTAGATCGGCAACAACTGAGGCAATGTCCCGACCACGCACGTCGATGTACACCCAGCCGGAAGGTCGGGCATTTTCGCTCTTGAGCATCGGTGGGCCTTCACTGACCTTGACCTTCGCCACCGTGCCAAGGGTGATCTGGCTCCCTAGCGGGGTGTAGATCGGCAGTTGCTCCAGGGCGCCAAGCGAATCCCGCCACTCTCGGGGATAACGCACATTGATAGGGAAGCGCGCGAGCCCTTCAATGGTCTCGCCAACGTTTTCACCACCAATAGCACCGGCGACGATCGACTGCACATCAGCGATATTCAACCCGTAGCGGGCAGCAGCCTTGCGATCGATATCCACATCAATGTAGCGGCCACCGGTCAACCGTTCAGCCAAGGATGAACTGACCCCGGGCACGTCCTTGGCCACGCGCTCGACCGCCTGGGTGGCCGCATCGATCTCCGTCAAGTTGGCGCCGGCAATTTTCACTCCGATCGGACTCTTGATCCCGGTGGCGAGCATGTCGATGCGGTTGCGGATCGGGGGTATCCAGATATTGGTCAGGCCCGGGACGCGTACCACTCGATCCAGCTCTTCCACCAGTTTTTCCTGGGTCATACCAGGGCGCCACTGCTCGCGTGGTTTGAACTGGATAGTGGTCTCGAACATCTCCAGCGGCGCCGGGTCGGTGGCGGTTTCGGCGCGACCAGCCTTACCAAAAACGTGTTCGACTTCGGGTACCGTCTTGATCAGGCGGTCGGTCTGTTGCAGCAGCTGCGCCGCTTTCTGCGCCGACAACCCTGGCAGCGCCGAAGGCATGTAGAGCAAATCGCCCTCGTCCATCGCAGGGAGGAACTCGCCACCCAAGCGAGAGATCGGCCACAACGCACTGAGAAAGACCAATAGCGCGATCAGTAGGGTGACTTTTGGCCGACTTAACACCGCATCCAGGGCCGGCTGATAGATCTTGATCAACCAGCGGTTCAGAGGATTGTGTTCCTCTTTGGGGATCCGTCCACGAATCCAGTAGCCCATCAGCACCGGCACCAGGGTTACCGACAGTCCGGCTGCCGCAGCCATGGCATAGGTCTTGGTAAAGGCCAATGGACCAAATAGACGACCCTCTTGCGCCTCCAGGGTGAACACCGGAATGAACGACAGGGTGATGATCAGCAGGCAGAAGAACAGCGCTGGTCCCACCTCCGCTGCCGCTTCCGTTATCACCTGCCAGTGACGTTCGCCCTTCAACTCTTCCCCTGGATGGGCCATATGCCAGGCCTCAACCTTCTTGTGGGCGTTCTCGATCATTACCACGGCGGCGTCGACCATGGCGCCGATGGCGATAGCGATCCCTCCCAACGACATGATGTTGGCGTTGATCCCTTGGTAGCGCATAACGATGAAGGCAATCAGCACCCCCACCGGTAAGGAGATAATGGCCACCAGGGATGAACGCAGATGCCAGAGGAATACTCCACAGACCAACGCGACGACGATGAACTCCTCAAGCAGCTTGTAGCTGAGGTTTTCCACTGCGCGATCGATCAGTTTGCTGCGGTCATAGGTGGTGACGATTTCTACCCCGGCCGGTAGGCTGCTTTTCAGATCGTCAAGTTTGGCTTTGACCGCGGCAATGGTTTCGCGAGCGTTCTTGCCGCTGCGTAGAATCACCACGCCGCCGACGGTCTCGCCTTCGCCGTCGAGTTCCGTGATGCCGCGACGCATTTCTGGCCCCAGCTGGATAGTCGCCACGTCGCCGAGGGACACCGGCACCCCACCGGCACCGAGTTTGAGCGGAATCGAACGAAAGTCATTGAGTGTCTTCAGATAACCGGAAGCTCGCACCATGAACTCGGTCTCCGCCATCTCCAGCACGGCGCCACCGGTTTCCTGATTGGCCTTGCCGATAGCCTCGGTCACCTCAGCCTGAGTGATTCCGAGGCTGGCCAGCTTGAGTGGATCGAGCTGCACCTGGTACTGCTTGACCATGCCGCCCACGGTGGCCACTTCTGCAACGTTCGGCAGGGTTTTGAGTTCGAACTTGAGGAACCAGTCCTGCAAAGCGCGCAGTTGCGCCAGGTCGTGTCCGCCACTGCGGTCCACCAGTGCGTACTGATAGATCCAGCCCACGCCTGTGGCGTCGGGCCCCAAGGACGGTTTGGCGGAAGCCGGCAGGCGGCTTTGGACCTGACTCAAATACTCCAGCACCCGCGAGCGGGCCCAATACAAATCGGTACCGTCTTCAAACAGCACGTACACGAAGCTGTCGCCAAAAAAAGAATAGCCGCGTACGGTCTTAGCCCCCGGCACCGAGAGCATGGTGGTAGCCAACGGATAGGTCACCTGGTTCTCAACTATTTGCGGCGCTTGTCCCGGATAAGGGGTGCGGATAATCACCTGAACATCGGAAAGGTCTGGCAATGCGTCGATGGGCGTGCTATGAACCGACCAAACGCCCCAGACCGTGACGAAGATCGTGGCCAGCAGTACCAGAAAACGGTTGGCGACTGACCAGCGAATCAGGGCGGCGATCATGGCTGACCCCCGGCTTTTTCCAGGCGTTCAACGCGCAAACCATCATCGGTTTGACTCACCGAGACCCGAACCTTGTCGCCCGCCTTGAGCCCTTGCATGAGCGCCGTGGCAGCCAATGGGAAGGTCATGGTCATGCCCGGCATGCCCAGCGTCTTGAAGGGGCCATGGGCGAGCGTCACGTCTTTGCTATTGATCTCGACAACCTGCCCATCGGCCTCATGCAGGGCGGAGGCAGCGGCGGTAGGTGGTGGAATTTCCAGCACTCTCGCAACAATGCCCTTGAGACTGGCCTCGGAGTCGAGCAGGAACTGTCCAGAGCTGACTACCTGCTGGCCTTCTTCCAACCCCCTCAACACCACCGTCTTGCCTTCGTTTTCCTGCCCGAGTTGCACTTCTACCGGTTGGTAGCGACCGGCGTCTTCGGCGAGCATCACCAGGACGCGTCGACCGGTGCGAATGATTGCCTCGCTTGGCACCCACAGCACACTTTGTTCGGTCGAACGATTCAGGTGCACCTGGGCCGTCATACCCGGCCTGAGTCGCCCATCCAGGTTGGGCAGTTCGACCCGCACACGCACAGTTCGGCTGTCGGGATTGGTTTCGGGCAGAATCGCACTGACCGTGCCCTTAAGCACTGTTCCAGGAAAGGCTGGCAGACGTGCTTCGACCGCTTGCCCCATGATGATCGATCCAGTCTCCGATTCTGGAACGGCCACTGCCAGCCAGACGCTGCTCAAGCCATTGACTCGAGCCAGAGTCTCGCCGGCCGCCACGGTCATACCCGAACGTACATTCAACGCTTGCAGCACACCGCTTATGGGGCTGGTGAGCGTCAGGACCGGCTGGGTCTTGCCGCTTCGCTCCACTTGAGCAATCAACGTCGTTGGCATCCCGGTCAAGCGCAAGCGTTGGCGCGCTGCCGTCAGCAAGTCGGCATCGCCACTGCGTTTGAGTGCGAGAAACTCTTCCTGAGCAGCGGCCCACTCCGGGACCAGGATATCGGCCAAAGCCGCATGGGCTTTGAGCACATCGCCTGGAGCACGGGCGTACACCCGCTCCACAAAGCCAGCAGTACGCGATTGAATCACCGCAACATCCCGCTCGTCGAATGCCAGCACACCGACCACGTCCAGGCTGGAAGCAAGCGCGCCGCGAGTGACTGTGGCCAGTCGCAAGCCGAGATTCTGGGTCAGGCTGGGGTCGATACTGATGGCCGCACTGTCCGCTGCAGCATCCGCGTAGCGGGGCTTCAACTCCATATCCATAAAGGGAGATTTGCCAGGTTTATCGAACTTCTGCTGCGGGGACATCGGGTCGTACCAATACAGTACTTTGCGTTGGTCTTGGGCTTTAGGGGCCTGTTCGGCTGTGCTATCAGGCATGCGCTGTTGAGCGAACCAGTAACCGCCGGCAGCGCCCAAGGCAATCGAGAAGCCTGTCAGCAAAGCCCCTTTCCAGATTCGAGAGCTCATTAATTGGCGTCCCCATAAGCAAAATACAGGCGAGCACTGGTGAGGGCTCGCTGTTCTTCGAAGTCGATCTGTTTGAGGCGGGTCTCG
>NZ_JMCL01000098.1 GCF_000690905.1 Pseudomonas sp. Ant30-3 | reverse complement strand
TGGCTTGTGTGACAAAGCATCTATGGCAAGGCTGGCTCGTGTGGCGAGGGGATTTATCCCCGTTCGGCTGCGAAGCAGTCGTCGCTTTTGGAGGGGACGGCTTCGCCGTCCAACGGGGATAAATCCCCTCGCCACAAAAACCCCACTCACCACAAAAGCCCAACTCGCAGCACAAGCCACCCTTGGGACAAAAGGCCCACCTCGCCACAGACTCAGTGAGACTCAGCCAGCCAGGCCAACAAACATATCCTGCACGTCATCATGATTATCGAGGCCTTCAAGAAACGCCTCGACTTCAGCCATTTGCTCGTCACTCAAGCCGCTGACCGGGTTCTTCGGCTTGTAACCGAGCTTCGCCGACAGCACGGTGAAACCCTGCTCAGGCAAGGCTTTCTGCACGGCGTCGAGGTCAGCCGCTTCGGTGATGAACAGGGTCGCGCCATCTTCAGCCGGTTCGAAATCCTGCGCGCCCGCTTCGATCGCCGCCATTTCCGGATCTGCATCCGGGCTGTCCGGCGACGCTTCGATCATGCCGACATGGTCGAAGTCCCAGGCCACCGAACCGGAAGCGCCGAGTTGGCCCTTGCGGAATGCGACGCGGATTTCGGCAACGGTGCGGTTGATGTTGTCGGTCACGCATTCAACGATCAGCGGCACCTGATGCGGTGCAAAACCTTCATAGGTAACGCGGTGATATTGCACGGTTTCGCCGAGCTGGCCCGAGCCTTTCTTGATCGCACGTTCAAGGGTTTCACGCGGCATCGAAGCCTTTTTGGCCTGCTCGACCACCAGACGCAGGTGGGCGTTGGTGGCGGTGTCGGCACCGTTGCGCGCGGCGATGGTGAGTTCCTTCACCAGCTTGCCGAAGATTTTGCCTTTGGCGTTGGATGCCGCTTCTTTGTGTTTAACCTTCCACTGTGCGCCCATTACTCACTCTCTTGTCTGTGGCGCCGAGACATCTATTGGCCGACGCTTTGCGCAAGTTTATACGGCCTAAAGTTGGCAATCGACCAAAAATTCGAGTCGCTCACCGGCATTCCTGATCGACTTATTCACTCGAGCGTGTAGGGCGATTCTGAAATGTGCGTTCAAGGTGCCCCAAAACGCCTACGGTTTCGTACCCTCAGCGTCCGTCCCCATGGCAGAAGCGTGTTCCATGCACAATGACAAGGAAAGTTCCTACAGCCTGACCCTGCTGGACGCTGAGCTGAGCCTGCAAGTCCTGCAGTTCAGCGGCCAGGAAAGGCTCAACCAGCCTTATCGATTCGAGATTGAAGTGACCGGCCAGGCCTCGGCCCTGGACCTGGAGTGCTTGCTGCATCAACCGGCGTATCTGCGGCTGGAAGGTGAATCGATCATCCATGGGATCGTACAAAGCGCCACGCGCGAACATCGCCATCAGCAACCGCACAGCTACAACCTGGTGCTAGTGCCGCACCTGCAACACCTGGACGGGATGCGCAACCGCCGGGTCTTTCATCAACTCGATGTGCCAGCGATTCTGCTTCAATTGCTGCAGGAAAACGCCCTGCCCGCCAGTAGCTACCGCTTTGAGTTACCGGCAGCGCGCTATCCGCACCGGCCGTTTTGCATTCAGTTCGATGAAAGTGATCTGGCGTTTCTGCAACGGCTCTGCGAAGAAGAAGGCATCCACTATCATTTCGAGCACCAGCGTGACGGGCATGTGCTGGTCTTTGCCGATGACAGCCTGAGTTTTCCTCAGGAACCGCTGCTGATAGCGTTTTGCGCCGACGCGCCGCACCCGGCAAAAATCCCCGTGATCAGCGAACTGTTCCAGCGCCACACCGCTGCCCCCATCATGGCCCACCGCGCCGCTGATTATCTTGATCGAGCGCAGTTGAGCAGACGGGTCCTTGAGCGCCTGCGCTGCGTGCATCGGCAGATCCACGGACAAAGCGAGCACAGCGAAATGCGCAGCGGCCGCATCGTGCAGATATCTGAGCATCCGATGGCGAATTTCAATGATCAGTGGCTGCTGACTGAAGTTCAGCACCATCGGGAACCGCCAGCGTTGTTTGCCGAGAACAGCATCGTGGACGCCAGAGCTTACAAAAACAGTTTCACCGCCATTCCCTGGTCCACTGAGTTCCGACCACCGTTGACCCGGCAACGGCCCGCCATCCCGGGCTATCAGCCCGCGCGGGTGCTGGGCCCCATCGGCCAGCCTGCCTGTGTGGATGAGCAAGGACGGATCGCCGTCAGATTGTGGCCCGTCGGCGCCTGCGATGGGGATGAATCCTGCGGCGTGTGGCTGCCCGTCGTCCTGGCCGCGCAGATGGATGAAATCGATCCCGCCAGACTGCCTGTCGGTGGTACCGAGGTGCTCGTCAGTTTCCTCGACAGCGACCCCGACCGCCCGGTGTTATGCGCCATGGCAAGCGCGCCGCCGCCCACTGTACGGCGGGCGGGCGGTGATGACCGTCTGTTGCTCGACTGGCTGATCAACCGCTAGCCTTTGTCGGCCTTGCCCGCCGCCGCCGCGAATTTTGCCAGACGCACGTCGAGATGCCGCGGTCGGCGCCCGTGGTCTTCGGCGCGCTCCTTGCGGCGGATGGCGTTGCGCACCATCAGCGAGCCGAGGTAACGAATCGGCTCCGGCGGGAACAGGCCCAACGGCCCGTTGACCAGCGGCGAGCGCGTCCAGTCATTGTCCAGCCCCTGCACCATCGAGGCGAGAATCTGCCCGCCCATGTGACACGGCCCGACGCCGCTGCCGGAATAACCAAACCCATAGAACACGTTACCGCTGGCACTCATCTGGCCGAAAAACGGCAGCCCCGTCACCGATCGATCCGAAGGCCCGTTCCAGGTTGCCTCAACCTTGGCATCGGCAAAGGCCGGAAAGAAATCGCCAAGGCTGTGCTTCAGTAATCCCGCATACGGCGATGGCTGATCGAACACTGGCAGCATTCGTCCGCCGTAAGCGAAAGTATTGCCGCCCTTGCCAAGCATGATCCGGCCGTCCGGAGTGTTGTGGTAGTAGTGCACGAAAATCCGTGAATCGAGCACCGTGACGCCGCTGGTCAAACCGATTTCGTTGAGCAGGTCCGGCCGCGGCTCGGTGATCAGCATGTCGCTGGAAACAACCGCAACGCTGCGTTCGAACTGCGGGAAGGCGCGGGCCATCCACGCGTTCATCGCCAGCACGACGCGATCGGCGCGGATGACGCCGTGCAACGTATGAATCGCCGCCGGTTTACCCTCTTCCAGCCCGGTCATCGCTGTGTGCTCATGAATCTTCACGCCCAGCTGCAAGGCCACGCGACGCAGGCCGCGCACCAGTTTGCCCGGCTGCACGCTCGCGGCGGCTGGCGAAAACCAGCCTTCCAGATGCTTGTCGGACCCGGCCATGCGTTGCACATCCGCCAGCGGCCGCTGGGTGAACGAGTTGATGCCGTTGCGCTCGAGTGCGGCGATCACGGCGTCGGTCGAGCCGCATTGCGCACGGTTGGTCGCCGTGTACAGCGTGCCGTCGAGACGGTAATCGGCGTCGACGCCATACTGCTCGCAGAACGCGCCGATCGCATGAATGCTGCGTTCGGACTCCTTGACCAGACGCACCGCTTCCTCCACACCAAACAACCTTTCCAGAGTGAAGTATTTCGCCGACCACGACAGCGCACATCCGCCGTTGCGCCCGCTGGCCCCGGCACCGCAGATGTCCGCTTCGATCAGCAGCACATCCAGCTCCGGGTTCTGCTCCTTGAGCATGATCGCCGTCCACAAGCCGGTGTAGCCACCGCCGACGATGCAGACATCGGCGCGGGTATCACCACGCAGCGGCTCGCAAGGCGCGCAGGCCTCGACCGCCAGCGCCTGTTCCAGCCAGAAAGGTCTCATGGGGCATTCCTTATGTACGCAGGGTTTTCACGCTCATCGGCCGATTGGGCACGAACGCGGTTTCGGTGAGCAGGCCGACCGGGCGGCTGTTCCAGTGCGGGATCAACACCAGGGCCGAAAACATCGCGCAGCCGGCGAAGACGATGAACACGGTGACCGTATCGAAATAGCCGGGCAGCAAGCCGCCAAGAATCGCCCCGACCGAGCCACAGCCATTGACGAATCCAGCTGACGTGGCGCCGGCCTTGGCGGTGCCGAAATCGATGGCGGCCGCGCCGCTGATCATCGAGTCCGGGCCGTACAGGGTCAGGCCCATGACGAACAACAAAGCGACCACCAACAAAACGCTGCCAGTCTGCAAAGCGGCCATGAACAACGCCAGGGTCACGGTCAACGCCAACAGGCTGAGTACGCAGGCCGGCATGCGTCGAGCGCCGAACAGTTTGTCCGACGCCAGACCCAGCAGGATCGGCCCGAGCAGACCGGCCAGTTCAAACGCAGTCGGAATAATCGCCGCGCCAACCTTGCCCACGCTGGGCATCTGCTCGAAGACAATCACCGGGCCCCACAACAGAATCGCGTAGCGTGCCGGTTTCAACAGAAAGTACGCCAGGCCGAGCACCAGCACCGTGCGGTTACGAAGGATTTCCCGCAGCGGTGCCAGCACACTGATCTTGCTTCGGGCGTAGGTTTCTTCAGCCGTCAGTTCGGGCTCCGGCTCGACCGCAGGCAAGCCGACATCCTCCGGATTGTTACGCTGAAAGATGAAAAACAGCACGGCCACCAATGCGACCACCGCCGCGCTGGAAATAAATGCCGCGTGCCAGGTACCGACAAGTGTGTACGCCCACCAACCGGCAAACGGCGACGCGACCAGACCACCAAACGCATAGCAGGAACTCAACAACCCGAGCACTCGCCCGCGCTGTTCGGCGGGGAAAAAACTGCCAAGGTTCTTGCACAGTCCCGACCATCCCGTGGACTGCGCCAGGCCCTGGATCAACATGCACGTGGCGAAAATCGGCAAGGTGGCGAAACTGCCCATGATCAGCGCAGCTATGGCGGAAATGATCAGTCCGCCCAGCACCACGACCCGCGGGCCAAAACGGTCGGCCAGCATGCCCCAGGTGAATTGTCCGATGGCGTAAGCGGCGAGGTAGATGGCGTCGAGGTTGGCCATGGCCATTTTGTCGAGGGTGAAATCGGGGTCTTCGGCGATCCCCAGTTTGGCCACGGAAAACGCTTTGCGAGTGAAGTAGAAAGCGGCGTAGGCGAGCCAGGTGATCGCGAAGATCTGCACGCGCCAACGCTTGATGGTGCCGATGTAATTGTTCATTGTGGTTCTGACCTCAGGGTGTGAGTGTGCCGGCAGAAATTGAGAAATAACGCCTGTGTTTTTTATTGTTGAGCACTGCGATACCGCTGCTTCCCTGAGGCGATACCGGTCAGATGAGTCCTGCTGTTGCACGCACAGGCTCATGGCCACCGCTGCTGTTCGACCGAGCAGTCAGCGGGGCTGAGGCCGATAAAAACAATTACTGATTAATAAGTGAAATCGATTTATCGTATTTCCAATATAAGCTCAGCTTGTTACTGGAGGTTTCGATGTCGGTTTCCCACGCCCAACTCAAAGCCTTCCACGCCGTGGCCGTACACGGAAGCTTTACCAAAGCCGCCGAGCGACTTTTTCTCACCCAGCCGGCCATTTCCGACCAAGTGCGCAAGCTCGAAGAACGCTTTGGCGTGCTGCTGTTCCATCGCAATAAACGCTCGGTGCGTCTGACGGATCTGGGTGAACGTTTGCTCAGCATTACGCAGCGGTTATTCGTCATCGAAGCCGAGGCGCAGGATCTGCTGCAGGATTCGCAAGCGTTGCAGACCGGCAGCCTGATTCTGGCGGTGGATGCGCCGGTGCACGTGTTGCCGCAGATTGCGCGGTTCTGCGAGCGCTACCCGGGAATCAGCGTGAAAATCGAGACTGGCAACACCGATGAATCGCTGTTTCGACTGTTCAACTATCAGGCGGATCTGGCGTTGTTGGGGCGTGATGTCAGCGATGAACGCTTGATCTCTTTGCCGCTGCGCAATGACCCGATGGTGGCGTTCGTTTCGCGCAATCATCCCTGGGCGGATCGTGAATCGATCTGCCTGGCCGACCTGGATGACACGCCGCTGGTATTGCGCGAAATCGGCTCGGTCACGCGGCAGACGCTGGAAGAGGAAATGGCCCGGGCCGGATTTCGCATTCGCCCGGCGATCCAGGTCGAAGGCCGGGAAGCGGCGCGTGAGGCGGTGGTGGTGGGAATTGGAGTTGGCGTGGTCTCCGCCGCCGAATTCGGCGCCGATTCGCGGGTCTGCGCGTTACCAATCACCGACTGCACCCGGCGCCTGACCGAGACATTGGTGTGCTTGCGCGAACAGAGTTCGCGGCGGGTGGTGGCCACTTTTTTGCAGATGGTGCGCGAGAGCCTGGTGTAAACAGGTTCGGCCCCTTCGTCGGATCGCCGCTCGGGGCAAGCCACGCTCCCACAGATTCTATGCTGGTCTTCGATGCTGAGTACGACGCAAAACCTGTGGCAGCGTGGCTTGCCCCGGGCGGCGATCCGACGAAGGCCGCACCTCGGTCTACCTATCTGGCGCCAACCCAAAAAACGCCTGAATCAAACGCAAATCCCGCCGCCGTTCCATACACCCCATCATGTGCCGATTGACCAACCCGTCCCCAATAATCGGCACCGCCACCACCCGCGGGTCATGGCTGACCTCCACCGATGACACCACACCCACACCCAGTTCTGCGGCGACCGCTTCAGTCACCGCTTCGCGGCTGTCCAGTTCCAGCAGCACCCGCGGACTGACGGTGGCCTGCGCACACGCCTCATCGAAAGTGCGCCGGGTGATCGAACTCGGTTCGCGCAACACCATGATCACCTGGTCCAGTTCCTTGAGCTGCACGCCCTTCGATTTCTGCGCCCAGGCATGACCGTGCGGCACCAGCGCGCAAATCCGCGATTCGCTCAGCGCCTGCAAATGCAGGCCCTTGCGCGGCTCGACTTCAGTCAGCACCGCCACATCGGCATGCTCTGACAGCAACGCCGCCAGGGTTTCCTGAGCATTGCCCAGGCGCAGATTGACGGTGATTCCCGGATAACGCGCGCGCAAACTTGCCAGCATCGGCATGACCATGTGCGGACCGTCCGCCGCCACTTCCAGCCGACCGGTCAGCAACTGTCGATTCGCTTCGAGCATCACCTGCGCCTCTTCCGCCAGGCCGAACATCGCCCGGGTGATCGCAGCCAATTTGGTGCCCTCCTCCGTCAGCTCGACCCGACGCGCGGTGCGCCGCAGCAAAGTGATCTGGTAATGCTCCTCCAGCGCCTTGATGTGGCCGGTGACCGCCGGCTGACTGATGAACAGCCGCGCAGCCGCACGGGTAAAGCTGCCTTCTCGCGCCACGGCGTCGAAGGCGCGCAACTGGAACAAGTTCATGAATAACCCTCACTGATGGCTGGCATAACAACAAACAATTTGATTGATAGCTCGGCAAATTGCAATTTAAGCCCCGTAGCTTCATCCCATCGATTGCGAGGACAAGAGAATGAGTACCGCCGAACCGATCCTGCTCACCCCTGGCCCGTTGACCACATCGGCACGCACCCGGCAGGCGATGATGGTTGACTGGGGTTCATGGGATGACCGCTTCAATCAACTCACCGCCAGCCTTTGCGAGCAACTGCTGACGATCATCAACGGCGCCGCGAGTCACCACTGCGTGCCTTTGCAGGGCAGCGGCACCTTCGCGGTGGAAGCGGCAATCGGCACGTTGGTACCGCGCGACGGCAAAGTGCTCGTCCTGATTAATGGCGCTTACGGCAAACGTCTGGCGAAAATCTGCGAAGTGCTCGGCCGTCCTTTCAGCACTTTTGAAACCGCTGAGGACGAACCGACCACCGCCGCCGACGTCGACCGTTTGCTGCACGCCGATACGAGCATCACTCACGTCGCACTGATCCACTGCGAAACCAGCACCGGCATTCTCAACCCGCTGGCGGAGATCGCCGAAGTCATCGCGCAACACGGCAAACGCTTGATCATTGACGCGATGAGCTCCTTCGGTGCACTGCCAGTGGATGCGCAGAAAGTGCCATTCGATGCGCTGATCGCCGCTTCGGGCAAATGCCTGGAAGGCGTGCCGGGGATGGGTTTTGTCTTCGCTCGCAAGGAATCGCTGGCCAACGCCGCCGGCAACTCGCACTCGCTGGCGATGGACCTTTACGACCAGCACACCTACATGATGAAAACCGGGCAATGGCGCTTCACACCGCCCACTCATGTAGTCGCGGCGTTGCACGAAGCGCTGCTGCAATACAACGAAGAAGGTGGCTTGCCGGCGCGTCATCAGCGCTACGCCGCCAACTGCAAAGTGCTGCTCGATGACATGGCCCAGCTGGGTATTCGCAGCTTTCTGCCGGCTGCGATCCAGGCACCGATTATCGTCACCTTCCACGCACCAAAAGATCCGCGTTACCAGTTCAAGGAATTCTACGAACGCGTCAAGGCCAAGGGTTTCATTCTTTACCCCGGCAAATTGACCCAGGTTGAAACATTCCGCGTCGGCTGCATTGGTCACGTCAACCAGAACGAAATGCACGCAGCTGTGGCGGCGGTCGCCGAAGTGCTGCGCGAGATGGAAGTGCTGGACATTTGATTCACCGCAATCTGTAGCAGCTGCCGAGCCTGCGAGGCTGCGTCCGGCTCACGCCGCGATCGCGGTGAAGCAGTCGCCATGTGTTTTTCTGAAACACCTGAAGTGGATGGCTTTACAGCTGCTTCGCTGCCAGACGCAGCCTTGCAGGCTCGACAGCTGCTACAGAGACCCCATTGATCGATAGAGGAATTTTTCATCCATGAACTACGCAAACCCAACCAGACTCCAGGCCGCAATCCTCGACTGGGCCGGCACCGTGGTCGATTTCGGTTCTTTCGCCCCGACGCAGATTTTCGTCGAAGCCTTCGCCGAATTCGATGTCCAGGTCTCCATCGAAGAAGCCCGTGGGCCGATGGGCATGGGCAAGTGGGATCACATCCGCACGCTGTGCGACCAGCCGCAAGTCGCCGAACGCTATCGCAAGGCATTCGGCCGCACGCCGACCGACGATGACGTGACCGCCATTTATCAGCGTTTCATGCCGCTGCAGATCGAGAAGATTGCCGAGCACTCGGCGCTGATTCCGGGTGCGCTCGACGCTATCGCCAGTCTACGGGAGCAAGGCATCAAGATAGGCTCCTGCTCGGGCTACCCGAAACAGGTGATGGATAAAGTGGTGGAACTGGCTGCCACCAACGGTTACGTCGCCGACCACGTGGTCGCTACTGACGAAGTGCCCAATGGCCGCCCGTGGCCGGCTCAGGCGCTGGCCAATGTGATTGCTTTGGGCATCGACGATGTGGCGGCTTGCGTAAAAATCGATGACACCGTGCCTGGCATTCTCGAAGGTCGCCGCGCCGGCATGTGGACGGTGGCGCTGATCTGCTCGGGCAACGCGCTGGGCCTGGATTACGAAGGGTATCGCGCGCTTGGCGGCGACGAACTGGCCAGCGAGCGCAAACGCATTCACGCGATGTTCGAAGGTTCGCGTCCGCACTACATGATCGACACCATCACCGATCTGCCAGAAGTGATCGCCGATATCAATCAGCGACTGGCTAAAGGTGAGATGCCGCAAAGCAGCTGATCGACCGCCCGTTCGTGGTCAATGCCAGCCCCCTGTGGCGAGGGGGCTTGCCCCCCGTTGGACTGCGCAGCAGTCCCAAAATCGATAAATACCAAGTGCCTCTGTCGCCAAGTTCCAGATTGTGACAAAGGGCAATACGCCTTTCAAATCCGGGCGGTGAAACCTCGACGGCCCTGCAATCCACCGGTGTGAACAAAGATCAGGCGCGTACCCTGTCTGAATTTCCCTGTTTCAACCTGCTGCCTCAGCGCGAAAAGCGCTTTGCCTGTATACAACGGCTCAAGCTCAACACCACTGACCCGTTCAGCCTGCTCAATGAATCCGAGCAACAGCGGATCGACTTTGCCAAAGCCACCACGGCTAGCCTCAAGCAACTCATAGGCCGGTGTGTGCAACCCCGCTTCTTGCACAATGGCATCGACACACTGCCTAACACCATGATCCCCCGGCACCGCCAGCGCCCCATAAACCGGATGATCCCCCGCCTCCGCCAGTACCAATCCCGCCAATGTAGTGCCGGTGCCGCAGGCCAGCCACCAGCCGTCGTAATCGCTCCAGCCAAGATCCTTCAGCTGCTCGCCGACCATCGCCTTCAATGGCATACAACCCCGCGCGCCAGGCAAACCGCCGCCACCTTCGGGCACGGGATGAAGGTCGGGATATTGCGCCAGCCATGGCGTCCAGAAACCCGCTTCATGCCGCGCGCGATAACCGCCATAACCCAACCAGTGCAGTTGCATCCCGAACGCCTGCAAGTCCTCCACGGTGGGCGTTATCTGTGCATGTCCACGCAGCAGACCCACGGTGGTAAAACCCAAGCGCTCGCCCGCCGCCGCCAGTGCATGAAGGTGATTGGAATGCGCGCCGCCCAGGCTGATTATGCCTTTCGCTCCGGCCAGATCAGCAGCCTTGAGATGTTCAATGAGCTTGAACCATTTGTTGCCGCTGATCAGCGGGTCAATCTGGTCCAGGCGCAGGATGGCCACTTCGATGCCTGATCGGGTGAGCCAATCGAGGTGAAGCGGTTGGAGGGGGGCTTTCGGTAGCCAACCGGAGGAGAAAGGCATCAGCTCGGCGCATTCTGCAAAGAGCGAATTCTAACAGCCAGCACACCTTGTAGCAGCCGAAGCCTGCGCGCTTTTTGTAGCAGCTGGCGCAGCCTGCGTCCGGTTCGAGCCTGACGCAGCACTCGCAATTCATGCACCGGGCGCGGGCCGACGCAGGCTGCGCCAGCTGCTACAAGGGTTTGCGTGATGTCAGAGTTCTGCAGCCAATCGCGAGCCCTGGTTGATCGCGCGCTTCGCATCCAGCTCCGCCGCGACATCCGCGCCGCCGATCAAATGCACGTTCTGCCCCGCCGCGACGAGCCCGTCATGCAGCTCGCGCAGCGGATCCTGACCGGCGCAGATCACAATGTTGTCCACTGGCAACACTTGCGGCTCGCCGGTTTCGCCGATGCGGATGTGCAGGCCTTCGTCGTCGATTTTCAGGTATTCGACGCTGTTGAGCATCTGCACTTGCTTGTTCTTCAGTCCGGTGCGGTGAATCCAGCCGGTGGTTTTGCCGAGGCCGTCGCCGACCTTGGATTTCTTGCGCTGCAACAGGAACACTTCCCGCGCCGGCGCATGCGGCTCGGCCTTGATCCCGGCGACACCGCCACGGGCTTCAAGGTGCGTATCGATGCCCCATTCCTTCCAGAACGCTTCACGGTCCAGGCTGGTGGCCACGCCCTGGTGAACCAGATATTCAGACACATCGAAACCAATCCCGCCGGCACCGATCACCGCAACCCGTTTGCCCACCGGCTTACGCTCGAGGATCACGTCGAGGTAGCTCAGCACCTTGGCATGTTCAACGCCCGGAATGGCCGGAGTCCTCGGCGCGATGCCGGTGGCCAGAATGATTTCGTCATATCCGCCGTCGATCAATTGCGCCACGTCGACGCGGGTGTTCAGGCACACCTCGACGTGGGTGGTCTGTAGCTTGCGGTTGAAGTAACGCAAGGTTTCGAAAAACTCTTCCTTACCCGGCACGCGCTTGGCGATATTGAACTGGCCGCCGATCTCACTGGCAGAATCGAACAGGGTCACCTGATGGCCACGCTCGGCCGCCACGGTCGCTGCGGACAAACCGGCAGGACCGGCGCCAACCACGGCGATTTTCTTGATCTGCTGCACCGGCAGGTAATTGAGCTCGGTCTCATGACACGCGCGCGGGTTGACCAGACAGGTGGTCAGCTTGCCGCCGAACGTATGATCGAGGCACGCCTGATTGCAACCGATGCAGGTATTGATCTCATCGGCCCGACCGGCAGCGGCCTTATTGACGAAATCAGCGTCGGCGAGGAACGGTCGCGCCATGGAAACCATGTCGGCATCGCCCTCGGCAAGAATCTGCTCGGCGACTTCCGGGGTATTGATGCGGTTGGTGGTGATCAGCGGAATGCTCACCGAACCACGCAACTTGGCCGTCACTTTACTGAACGCGGCACGCGGCACTTTGGTGGCAATGGTCGGGATGCGCGCTTCGTGCCAGCCGATGCCGGTGTTGATAATCGTCGCGCCAGCCTGCTCGATGGCTTTCGCCAGCGTGACGATTTCATCCCAGGTGCTGCCGCCTTCGACCAGATCGAGCATCGACAAGCGGAAGATGATGATGAAGTTCGGGCCTACCGCTTCGCGCACGCGGCGAACAATTTCCACCGGCAGGCGCATGCGGTTCTCGTAACTGCCGCCCCATCGGTCGGTGCGGTGGTTGGTGTGAGCCGCGAGAAACTGGTTAATGAAATAGCCTTCGGAGCCCATGATCTCGACGCCGTCGTACTCGGCTTTTTGCGCCAGGGCGGAGCACGTCACGAAATCACAGATTTGCTTCTCGATGCCTTCTTCGTCCAGCTCCTTGGGTTTGAACGGGTTGATCGGTGCCTGAATGGCGCTCGGCGCGACTTGTTTCGGGCTGTAGGCATAACGCCCGGCATGGAGGATCTGCATGCAGATCTTGCCGCCCGCCTCATGCACCGCGCGCGTCACGATCTGGTGCTTGAGCGCTTCTTCCTCGGTGGTCAGCTTGGCGGCGCCGGAGTACACGCCGCCCTCGTCGTTCGGGCCGATACCGCCCGTCACCATCAGGCCGACGCCGCCACGCGCGCGCTCGGCAAAATACTCGGCCATGCGCTCGAAACCACCCGGTTTTTCTTCAAGACCGGTGTGCATCGATCCCATAAGAGTGCGGTTGCGCAGGGTGGTAAAACCCAGGTCCAGCGGGGCCAACAGGTGCGGGTAATGAGCGGCGGCCATCGGTAACTCCACAACGAACAATCACGGAAGAAAATGTGGGCACTCTGCGGCACCCCTCTGTCATGTGTTACAGACTATGAGGACAACAGCGGCCACTCAATGACCGTAACTGACAACTTATTGATCCAAATGCGCAACGGCCCTTGGCAAGCGCCGGCGTGCGCCCTACCCTAGTCAGCGAATCCCGCACACGGCTGTCGACTGTTTTCCCATGCGCAAACTTTTGTACCTGACCTTTTCCATGGCATTGATTGCCGCCCTGACGACCTACGCAATGTGGGCCGCGGATCGTCCGGCGGGTCATTACCTGTCGGACCTGCGCATCGACCTCGCCGTCGACCAGGGCACGCCCGCCGATCGCGGCAACCTGCTGGGCATACAACCCGAACTGTTTCCTACTGATTATCAGAGCCCCGAGCGCCTGCATCGCAAACTCGCGGCTTATCTGCAGAAAGCTCAGCAGCAGGGTCTATTGAACGAAAAAACCATCGTGGTTCTGCCGGAACACATCGGCACCTGGCTGATGGTCAGCGGTGAGAAAGACGAGTTGTATCAGGCGGCAACCATCAAGGAAGCCATGAACTGGCTCGCCGTCAGCAACCCGTTGCAGTTCGCCCGCGCACTGATCAGTGCCGAGGGCGAAAATCGTCTGGATGATGCTTACCTGCGCATGAAGGCGAAACGCATGGCAAAGGATTACCAGGCGCTGTTCGGTGGCCTGGCAAAGGAATTCCGTGTGACCCTGGTCGCAGGCTCCATCGTCCTGCCCGAGCCTGGGGTCATCGACGGCAAACTGAAAACCGGTGGCGGTCCGTTGTACAACAGCAGCGTGGTGTTCAGTCGCGACGGGCTACCGATCGGCCAGCCGCAGCGTCAGATGCATCCGATATTTGCTGAACATGATGTCATCGAGGCCAATGGGGAGCACACGCTCAATGTCGTCGACACCCCGGCCGGGCGTCTCGGCGTAATGATCGGCAGCGACAGCTGGTACCCGGCCAACTACCGCAAACTCGATAGCCAGGGTGCGCAACTGGTTGCGGTCCCGGCGTTTGTTTCCGGGCGCGGCACCTGGGATAAACCGTGGCGTGGCTATAAAGGTTTGTCGACGCCGGGTTCCGTCAGCCTCAAGGCTGGCGAGCTCAGCGAGGGCCAGGCCTGGCATCGCCTGACATTGACCGCGCAGCCGCCCAGCAGTCAGGCGATTGCTGGCATGAGCGTGTTCTTGCGCGGCCAGTTCTGGGATCAGGCCAGCGCCGGCCAGAGCTTCCTCAGCAGCAACGGGCAGCACTTTGCGGACGGTAACAGTCGCGGCGCGCGCTTGTTGAATATCTGGCTGTAAGCATGAAACCGTTGCCGATGCGCCTCGGGGATCTGTCTGTGGGTTTCGTCCACAGCCTCGCCGACGCCATGCGCAGCCATGATATCGACCCGCAGCCCCTGCTCGAACAATATGGCCTGGACCCGGCACGCCTCAGCGAAGCCGGAGCCCGCCTGTCCATCCCGCGCTACATGCGCTTGGGTCATGGCGCCATTCAGCTCACTGCGGACCCGGCACTGGGATTGCGCATGGGTCGGTTGAGCCGCTTGAGCCAGGCCGGCCTTGCCGGCGTCACCGCCGCGCAGGCGCCAACCGTGAGGGAAGCGGCCCGTTGCCTGATTCGCTTCGAAGCGTTGTATGGGTCCAATTACCGCGGACAATCGAGCTTCCACGAGGACACCCAGGGTGCATGGCTGCGGTTCTATTCCATCAGCCCCTACAACACTTACAACCGCTTCGTGGTGGATTCGATCATCGCAGGATGGTTGCAGCAATTGTCCAGCGTCAGCGCTACTGCACTGCAGGCTGAACGCGTCGATATCGAATTCGAACAGCCAAGTTACGTGGACGCGTATGCAGCGCTTGGCACCTGTCCGATTCAGTTCGACGCCGAACACAATCAACTGCGCCTGAGCCTGGCGAGCCTTGCTTTGCGAAATCCGCTGCACTGCCCCAGTACCTGGCGTCACCTGCTGCAACTGTGTGAGCGGGAACTGGAGCAAATGACACGAACCCGCAGCTTGCGTGAACGTATCACACAGCTCTTGGGGCCTTTACTCAATGGTGGCCGGGAGCCCGACCTGGAAGAAGTGGCGGCACGTCTGAAGCTGCCCACCTGGACCTTGCGCCGCAAACTCGCAGAAGAAGGCACGCAATTTCGTGCGATTCTCAACGACACTCGTCGCGACCTGGCCATGACGTACATTCGCGACACCGAACTGGCATTCGGCGAAATCGCGTACCTGCTGGGCTTTGCATCTGCCGAAGCCTTCCAGCGCGCTTTCAAACGCTGGAGCGGACAGACGCCCGGCGAATTTCGCCGTAGCCATCGTCAAACTGCCTGAATTCTAGAGCTCGGTAGCGTCTTCAGCAGGCTCCAGCGGGTCCAGTTCAAATGCCTGGAACTCAAGCAGCTCTTCTTGATACTCGTCCATATCCAATCCCCCACGCTCAGAAAAAATGCCTGAATTAATGACCTGTTGATCGAGCATAAAGTGCCCGCGTGAAAGAAAAATGACGCAGGCATGCCAGCTCGCGGCTACTTGATAAAACGTAGCAGGCGGTCAGGGATTTATCACAGGATTTTTTCGCTGCGGCAGAAGAACTTCTGCCGGGCTTGACGCGGATCAACGGGGCAAGCCGTGCCGGGTTCGTCAGGGGCCGATCCCGGCATATGGCAACCGTTTACTGAGGCATCGTCGAGATCGGTTCTGACGGCGGCGGCAGGTCGGATTGCGGTGGCGGCGTGATGGTTTCCGACGACGGGGCAGGCTCATACGATTCGTTAGGCGTAATCGGCACTGTTTCTGCTGGCGGCGCAAAAGGCTCGGAGGCCGATGGCGTCGGGGCAGGCTCAGGCTGTGTGACCGGCGCGGTCACTGGTTCGACCACAGGTGCTGGCGCGGGCGCGGGCTCGGGGATAGCCGCAGGAGCAGGCGTCGGTGCGGGCGCGGGCGCCAGCGCAGCTGGGGCAGCCTGGACTTCCGGCATGCCGAGGTCGGTTTTAGGCTTCTCGGTGATGTGCGCAGCTTTTTTTGTTTCTGGTGGCAGGAACTGCTCGACCAAGGCAAAAAAGCGCTCGTAGAATTTTGCGGAGGACACGGTTTCGCTGGCGACCTTGACCATCGAGTCATCGGAGGAGCCAATCGGCATCGACACCGAGCCCAACACACCCACGCCAAGGCTGGCCGAGTTGTTGGTCTTCTTCAGCGCATAGCGGTCCTGCAAGGCGTTGGCAAACACGGTGGCGTGATGTCCTTCGCTGCCATCATCGGCGCAGACCACGTTGAAGCTGATCTCCATGTGTGTTTCGCCGGTTTGCTGGAAGCTTTTATGACCGCTCACCAGTTTCGAATCGCTGGCGGTAATGATGTAGCCCTGACTGAGCAGCGCCCGACGAACGGCTTCGCAGGTTTGCGCATCGGTTACCGGGTAATTGCGCGAGAAGGTACCAGAGTCATCGAAGTTCTCATGCTCGTAAATCTCGGCTTTCTTCGACGAGCAACCGGCCGCAGCGGCCAGCACCAACGCCAGCCCGACAACCCGCATGGGAATTGATTTAAACATTGAACATCCTGAGGAAAACGGTTCGGGGCGTATTGTGCAACATATCAATGCTTAGCGTCGCACCCATTAGCGTCTTGAAACAGTTACCGGGTTACTGACTGCAATTTCCCGAAAAAAGTTGCCGGCGACTCTCCAGGCCGATTGACGTTCCGGGATTTTCCCGCGCGCATAAAAAAACCCCGGCGTTCAGACCGGGGTTTTTGTGCAACAGGCAGATCAATCAAACATCAGAAACGTTCGATCTTCGCCTCAGCTTCCAGCTGCTTGCGGAAGGCCGCAAAGTCTTGCTGGCCAATGCGCGAAGCGAGGAAGCGACGGTATTGCGCCTTCTCTTCTTCTGACGGCGCTGCGGCTTCGTTCACGCTGTTGAGGCGCACGATCACGAGGCTGCCATCGGCAAGCGTCACGCTGCTGAATGTCGGCTTGTCTTGCGCCGCCGGTTTCGGCATGCGGAACAGTGCTTGCAGCACAGCCGGATCAACGCCTTCCTGAGCACGCGTCGCGCCAGCTGTCACTTTCCAGCTCTGGCCATCGATGGCCTTGTCCAGCGGGGTTTTGCCCTCGCGCAGGCTGGCGATCAACTCGTCGGCCTTGGTCTTGGCGGCAGCACTGGCGTGCTCCTTGGCCAATTGACTGCGAATCGCGGCAGACACGTTTTCCAACGGCAGTTGCGCAGGCTTGAGGTGCTCTTTGGCGCGCAAGACGATCACGGTTTCCGGATCGAGCTCGAGCGCAGTGCTGTTCGCCCCTTCATCCAGCACTTCCGGGCTGAACGCGGCAGTTACCACCGCACGGTTCGCTGTCACGCCTTCGCCACCTTCACGGCCGAAAGGCTTGGAGGTGTGCACGGTCAGCTTGAGGTCCTGCGCCGGTTGAGCCAGGTCAGACGCTTCGAACGAAGAGTCTTCCAACTGCTTGGTCGCCTCGACGAAATGCTGCTCGACTTGCTGGGTTTTCAGCTCGCGGGTCAGCTTGTCCTTCAGGCTGGCCAACGTCGGCACTTCAGGCGCTTCCACGCCCAACAGCTTGATCAAGTGGAAGCCGAAATCGGTGCGAACCGGGGCAGACACCTGATCCTTGGTCAAACCGTACAGCGCGGTTTCGAACGCTGGATCGTAAACACCCGGACCGGCATAACCGAGATCACCGCCGTTGGTAGCCGAACCCGGATCCTGGGAGAACTCCTTGGCCAATGCCTCGAATTTCTCGCCCTTCTCCAGACGCGCCTGCACTTCTTCGATCTTCGCCTTGGCTTGCGCCTCGGTAACCTTGTCGTTCACTTCGATCAGAATGTGCGCGGCCCGGCGTTGCTCGGAGAGGTTCGCGATTTCTTTCTGATACGCGGCTTGCAGGTCTTCGTCCTTGACCGCTACCTGATCAAAGAAGGAAGACTTCTTCAGCTCGATGTAGTCGACGATTACCTGATCCGGCGTCATGAATTCCTTTGCGTGTTCGTCGTAGTAGGCCTTGACCTCTTCGTCGGTCACGTTGACCGCCGCCGGGTCAGCCTTGACGTTCAGGGAGGCGAAATCGCGCGTCTGTTTTTCCAGACGGGCAAAAGCGAGAACCTGTGCGTCGGTGACAAAACCGCTGCCAGCCAGACCCGCGCGCAACTGACCGATGAGCATTTCCTGAGTCAGCATCTGACGGAACTGCATACGGCTATAACCCAGCTGACGAATCACCTGGTCAAACCGCTCGGCGCTAAACTTGCCGTCCACCTGGAATTCCGGCGTCTGCAGGATCACTTGATCCAGCGCGGCTTCGGAGAATGCGAATTTCGATTCTTCTGCGCCCTGAAGCAGCAGTTTGCGGTCGATCAAGCCCTTGAGAGCCGAGTCGCGTAACATTTTCTCATCAAGCAGAGAAGCATCGAAATCTTTGCCCAGCTGCTGCATGAGTTGGCGGCGTTGCATGTCAACCGCTTGGCTCAGCTCGCCCTGAGTGATTTCGTCACCATTGACTTCAGCCGCGTTCTGGCTGTTGGTCGTGGCCTGAAAAATGGCCTCTACACCGGTGAAAGCCATCAGTACAACGATGATCCCGATGATGGTTTTGGCAATCCAGCCTTGTGAATTGTCCCTGATATTCTGCAGCATGCGTCCCCCAGAAACGGTTGAACTTCAAAATTAGGCAACCGTGGAGCGTGGGTAGAATCCGGATAGAAGAAAGGCGCATCCGAGGATGCGCCTTCTCGTAACTGGCGGAGCGGACCAAGGGTTCGAACGTGCGACCCCCGGTGTCTCGGACCGGCGACTCGCCGACTGAACTACCGCTCCGCTGCCAGGTCAGGTATGACCCCGACCCGGATAGGCAAAAAACCTGAATCTGACTTAGTTGACAGCTTCTTTCAGTGCTTTACCGGCTTTGAAGCCTGGTTTTTTAGCAGCTGCGATTTCCAGAGTCTTACCGGTCTGTGGGTTGCGACCGATGCGAGCTGGACGATCAGTCACGGAGAAAGTACCGAAACCGACCAGAACAACGGAATCACCGGCCTTCAGAGCACCAGTAACGGATTCGATTACAGCGTCCAGCGCACGGCCAGCAGCAGCTTTCGGGATATCAGCGGATGCAGCGATAGCATCAATCAGTTCCGACTTGTTCACTCTAAGTCCCCTTATATCTATTTTGAGTATGATTCTAAGTTTTTTGGTGAAAGCAAAAACGAGTGCT
Organism: Pseudomonas sp. Ant30-3; assembly: GCF_000690905.1. GTDB lineage: Bacteria > Pseudomonadota > Gammaproteobacteria > Pseudomonadales > Pseudomonadaceae > Aquipseudomonas. The sequence goes on along the minus strand of NZ_JMCL01000098.1, from coordinate 35,976 downwards.
GAATGGCCTACAGACACTTAAGAGCCGCTTTATAACAAGGGCTCCAAAAAGCTGTCAACAAGCCCCTCAGGCAAATGCGTATTAATGCGTGCTAATTCTTTCCTTAGAGTCAGACTCGCGTTTTTCATCCTTTGCGACGATCTCCGGGGCCACATCAGGAAGGGGCTCCGGCGCGTATTGCAGCGCAATTTGCAGGACCTCGTCAATCCATTTAACCGGTTTGATCTGAAGATCCTGCTTGATGTTGTCAGGAATTTCCTTCAAATCGCGCACGTTCTCCTCAGGAATGATCACAGTCTTGATGCCACCACGGTGAGCCGCGAGCAGTTTCTCTTTCAGACCGCCAATGGCCAGGACCTGACCACGCAGAGTGATTTCGCCGGTCATGGCGACATCAGCGCGCACCGGAATGCCGGTAAGGGCCGATACCAGCGCCGTGCACATGCCCACGCCGGCGCTAGGGCCGTCCTTCGGGGTAGCCCCTTCCGGCATATGGATGTGCGTGTCGCGCTTCTCGTGGAAGTCCAGAGGGATGCCCAGGCTTTTCGCCCGGCTGCGCACAACGGTGAGTGCGGCGGTAATGGACTCGACCATCACGTCGCCCAGCGAGCCAGTCTTGATCAACTGACCTTTGCCCGGCACAACTGCCGCCTCGATGGTCAGTAATTCGCCGCCGACTTGAGTCCATGCCAAGCCAGTTACCTGACCAATCTGGTCCTGCGATTCAGCCAGGCCATAACGGAATTTACGCACGCCGAGGAAGTGTTCCAGCATGTCCGCAGTGACTTTCACCGAGAAGCGTTTTTCCAGCGCATGCTCTTTGACGGCCTTGCGGCAGACCTTGGCAATCTGGCGCTCAAGCCCGCGCACACCGGCCTCGCGAGTGTAGTAACGGATGATGTCGCGGATCGCCTCAGCGTCGAATTCCAGCTCGCCCTTCTTCAGGCCGTTGGCGGTAATCTGCTTTGGCGAAAGGTATTTGACGGCGATGTTGATCTTCTCGTCTTCGGTGTAACCCGGCAGACGAATCACTTCCATCCTGTCCAGCAGTGCCGGCGGGATGTTCATCGAGTTCGAGGTGCAGAGAAACATCACATCGGACAGATCGTAGTCGACTTCCAGGTAGTGATCGTTGAAGTTGTGATTCTGCTCGGGGTCGAGCACTTCCAGCAACGCTGACGCCGGATCGCCACGCATGTCGCTGCCCATTTTGTCGATTTCATCGAGCAGGAACAGCGGGTTGCGAACGCCCACTTTGGTCATCTTTTGAATCAATCTTCCTGGCATCGAACCGATATAAGTCCGGCGATGGCCACGAATTTCCGCTTCATCGCGCACACCGCCCAAGGCCATGCGCACGAATTTACGGTTGGTGGCATGAGCAATCGATTCCGCCAGCGAGGTTTTACCCACGCCTGGAGGACCAACCAGGCACAACACCGGACCACGAATTTTCTTCACACGCTTTTGCACGGCGAGGTATTCGAGGATCCGTTCTTTGACTTCTTCCAGACCGTAATGGTCGGCATCGAGAATGTCTTCGGCACGGGCGAGGTCCAGACGCACTTTACTCTGGGCTTTCCACGGCACCTGCACCAGCCAGTCGATGTACGACCGCACCACCGTCGCTTCTGCGGACATTGGCGACATTTGCTTGAGCTTGTTCAGCTCGCCCTGGGCTTTGGCCAGAGCGTCCTTGGGCAGACCGGCGGCATCGATGCGCTTTTTCAGCTCTTCGATTTCGTTATGGCCTTCGTCGCTGTCACCGAGCTCTTTCTGAATGGCCTTCATCTGCTCATTCAGGTAGTACTCGCGCTGGCTGCGCTCCATTTGTTTTTTGACACGACCGCGAATTCGTTTTTCGACTTGCAACAAATCGATCTCGCCATCCAGCAACGCCAGGACATGCTCGACGCGGGCGGACAAATCAATGATTTCGAGGATTTCCTGCTTCTGTTCGATTTTCAACGCCATGTGCGCGGCCATGGTGTCAACCAAACGGCCCGGCTCGTCGATGCTGTTGAGCGACGACAGAACTTCAGCCGGAACTTTCTTGCCAAGCTGCACATATTGTTCAAACTGCGACAGCAGGCTGCGCACGAACACTTCCGACTCGCGCTCCGGCGCGTCGACTTCATCGATCAGGGAAACTTCTGCGCGGCAGTGGCCGTCCACTTCGCTGAAGCGCTCGACGGCGCCCCGCTGCTCACCTTCGACCAGCACCTTGACCGTGCCGTCTGGCAATTTGAGCAGTTGCAGGACAGTGGCAATCGTACCCACGCGATAAAGCGCGTCTTCACCGGGATCGTCGTCGGCCGGGTTTCTCTGAGCAATCAGCAATATCTGCTTATCGCCCGTCATCGCTGCCTCGAGGGCTTCGATGGATTTCTCGCGCCCCACGAACAGCGGGATAACCATGTGCGGATAAACCACGACGTCGCGCAATGGCAGGAGAGGCAATTCGATGGTTGTCTTCATGATTTCGCCTCTACGGCGGCCATAAGGCCGTAAACAGATGGGAGTAAACTTGAAACCAAGATGGGGGCTGCTCTCAAAAAAAACAAGCTCAAAGCGGGCGCAAAAACTGCTTTAAAAGCAAAGGGGCCCGAAGGCCCCTTCTTTATTCCAGCTGCATGACGCTTAAGCGTCTGGTGCAGCCTTGGCAGCCGGCTCACTGTTTTCATAGATATACAGTGGCTTGGACTTGCCTTCTATAACGCTTTCATCGATCACCACTTTACTCACCTCGGACTGCGAGGGAATTTCGTACATGGTGTCGAGCAATACACCTTCGAGAATCGAGCGCAGTCCACGGGCACCGGTTTTACGTTCCAGGGCACGCTTGGCGACCGATTTGAGTGCGTCGGCCCGGAATTCCAGGTCTACGCCTTCCATCTCGAACAGCTTGGCATACTGTTTGGTCAGAGCATTTTTCGGCTCGGTCAGGATCTGCATCAATGCAGCCTCGTCCAGCTCGTCCAACGTCGCAAGTACTGGCAGACGGCCAACGAACTCCGGGATCAAACCGAACTTGACCAAATCGTCAGGCTCGACTTCACGCAGTGATTCGCCAACTTTCTTGCCTTCTTCCTTGCTGCGCACTTCTGCGTTGAAACCGATGCCGCCTTTGGTGGAACGGTTTTGGATAACCTTTTCCAGACCAGAGAATGCACCGCCGCAAATGAACAGGATGTTACGGGTGTCGACCTGCAGGAATTCCTGCTGCGGATGCTTGCGGCCACCTTGCGGCGGAACGGAAGCGACCGTGCCTTCGATCAACTTGAGCAAAGCCTGCTGCACGCCTTCACCGGAAACGTCCCGGGTAATCGAAGGGTTGTCAGACTTGCGCGAAATCTTGTCGATTTCATCGATGTAGACAATGCCCATCTGGGCCTTTTCCACGTCGTAATCGCACTTCTGCAACAGCTTCTGAATGATGTTCTCGACATCTTCACCTACATAACCGGCCTCAGTGAGGGTGGTTGCGTCGGCGATGGTGAAAGGAACATTCAGCAAGCGAGCCAACGTCTCGGCCAGCAGGGTTTTACCCGAGCCGGTAGGGCCGATCAGCAAGATGTTGCTTTTGCCGAGCTCGACGTCGTCATTCTTTTTGTCACGCTGGTTCAGGCGCTTGTAGTGGTTGTAGACCGCTACGGCGAGAACTTTTTTTGCACGCTCCTGACCAATCACATATTGATCAAGGATGCCGCTGATTTCTTTAGGCGAAGGCAATTTATGCGCGCTGCTCTCGGCCTGGGCTTCCTGCACCTCCTCACGGATGATGTCATTGCACAGGTCGACGCACTCGTCGCAGATAAACACCGAGGGGCCGGCAATCAACTTACGCACTTCATGCTGGCTTTTGCCACAGAAGGAGCAATAGAGCAGCTTGCCGTTGTCCTCGCCGTTGCGGGTGTCAGTCATTCGTTCGATCCAAATCCGATAGGCTTGCAACACAAGATGAAGGCTCTTGCGGGCTTTTTCAAGCCCGCCGGTGATCAGACCAGCCGACCAAGCCTATTTTGAGCTGTGTATTTTAAGCTGGGCGCTGGGTGATCACTTCATCGATCAGGCCGTACTCACGCGCGGCTTCTGCACTCATAAAGTTATCGCGGTTGGTATCACGCTCGATTTCTTCAAGCGTGTGCCCGCTGTGTTTGGCCATCAGCGTGTTGAGCCGCTCACGAATGAAGAGGATTTCCTTGGCATGGATTTCGATATCCGAAGCCTGGCCCTGGAAACCGCCCAGTGGCTGGTGAATCATCACGCGAGAGTTAGGCAGGCAGTAACGCTTGCCCGTGGCACCGGCGGTCAGGAGAAACGCGCCCATGCTGCACGCTTGACCAATACAGGTGGTCGAGACGTTGGGTTTGATGAACTGCATGGTGTCATAGATCGACATGCCTGCCGTCACCGAACCGCCCGGGGAGTTGATATAGAGATGGATGTCCTTGTCCGGGTTTTCCGCTTCAAGGAACAGCAATTGCGCACAGATCAGGTTGGCCATGTAGTCCTCTACCGGACCAACCAGAAAGATCACCCGCTCCTTGAGTAGACGGGAGTAGATGTCATAGGCGCGCTCGCCACGAGCAGACTGCTCGACAACCATCGGGACCAGGCCGCCAGCGGCCTGGATATCAGAGTTCTGCTGAATATACGAATTACGGAACATGCTCTGCAGTCACTCCCAAATAGTTATGTCTTGAATACACATAAGCCAGCTCGAAGGCTGGCTTATGGTGTGTGCTTCTTACCGCAAAAACGATCAGTCGGCTTGTGGAGCTTCTACCGGCTTGACTGCTTCTTCGTAAGAGACCGATTTGTCGGTCACGCTAGCTTTCTGCAGAACAGTATCCACAACTTGTTCTTCCAGCACAACCGAACGAACCTCGTTCAACTGTTGGTCATTTTTGTAGTACCAGGACACAACCTGCTCTGGTTCCTGGTAGGCCGAAGCCATTTCCTGAATCATTTCGCGAACGCGGGCGTCGTCCGGCTTCAGGTCGAATTGCTTGACCACTTCAGCCACGATCAGACCGAGTACAACGCGACGCTTGGCTTGTTCTTCGAACAGCTCGGCCGGCAGTTGATCAGGTTTGATGTTGCCACCGAACTGCTGAACAGCCTGCACGCGCAGACGGTCAACTTCGTTGGACAGCAGCGCCTTAGGCACTTCGATCGGGTTGGTGGCCAGCAGACCGTCCATTACCTGATTCTTGACCTTGGATTTGATCGCCTGACGCAGCTCACGCTCCATGTTCTTGCGCACTTCGGCGCGGAAACCTTCCAGACCGGTTTCCTTGATACCGAACTGGGCGAAGAACTCTTCGTTCAGCTCAGGCAGTTTTGGCTCGGAAACAGTGTTCACGGTCACGGTGAACTCGGCAGTTTTACCTGCCAGGTCGAGGTTCTGATAGTCCTCTGGGAAGGTCAGGTTCAAAACACGCTCTTCGCCGGCTTTAGCGCCAACCAGACCGTCTTCGAAGCCCGGGATCATGCGGCCGGAACCCAGCACCAGCTGAGTACCCTTGGCGGAACCACCAGCGAACACTTCACCGTCTACCTTGCCAACGAAATCGATGTTCAGTTGGTCTTCGTTCTGGGCAGCGCGATCAGTCTCTTCAAAACGGGTGTTCTGCTTGCGCAGCACGTCCAGCATCTTGTCCAGATCGGCATCCGCTACGTCAGCGCTCAGGCGCTCAACGGCAATACCTTCGAAACCAGCAACGGTGAACTCAGGGAACACTTCGAAAACTGCAACGTATTCCAGGTCTTTGCCAGCTTCCAGGGACTTCGGCTCGATGGAAGGAGCGCCAGCCGGGTTCAGCTTCTGCTCGACAACCGCTTCGTAGAACGAAGACTGGATCACATCGCCGACAGCTTCCTGACGCGCATCAGCACCGAAACGACGCTTGATTTCGCTCATTGGCACTTTGCCTGGACGGAAGCCAGCAATCTTGGCCTTTTGGGCAGTCTGCTGCAGACGCTTGTTGACCTGAGTCTCGATGCGCTCAGCCGGCACGGTGATGCTCATGCGGCGCTCAAGAGCAGAAGTATTTTCAACAGAAACTTGCATGGATATTCCTCGTTGCACAGACGTTAGCCGGCCGTTTCCGACCCCAGAATCAAGGGCATGCATTCTAGTGGGTCAAACTCAAGAAGTCACCCTACTGAAAACGGGTAAAAACGCAGCAGGCAATTTATAGGCGGGGACAAACGGTTGTGCCTCGCCCTGTTAGCAAATACAGCCTTCAAGCCAGGGCTCTGCATCCATCCTTCTATATACAGAAGACTTCGGCAATCTCTCCCTGACAGCCGACCCCGCGAGGGGACCGACGGACAAATCGGCATCATCGAGAAACACATCTGCGACTCACCGATCCATCTTTTCGACCCAAAATCTGCGGTCGCTTTGGAAATTCCGACTTATAAAACAAAAACGGCGCAGCCCTTTTCAGGTGCTGCGCCGTTCTCTGCTATTAAATAGCTGTTTGTAATGGTGCGGACGGAGAGACTCGAACTCTCACACCTTGCGGCGCTGGAACCTAAATCCAGTGTGTCTACCAATTCCACCACATCCGCATCAAGCTTTTAAAGCAAAGGCGCCAGACTGTTAATCTGGCGCCTTTTCTAAATATGGGGTGGACGAAGGGGATCGAACCCTCGACAACGGGAGTCACAATCCCGTGCTCTACCAACTGAGCTACGCCCACCATAATGCCGTGTTGCCTTACTTGTGCCAAAGCTGCCTAATGGCGCACCCGGCAGGACTCGAACCTGCGACCATCCGCTTAGAAGGCGGATGCTCTATCCAGCTGAGCTACGGGCGCCTTGTTAATCTGTATTCTTGGACGATTACAAACTAAGTGCTTTCAGTCTAACCGAATTAAACCTCAACTCTGCTCGACCTTCTTAACCAGTGCTAGGCTGTGCCCGACAAGTGCGACGAATGTTATAGGCGGCCCTGAGGGTCGTCAACTCTTTTTTAAAAAAAATTCATTTAATTAAAGGGGTTAGAGGAATTTGCAGACCAAGCGCCTTTGCCCTCATCGCATGGCATGCGAGAATGCGTTCTCTTTTTTCCCCCTCTCGATGGTTAATCACGCGCAATGACTGCACAACTAATCGACGGCAAATCGATCGCCGCCAGCCTGCGCCAGCAGATCGCCAAACGCGTCACCGAGCGTCGTCAGCAAGGCCTGCGCACTCCCGGTCTCGCGGTGATCCTGGTCGGCAGCGATCCTGCCTCTCAGGTTTATGTCTCGCACAAGCGTAAAGACTGTGAAGAGGTCGGCTTCCTGTCGCAAGCCTACGACCTGCCTTCCGAAACCACTCAGCAAGCGCTGACCGATCTGATCGATCGACTCAATGATGACCCGGCAATCGACGGCATCCTGCTTCAACTGCCTCTGCCCGAGCATCTCGATGCGTCCAGATTGCTCGAGCGCATTCGCCCGGACAAGGACGTCGACGGTTTCCACCCTTATAACGTCGGCCGGCTGGCCCAGCGTATTCCGCTGCTGCGCCCATGCACGCCGAAAGGCATCATGACCTTGCTGGAAAGCACCGGCGCCGATCTCTACGGGATGGATGCAGTGGTCGTTGGCGCCTCTAACATTGTCGGCCGGCCGATGGCGATGGAATTGCTGCTCGCAGGCTGCACCGTCACGGTCACGCATCGCTTCACCAAAGATCTTGCCGGCCACGTCGGCCGCGCCGATCTGGTAGTGGTAGCGGCCGGTAAACCAGGCCTGGTCAAAGGTGAGTGGATCAAGGAAGGCGCGATCGTGATCGACGTGGGCATCAACCGTCAGGACGATGGCAAGCTGGTCGGCGATGTGATTTACGAAACCGCCCTGCCCCGCGCCGGCTGGATCACGCCGGTACCTGGGGGCGTTGGCCCGATGACCCGCGCCTGCCTGCTGGAAAACACCTTGTATGCGGCAGAAACGTTGCACGCCTGATCCGGCCATGACGTTCACCGTCGTTTAAAACAACCCGCCGATGGCGGGTTTTTTATTGACCGGGAAAACGTTCTGCCACGTGGCGGATTTACCTGTAAATCAGTAGCTTTCAACGGCATTTAGATGAACATTGAACAACCATCGACAGTTATTCAGCCATACTCCAGAATGTGGCGCTTTTGAGAAATAGTCCGTTACAAAACGGCTTATCAACACTTTATGAGTCTGCCAGCGTGAAAATTCGTCTTTCCATCCTGAGTCTGTTTTTCGCATTTACAGGGACGTTCATCACGCCAACGGTCGATGCCGCCGAAACCACCTCGGCGCCTCGAGACAGCAAGCAATTGAAGATCGCTTCCGGCAGCGCATTGCTCCTGGATCTGCAAACCAACAAAGTCATTTATGCCAGCAACCCTGATGTTGTCGTGCCGATCGCCTCGGTGAGCAAGCTGATGACCGGATTGATCGTAGTGGAAGCTCGTCAGAACATGAGCGAGTACTTGTCCATCAACATCAGCGACACGCCGGAAATGAAAGGGGTGTTTTCTCGGGTCAAGCTCAAGAGCGAACTACCGCGCCGGGAAATGCTGCTGATCGCACTGATGTCTTCGGAAAACCGTGCCGCTGCCAGCCTCGCACACCACTACCCGGGCGGTTATGTCGCGTTTATTGCAGCCATGAACGCCAAGGCCAAAGCGCTCGGCATGACCAGCACACATTTTGTAGAGCCCACCGGGCTTTCCCCACGTAACGTTTCCACCGCGCGGGACTTGAGCAAGTTGTTGGTCGCCGCTCACAAATATCCATTGCTGACCGAACTGAGCACGACTAAAGAGAAAACCGTTTCTTTCCGAAAACCCAACTACACGCTGGGTTTTCGTAACACCGATCATTTGGTGAATAAGCCGAATTGGGATATTTCGCTGACCAAAACCGGTTTTACCAATGCAGCGGGGCATTGCCTGGTATTGGTCACAAAGATGGGTAACCGTCCTGTTGCGATGGTCATTCTCGATGCCTTCGGCAAATACACACATTTTGCCGATGCCAGTCGAATTCGCAGTTGGGTTGAGACCGGGAAGAGCGCGGATGTGCCTTCGGTAGCCTTGCAGTACAAATCTGACAAGAACCTCAAGCAACGCCCGAGGGGTGTAGCGGAATCGGCCAAGTAATTCGTTGCCGCAAACAAAAGCCCCGACTATTCGGGGCTTTGTCTTATCCAGCGTCAATCGTTGGGTAGCGGCATTTGATCATCATCCGGAATACCGTCCCCGGCACTTGGATCCCGCGTACCGATCGGACGCTCTGTTGGCGTCACTACAGGCCTGACCAATGGGTCCCGCAGTGGACTTTCCGGATCCATAACCGGATCAAGCTCATCGCCGGGCGTTGTAGGGACACTCTCCGGACGCTTGTCATCAAAACTCGAATCGATAGACATACGCACCTCACGCAAGCTCAGGGTTTCAAATCGCCCAGCGGATCATAAGGCTTCGCCGGTGCCTTAGAATTGTCTTCGGGCTTTTTATCCAGAGGGGCTATCGCAGGCCCGACGGGATCCACCGCAGGATCTGACACGTCGGGGGAATCCGGGTCGAAACCCAATTCATCGTCTGTTGCATTCTCCGACGAATGCGGACCCTTGGGAGTTTTGGAATCTGCCATGTACACCTCCTGGAAATCTGACCCGGAACATCCGCGTCTGAATGCTTAGAGAGGCACCTCGCCAGGCAGTGCCCTGTAAATGACGAGCGGGCTTATTGCGGTGTCAGGGCTTTTTTTGCCCGTGCGGCCGCGGACTCCTGCCCTGCCCGAGCCAGATCGCTCGCCGCGTTGAGCCAGCGCTGCTGATCTACATTCGCCGGAATCTGCTCCGGTTTCTGGATCAGCACGGCCCAGCCGCCAGCGGCCTTGAAGGCTGATTCAAACCCATCAAAACCCATTAATTCTTTGCGGTTCATTCCGGCGCGCAGCAGCACCGTCTGCTTCTGACGGTCATACCCGGCCAGAATCGCGTAACGTGGTTCCGACCAGAATGATGAGCCTTCAGTGTACCGCACCATCACCGGATGTCCGGCGGCAACCTGGGTCAATAGCGCGGACAGCTGGCTGTCGAGGGGATACACAACCATCCCGTATTCACGCGCCAGGTTTTGCATGTTCTGCTGCAACTGCGCCTCGGCACCGGGGAGGCGCAGCGGCTTTTCCAGCAAACCGGGGGTAATCACGATGCCTCTCTGGGACAAAAGACTGGCCAGCACCTGTGGGCCGCTCTGGTAGTCCTGCCCTCGGTAAAACGTGCCGCTGAGCTCCACCCGCTCCGGCAGACGCTTCACTTCTGGCGCGACACTCCCCGCGCATCCCGCGAGGCAGCCAACTACCAATGCCACAATTGCAATTCGCGTAAATACCATCATCACCCTCTGGTCAAGCGCCAGAAGTAAGGCTCCCGGCTTGAGCGTCGATCATAGGATGCCTCGCTGCAACGGTATAGCTTTTACCGGCAGTTCCATGAATTCGTTAGAGCGAAGCAGTTGGTACCGCGTGACCTTTGGTCAATAGCCTGAAACACGCCAGCGACTAGACTGTCACTTGAGAAGCGCGTTCGCCCGATGCAGGGCGGAGAGGAGGCATTGATGAGCCTGACGATGACCATTGTGATGTTGATTGCCGGCTGGCTGGCGGTCGCCACCGCCATGTTGTGGGGCGTGCTGCGGATCACCCGCCGGCACCATCACCACCCTGCTGAGTCGACACCTGCGGTTGAATCCGACAAACCGGATGCGGGGCACGCGACCGCGCACTGACGGCCCTGTTCAACACCCAAACAAAAACGGCCGCCTGGACTCTCTCGAGCTCAGGCGGCCGTTGTTTTATCGCCGGTTACGCTTTAGCGGCAACGCGCTTTTGCTTGGCCCGTCGCGACATCATGTTCAAGCCTTCGATCGTCGCCGAGAACGCCATGGCGGCGTAGACGTAGCCTTTCGGAACATGAGCGCCGAAACCTTCGGCAATCAGCGTCATGCCGATCATGATCAGGAAGCCCAGCGCCAGCATCACGACGGTCGGGTTGTCGTTGATGAACTTGGCCAGCGGATCAGCTGCCAACAACATCACCAGCACCGACACCACCACCGCAATGATCATAATCGGCAAATGCTCGGTCATGCCGACGGCGGTGATGATGCTGTCGATGGAGAACACCAGGTCGAGCATCAGGATCTGGCCGATTGCAGCGGCAAAACCGAGGGTGACGGTCGAGGTGGCCGACTTCGGATCTTCCGGCGCCGGGTCCATGCTGTGGTGGATTTCAGTGGTGGCTTTCCACAACAGGAACAGGCCGCCGGCGATCAGGATCATGTCTTTCCAGGAGAACGCGTGGCCGAGAATCTCGATCACAGGAGCCGTCAACTGGACAATGAACGCGATGGTGCTCAGCAGTGCCAGGCGCAGAATCAGCGCCATGCCGATACCGATGCGCCGTGCTTTTTGCCGATGCTGCTCAGGCAGCTTGTTGGTCAGGATCGAAATAAAGATCAGGTTATCGATGCCCAGCACGATTTCCATCACCACCAGTGTGGCCAGGGCGACCCAGGCAGTAGGGCTAACAGCTAGTTCTAAAAGGTATTCCATGGGTCAGTCCTGACTCGTTTAAGACGGTTTAGATTTCCTGGGACGAAGATTCGCGCTCGCGCTTTTCTTCGGCAGATGGTTCTTTTTTGCTGATCAGGCCGCCTGTCGCTTCACTGATCGCCTGTTCCGCCGCTTTGTGCGTGTCGTCAATGGCCTGCTTGGCGGTTTCAGCCGCCGCGCCCATGAGTTGCTGAGCGCTTTTTTCAGCTTGCTCGCACCCTGCCAGAACCATTAAAGACGTAATGAGCAACGCGGTGGTTTTAAACTTCATGAACCTTCCTCGATAGAACGAAACGCGCCGAAACGATGGCCCGTTGATAGCGACGCATTCTAGGGAGGTGAACAGTTCAGGAAAATTCGTATTTTTACCCGGTATACTTCGGTTTTAACGAACCCAGCCCTGATGGCGCCCTCTCCTCCTGTAGGAGCTGTCGAGTGAAACGAGGCTGCGATCTTTTGACGTTGGTCTTTAAACAAGATCAAGGGATCGCAGCCTCGTTTCACTCGACAGCTCCTACAGGGATCAGAACAGCGGCCAGCGCAGCGGGCATGACGGGGGTCCTGACACGGGCCATGACGGAGGACATATGCTGAATTACCGACAGCTGCATTATTTTTGGGTGGTGGCCAAGACCGGCAGTATCGTACGCGCCTGCGAACAGTTGAACCTGACGCCGCAAACCATCAGCGGGCAGATTTCCTTGCTCGAGCAAACCTATGGCGTGGAGTTGTTTCAGCGCGTCGGCCGGCAACTGGAACTCACTGAAGCCGGGCGTCAGGCCCTGCCCTACGCCGAGCAGATGTTTCAGTTGGGGGGCGAACTGGAATTGATGCTGCGAGCGCAGCCGAACGAACAGCAGATTCTGTTTCGCGTGGGCGTCGCAGACGTGGTGCCCAAATCGATTGTGTATCGCCTGATCGCGCCGACCATGGAATTGAGCGAACCGATGCGCATCACCTGCCGCGAAGACAAGCTCGAACGCTTGCTCGCCGACCTGGCGATTCAGCGCCTCGACCTGGTCATCTCCGACAGCCCGATGCCTACCCATCTGGACATCAAAGGGTACAGCCAGAAACTCGGCGAATGCGGCATCAGTTTTTTCGCCACCGCAGCCTTGGCGGCGCAATACGGCCAGGATTTCCCGCAAAGCCTGCACGGCGCGCCCCTATTGATTCCGGGGCCGGAAACCGTGGTGCGCAGTCGTTTGCAGCGCTGGTTTGCCGAACAGCAAATTCAACCGCGCATTGTCGGCGAGTTCGATGACAGCGCGTTGATGCAGGCATTCGGGCAATCCGGTAGCGGGATTTTCATTGGTCCGAGCGTGATTGCCGACGAGGTGAAACGCCAGTACGGCGTTGAGCTGATCGGCCAGACCGACGCGGTAACCGAGTCGTTTTACGCCATTTCCGTGGAGCGCAAGGTCAAGCACCCTGGCATTGTCGCCATCACCGAGGGTGCCCGACGCGAGCTGTTTACCAGTATTTGACGGCTCAGGCGCAGACTTCGCGCGGTTTGAACGTCATCAGCGCCATCGCCAGCAAAATCGAGAGCAGGATAAAACCGGCCGCCGCAAAACCCAGACCTTGCAGGCCCACGCTGTCGATCACCCGACCGCCGACCATAGCGCCCACGCCAATGCCGAGGTTGGCCCCGGCGATGTTCAACGATGCTGCAAAGGCCGGCGCTTCGGGCGCTGCTTTCATCAAGCGGACGTGACTGACCAGGAACAACGCGGCCTGGGTCACGCCCCAGATGCCCATCGCCGCCGCCAGCCCCAGCGGCGAATGGATGTTTGGCACCAACGCAACCATGCCGGCAATCATAAACGCGCAGAAGGTCATCGACGCGATCAACGGATGACGGTCCACCGCGCGGCCACCCAAGGAGTTGCCGATCAGCCCGACCGCGCCGAACCCCATCAGGCACCAGCCGACGACCGTGCCGTTGAAGCCGGCCAGGCGCTCGAGAATGTCCGCCAGGTAGGTGTAAACGGTGAACATGCCGCTGAACACCAGTACCGACAACAGCACATGGCCGATCATCAAGGGGCTGCGCAAAATCCTGAACTGCGAACGGAAGCTCACCTGATGTTGATGCAGGTCGGTTTTTGGCAGGTAGATAAACAGCAGCAACGCTTTGGCGAACGCGATGACGGCGAGAATGCCGAAGGCGCTGCGCCAGCCGAGCGCATCGGAAATCAGCGTGCCAACCGGAATGCCGAACACAGTGGCGCAGACGATGCCGAAACCGATCTTGGCAATGGCGCGACCTGCGTAATCGGGGCCAACGATGTCCACCGCTGTTTCACTGGCCAACGCCCAGAACACCGGCAGCCCCAGCGCTGGAACCAGGCGAGCGAACGCCATCACCCAGATGTTCGGTGCAAACGCTGCAAGCGTGTTGGCCAAACCAAACATGATCAGCACAGAGATAAACAGCTTGCGGCGTTCGAATCGGGCGAAGTAGGCCGTCAGAAAAGGCCCGAAAGCGGCGACGGTGAAAGCAAACAGGGTCACCAGCAAACCCGCTTGGGGAATGCTCACCGCCAGGTCTCGGGCGATGGCCGGCAACAGGCCGACGATGATGAACTCTGTGGTCAGCACGGTAAAACCGGCGGCGGACAACAGAAGAATGGGCAACAGCATGCAGAACTCCAAAAAAACGACAACACCAGCGACAGCCCGAAGGCCCACTGGCGGAACATGAAAAAGGATGCGCAATCTTAACAGAGTGTTTCCGCGCGCGGTTGCACGAACCTGCCGATCACGTTGAACACACGGGCGACAGTTCGTCACAGGTCTGAAGGAAAAAGACGACGCTGTGATAAAGTCCGCGGCCTGCCATACCCACACTATTCGCCAGCGTTGGCCTGACATCAGTCACGCCACCCGCGCACCTAATAAAATCAGAGATGCCGTTTTATGACTGCCCCATCCCCTTCGCTTCTGCACCGCTTGAAACGCTTGAGCCTGGTGACGCAAATCGTCATCGGCCTGATCGCCGGTATCGTCCTCGCACTGCTCGCGCCCGAGGTGGCCAAGTCCACTGCGTTTATCGGCAAAGTCTTCGTTTCGGCGCTGAAAGCGGTCGCGCCGATTCTGGTTTTTGTGCTGGTCATGGCTTCGATCGCCAACCATAAGCACGGTCAGGAAACTCACATTCGGCCGATTTTGTTCCTTTATCTGCTGGGCACTTTCGCGGCGGCAGTGGTGGCCGTGGTTGCCAGCATGATGTTCCCCTCGAATCTGGTACTTGCCACCCATGACGTCGCGGTGACCGCACCGGGCGGCATCAGTGAAGTGTTGCAGAGTTTGTTGCTGAGCGTCGTGGACAACCCGGTCAGCGCGCTGATGAATGCCAACTTCATCGGCATCCTGGCGTGGGCGATCGGCATGGGCATTGCGATTCGGCATGCCGGCGAAACCACACGTGAAGTGCTTGGCGACTTGTCCAACGGCGTCACACTGATCGTGCGCCTGGTGATCCGTTTCGCGCCGCTGGGGATCTTCGGCCTGGTGGCCTCGACCCTCGCGACCTCCGGTTTCGGCGCGCTGCTCGGCTACGCGCATCTGCTGGCCGTCCTGCTCGGTTGCATGGTGTTCGTGGCGCTGGTGATGAACCCTTTGATCGTGTTCTGGAAACTGCGTCGCAACCCGTACCCGCTGGTACTGACCTGCCTGCGCGAAAGTGGCATCACCGCGTTTTTCACCCGCAGCTCGGCGGCAAATATTCCGGTCAACCTGGAATTGAGCAAGCGCCTGGGCCTGCATGAGGATACGTACTCGGTGTCGATCCCGCTGGGCGCCACGATCAACATGGCCGGTGCGGCGATCACCATCACTGTGCTGACACTGGCCGCCGTGCATACGCTGGGCATTGCCGTGGACATTCCGACCGCGATCCTGCTGAGCGTCGTCGCCGCAATCTGCGCCTGTGGCGCGTCGGGCGTGGCGGGCGGTTCGTTGTTGCTGATCCCACTGGCCTGCAGTCTGTTCGGCATTCCGAGCGAGATCGCTATGCAAGTGGTTGCGGTCGGTTTCATCATCGGTGTGCTGCAGGATTCGGCCGAGACCGCGCTGAACTCGTCCACTGACGTGCTGTTTACGGCGGCGGCGTGCCTGGGTGAAGAAGAGAAAGCTGCGCGAGTGGCGTGACGCTCGAGAGATCGCAGCCTCGTTTCACTCGACAGCTGCTACAGGGACAGCGGCCGACGATCTTTTAGATCATCAAAAGAAAGCCCGCCAAGGCGTGAACCTTGGCGGGCTTTTTTGTGGCCGGGTGTTTAGAACGCGCCCATGTAATCGCGCTTGCCCACTTCCACACCGTTATGACGCAGCAGCGCGTAGGTGGTGGTGACGTGGAAGAAGAATTGCGGCAGGCCGTAGCTCAGCAGGTACGCCTGACCGGTGAAGCGCTTTTCTTTCGGCGTGCCTGGGCGAGTGACGATCTCGATGCCTTCCTGGCCGTTGATCTGCTCCGGCTTAATCTCGCCGATGTAGGCCAACACCTTGCTGATCAGCGCCTGCAGTTCGGCGAAAGTAGTTTCGGTGTCGTCGTACTTCGGCACTTCCAGCTCGGCCAGACGCGAGGACACACCCTTGGCGAAATCAACGGCGATCTGCACCTGACGCACCAACGGGAACATGTCCGGGTACAGGCGGGCTTGCAGGAAAGCATTCGGGTCGATGTTTTTCGCCGTGGCGTGGGCTTCGGCCTTGTTCAGCACATCGCTCAGGGCGTTGAGCATTTGCTTGAAAACCGGAACGGAGGCGTCGTACAGGGAAATGGTCATGGCAGTCTCGTGTTGTGACAGGAGGTAAACGTGGGCCGATTATAGCCATGCTCGACGCTCCTGCGGCTTGTCTTTTATCCAGCAAGGATTAGGCTAGGCGGCTTCGACTGCATGCATCAACGGCATAGGGAAAGCGCGATGAGCACTGAGCAAGAAACCACCTTCGAAGAGCCCCGGCTCAACAGCACCGAAATCCGCATTCTCGGTTCGTTGATCGAGAAACAGGCCACCAGCCCGGAAACCTATCCGCTGACCCTTAATGCCTTGGTGACCGCCTGCAATCAGAAAACCAGTCGCGAGCCAGTGATGAACCTGACCCAGGGCCAGGTTGGGCAGAGCCTGTGCGCCCTCGAAGGACGCGGCTTCACCAAGCTGGTGATGGGCAGCCGCGCCGACCGCTGGGAGCACAAGGTCGACAAGGCGCTGGAGCTGGTGCCTGCGCAAGTGATTCTGAGCGGGTTGCTGTTCTTGCGCGGTCCGCAAACGGTCAACGAATTGCTGACCCGCAGCGGTCGCATGCATGAGTTCGAAGACGCCGAACAGGTGGTGCACCAGCTGGAACGTCTTATCGCTCGCGGGTTGGCGCTGTTGATCCCGCGTCAGTCCGGACAACGCGAAGATCGCTACATGCATGCGCTGGGGGATCCGGCGGATATCGAAGCAATCCTCGCCGCCCGGCACAATCCAGCGGAGCGCAGTGGCGTTAGCGGGGTTTCAGTAGAGCGTATTGAAGAGCTCGAAGCGCGTATTGCAGCGCTGGAAGAACGCCTGTCTCAGCTGGAGTAACCATCCGCGGTTGCTGTAGCAGCTGCCGAGACTGCGAGGCTGCGTCCGAGTGCGCAGCAGTCGTAGTTCGGCTGACGCAGGCTACCTGATGGACTGAGGCGCTGATTTTTCACGACTTCTGCGCAGCCGGACGCAGCCTCGCAGGCTCGGCAGCTGCTACAGGAATCGATGTGGCTGCCGTGCCGCTACTCGCCGTCCCAATAGTCCACGCCGTCGGCTGGGCGGGCGATGGCGACGAAGCCTGTGGCGTTGCCGTCGGCGTCGATCTTGAAATCGTCCATCACCGCGTACTTGCCGGAGTCGGGGTACTCACAAATTTCCGGCGACTGCTGCGTGCTGACTGCCAGATAACGCAATTCGCCGGCGCTGGTGTTGATGATCTGATGCGCCGCCTCTTGACCGCCGGGCGGGCAAGCGATCACGTCACCTGCGCGGATCGCAAATCGCTCGGCGCCGAGGCGAATGTGCCCTTCCCCGGCCACCACGTAAAACATTTCCTCGTTGACCCGATGGCTGTGGAACGGACTGCCGCGCATGCCCGGTTCCAGCACGTACAGCCGATAACCCAGCTTCTGCGCTCCGAGCTGCTGGCCTACGCGTGCCAGTCGCTGTTGATAGCGAGCGGCGGTTTCACCGTCGGGGGCCAAAGCTTCAGGAAGTGGCTCCAGTTCGACTTGATCCAGATTGAGAATGGGCGGATGCATGGGGAAAGCCTCGATCAGGATTGTTTGGAACGCAAGTTTTCGCTTACGGTGCAGCAGCATAGCTTGCTCGCGATAGCGGTGAATCAGCACCTGCAGTGCTGGATGCACCGGCGCGTCGCGAGCAGGCTCGCTCCCACATGGGATTGTCGTTGGGCGCGAGAACTGCGGCGGATTCTCTCCAGCCTGAGAGCGAGCCTGCTCGCTAAGAGGTCATCCCCGCCACCACCCGCTCAAGGTTCACGCCCGAGCGAATGCCACCGCTTTCTGAAACTGCTCATCCGTCGGGCGCACGCCGGTATACAGGACGAACTGCTCCAGCGCCTGGATCGCAATGACTTCCAACCCCGTAATAACCCGCTTGTCTGCGGCACGCCCCTGCACGATCAGCGGTGTTTCCGAGGGAATGGCCACTACATCGAATACCGTTTCTGCGGCGGCAATGGTCTCGGCATCGAAGGCCAATTGATCTGCCTCAGGTCCGCCGCTCATGCCGATCGGCGTGACGTTGATCAACATCTGCGGACGGCGCGCGCCCAATTCCGCTTGCCATTCATAGCCAAGCGATTGCGCCAGCGCACGACCGGCCTGCTCGTTTCGGGCCACAATCAATCCATTGCTGTAACCGCCATCACGCAAGGCGCTGGCCACGGCCTTGGCCATACCGCCACTGCCGCGCAGGGCAAACGTCGATGCCTTCGGCACCTTATGCGTGTCCAGCAATTGTGCAATGGCGATGTAATCGGTGTTATAGGCTTTGAGGTGACCATCAGTGTTGACGATGGTGTTGATTGATTGAATAGCCGCCGCCGACGCGTCCAGTTCATCGACCAGAGCAATGCTGGCTTCCTTGAATGGCATCGACACGCCGCAGCCGCGAATACCCAGTGCGCGAATGCCACCGACGGCACCCGACAGGTCCTGACTGCTAAAAGCCTTGTAGTAAAAATTCAGACCCAACTGTTCATAAAGATGATTATGAAAGCGCAGACCAAAATTCCCGGGACGCCCCGATAGGGACATGCACAGCTGGGTGTCTTTGTTGGGGTTCATCTGCATGTGAAGCTCCTTCAAATAGCACGATCCGATGGACGGGATTAGCCAGTCCACCGCGTTCAGATCGATCATATCGGCGTACGCCTGCGGGCTCCGCTCGACGGTAAAGAGACCGGTACAGACCTTACACAAAATTTACCCGGCGGCCGTGCTGAATTTTTTAAAAACGCTGTCTTAGAGGTATCCCCGCGACGATCCCTGGGTCTATCGCAGACGCAAGCGCCGGGGCGAAGAATCGAGGAATTATCATGATCCGTAACATTCCCACAGTGGCCTTGCTGATTGGTGCACTGGCTGTCGCCGGGCAGGCAGAGGCTGGCGGCGGTCACGGCTGGCAAGGGCCGGCCGTGTTCGGTGCGATCGTCGGCTCGGCGATTGTCGGTTCGGCCATCATTAACAGCAACCGGCCGGTGTATGTGCAACAACCGGTTTACGTGCAGCAGCCGGTTTATGCTCAGCCGCAGCCGGTCTATGTGCAACAGCCGCCGCCGGTTTATTACCAGCCTGCACCGGTTTATGTGCAGCAACCGGTCTACTACGGGCCGCCGCCGGTTTATTACGGACCACCACGTGGGTATTACGGGCCACCACGCGGGTATTACGGGCCGCCCCGTGGTTATTACGGTCCGCCGCGTGGGCATGGGCGCTGGTAAGCGCGCCAAGTGGCTCAGATACTTGCGAGGCGCTGATCCAGACGAGTCATGGCCTGCTGCAACTGATCGACGGCGGCATCAATCGACGCGGTCTCACGCTCGCCGCAGGCCTGTTCCAGTGCTTCGCAACAGTGGATCAGGCCCGCCGCCCGGACCATCAACGCACCACCCTTGATGCGGTGAGCCAAGGCGCGCAACTGCGGTTGATTGCCGCTGGCATGCGCCATGAGCAGTGCTTGTCGGTCACTGCGGTTAGTCACGGCCAGGTCGCTCAACAACTGATTGATCAGCTCACGATCCTCACCGACGTAGCGCTCCAGCCCGCTCAGATCGATTTCGGCAAAAGCCAACGCGTCCACGCTTGCTTCACTTGCGAAGTGATCGGCCAACCAGGCACTGAGGTCCGCCAGGCGAATCGGCTTGAACAGGCAATCGTCCATGCCAGCCTCCAGGCAGCGGGTCTTTTCCTCGGGCCGGGCATTGGCAGTGAAGCCCAGAATCGGTGTGGGCGGCAGGCCCTGCGCGCGTTCTTCATCTCGAATTGTGCCCGCCAACTCATAACCGCTGAGCACGGGCATGTTGCAGTCAGTAATGACCACGTCGAATTCATATTCGCGCCACTTTTCCAACCCTTGCTGGCCATCGTCGGCGTCCATCACGCTGTGCCCCAGATAACTCAGTTGCCGCGACAGCAACAGCCGATTGGCCGGGTAATCATCAACCACCAGGATCGTCAACCGTCGCGATGGCACTTCGGGCGATGCAACCCGCTCGCTCGGCGGCAGTGCTTGCAGGGTGGGCAGATCCAGGCTGAGTTCGATGCGCGTGCCTTGCCCCAGAACGCTGTCGAGCTGCAACGTGCCACCCATCATTTCGCACAGCGTGCGGCTGATCACCAGCCCCAGACCGGAGCCGTGTCGGGCTGAGTCAGGATTATTCCCGGCCTGCACAAACGAGCTGAACAAACGCTGCTGATCAAATGTGCTGATGCCGATACCGGTATCTTCGATCCACACTCGAATCTGCAGATGCCCCGGCACAGTGGATTCGGTATGCAGCGTCAAGCTCACTTCACCTGAATGAGTGAATTTGATGGCGTTGCTCAGCAGATTGGAAAGCACCTGCTTGAATCGCGTGGGATCGACCAGCACTGCCTGGTCGCTGCGCTCGTCCAGCTCGACACGCCAGTCGAGTTCCTTCTGACGCGCCAGACCTTCGAACACCCGGCATACCGATTCGGTCAGTGAGCGCAGATTGGCTCGCTCCGGAGCCAGCGACAGGTGCCCGGATTCGATCCGCGCGATATCCAGAATATCGCCGATCAACCCCAGAAGTTGTTGGCCGGCATTGGCGGCCACCTCGATCGCCGGACGGTCAACAAGCCCCTCGTCGGCGCGTTTCAAGGCCAATTCGAGCATCCCCAGCAAGGCATTCATTGGCGTACGGATTTCATGGCTCATGGTCGCCAGAAACGTGGTTTTAGCCCGGTTGGCGTCGTCGGCCGCGTCCTTGGCGTCCTGCAGCTGGCTGAGCAACTGCTGGCGCAGACGAATCTGCCGGCGCTGCCATGCGATCCACACCAGCGCCAGCAACAACAACGTGCCGGCAGCGGCGAACGCCTGAAAAATATCCTCGCGATGCCGCAGCCAGAAACTCTGCTCCACCATCTGATCGTTGCGCCAAAACAGCGTGAGCGCATCGATTTCTTCCGGGGCGATGCTCAGCAGCGCCTTGTCTAGAATCGCGTGCAGCTCGACAGCTTCGCGACTGGTGGCCAGCGTGGCGCGGGCCGGATCGGTCCCGACAGTGCTGGTGACCTGCAGCTTGTCCCGGTATAGCCGGGAAATCATATAGCGTGCGCCGATCAATGAGTTGATGCCGCCATCCGCCTCGCCCGAGGCAACCATTGCCATGACGTCCCCGGTCAGTGGCGCGTCGACCAGTCTGATCGCCGGGAAGTGCTGACGAATGAATTCGCCGACACTGTTGCCCTGGGTGATGGCGAGCGTTTTGCCAGCCATGTCGTCGAGCGTCGCCGGATTATGAGGGCCGATGCGCGTGACCAGCACGCTGGGGCTGGTAAGAAATGGCCGGGTGAAACGCAACTGGGTTTCACGCTCAATGCTGGGGCTGATGCCCGCTACCAGATCGACTTGGCCGGTGCTGATCCAGTCGAGCATTTCGGCCACTGATTTTGTTGGCCGTATATCAAAGTGCAGCCCGGTGCGCAGGCTGATCTTCGCCAGAACATCGGCGGCGATACCGAGCAGCTTGCCTTCGCTGTCGAAGAACGAGATCGGCATGAGGTTAGGGTTAATGGCCACGCGCAAGCGTGCGTGCCGGTCCAGCCATCTTTGCTCGGCGATGCTGAACTTCATCGTCTTCGTTGCCGCAATGGAAGCCCCGCTTGCCCCCCAGCGACGCAGGATATTCAAGCGCTCGTTGGTCGGCACCGATGCCAGTGCCTTGTTGACGATTCGCTGCAGCTGGCGGTTGCCGTCCCTCATCGCGAAGGCGAAACCGCCCGGTTCAATGTGTGAAAAATCGGCTAGTTGTACGTTATTCAGGTAGTTCTTGCTGATCAGATAATGGGTGCTGATTGCATCGCCCAGATACACTTCTGTTTGAGCGAAAGCCACCGCCCCCACCGCTTCCAGCGTCGAGGGAAAGAGCTTGACGATCGCCTCGGGATAAAAAGCCTGAACCTGCTTTGCCGGCAAGTAGTGATACAGCATGGCCAACCGTTGCTCCGCGAGGTCAGGTTGCAGGGCCTGCGGCATATCGGTCCGCGTCACCAGCACGGGTTGATCTTCGGCGTAGACCGTGGACATGCACAACTGAGGGTCCTCGACCTCGTACCGATTGGCCGTACCGAGCAGGTCCGCGGTGCCCAGCTTGATCGCTCGCACCGCGTCATCACGGCTGGCATAGCGATGAACGATGACCTCGACCTGCAATATCTGCCTGAGCAAATCGGCATAATCCGCCGTCAGGCCTTCATAGTCTGTGCCCGTTGTGGTGATATCGAAAGGTGGGTAGTCCGGCGCCGAGATTGCCAGCACCAACCGGCCCTTTTCCCGCAGCCAGCGCGTGTCCGCTTCCGTAAACCTGACGTCATGCCCGTCGACGTTGGAACGACCCAGCAGCGTCAGGGTGCGTATTTCGGCGCAGACGCTCGGTGCCCACAGCAGGCCGGTGAATACAAGTGCCAAGAGATACTTCACTGAAGTCATCATTCAGATTACGTGATTGCGCTTGGCGATATCCCTCAGGAATACGCCGGATTTCACGTGGAGTTTTTCGATCAAGCGGACTTTGTAGGTGCTGATGGTCTTGTGGCTGAGGTTCAGGCGTTTGCCGATGTCCTTGTTGCTCATGCCTTGAGAGAGGCACTGAAAAATAGTCAGCTCACGGTCCGAGAGTCTTTCGATCATTTGTGCTTCGGTTCTCTGCAGCGCGTTCAGCGCTACCGAACTCGAGGGCAACTTGACGAAGTAGCTATAGCCGGCCATGACCGCCCCCATTGCCTTTTGCAAATGATCTAAATTATTGGTTTTGGATACGTACGCTTCCGCCCCGGCGCGCATGCAGCGGTCCTGGTAATGCAGCGGTTCCTGGGAGGTGAATACCAGCACACGGCACTTCATCCCGCTCGCTCTTATCCGGGCCAGCACGTCCAGGCCATCAAGACCGGGCATGACCAGATCGAGCACCACCAGATCAGGTTTGTGTTCGCGAATTTTCGGCAGCACTTCGCTACCGGTACTCGCTTCGTGGATGTGCAGAAAACCTGCCTTCCTCAGCAGCATAGCGACGGCGGCACGCACCACCGGATGATCGTCTACGACCAGCGCTTCCATGAAAACTCCTGTCAGGCCAAGCAGAACGCAGCGCTGTGCGGTGACTCTTGCATGGAAATTTAAAAGCGACTACCTGACAGAAATGACAGTGCCGATAAACGGTAGGGATGGATCGAGCGCGGACATGAGTGTTTCGATGGTGCGCAGATCCGGTAACGCCAAGCGGGTTGTCACGACTTTGTCCTGCGCGCCTGCAGGGATCGACGACAAATGCTCGCGCTCGCCGTCATAGATAAAGGCATGACGAACCTGAGCGTTATGCAGGAAAAAACCGGGCAGGTCCATGGACGCGGGGGTCATGGAGCCATTGACCAGCACCAGGTCAAAAGGCTCGCTGGCGTACTCCACCAGGGTGAGAAGTTCGTCGAGCCCGCGCACTGGAGCAATGCGGTAGTAACCCAACTGATTGAACAATCGCTCGATGCGCATTCGATGAAAGTGCTGTTCATCGGCGATCAGGATACGGAACGTTTTAGTCTGCAAGCGGCCCCCGGAAGTCATCGGATCGTGAGGGCGCCAAGGCTACGGAAGTGTTTGCGGGCTTTATGTAGGACTATTCCTAAATTTCACGACACTTGTTCTACTACATCTCGTAGGAAGGCATTAAGAGAATTTGCTGGCAGATGATCGTTCCCACGTGCGTGGGAACGATGCTTTACGGACTTAGCTGGCCGCTGCGAGCAACACGTCCGTTACCGAACGACTGTGCGGGCGGGACTTGCCATGCTCATACAGCGAGCCGGCAATTTCATCAGCGCGAATCGGCAGGATCGACAGCAAGGTGTCGCTCAACCCGTGGCTCGCCTGACAGAAACCCTGCATGTAGATGCCCGCCCTGCAGCGCTCGTCAGTGATCAGTTTGTAATGGCGGTCGACGTCGAAGGCGCCCAGATATTCTTCCAGCGGCGCCAATAGCTGACGGTGCATTTGCCGTTCGTAACCGGTGGCCAGGACGACAGCGTCGTAATGGCGAACCGTCACTTCAGCGGTGGCGTTGTTGCGCACCGCCAGTTCGATGCCGCGCGCGGTGGCCGTGGCTTTTTCGATGGTGGTCAGGGTGCGGAAGGCATGGCGAGCAATGCCCGAAACTTTCTGCCGATAGAAGATCCCGTAGATGCGTTCGATCAGGTCAATGTCCACCACCGAATAGTTGGTGTTGTGGTACTCGTTGACCAGTCGCTCGCGCTCGCTGCTGTGCTGCTGGAACACCAGGTCGGTGAATTCCGGCGAGAACACTTCGTTGACGAACGGGCTGTCATCCGCTGGCTTCAGCGCCGAGCCACGCAGGATCATGTCGACCTGCACCGACGGGAAGCTGTCATTCAAATCAATGAAAGCTTCCGCAGCGCTCTGCCCGCCGCCGATGATCGCAACGCTCATCGGCTGATTGTTGACGCAGGGCTGTTTGGCCATTTGCGCCAGGTACTGCGAATGGTGGAACACCCGACCGTCATCTTTCAGCGCCTTGAACGCTTCGGGAATGCGTGGCGTGCCACCGGCGCTGACCACCACTGAACGGGTGGTGCGCACATGTTGCTGGCCTTGTGTATCACGGGAAATCACGCGCAACGCTTCGACCTGCTGGTTGTGCAGCACTGGCTCGATAGTCAGCACTTCTTCGCCATAGCGACTCTGCCCGGCAAATTGCCCGGCGACCCAGCGCAGGTAGTCGTTGTACTCCATGCGACACGGATAGAAGGTGCCCAGGTTGATGAAGTCGACCAGACGACCGTGATGCTTGAGGTAGTTGACGAACGAGTAAGGGCTGGTCGGATTGCGCAGGGTCACCAGGTCTTTGAGAAAGGAAATCTGCAATTCGCTCTGAGTGACCAGCGTGTTGCCATGCCAGCGATAGTCCGCCTGCTTGTCGAGAAACAGCACATCCAGTTCGCCCTGACTCGGCCCGCGTTCTTGCAGAGCGATGGCCAGCGCCAGGTTAGAAGGGCCGAAACCGACGCCGACCAGGTCGTGAACGATGGGCGATGCAATTGCCTGTGTCATTTCCAGTGTCCTCTGGATGAACCCCACAACAGTGGGGCGTATGCCTAAGTGACCTGAGCAGCGCTGCGCCGCCTTCCAAGTCGTCTGTTGAATAGGAACGAGGACAATGAAATAAAATTTAACACTACTTTCCGGAAGCAGACCTGATCAATGCGCGTCCCACTGCTGCATGCGCACACGACAATGTTTCATGGCATTGACGATGTGCTTTTCCACCAGCGTGCGGGAAATGCCCAGATGTTCGGCAATTTCCAGATGCGACAGGCCATCGATCTTGCGCAGCAAAAAACTTTCCCGGCACAGACGAGGCAGTTCGCTCAGGGCACGCTGAAGCATCTCAAGGCGCTGGCCGTGATCGAGACTGTGATGCGGCGAGGGGGTGAAATAGCGCTCTTCGCTGTCGAGCACTTCCAGCGATTCAACTTGCCGCAAGGCATTGCGCCGATGGTCGTCGATCACCAGATTGAGCGCGGTGCGATAAAGGAAAGCCCGCGGCTGCTCGATCGGCGTTTCACTGGAGCGCTCCAGAATTCGCAGATAAGCGTCATGCACCACATCTTCAGCGACCTGCCGGTTGCCTAGCTTGGCGTTGAGGAAACACACCAGCTCGCGGTAGTAGTTTTCCAACATGACTGCGGGGTCCTTTGGGCCGGATCTGCACCCTGGAATGAATGGCGGCACGATGATGGCAGCACAAGCACGTAATTTATAGTAATTCTCATATAGATTTAAAGCACTGCGTGTTCCGCGCTGTAAATAACAGCGCGGATGCAGGCTTCGACCTGTTGAACTCCAGGGTGACACTGACCGAAACAGAGGTTTGCAGGCGTTCGGCATTGACTACGGTGTTTCGCCATGTGTCGGAGGTTAAATTCCCCGGTGCTTTCCTCGTTTAAAGGACAGCTTCCCGTCCCTGCCTTCGCGGCAGCATTCAGCACATTGAACGACGGGCCGATTTTAATTGGCCGGAACCATGCATGAAACGTCCCCGACAGACCCGACGCGCCCTGCTTGCAGCACTTTGTCTGATCCCCGTCATCGCCATTGCAGCCTGGCAAGTCATCCCGCCCGGCCGAGACAAATTCGCCACGGTTGCCGTCAGCCGCGGCGACATCGAAAGCAGCGTCACGGCCCTCGGTACCCTGCAACCTCGACGCTACGTGGACGTAGGCGCACAGGCATCCGGGCAGATTCAGAAGATCCATGTGGAAGTGGGCGACGTCATCACGGAAGGCCAATTGCTGGTAGAGATCGATCCGTCCACGCAACAGGCCAAACTCGACGCCGGACGGTTCTCGATCGAGAACCTCAAAGCGCAACTCGAGGAACAACGGGCACAACACGAACTGGCGCGGCAGAAGTTCCAGCGTCAGCAGCACCTCAAGGCTGGCGGTGCGACGCGCGAAGAGGACGTGCAAACCGCCCAGGCGGAGCTGCGCGCCACCCAGGCACGTATCGACATGTTCCAGGCGCAGATCCGCCAGGCGCAAGCCAGCCTGCGCAGTGATCAGGCCGAACTCGGCTATACGCGCATTTATGCACCGATGTCCGGCACCGTGGTTGCACTTGATGCGCGAGAAGGCCAGACCTTGAACGCGCAACAGCAAACACCGCTGATTCTGCGCATTGCCAAATTGTCGCCGATGACCGTCTGGGCCGAGGTCTCGGAAGCCGATATTGGTCACGTCAAGCCGGGCATGACGGCGTGGTTCACCACGCTCAGCGGCGGCAAACGGCGCTGGAGCAGCAGCGTGCGGCAGATTCTGCCGGTGCCGCCGGAACCGTTGGACCAGACCAGCCAGGGCGGCGGAAGCCCGGCGAGCTCAAGCAAAAGCGGAAGTGCGCGTGTGGTTCTGTATACCGTGTTGCTCGATGTCGACAACGCCGACAACGCTTTGATGGCGGAAATGACCACTCAGGTGTTCTTCGTTTCCAACCAGGCGAAAGACGTACTCACCGCCCCCGTCGCCGCTCTTCAAAACGGTGCGCAACCACATATCCAGACCGCCCGGGTCATCGCCGAAAACGGCCGCGTCGAGCAACGCGATGTGCGCACCGGCATCAGCGATCGACTGCGGGTGCAGATCCTCGACGGCTTGCAGGAAGGCGATCACCTGTTGATCGGTCCGGCCGACGGGAGTGGTGGCTGAATGCAGACGCCTCTGATCGACCTGCAGGACATTCGCAAATCCTACGGCGGCGGCGACGTCCCGCACGTTCACGTATTACGCGGCATCGACCTGGCGATTCATGCCGGTGAGTTCGTCGCGATTGTCGGCGCCTCCGGTTCCGGCAAGTCGACGCTGATGAACATCCTCGGCTGCCTCGATCGCCCGACCTCGGGTGAATACCGTTTTGCCGGGGAAAACGTTGCCGCACTCGACAGCGATCAACTGGCATGGCTGCGCCGCGAAGCCTTTGGTTTTGTGTTCCAGGGCTACCACCTGATCCCGTCCGGCTCGGCCCAGGAAAATGTCGAGATGCCGGCGATCTACGCGGGTCTGCCCGCCGCCGAGCGCCACGCCCGCGCCGCCGCCCTGCTCGACCGCCTCGGCCTGGGCTCGCGCACCGGCAACCGTCCGCATCAACTCTCTGGCGGGCAACAGCAACGCGTCTCCATCGCCCGCGCCTTGATGAACGGCGGGCACATCATCCTTGCCGACGAACCCACTGGCGCCCTCGACAGCCACAGCGGCGCCGAGGTCATGACACTGCTGGACGAGCTGGCGAGCCAGGGCCACGTGGTGATCCTCATCACCCACGACCGTGAAGTGGCGGCGCGGGCCAAACGCATCATCGAAATCCGTGACGGGCTGATCATCAGCGACAGCGCGCACCACAATCCGGACGTACAAACCAGTGCCAACCCCGGCGCGCTGCAAGCGGTCGACCTGCGCAAGCGCCTGACCGAAGGCGCCGAAGCCACGGGCGCGTGGAAAGGCGAATTGGTGGACGCCGTGCACGCCGCCTGGCGGGTGATGTGGATCAACAGGTTTCGCACGGCGCTGACGTTGCTCGGCATCATCATCGGCGTCGCGTCGGTGGTGGTGATGCTGGCCGTGGGTGAAGGCAGCAAGCGTCAGGTCATGGCGCAAATGGGCGCCTTCGGTTCCAACATCATTTACCTCAGCGGCTCGGCCCCGAACCCGCGAACGCCACTGGGAATCATCACCCTCGATGACGTCGCGGCCGTGGGCAGCCTGCCGCAGGTGACGCGCATCATGCCGGTCAACGGCCAGGAAGCCGGGGTGCGTTTCGGCAATCTCGACCATCTCAGCTACGTTGGCGGTAATGACACAAACTTCCCGGCGATCTTCAATTGGCCGGTGGTCGAAGGCAGTTATTTCACCCAGGACGATGAACGCAACGCCGCCGCTGTAGCGGTAATCGGTCACAAAGTGCGGACCAAACTGCTCAAGGACGTGGCCAATCCGATCGGCCAGTACATCCTGATCGAAAACGTGCCGTTCCAGGTGGTCGGAGTGCTGGCGGAAAAAGGCGCCAGCTCCGGCGACAGTGACAGCGACGACCGCATCGCCATTCCGTATTCCGCCGCCAGCGTTCGCTTGTTCGGCACCCACGACCCGGAATACGTGGCCATCGCGGCCGCTGATGCACGCAAGGTCAAAGAGACGGAAGCCGCCATCGAGCAGCTGATGCTGCGGCTGCACAACGGCAAGAAGGATTTCGAACTGACCAACAACGCTGCGATGATCCAGGCCGAAGCGCGCACGCAAAATACGCTGTCGCTGATGCTCGGTTCGATCGCCGCGATCTCGCTGTTGGTAGGCGGCATCGGCGTGATGAACATCATGCTCATGACCGTGCGCGAACGCACTCGCGAGATCGGTATCCGCATGGCCACCGGCGCCCGTCAGCGTGACATCCTGCGCCAGTTCCTCACCGAGGCGCTGATGCTATCCGTGGTCGGCGGGCTCGCCGGCATTGCCTTGGCATTGATCGTCGGCGGCGTGCTGATTCTGAGTGAAGTGGCGGTCGCGTTTTCTTTGATAGCGGTAGTCGGGGCGTTCGGCTGTGCCTTGATCACCGGTGTTGTCTTCGGCTTCATGCCGGCTCGCAAAGCTGCCCGGCTCGACCCGGTCACGGCCCTTACCAGTGAATGATCGATTGATGAAACCGCGCCTGAGTCTGTTGAGTCTTTGCCTGCTGGTCGGCGGGTGCAGCACGCCCGCCCAGCGCCCGGACAGCGGCATCGTCCCGCCCACCGCCTGGCAGTCGCCGCATACGCAGAGCGCCACTCGCAGTAACCTGCAGTGGTGGCGGCAATTCAACAGCAGCGAACTTGAAAGCCTGATCGAGCAAGCGCAGGTTGGCAGTCATGACCTCGCCGCTGCAGTGGCGCGGGTGCGTCAAGGGCGGGCCGACACCGTAATCGCCGGCGGCTCGCGGTTGCCCGAAGTCAATGCCGCCCTCAACGCCAACCGGCAAAAACTGCTGCGTGGCAACGGTTACAGCCAGCTCGATGCCGACAGTGACAACAAGGCCGTTGATTACTTCAACGCCAGCCTCAGCGCCAGTTACGAGATTGACTTTTGGGGCGGTCAACGGGCGTCCCGTGACAGTGCGCGATTCGCTTTGCAGGCCAGCGAATTCGATCAGGCGACAGTGGAATTGACGCTGCTCAGCGGAGTAGCTGATACCTATGCGCAGACGTTGTCGCTGCGTGAACAAAGTCGCATCGCCGAGCTAAACCTGGCTAATGCGCAGAACGTATTGAAACTGGTGCAGACGCGCTTTGACTCAGGCTCTGCAACGGCGCTGGAGTTGGCGCAGCAAAAGAGCCTGGTGGCGGCGCAACAACGGCAATTGCCGACGGTGCAGCAGCAGGCGCAGGACGCCTTGATCAGTCTGGCTGCCCTCCTCGGCCGGCCGGTTCAGCAACTGGCGGTGGGTCAAGAGCGTTTTGATCAACTGTCATGGCCGACCATCGCAACTGGCGTGCCCAGCGAACTGCTCACTCGGCGTCCGGACATCGCCCGGGCGGAGGCGCAACTGTCCGCCGCACAAGCCGACGTTGCCGTCGCCCGTGCTGCGATGCTGCCGAAGGTGACCTTGAGCGCAGAACTCGGCTCGGGGGCAGATCGGGCGGCGGACATTTTGCGCAGCCCTTTCTATAACCTCACTGCCGGTTTGCTTGCGCCGATTTTCAACAACGGTCGCTTGAGCGCCGAGCGCGATAAGTCGAAGGCCCGCCAGGAAGAACTGCTGGAGACGTATCGCGGGGCGATTATCAACGGCTTTGCCGACGTGGAAAAAGCCCTCAACAGCATCCGCGGGCTGGATGAACAGCGCCAATGGCAAAGCGAAGAGCTCACCCAGGCGCAAACCGCATTCACACTTGCGCAAAGCCGTTACCAGGCGGGTGCCGAAGATTTGCTGACCGTACTGGAAACCCAGCGCACGCTGTATGCCGCGCAAGATTTGAATGTGCGGCTGCGGTTGTCCAGGCTGCAGGCGAGCATTGCGCTGTACAAGGCGTTGGGCGGCGGGTGGCAGGTGTTGTGATTATCAGCGCCTGCGAATTCGCTATCGCGAGCAGGCTCGCTCCCACAGTTGACTGCGTTTATCTAAACAACCCGGTCGACTGTGGGAGCGGGCTTGCTCGCTCCTACAGTTGACCGCGTTTATCCAGACGACCCGGTCGATTGTGGGAGCGGGTTGCTCGCGAAGAACGCTAACTCGGTTGACCGGTTTAACTGGTAATCGGCTTGCTCTTCAGATGACGCGCATACCAAGGTCGTTGCGGCACTTTCCTGAACAAATCGGTCAGTTTCTTCTCGTCTTCACCAAAGGTGATGCGCAACGCCAGTTTCATGGTTTCCGGGTCCATCTCAACCGACTTGTCGGCCTGCAACCCCGGCGTGGTACTGCAACCGTGCGTGTCTGGCCCCAGCCAAGGGTCTGCGATCTCGACCCAGCGTCCCGGCGCAAACCAGGCCACGCCATTGACTTCGAGCCGACTGACCTCGCCCGGATGAAAACGCTCATGGGCGCGGAACCAGTCCTCGAGACGGTCGTCGATCCAGCCGTGAAAATGCCAGAACACCGGGTTTACATGGGATGAAAACGGGTCGCCAAGGAAGTCGTTTTCCGCCGCGAACCAGCGCGCGGAAAAGTCTGCGGTGTCGCGGGCAAACGGCACCGGCTGGCCGTTGGACGGGTCCCGTGGCACCGACGCCCAGCGCATGTGCAGCCAGTCATGCAACCCCAGCTCGACCTCCGAACCGAACTGCCCCAAGGTCAACTTGGCCAGGTAACGCGGGTCACGGTAGCGCGATTCCCACACCTGAAAATTGCTGTGGTAAGTCTCGGCAGTCTTGATGTCGCTAACCCATTGCGAGTACTCGGCATCGTCGTCGGCCAGCCAGGTCGGTGGCAGCGCGGTGCCGTCGTGGTTATCGCAGTAGTTGGCGAAACCGATGCGATCCCGGGCCAGTTCCGGCTGTGGTAACGGAAAGTGCTGCCATGACGGTAAATCCTGCATCGAACGCGCCGTGCCCAGCATGTGCCGGTGCATGAAGAAAAAGTCTACGCCCGAGCCATTGCGATCCTTGCGCGCCCCCCTGGCATCACGTTCCTTGTCTCTTGGGCCTGGCTGCCAGCCAATGCCTCGCAAGGCGTTGCGCTTGTCTTCGGAGAGGCTGTGCCATTTGTCGCGCGAGGCATGCCAGAGCTGGTGAAACAGCCGATGTTCGGCGGACACCAGCCAGGCCAGCAGTGGCGCGTTGAGACCGGTCCGCTCGCGAGCTTCGGGAAAAACCCGTTTGACCGCAATGAAGCGGTTGTCCTGCGCAGTCATTATCAGTGGGCGATCGAGGTTCAACACCCGACCACTGAGCGTGCCGCTGCCGGCATTGCCGAACCCGGCCCAGACTTCGTCCAGGGTCATGCTGAATTCGTAATCCGGTGAGCCATTTGCGGTACTGGCATTGACCAACCGCCAGCTCAATTCAGACGGATCGGCTTGCGCCAGATCGCCCAGCACCCGATAGCGTGGCTCTTCATCCGAACGCAAGCGCTGAGCGGTGTCGAGAAACCCGACCAGGCCGCGGCCTTTATGGCCGACATCGAGAAACACTTCCAGCCCGTCCCGAGGCAGGCCTTCAATACCGGCGTCACGTCCTTCGAAACGAATCTGCCAGACACCGCGTAATGCGTTCGCCAACTGCTGGCCGGCGATACCCGCCACATCGAATGAAGCTTCGCCGGGGGTGATCGCCGGATCCGGTTTCGTCCATTCGCGATGCCCATAAAATGCCGCAGGCACGGCGGCGCCGGTCAGCGCCAGGCCTGCCATGAACCATCGTCGAGAAATCCTCATCGCCCTACCTGTGTCAGCCATGGAGCAGGCTTTGTCCAAGCTAGAACGTTTGTTGCCTGTGAAAATTTAAAAGCATCGCGAGCAGGCTCGCTCCCACAAGGAGTGGGTGAACACCGAAGATCCCCTGTGGGAGCGAGCCTGCTCGCGATGGCGTCATCAGCCCACTAAATTTTCAAACGGGCCAATCGTTCCTCCCAGATAGCAAAGGCCCCTGCGCCCGCAGCGGGGCGCGAACCTGACTGAGATGGCAATGACAAAACCCCGTTCGAAAAAGGCTTTCTACATTGCCCTGCCCTTGGCGCTGGCCATCGTTGGCGGGGCAGGCTTTGCGGCCTGGGACAATTGGTTCAACGCTAACCCCGGCTACCCGGTCGCCGTGATGAAACAGGCGGATGAGCTGCAAGAGCGCATGCTCTCTTTCGACAGCCACATCACCGTGCCGATGGATTTTGGCACGGCCGGCAATGAAGCCGACAAGGACGGCAGCGGGCAATTTGACCTGGTCAAGACCGGGCGCGGTCGGCTGTCCGGCGCGGCCCTGACGATCTTTGGCTGGCCGGAAATCTGGAATGGCGCCAACGCCCCGCACCGCCCCACTGCCGGTTTCGTCGACGAAGCCCGTTTCGAGCAGGAAACCCGCTACAAAATCATCAGCACCATGGTTCGTGACTTCCCCAATCAGGTCGCCATCGCCTACACCCCGGACGATTTCCGCCGCCTGCACGGCGAAGGCAAATTCGCGATTTTCATCAGCATGCTCAATGCCTATCCGCTGGGCGACGATATCAATGCTCTGGACAAATGGGCCGCTCGCGGCATGCGCATGTTCGGCTTCAGTTACGTGGGCAACAATGCCTGGGCGGATTCTTCACGACCGCTGCCGTTCTTCAATGATTCGCGCGACGCCCTGGGTGGGCTGTCGGAGATTGGCAAACAAGCGGTGCGACGTTTGAACGATCTGGGCGTGATCATCGATGTGTCGCAGATGTCGACCAAGGCGCTGGAACAAGTTGCCCGGCTGAGCCGCACGCCGATGGTCGCCTCGCATTCAGCACCGCGTGCGCTGGTGGACATTCCGCGCAACCTCAGTGATCAGGAAATGCGACTGATCAAAAACAGCGGCGGCGTGGTGCAGATTGTCGGTTTCCCGACGTACATCAAGCCGCTGAGCCAAACCACGCGAGACAAACTCAACGCCCTGCGCGCGCGCTTCGACCTGCAACCGCTGCAGGGTCTGGAGATGGCGTTGATGCCGGGTGATCCGATCATCACCGTCTGGTCTGAACAGCGCTTCGGCGAATACGCCAGCCAGCTTTACGCGATTGTCGACGAAGAGCCGAAAGCCACGCTCAAGGACTACGGTGACGCGATCGACTACGCGGTGAAGAAAATCGGTATCGACCACGTCGGCATCAGCTCCGACTTCAATGACGGCGGCGGTCTGAATGGCTGGAAGGATGTCAGCGAAGCACGCAACGTGACCGCCGAGCTGATCAGCCGTGGCTACAGCGAGTCCGATATCGCCAAGCTCTGGGGCGGTAACTTCCTGCGGGTCTGGGACCAGGTGCAGGCGTCGTCCAGACCGCTGGCGAAAAACTGATTGCTCTTTGCAGAAGCGAACCGACTCATGACCAATCGTCGATCTTTCCTCAAGCAGGCCGGTATTCTAGCGGCTGGCCTGCCCCTGAGTTCTGCCGTGAACTTGCCGGCGCTGGCTGCCAATTCACAGCCGCTGCCCCAAGACAAATGGGCGCAATTGCGCCTGTTGTTCGACCAGGACCCGGACTACCTTCACTTTGCCAACTTTCTGCTCACGTCCCACCCCCGGCCGGTGCGTGAGGCCATTGAACGCCACCGCGCCAACCTCGATCGCAACCCGGGCCTGGCGATGGACTGGGACCTGGGCGAAAGCGAAAAACGCGAGCAAGCGGTTCGCGTCTGGGCCGGTCGTTACCTCAAGGCCAGGCCCGAACAAATTGCCCTGACCGGCAGCACCACCGAAGGCCTGTCGCTGATCTACGGCGGTATTCATGTGCGCCCGGATCAGGAAATCCTCACCAGCGAGCACGAACACTACGCAACCAACTACGCCTTGGGCTATCGCCAGCAAAAGGACGGGGTCAAGGTGCGCAAGCTCAAGCTGTTCGAGAACAGCCACAACGTGTCGGCCGATGAGGTGGTGGGTTCGATTGCCCAAGGTATCCGCGCCGAAACCCGTGTACTGGGCATGACTTGGGTGCAGTCCGGCAGCGGCGTGAAACTGCCGATCGGAGAGATCGGCAAGCTGGTTGAGGAGCACAATCGCCATCGCGAGGAAAAGGACCGCATCCTCTATGTGGTCGATGGCGTGCACGGTTTTGGTGTCGAAGACCTCGACTTCCCCGACATGCATTGCGATTTCTTCATCGCAGGTACTCACAAATGGATGTTCGGCCCGCGTGGCACCGGCATCATCTGCGCCCGTTCCGCCGAGCTCAAGGACGTTACGCCGACGATTCCGACCTTCTCCGAAGCGACCACGTTCTCGACCATCATGACCCCCGGCGGTTATCACAGTTTCGAGCACCGCTGGGCCTTGGACGAAGCGTTCAAGCTGCACCTGGAACTGGGCAAGGCCGAGGTGCAGGCGCGCATCCACGCACTTAATACTTATGCGAAAAACCGCCTGCTGGAAGACCCTCGGGTCGAACTGGTCACGCCAAAGAGCCCGGACCTGTCCGCCGGTTTCACTTTCTTCCGGATCAAAGACCACGACTGCGAAAAAATCGTCGCTCAGTTGATGCAAAACCGCGTGATCTGCGACTCGGTGGACCGCGACGTCGGCCCGGTGATCCGCATAGCGCCCGGGTTGCTCAATACAGAAAACACAATCGACCGGTTCATTGCCGTGCTGAGCCAGATCGCCTGACCTTGCGGCACGGAAGTTTTTGTAGTTTGAGAGCTTCTGCAGCAAAGGAGCTTTTGTGGCTTGAGGGCTTCTGTGGCAAAGGGGCTTTTGTGGCTTGAGGACTTCTCTGGCAAAGGGGCTTTTGTGGCTTGAGGACTTCTCTGGCAAAGGGGCTTTTGTGGCGAGGGGGTTTACCCCCGTTCGGCTGCGAAGCAGTCGCAAGACCTGCTGGCACAATGTATCTGAAGAAATGCTGGGCCGGCTGCGCCACCCAACGGGGGTAAAC
The DNA here is from genome assembly GCF_000690905.1 of Pseudomonas sp. Ant30-3. Classification (GTDB taxonomy): domain Bacteria; phylum Pseudomonadota; class Gammaproteobacteria; order Pseudomonadales; family Pseudomonadaceae; genus Aquipseudomonas. The sequence goes on along the minus strand of NZ_JMCL01000098.1, from coordinate 14 downwards.
CCCCTCGCCACAGA
>NZ_JMCL01000097.1 GCF_000690905.1 Pseudomonas sp. Ant30-3 | reverse complement strand
GCGAGGGAGCTTGCTCCCGCTGGGCTGCATAGCGGGCCACGGTTTTCAGGGCTGCTGCGCACCCCAAGCGGGAGCAAGCTCCCTCGCCACAAAAATAACCCGGCAAGTCATATCAGATGAAGATGGTTGTCCCAGAGCCCTGCAGGCAGATCCAGCGGTTTTGCAACGAGATCTTTCTGACGGCAATCGTAGTACCGGCAGCGTCCCTGACCGGAGGTTACGACGAAGCCATCCGCCACCGCACCGACGCCAGCGCAATCGGCAAGCGGCGCATCCAGGCGCACTTCGCCGCTGTCCAGGTCCCAGATGAAAAAGCGGTTGCCCCGCGGCGCCGTTAACGCCACCAGACGCAAATCGCTGTGCACCGCGACGCTGGCGGTGTAGTGCCCCATGGCTTGCAATTGATGTTCCGCCACTGGGAAGGGCATGAACGATTGGCCCGGCCGCTTGATCGCCAACAACTCCGACGATTCATGAGACGGGCCCATGAATTGCTGCCCGGCGACGATGGTGCCGTCGTCTGCGATGCCAAGGTGACGCACGCTGTTCATCTGCTGCGCGAGGGTTTCCTTGCTCAGCAGCGTGCCGTCGCGCTGCATCAGCACCAGGCTAGGCTCCATCGCATTGAGGTTCATCTCGACCCGGCTTTCCGCCTCGGTGCGAATCCCGCCGTTGGCCACGACCAGGGTTTCGCCATCCGGCATCCACGAAACCTGATGCGGGCCGATGCCATGAGTGGAAATCTCGCCGCTGTGCACCAGTCGCTCACCTTCAAACCTGTACACGCCGAGCAGGCCGCGACCCGGATCGGAAGTGTCGTTCTCGGTCGCATACAACCAGTCGCCGCTCTTGTGGATCACGGCGTGACCGTAAAAATGCCGGTTCGGCAGCGACGTCACGGTCTGCAGCAGTGTGCCGGCGCGCAGGTCGATCAGGTAGCTCTCGGTGCCCGGCCTGCGGGCGACGAACAGCGCAATCGGCAGCGTCGGGTGGTTGATGATGTCGTGGCAACGCTGGCCGACTTCGGTGGCGAACGCCCGTGTGCCGTCCAGCCGATAACCGACGGCGTAATGCTTGCCGTCGCCGTCGTCCCGCGCTGACAGCAGCAGAGGGCTTTTGTCCTTTTGCTTGAACAGCGTCCAGCCGCCCAGTGTCACTGCTCCCAGCAGCAAACTACCTAAAGTCAGAGCCTGACGTCGCAGCATGGCACTTGTCCTCATCAGTCACCGTCGTTGGCATTGAAGCCCAGTTGGATGCCCAGCGCCTTGGCCAGTTCGCCTTCGTGCAGGCGATGGACGACGTTGAGGCTGTCATAGATGTCGTTGAGTTGCTGGCGACCGGCATCGTCGCTGAGCATCTCGGCCAGCGAGCGCTGGTTGCTGGCGAACAGTGTCAGGGACGCAGCGTAAGCGGCGTCGATCTTGTCGGCGAGCGGTTTCTGCTCGCTTGGCAACAGGCCGCGCAAGCCTTTATTGTCGACGCCTTCCCAGACCGTTTTGGCAGCGGCGAGACTGGTTTCCAGTCCGCTGAGTGACGAATGGCTGCGCCATGCATCGGCCTGGAATGGCTGGGGTACGCCTTTGCTCTGGCGACCCATCGGCGTGCCGAGTTTCTTTTTCAGGCTGTCGAGCGCGGTGACCTGAACGCGCAGCAGGTCGGCAATCGCTTCGTGGGAATCGGCGTAGCGCTGGTTCGGGAACTTGCTCATCTGCGCGAGCATACCGTCGGTGTTGTTCCAGCCCTTGAGGATCTCCTCGGCCAGCTGTTTCTGGTGTTCGCCAATCGCGATCAACAGTGGGCAGTATTTGCTCTTCTGCGCATCGTTGGCGACGTCGGGCTTGCTGTCGAACAGGATGTACTCGTAGGCGGACAGGCCCTGCACCACGACGCTGGATTTGGCCAGTGCGGCCGCGTCGATCTGCGGCTGCGCGGTCACCAGTTGCTCGACCTGACGGCCCACGAGGTTTTTCTTGTCCGGCCAGAACTGCACCGACCAGGCGCGATTGCCTTCGGCCAGTGGCCCGATCAGCAGCGGTTGCAGCTCGGCCCAGGCTTTCTGCGCATGAAGGAAATCAGCGCGAGCGGTCTCCAGGTCCGATTTACCCTCGCAGTAGGCCAGGGCACTGACCGCGAGCTGGCGGTCGGCCTCAACCCAGCGCGTGTAAGTCGGCAGGATCACCGACTTGGCGATGGCTGCCGAAGTGACCGCCTGCGGGTCCTGCGGAGAACAGGCTCCGAGCGCAAGTGCAGCAAGGCTGGTGAACAACAATTTGGGACGGAACATGTCGGGCTCCCGCTTATGGAGTGGGTATCAAAGGGAATTCAAAAACGCCAGCAGCGCAGCGCGCTGTCCGGCATCGAAAGACAAAACTTTTTGCTGCGCCGCGGTGGCTTCGCCGCCATGCCAGAGCACGGCTTCGAGCAGGTTGCGGGCACGGCCGTCGTGCAGGAACCGGGTGTGGCCGCTGACCGCTTGCGTGAGGCCGATACCCCACAGCGGTGGGGTGCGCCAGTCGCGTCCACCGGCCTTGAATTCAGTACGGTTGTCGGCCAGGCCATCGCCCATGTCATGCAGCAGAAGATCGCTATAGGGACGAATCACCTGATTGGCCAATTCAGGTTCACTGGCGTTGGCGGCGGTGGTGTATTTCGGTGTGTGGCACGACTGGCAACCGGCCTGGAAAAACAGGGTTTTGCCCGCCAGCACCTCGGGGGAGCTGACATCGCGGCGGGCCGGTACGGCGAGGTTGCGGCTGTAGAACAGGACCAGACGCAGGATGTTGTCGCTGACTTCCGGTTCGCCATCCGGCCCCTTTCCGTTCGGCGCCTGCTTGCAAGCGACCTGTGCGTTAGTGCAGTCATCAAAGGTGCGCAGGCTGGTGGTCAGGCCCATGTCGCCGGAAAACGCGTGGACATTCTGCTGATTGAGGTTCGGTTGCCCGGCTTTCCAGCCGAATCGGCCGAGGACGGTTTTCTGTTGTACGTCATCCCAGACCCGATTCGGGCGACCGGCAATGCCTTTGTTGTCTTTGGCCTGAGCCTCGGCGTTGGCTAGAATCGCCTCGTCGGGGATGGCTTCGAGCAAACCGAGGCCGATCATCGGCGGCGCAACCCGGGCCGAGAAACGTGTGTCGGGATGCATCGGGCCGTAGCCGAGCTGGGTGATCTGCAGGGTTGGTTTTTGTAGCTCCACTTCACTGCCGTCCTGGAAGCGGACCGGCACCGGCGTGTAATCGACGCGGACCTTGCCCTCAGGGATGACGCCGGGCACTGACATGTCCTGAAATTGCCCGCCGTAAACCGGCTCGGGGACGACGCCTAACTGCTCGATGACCTTGGCGTAGGCCGGCGAATCAGGAATAGACAGACGTACCAGCATCGATACTGCATTTAGTGCGCCAGGCGCCGGCGGATGACCGCGGCCGTCCTTGATGTGGCAGTTCTGGCAGGCGTTGGTGTTGAACAACGGGCCTAGACCGTCACGCGCCGTAGTGGTCGCCGGAGCGATCACCCAGGGGTTGCGAAAGAAACTGTTGCCGACGCTGAAATCCACACGCCGCGATGGCGGGAGGTTGGCGGAGGGCAGGGAGAACGAGTTCTGATCAGTCTTGCGCACCGTCGCGTCGCCTCCTGAGCGGGCTTCACCGGGTTCGGCTTCGGTAAAACGCGGGGCGTCATCGCAGGCACTCAGGCCCAGGGCCAGAAACAGTGCGAACAAGCGAAGAGGCAGCGAGGGCATCAAGACATCCTGCGAGACGTGCAAAACAAAGGCGCAAAGTCTAACAGGGCAGGGGGGATTGAATAAGAGGAATTATCGTTTGGTTAATGTGGAACACATTTTACTGAAGGTCGCGATTCCTGTGGAAGCGAGCCTGCTCGCGATGGTGTGTCAGGCGACACTTGTGTAACTGATACACCATCGCGAGCAGGCTCGCTCCCACAGGGAGGCGGTGTTTGGCCGGCATGAAAAAGGCGACCCGGAGGTCGCCTTTTTATGCAGCCAGCGTTGATCAGAATTCGTGATCAGCGTTGTCCGGGTTCAGGTCGGTGATACCCAGTTTACCCGCAGCCGCTTCGATCGAACCGGTCTGCTTGACCAGCGAGGCGATGGCGTCGCGAACGACCTGGTTGCCAGCGGTGTTGCCGGCAGCGATCAGCTGGTCGTAATGCTCACCCTTGTTGGCGTGATCGACGATGACCTGCATCTTCGCTTCGGTCGCAGCCAGGTCGGCTTTCAGCGCGGTATCGGCAGCCGGATCAGCCTTCGCCACCAGCGAGGACAGGCTTGCGCCGGTCATCTTGGTGCCGTCAACGCGAGTGTATTCGCCCAGGTAGACGTTGCGAATGCCTTTGGCATCGTAAAACTGCGAGTAGTGAGTGTTGTCGCTGAAGCAGTCGTGTTCGTCTTCCGGGGAGTTGGCTTCCAGGGAAACCTTCATGCGCTCTCCCGCCAGTTCGCCCAGGGACAGGCTGCCCATGCCGAAGAGCATTTTGCGCAGGCCGGTTTCGCCCGGTTCGGCTTCCAGCGTCGCGCGATAGTTGTCAGCTACGTTCGGCTTCCAGTTGCCGACCATTTCTTCCAGATCGCTGACCAGCAGTTGAGTCACAGCCTTCAAATAAGCACGACGACGCTCGTTGTGGCCGCCAGTGGCACCGGCGCCTTCCAGGTAGTCGGAGGCCGGACGGTTGCCAGCGCCCGGGCCGGTACCGTTCAGGTCCTGGCCCCACAGCAGAAATTCAATCGCGTGATAACCGGTGGCAACGTTGGCCTCGGCACCGCCCAGCTCATTCAGGCTGGCGAGTTTTTCCGGGGTAATGTCTTTGACATCGACCTTGTCTTCGCCGACCTGAACTTCGCTGTTGGCGATGATGTTGGCGGTAGCGCCCGGGTTACCCAGTGCGTGTTCGTAGGATTTGTCCGTGTAGTCGATCAGGCCTTCGTCCAGTGGCCAGGCGTTCACCTGACCTTCCCAATCGTCAATGATGGTGTTGCCGAAGCGGAACACTTCGCTCTGCAGGTAAGGTACACGAGCAGCGACCCAGGCAGCCTTGGCGGCGTTCAGGGTCTCGGCATTCGGCTTGGCGAGGAACGCGTCAACGGCAGTTTGCAGGGTTTTCGCGGTCGATTCGGCGTCGCTGTAAACGGCGAAGACGATGTCGGCGTAATGCGCGACAACGGCTTTGGCGGCGGCCTCATCGACTTTGCCGGCAGCCGCTGGTGCAGTGGCCGGGGCTGGAGCCGTCGTCGTGGCAGCTGGAGTCGGCGCTGGCGCGGCAGCTTTGTCTTTGCCTTCGCCACAACCGGCGAGGGAAATAGCGATGGCCAACAGACTGGCGGTAGCCAGAGGCATACGAATCATGGCGAACATCCTGCTTCGAGAGGGGGTGGAATGGCGCGGCTAGCGCGCAAAGCTGCGACATAATGCAAATCTTTCGCATTATGTGTAAAGGGTCGTGGTTGTAAATATTTCTTATTCAGAGAAAAGATCGCAGCCTCGTTTTTCTCGACAGCGCCTACGCAAGTGCTGGCTCTACCGTAGGAGCTGTCGAGTAAAACGAGGCTGCGATCTTTGGGCCTTCACAAGATCACCGCATTGCTGCGCTGCGCCTGTTTCAGGTACGCGCCCAGTTCCCGTGCCGGCAGGGGCTTGCTGTAGAAGTAGCCCTGACCTTCGTGGCAGCCCTCGGAAATGATGTAGGCCTCCTGTTCGGCGGTCTCCACACCCTCGGCAATTACCTGCATGCCCAGGCTCTTTCCCAACTGGATGATGGCCCGGACGATGGTCGCATCGTCGTCGTCATCGAGCAGGTCCTGAACGAAGCTCTTGTCGATCTTGATCTTGTCCAGCGGCAGGCTTTTCAGATAACTCAGCGATGAGTAACCGGTGCCGAAGTCGTCAATCGCGATCAATGCGCCGGAACGACGCAAACTCAGCAAGTGCTGAGCGGCGGTGCTGATGTCTTCCATCAGGCCGGTTTCGGTCACTTCCAGTTCCAGGCTGCGCGGTGGCAGGCGATACATTTGCAGCAGATTGTTGACCACGCGCGGCAACTCGGCGTGGTGCAACTGAACGGTGGACAGGTTGACGGCCATGCGCAGGTCAGTGAAACCCTGGTCATGCCAATCGCGCAATTGTTTGCACGACTGATCCAGTACCCATTCGCCGATGGCAATAATGGTGCCGTTCTGCTCCGCCAATGGGATAAACAGGTCCGGCGGAACTAGCCCGTGCTCGGGATGCTGCCAGCGAATCAAGGCCTCGACACCCACCACTCGATGATCGCGATAGCTGATCTGGGGTTGATAAACGAGGTAGAACTGGTCGCGGATAAGGGCGTCGCGCAGATCTTTTTCCAGTTCGCGTCGGCGGCGCATCTCGGTATCGACACTGGCGATATAGAACTGATAGCGGTTGCGCGAGCGCGTCTTGGCCAGGGTCATGGTCTGCTCGGCTTTCTGCAGCAACTTCTCGGTGCTGTCGCCGTCCTCCGGGAACAAGGTAATGCCGATGGTTGCGCGCAGGCGAATCTCTTGATGATCGAGGGCAAATGCCGCTTCCAGGTCATCGAGAATGCTTTGCGCCAGTTCAGCCGCTTCATAGGGTTGTTCGATATCTGCCTGCACCAGCGCGAACTGATCACCGCCAAGCCTCGCCAGCGCGCCCAGCCGACCGCTGTGGGCGCGCAGGCGATCAGCCAGAGCGAGCAGTAATTGGTCGCCCGTCTGATAGCTGAACTGTTCGTTGATGCCTTTGAAGTCATCGAGACCCACGCACAATACCGCCACCCGGCGTTGCAGTTTGCCGGCGTCGACGAGGATCTTGTCCAGCTGCTGCTGCAATTGCTGGCGGTTGGGCAGGCCTGTCAGAAAATCGTACTGAGCCATGCGCAGCAGGCTGTTTTCCGCTTCGTGGCGCAGGTGAGTGTTACGCTCGATGGATTCAAGCAACTGATTAGCAGTGTTGATCCAGATCCCCAGTTCGTTTTTTTCGTGACCCTTAAGTTGCGGGATCTTGTGTTCGCTGGGGCGATCGGGGTTGATTTCCGTCAGGTGCTCGATGATCCGTGACAATGGCTTGGTCAGCAGCCAGTGATAGACCAGATACAGCACCAGGCCCAAGGCCAGAGCGCGCAGCACCCCTGAAATGAAGATGATCACCGAGTTGACGATGAAGCCCTGGCCGTACGTGGCTGTGTCGAGCGTGATGCTCAGGTCACCGTAATACTCGCTGTAGGGGCCGCGTCCCACCAGTTGGGTGGTGAAGGTGCTTTCCTTGCCGAGGATCAGGTCGGTCAGCCAGCGGCTGTTGGATTTCTGCAGCTCGCGGGACTTTTGCGCGAGCATGGCTTCGTTTGGGTGGCCAATGGAGGCCTGGCGCACAGCGGCGTCCTGAAACAGGCCTTCAATGACCTGCATGCCCATTTCCCTGTCAAGGCTGTAGACCGCCTGTGTCGAGGGGTCGCGAAACATGTCGAGAATGCGTTCGGCATCGTTGGCCACAGCCTGGCGTGTCTTATAGGCATCGAAAACAATCTGCGCGCAGCTCAATACCACGCCGACGATCAATGCCGACAACAGCACGACCCGGAGCAACTTCACCGACAAGCTGTTCTTGAGTTCCAGCTTCAAAGAGTCATTCCTTGTTCCGTGCGGTAGCATCAAGTTGCCATGAGTATTGGCAATCCGGCCATGGCAGTCAAAGGGACAATCAAACACAGGGGAATTTGCCTATGGTTGGCCCTGGTGCTGGCGTCTGGATTAGTACTGTGTCGGTTGTTGGGTCCTTCAACTTTAGGGGGAATCCGGACTAATTTTCCGTTGGGTTGATGTTAGACGGGTGTGGCGTTGGGGCAAGGGGTTGGGGGCTGGTTTCATTGTGAGAAATTGGCCTTGTTTTTGTGGGGGCGTGGGTTCTGGTGATGCCTGGTTTCGATGCGGTCGAAGCTTGCTCGCAAAGGCGCCCTGCCAGCCAACCCTTTTCTCATCGAATGAAGCCCCTACACTTTCCACCGCACCAAAAAAAACCCGGCTAAAAAGCCGGGTTTTTCTGACTGGCGTGTACTCAAGCGGTGAAGGTTTTGCCTTCGAACTGCTCAGCCACGAATTTCCAGTTGACCAGGTTCCAGAACGCTTCGACATACTTTGGACGAACGTTGCGGTAGTCGATGTAGTAAGCGTGTTCCCAGACGTCGCAGGTCAGCAGCGGGGTGTCGCCGCTGGTCAGCGGGTTGCCGGCGCCGATGGTGCTGGCCAGGGCCAGGGAACCGTCAGCCTTTTTCACCAGCCAGCCCCAGCCGGAACCGAAGGTGCCGATGGAGGTTTTGCTGAACTCTTCTTTGAACTTGTCGAACGAACCGAAGGAGGCATTGATCGCCTCGGCCAGTGCGCCGCTCGGTTGACCGCCGGCGTTTGGCGCCAGGCAGTTCCAGTAGAAAGTGTGGTTCCAGACCTGAGCGGCGTTGTTGAAGATACCGCCCGAGGAAGTCTTGACGATTTCTTCCAGAGTCTTGCCTTCGAACTCGGTGCCTGGCACCAGGTTGTTCAGGTTCACGACATAGGTGTTGTGGTGCTTGTCGTGGTGGTATTCCAGCGTTTCCTTGGAAATGTGCGGCTGCAGGGCATCGTGTGGATAAGGCAGCGGCGGCAATTCGAAAGCCATGATGATTCTCCTAATCAGGTCAGTTGCGGTGAGCGCAAGGCCGATCACGGGCGGCCAAACAAGCGCCGGGGAGTTTGTACTCTTTGCGGCGCAGGGTTCGGATCATAGCACCGGGGGTGCGGCATAACCACGCAACAACTGTGTGGAATAGAGGTTCCAGAGCCTTTTGGAATAATCAGCCGGTGACGATCAGTTGCAGAGCCACGGCGAACATCATCACCGCCACCAACAGGTCGAGGATTCGCCAGGTGCCTGGCCGTGCCAGCCACGGGGCCAGCCACGCCGCGCCCAGTGCCAGGGTGAAAAACCACAATAGCGACGCAGTCGCCGCGCCCACGACGTAAGCGCTGGGGTCGGTCTGCTGGGCGCCGAGTGAACCGATGAGCAACACGGTGTCCAGATACACGTGCGGGTTGAGCAACGTGACGGCCAGCGCGCTGAGCATTACCGCACGCAACGACCGGACCGTCTGGTTTTCCCCTTGCTGCAGGCTCTGCTTCGTGAAGGCGCGGCGCAGCGCGAGGCTGCCGTACCACAGCAAAAACGCCGCACCGCCCCAGCGCGCGATGGCCAGCAACGTCGGGTTTTGCGCCAGCACCGTGGCCAGGCCGAAAACGCCCGCAGCGACCAGCAACGCGTCGCACGTCACACAGAGGGCCGCCACCGGCAGGTGATGTTCGCGCCGCAGGCTCTGGGCCAGCACAAACGCATTTTGTGTGCCGATCGCCATGATCAGCCCGGCAGCGACCAACAGGCCGTTTACATAGCTCTGCCACATAAAGCTTTACTCCGCGTTCGCTGCGAGATCGCGCAGCACATGCAAGGCGCGTTCGGCATCGGCCTGGCCGACGAATAAATGGTCGTGGAAATAGCCTGCCACCACATTGCAACTGATTCCCGCTTGGCCCAAAGCGCCGGCGAACGCGGCCGTTAACCCCACGGCTTCGAGAGACGAGTGCACATTCAGCGTGAGCCATGCTGCGATGTAGTCGAAATGGAAACCGGCTCGCTCGGCGTCGGAGCGTTCCAGAATGACGGTCAGACCTTCCTGCTCGCGAAAGCTGCCGACGATCTCTACGTCTGTCGGCATTTTCCCGTCGCTGAGGGTGCAAAAAACGTATTCGCCCGCATTCAACTGCGGGCTCATGCTGCGAATGAGCGTCACCAGTGAAGTTTCGCCGGTCATGTCGATGTCCTGTTTCATGAGTTCTTGCTGGCCATTCTCTGGTCTTGGGCTGTATAAGGAAAATCAATCATCCTGATCGCTCATTAGGAAAACTGATGTTCGACTACAAACTACTCTCTGCGTTGGCGGCGGTCATCGAACAGGCCGGGTTCGAACGCGCCGCGCAAGTGCTCAATGTGTCGCAATCGGCCATCTCGCAGCGGATCAAATTGCTTGAGGCTCGAGTGGGCCAACCGGTGCTGGTGCGCGTGACGCCCCCGGCCCCGACCGAGATCGGTCGACGGCTACTCAACCACGTGCAACAGGTGCGTTTGCTTGAGCGCGATCTGCAAACCCTGGTGCCGGCACTGGATGACGAAGGCCTGCCGGAACGTCTGCGCATCGCCCTCAATGCCGACAGCCTCGCCACCTGGTGGGCTCCGGCCATCGGCGACTTTTGCGCAGAGCACCATCTGTTGCTCGACCTGATCGTCGAAGACCAGACAGTCGGCCTCAAACGAATGCGCGCAGGTGAAGTGGCGGCCTGTCTGTGCGCCAATGAGCGCCCGGTAGCGGGTGCGCGTAGCGTGCTGCTGGGGGCGATGCGCTATCGGGCGTTAGCCAGCCCGGCCTTCATCGCCAGGCATTTTCCCGACGGCGTGCGCGCCGAGCTGTTGTCGAAAACGCCGGCGTTGGTCTTCGGGCCGGACGACTTCCTACAGCATCGCTACCTCGCGTCCCTCGGCGTAGACGGCGGTTTCGAACACCACCTGTGCCCATCGTCCGAAGGTTTCATTCGCCTGACTGAGGCTGGACTGGGCTGGGGATTGGTGCCGGAATTGCAGGTGCGCGAGCAGCTGAAAAGTGGCCAACTGATCGAGTTGCTGGCAGATAAGCCGATCGATGTGCCGCTGTACTGGCATCATTGGCGCAATGGCGGGCAGTTGCTGAGCCTGCTCACCGATCAGTTGGTGCGTTCGTCGGCGCATTGGTTGGTGCCTTGGGAGCAGCGGTAAGCGTCAAGCTGCAAGCCGCAAGTAATGCGCTTGCGGACGGTTTTTTCTCTGTTTGAAATTTGAAGTTTGCAACTGTACTCGTTGGAGCAATTCATGAAGATTCTGGTTACCGGCGCGAGTGGTTTCATTGGCGGACGCTTCGCGCGTTTCGCTCTGGAACAGGGCCTGGACGTACGGGTCAACGGTCGCCGGGCCGAAAGCGTCGAGCACCTGGTACGCCGCGGCGCCGAGTTCATTCCGGGCGATTTGAGCGATGCGGACCTGGCGCGGGCGCTTTGCTCCGACGTAGACGCGGTGGTGCATTGCGCCGGGGCAGTCGGTGTGTGGGGGCGTTATCAGGATTTCCATCAGGGCAATGTCCAGGTCACCGAAAACATCGTCGAAGCGTGCCTGAAACAACGGGTTCGACGCCTGGTGCATTTGTCCTCACCGTCGATCTACTTCGACGGCCGCGATCATCTTGGCCTGACCGAAGAGCAAGTGCCCAAGCGCTTCAATCATCCCTACGCCGCGACCAAATACCTGGCCGAGCAAAAAGTCTTCGGCGCCCAGGAGTTCGGCCTCGAAACGGTAGCGCTGCGCCCGCGTTTCGTCACCGGGGCCGGTGATATGAGCATCTTTCCGCGTTTGCTGAACATGCAGCGCAAGGGACGGCTGGCAATCGTCGGTAACGGTTTGAACAAGGTCGATTTCACCAGCGTGCAAAATCTCAATGAAGCGTTGCTCAGCAGTCTGCTGGCCAGCGGATCAGCATTGGGTAAGGCGTACAACATCAGCAACGGCACGCCGATTCCGTTGTGGGACGTGGTCAATTACGTCATGCGTCAGATGGAAGTCCCACAAGTCACTCGTTACCGTTCCTACGGTTTGGCCTACTCCGTGGCCGCGCTCAACGAAGGTGCGTGCATGCTCTGGCCGGGCCGTCCGGAACCGACACTGTCGCGCCTGGGCATGCAGGTCATGAACAGGAACTTCACGCTGGACATCAGCCGCGCCCGGCATTATCTGGATTACGATCCCAAGGTCAGTCTGTGGACGGCCCTCGATGAATTCTGCGGCTGGTGGAAAGCTCAGGACGTTCGCTGAAAGCCGGCTCACTGAACCGAGCTTCAGGTTCAGGGTCAATCCCTGCGGCCGTGGGGGTTATACTCGCCGCATCAAGCCATCACCATGTTTCACAAAGGTTGATTGAATGCCCATGCGTAACGATGCCAACGACGATTTCGACAATGTGCCGAGCCTGCGTGCCGACATCCTCGATGACGATGATTTCCCGACCACTGCGCGCAACAGCGTGCATTCGCGTACCGCGCCGGTGGTCAAGGTCAAGGCTGCCAGCACCGGCCCACTGTGGGCTCTGGTCGGCGCTTTGTTCTTCGCGTTCGCCGGCCTCGCCTGGTGGAGCTTCCAGCAGATTTCGCTGATGGAGCAGCAATTGGTCGCCACGCAGGAAAGTTTCGCGCGAATCAGTGAGGAAGCGGCGGGGCGCTTGCAGGACATTTCCGGCAGGGTCGTCGCCAGTCAGACCAATGTCAGCAGCGACAGCGAAGCATTGAAGCTGCAGATCAAACAGCTGGAAAGCCGACTGCAGGACCAGAGCCAGCAGCAACAGGGCGTGGCGGGTCAGGCTTCGGAACTGGATAAACGGCTGGCCCAGATGACCGCGCAAACCACCGATCTGGATAAGCGCCTCGCGCAGCTGACGGCGCAGAACACCGAGCAGCAGACCGCCAATACCCAGTTGCAAACGCAGGTGAAAACCCTGACCGGCGAGCTGAGCGCCTTAAAAACAGCCACCGCTGACGGTGGACAATACGATTCCCAGCTGAAAAGCATCGGTGCCGACATTGTCGCCCTGAAAAAACAGGGCAATCCGAGCGCGGCCATCGAGCGGCTCGAACAAGACATCATCGTGTTGAAAAGCCAGCAGGACAATCGCCCGGCTCAAGGCGCGGCCAGCACGGCCGAGTTCGATGCATTCCGCGGGCAGGTCACCCGAAGCATCAACACGCTGCAAGCGCAGATTCAGAATTTGCAGCAGCAGTTGCGGGCGAAGCCTTAGTCCGACCCACGCAACGCGCCACAGCTGCGCCGTACGTAGCGGCTGTCGAGCCTGCGAGGCTGCGTCCGTTTTATCCATTCCGAATGTTGCTCAACATCCATACATGCCGCCAACCCGTCTACGCTCTCCAGACACCGATAAGAACGAGGAATGCGCAATGGCGGTTTTGCACAAGTTGGCCCTGTTGGGCGGGATGCTGTTGCTGTGCCTGGGGCAGGCTCAGGCGGCCGGGACTGAGCAGGAGGACAGTCAGGCCGCGCGGGCTTTGCTGGAAAAGGCCTTGGCCTATTATCACGAGAACGGCGACAAGGCGTTCGCGGCGTTCAGTCGTCAGGGCGAATTCGTCGACAAGGACCGTTACGTGTTTGTTGTCGACACCAAAGGCGTGATGCTCGCCAGCGGGGGGCCGTCTTCGGCATTGATTGGGCGTGATGTCTCGGACGTCCTCGGGCCGGATGTGCAGAAGGCGTTCAAGGACGCTTTGAAAGTGCCGCAAGCCAATGGCATCCAGCAGGCTGAATACCGCTGGCAGAATTGGTCGGATGGCAAGGTCGAGCGCAAGCGCGTGTTCTACCAACGCATCGGCGAACGCATTCTGGCGGTCGGTTATTACTTGCCGCGAGCCTCTGCGGAGCAGGCCATGGCCTTGCTGAACAAGGCGGCGATGGATCTGACCAAGGACGAGAAGGGCACGTTGACGGCAATCAACTCGCTCAAGGGCGGGTACTTGCAGGATGACCTGTATGTGTTCGTCGTCGATCTGGACACTCAGCGCTATGTCGCGCATGGCACCAACCTGCGATTGATCAACACCGATTTCGGCAAGATCAAGGACCCGGAGGGCAAACCGGTGGGCGAGCCGATTCTGGCGTTGATCGCCAGGCAGGATTACGGCGAATACGAATATCGCTGGAAGAACCCGGTGACCGGCAAAGTCGAGGACAAGCACGCATACCTGAAAAAGGTCGGGCATTTCCTGGTGGCGGTGGGTTATTACAGCCCGTGATTTTTACTGTCTGAAGTACCGCTGTGGCGAGCATGCTCGTGACAGCGGGCAACCCGGCCGATCTACCGAACCTTGTCCTCACGCCCTCGCAGCACATTGTTCGGCATCGCAATCGCTGCCGCCAGGCCCAGCAAGGACACCGCAGCACTGACCATCAGCAGGTGGCGGAAAGTCAGCAATAGCTCCGCACGCAAGGCATTTTGCGCATCCCCCGGCGCCGCGTTCAAACCGTCGAGCAGGACATTCCCCGAACTGCCCTCAGCCATCAATGCAGACCCGGCCAGTTGGGCGACACTGGAATCCTGCAACAACGCCAGCAACAGTGCCGACATCAACGCCACGCCCACCGCGCCACCGAGCGAGCGGAACAGGTTGGTGGTGCTGGTGGCCACGCCGATGTCCCGTTGCTCGACCGAATTCTGCGTGCCGACCAGAGAGGTCGGGAATTGCATGCCACCGGCGATGCCACTGAGCAACATGAACAGGCTGCTGAGCACCAACGCCTGAGGCGGACTGTATGCCATGCCGACGATGGCGATCGGCATCAGCAGGGCGCCGCAGAGAATCATGGGTTTGTAGCGACCAGTTACCGATGTCCGGCGTCCGGCGAAATACGCGCCGATCGGCAATCCCATCGCCAGTGGCAGCAGGTGCAGCGCTGCGCTGTCGGCGCCGTCGCCGGTAACACTCTGAAAGCGCAACGGCATGAGCACGATCAGCGAGATCGCCTGGAAACTGGTGAAAAAGATCGTGCACCAGCACAGCACCGCGCTGCGATTGGCAAACAGATGCATGGGCAGCAGCGGTTCGTGGGTGCGACGCTCATGCCACACGAACAGCGCCAGCACGATCACCGCGCAAACCAGCAGGCCCAGCACTTCGGCGCTGCGCCAGGCATGGCCCTGACCGACTTCGGTAATACCCAGCAACAAGGCAGTCAATCCGATGATCATCAGCAGCGTGCCCAGGTAGTCAATCACCGGTTTGCGCTGCGGCACTGGCAATCCGACCAGCGTGCGATGAGCGACCAGCAGGGCGCCAAGGCCTAACGGCAAATTGATCAGGAACACCCAGCGCCACGACAGATACTCGGTCATGTACCCGCCGAGCACCGGCCCTGCGACGCTGGCCACCGCGTACATACTACTGAAATAGCCCTGATAACGCCCGCGCTCGCGAGGCGGCACGATGTCGCCGATGATCGCCTGGCTGACCGAAATCATCCCGCCCGCGCCGATGCCTTGAAGGATTCGCGCCAGGACCAGTTGCTCCATGCTCTGGGCCATGCCGCAAAACAGGGAGGAGACCGTGAACACCGCCATGCCAAACAGCATCAACTTGCGGCGGCCGTACAAATCGCCGAGTTTGCCGTAGATCGGCACGGCCACGGTCATCGCCACCATGTAACCGGAAATCACCCAGGCCAGCAGGCTGACGTCCTTGAATTGCGCGGAAATAGCCGGCATTGAAACCGCGACAATGGTTTGATCCAGCGCACCCAGAAAAATCGCCAGCATCAGGGCGATCAGTACGCTGCGAATGGCCGGTTTTGGCGTGTCGGGCTGATTGAGAGTGGTCACGATAAAACCTGCGGGCAGTGATTTCCGCAAGGCGAGGCGAGCGGGCAAGTGCCCGCCAGTGTAAGTCGGTAGCAGGCTATTCGATAGCCTCGTATGGGAGTCCGACGTAATTTTCCGCGATGGTTTTTCGACCCGCTTCGGAGTCGACGAAGTAATCCAATTCTGACTCGGCGATGCGTTGGCTGAACGCATCATTGTCGTCAAAACGGTGCAGCATAGAAGTCATCCACCAGGAAAACCGCTCGGCTTTCCAGATCCGGCGCAGGCAGACTTCGGAGTATTTATCGAGCAGATCGACGCGGCCTTCGCGGTAAACCTTTAGCAGAATGTTGAACAGCGTACTGACATCGCTGGCGGCCAGATTCAGCCCCTTGGCGCCTGTCGGCGGGACAATGTGTGCGGCGTCGCCAACCAGAAACATCCGCCCGTACTGCATCGGCTCGACGACGAAACTGCGCAGCGGCGCGATGCTTTTTTCGATCGAAGGACCTGTCACCAGCGCCGCCGCCAGTTCAAGGGGCAGACGCATTTTGAGCTCATCCCAAAAACGCTGATCCGACCAGTCCTCGACTTTTTCTCCGCTCGGCACTTGCAGGTAGTACCGGGTGCGGCTTGGCGAACGCATGCTGCACAGGGCAAAGCCGCGTTCGTGACGGGCGTAGACCAGTTCTTCGTTGACCGGTGGCGTGTCGGCCAGAATACCCAGCCAGCCGAACGGATAGACCCTTTCAAACACCTTGAGGCATTCGCTCGGAATCGACTGCCGCGCCACGCCGTGGAAGCCGTCGCAGCCGGCTATGTAATCGCAATCGAGCCGCCAGGTTTCACCATCCTGCTCGAATGTGACGTAGGGCTCAGCGGTTTTCATGCCGTGGGGCTCGACGTTGCTGGCCTGGTAAATCGTCCGCGCACCGGTGTCCCGACGGGCGGCCATCAGGTCGCGGGTGACCTCGGTCTGGCCGTAGATCATGACGTGTTTGCCACCGGTCAAGCCGTGCAGATCGATGTGCACGCGCCGTCCGCCGAGCGCCAGTTCGAAGCCGTTGTGCAGCAAACCTTCGGCATCCATGCGCCGGCCCACACCGGCCTGCCGCAACAGCTCGGTCATGCCTTGTTCCAGCACCCCGGCGCGAATTCGTCCGAGCACATAATCCGGGGTCTGGCGCTCAAGGATGAGGGTGTCAATTCCAGCGTTATGCAGTAATTGACCCAGTAGCAGGCCAGCTGGACCGGCACCGATAATGGCGATTTGAGTTTTCAGCGTTTTCATTGTTTTTATGACTCGCAAGGTCCACGCGCTTAGGTCGATGGATAATTGTTAGGGGTCGAGTGCTTGCATTTTTCCCTTGCGAGTCTGTCAATTGAAGGTGAAAACTGAGCCGATAGCTGTACATTCTGCCAATCGGTGCGATTATCGCCCATCACCTCCCAGAGGCCTGGATTGACGTTATGAACAAGCCTGACCTGCCTTCCTTCCCGGTATTCAAGCTCTACGGCGAAAGCCTGGACTGGCCGACCCCGGACTTGTTGCACTGTGAAACCATTTCCGCGCGTAGCCGCGAACACCAATGGGAAATCAAACCCCACCGCCACGCCGATTTATGCCAGTTGCTTTTCGTGTTCAAAGGTCAGGCAGAGCTTGAAATCGAAGGCAAACGTACGCAACTGAGCGAGCCGACGGTGTTGGTGCTGCCGCCGTTGTCGGTGCATGGCTATCGATTTTCCGAGGATGTGGAAGGGTATGTGGTGACCCTGGCGGCGCCGTTGGTGGCCCATCTTCAGGCGCAACTGGGCAACTCGGTGAATGCACTGGCTCACGCGCAAAGCTATCCGGCAGGTGTGGACAGTGACTATCTGAACAGCCAGTTTGGCGCCCTGCAGACTGAATACACCGGTCATCAGCCGGCACGCGAGATGCTGATGCATGCGCTGGTCAGTGTGGTTATGGTCTGGGTCAGTCGGCAGGTGATTCAACGTCACAAGGCCAGTCAAAGGCCGCAACGGGCGAGGGAATACCTCAATGGCTTCATTCAACTGGTGGAAGAAACCTATCGCCAGCACGTCAAGGTCGAAGACCTCGCGCACCGCTTGGGGATTTCCGTTTCACACCTCAACGGCACGTGCCGCGAGCTGGCCGGTCAGCCGGCGCTGCAGATCATGCACGAGCGCCAATTGCTCGAAGCCAAGCGCCTGCTGACCTACACCAGCATGACCATTTACGAAATGTCCGACGTATTGGGGTTTTCTGATCCGACCAACTTCACGCGCCTGTTCCGACGCCGGGTGGGGATTTCGCCCAAGGCCTTCCGTGACCGCTTGAAGGCCGATCAAGAGAACGACATCTGACGCCTTTCGCTAGCGAAGGGCGTTGAGCGTTGCGTTGTGGGGAATGCAGCGTTCGACGTTACAGCTTGCGTATTCACGGGGCAGTTGTCGCAACTGTTCCACCCGCCAGGCTGCGGTGCCGTACAGCGCCAGCGTGGCCGCGCAGGTGATGAAGATCGTGAGATACCTTCTTGTTTTGATGTTCATGGCGTAGACCTCTGAACGAATACCCGTGGGTACTGCTTTCAGTTTAGGTCAGCGTATGGGAGTTGCCAGTGGAAGAGGGGTTGCTTCTATGCGGTCATTCAGAACGCTGATGAGCCCCTGTGGGAGCAGGCTGGCTCGCGAAGACGGCCTGATAGTCGATATCAGCAAGGCCGAGCGTTAGCTCGCCTCGCCAGCTTTTGATTTGAGCGCCACCTCGGGAGGCCGAGCGCAGGTTCTGCGCAGTGGGCAACCCGGCATGGATGCCGGGTTAGCTGCCGCCGGCCATGGATGGCCGATGGCAGCGGGCCCACGGAGCAGGACCGGAGCGAGGGCATGGCGAGCATTAGCGAGCCACCGGACGTCAGGGGCAAGAGCACTTGGTTACTTGGTGCTTCTCCAAGTAACTCGCTGTAAAAGCGAAACCAATTTATGCCCTCACCGAAGAAACGGATATGTACGCCCTGTGAAATGGTTTGGTCAGTGTGAGGCAAGCCTGCCCGCCCACGGCGATTCAACCCTCACCGCGATTGCGCCTGCTCCACCAGCCACCCCATCAATTCGCGCAACTTCCCTGTAGGCTCAGGCCTCTGCGGAAACACCAGGTAGTACGCCAAACCCGTCCTGACCTTCAAATCAAACGGCATCACCAGCCGTCCGGCGCTCAGGTCATCGCCGATCAACGACCAATCGCCGATCGCCACACCGGTACCTTGCGAGGCCATCGACATGGCCAGGTCCAGCGTTTCGAAATGCTGGCCCCGGCTGACATTGCTCAACTGCACATTCGCCATTTTCAGCCATGCATTCCAGTCGCGCTCGTCCCGTGTCGGATGCAATAACAGATGCCGCTGCAAATCCTCGGGTGTGTGCAGCGCCACCGCGCCTTGCAGCAGTGGCTGCGAACACACGGGCGTCAGTTGCTCATCGAACAAATGAAAAGCGGCCAGCGCGGTATCCGGCGGTGGACCGTACACGACCGCCGCGTCGAACTGCTCACGATGAAAATCCACCCCGTGACTGATGGTGTTGGTCAGTTGCACCGGCGCATCGGGACGCTCTTTTTGCCATTGCATCAGCCGCGGCAGCAACCAGCGCATCACACAGGTAGGCGCTTTCAGGCGCAGGATTTGGCGTTTTTCGCCGATCTGCTGCACCGCCTCGTCGATCAGACCGAAGACCTGCTGCACCTGCGGCAGCCATTCACGTCCTTCGGCCGTCAGTTGCAGGCCGCGCGCCTGGCGAATGAACAGCGCGTAACCCAGATGATCCTCCAGGCCGGCGATCTGTCGGCTCACTGCACCTTGGGTGATGTGCAGTTGCTCTGCCGCGCGAGTGAAGTTGCAGCACTGCGCCGTGATCAAAAAAGTGTGCAGCGCTGACAGCGGGGGCAATCGTTTCATGAGGATCCGAGGTATGACGTGACGACATGGCTAGTATGACTTTTTATCCATTGTTACGGCTACGTGTCGCCCGTTCCAATGAGGCCATTCCCGGACCTGCCGAATCATCATAAACACTGCGCAGGCCCGGCGTCTCAAACGAACAAGAAGGGCAAAGACATGGCGACGTGCGGCGAAGTGTTGGTCAAGTTACTCGAAGATTACGGAGTCGAGCAGGTGTTCGGCATTCCTGGTGTGCATACCGTGGAGCTGTATCGCGGGCTCGCCGGTTCGAGCATCAACCACGTCACGCCGCGTCATGAGCAGGGCGCCGGCTTCATGGCCGATGGCTACGCGCGCACCAGTGGCAAGCCGGGTGTATGTTTCATCATCACCGGGCCGGGCATGACTAACATCACCACGGCCATGGGCCAGGCCTACGCCGACTCGATCCCGATGCTGGTGATCTCCAGTGTGCAATCGCGCAGTCAGTTGGGCGGCGGCCGGGGCAAGCTGCATGAGCTGCCGAACCAGAGTGCGCTGGTCGCTGGCGTGTCGGCGTTTTCCCACACCTTGATGTCGGCAGCGGAATTGCCGGGGGTGCTGGCGCGTGCTTTCGCCTTGTTCCAGGCCGGTCGTCCGCGTCCGGTGCACATCGAAATTCCGCTGGACGTGCTGGTTGAAGACGCCGATGACTTGCTCGCCAGTCGCCCGGTCAACATTGACCGCGCCGGTGCTTCGCCCACCGCGATCGGGCGCATGAGCGAACTGCTCGCCAAGGCCAAACGCCCGCTGATTCTCGCTGGGGGCGGTGCCATCGATGCGGCTGCCGAGCTGACTGAGCTGGCCGAACTGCTGGACGCCCCGGTGGCCCTGACCATCAATGCCAAAGGCATGCTCGAATCCAGCCATCCGTTGCTGATCGGCTCGACCCAGAGCCTGGTCGCCACGCGCGCGCTGGTGGCCGAGGCTGACGTGGTATTGGCGATCGGCACCGAGCTGGCCGAGACCGATTACGACGTCACTTTCGCGGGCGGTTTCGAGATTCCAGGCGCACTGCTGCGCGTGGACATCGACCCGGACCAGACCGTGCGCAACTACCCGCCGCAAGTGGCGCTGGTGGCCGACTCGCGCCACGCCGCCCAAGCCTTGCTGAGTGCGCTGTCGCACAAGTCGCTGGCTGAGCGTGGTAATGATTGGGGCCAGGTCCGGGCCGCACGCTTGCGCGAAGAACTGGCCGCTGCCTGGGATGCTCCGACGCTGGCCCAAACCCGATTCCTCAAGACTGTTCTGCAAGAGCTGCCGAACGCAGTTTTCGTCGGCGATTCGACGCAACCGGTGTACACCGGCAACCTGACGTTCAACCCGCAACGTCCGCGTCGTTGGTTCAACTCGTCCACCGGTTACGGCACCCTGGGTTACGCGTTGCCGGCGGCAATCGGCGCCTGGCTCGGCGGCAGCAGCGACAACGGTGTGCGTCCTCCAGTGGTGTGCCTGATCGGTGATGGCGGCCTGCAATTTACCTTGCCGGAACTGGCCAGCGCTGTCGAAGCGTGCACCCCGGTCATCGTCCTGCTGTGGAATAACCAGGGTTACGAAGAAATCAAAAAGTACATGGTCAACCGCGCCATCGAGCCAGTTGGCGTGGACATCTACACCCCGGACTTCATCGGTGTCGCCAAAGCGCTCGGCTGCGCGGCTGAAGCGGTCGACGGTGTCGAGCAATTGCGCCATGCCCTGCGTAGCGCGGCCGATCGCCAGGGGCCGACGCTGATTGAAATCGATCAGGCGCAATGGATGAAGGCGGTAGCGAAATGAGTTTCCCGACGAATCTGCAAGGGCTGTTCATCGATGGCCAATGGGCGGCCGGCAGCGAGCATCTGCGCGTGATCAACCCGGCCACCGAGGCGCTGCTGACGACTGTGAATGGCGGCGATGCCCGCGCTGTCGATCAAGCCGTACACGCCGCGACTGCCGCGTTCGGCGAATGGTCGAAAACCACCGGCGCCGAGCGTGGCGCGGTCCTGCGCAATATCGCGGCGGGCGTGCAGGCCGCTCGCGAACAACTGATGAATCTGCAATCGAGCAACAACGGCAAACCCTTGTTCGAAGCGGCCATTGACGTTGACGACGTGATCGCTACCTTCGAATATTACGCCGGGCTGGCCGAGGCCCTCGACGCACAGCAGGACACGGCGGTGCAACTGCCGAGCGAGGATTTCACTGCGCGTCTGCGTCGCGAACCGTGCGGTGTGGTCGGGCTGATCGTGCCGTGGAATTTCCCCATGGTGACCACCGCGTGGAAACTCGCCCCGGCGCTGGCGGCCGGTTGCTGCGTGGTGCTCAAGCCTTCCGAAGTGACACCGCTGGCGGAGTTGCAACTGGCCAGAATCATCGACGGGGCCGGTTTGCCCAACGGCGTGTTCAATCTGGTCTGCGGCACCGGCCTGGCCGTCGGCGCGCCGCTGTCGGTTGACCCGCGCATTGCCAAAATATCCTTCACCGGCAGCAACGCGGTCGGCGTGCAGGTGATGCAGCGAGCCGCCGAAAGTGTGAAAGGTGTGAGCCTGGAGCTGGGCGGTAAATCCTCGCTGCTGGTGCTCAAGGACGCCGACATCGAACTGGCGGTAGAGGTTGCTTGCGGCGGTGGTTATTTCAACGCCGGGCAGATGTGTTCGGCCACCAGCCGGGTGCTGGTCGCGGAAGAATTGGCCGACGAGTTTCTGACCAGGCTGCAAGCGCGCGCCGAAGCCATTCGCGTCGCCGACCCATTCGACCCGAACGTGGAAATGGGCGCGCTGGTCAATCAGGCGCAATACCAGCGAGTGCTTGGCCACATTGATCGTGGGCTGAGTGCTGGCGCCAGGCTGCTCTGCGGCGGCAATCGTCCGGCCGATCTTTCACGCGGCTATTTTCTGCAGCCAACGGTTTTCACCGACGTGCCCCTGGACAGTGCGTTGTGGTGCGAAGAGATCTTTGGCCCGGTGATTTGCGTGCGCAGTTTTGCATCTGAAGCCGAGGCGATTGCCCTGGCCAACGACAGCCAGTTTGGCCTGGTGGCCAGCGTGGTCACTCGCGACGCTGAAGTTGCAGACCGGGTCGCTAACGCGTTACAGGCGGGGCTGGTGTGGATCAACGCGCCGCAAGTGATCTTCCCGCAGACAGCGTGGGGTGGTTACAAACAGAGCAGCATCGGTCGCGAGTTGGGGCCGTGGGGCTTGCAGGCGTTTCAGGAAATCAAACACGTGATCAGGGCGGTGTAATTTTTTAACGGTCCGGAGGGTTGGCGTGAAAAATAACTCCAGCCCTCAAACCGTTAACCGCAACCGCGCCAGATCCCGCAACGGTGGCGCGCCAAACAGACGGCTGTACTCGCGACTGAACTGCGACGGGCTTTCATACCCCACCCGATACCCGGCCGCCGCGGCTTCCAGACCTTCAGCCAGCATCAGGCGCCGCGCTTCCTGCAGGCGCAGTTGCTTTTGATATTGCAACGGGCTCATCGCCGTCATCGCCTTGAATCGATGATGCAACGTCGACACGCTCAGGTTCACTTCCCTGGCCAGATCATCAATACGCAACGGTTGCTCAAAATGGCCGTTGAGCCATTTGATCGCCTGGCTGATGCGATGGCTCTGGCTGTTGGCGATAGCGATTTCATACAACCGGTGGCCCTGCGGACTGCGCAGCAACCGGTAAAGAATCTCCCGGCGAATCAGCGGCGCGAGCATGGCGATGTCTTTCGGCGCATCGAGCAACCGCGCCAGACGCAGCACTGCGTCGAGCATCGCAGTGTCGATTCGCTCGACATACAAGCCACGGCCGGTGGGGCGAGTCGGTACGCCAAGCGGCCCGGCGTCGGCAATCAACGCGGTGATTTCTGCCGCGTCGATGTCCAGCCGTACCGCCAGGATCGGCTCTTCAGAAGTGACATTCACCACACGCCCGCTCAACGGCATCGAGACCGACACCACCAGGTAATGCAACGGGTCGTAGTTAAAGAACTCGTCGGCCAGGCGAACCTCTTTACGGCCCTGGGCCATGATGCACAGTGCCGGTTGCGCCAGCACCGAAGCGAAGTCGTGGGATTTGCTGTGCCGCGACATGAACAGCGAGCTGACGCCTGTGGCATAGGTGCCATCGTCCTGAGTGTTGCGGCGGATGATGGCGGCCAGCTCCGCGCGCTGCTTCTCCATGTCGGTGTCCAGCGGAGCTTGAACCTGATCGAGCAGCGACATGCGGGGCATCCTCGGCGTATCAATGGAATGGGCTGAGCTTAAGTTTGTGCAAGGCGCAACGGTAGACACATTCTGCGAGAAGCTTGCCTGATTCTGCATGGCGCTGATCAATGGACCGACCAAAGCAGCCCATCGGCCGAAATACTTGCTTGAAACGAATGTTTCATAGCGACGGCTTGGGTTACATGTTGTTACGTGTGCTGCGGTGCAACCGCGCAGGATTGTGCAACAAGCTGGCAGGAATCGACTAACCGCGCCAGCCGGGTCGCGCTTAACCTTGGATCCTGTCGCAGCCCGTCCCCTGGTTGCGGTCGATTACCTGGGAGGGTTGAACATGTCTACGCAGATCCCCGTCAGTCACATGGCCTTCGTCCGCGCCCGCGCCGGACGCTCGGTGGAACTCGGTGCGCGGCTCAGCGCCTTGATCGAGCCGTCGCGCAATGCGCCGGGTTGCCTGAGCTTTTCCCTGCAACATTCGCAATGCGATCCGGAGTTGTGGCTGGTTTCCGGTTTCTGGGTCAATCAACAGGCGATGACGGCTTATTTTAGTACGCCTGCCATGCAGATTTTCGCCGAGCTGGTGCAGGGTCTGGTGGTCAATAGCCTGGATTTTCATACCTTCAAGGACGTGTCCGCAGAACAGGCCCGAGGCCAGACCCGGTCGTGGGTACACAAAATGGCGGGTTGAGGGTTTAATGGCTGCATTCTCACCAACCAGGATCCGACATGGCACGCAAAGCCTTTGAAACCTTCGAAGCCGTCTCCGCCGTAGTGCCCCGCGAGGGTGGTTACTACGCAGCGATTGCTACCAAAGCCATCGGTGGTACAGGTACGCCTCGCTTCAACAAACTGCTGGAGGACCAAATCTTTACCACCGCCACCGCAGCGGATGATGCAGCCGCCATACAACTGACCCATCTGAAAGGTGTCAGCGAAGACGGCGAGCTGATCTGGTAATTACTTGGCTGCGCCCGGAACGGCTCCCGGAACGGCGCCCGGACGAAACATCTTGAACAATGCCTCAGGCCCCAGCTGGAAATAATCCGCCGGGCCGCCGCCGCGCAAAATCGGTTCTGCTGCGGCGGTGTCGTAGACGCCATCCTTGAGCAACCATTTGGCGATGTGCACGGCGACCACTTCACCGAGAATCAACCAGCTCGGCACCACGTTGCCATCGGCACGTTGCAGCTGAATGATCTGCGTGACCTTGCATTCGAACGACACCGGACTTTCGGCGACCCGTGGCACCTGAATGATTTTCGAAGCGACGGGCGTCAACCCGGACAACTCGAATTCGTTGACCTGCGGCTCGACCATGGCGCAGCTCTGGTTCATCTGCTCGGCCAACGGCCGGGTCGCCAGGTTCCAGGCGAATTCGCCGGTCTGCTCGATGTTGTTCAGGCTGTCTTTGCGCCCGACGCTGGAGAAGCCGATGATCGGCGGAATGTAGTTGAAGGCGTTGAAGAAGCTGTAGGGCGCGAGGTTCAGGCGACCCTCGGCATCCTGGGATGAAATCCAACCGATGGGACGCGGGCCGACAATCGCATTGAACGGGTCGTGCGGCAGGCCGTGGCCGTTGGCGGGTTCGTAGAAGTGGATGTCGTCGGGCATGAGCAATTCCTGAGCTGTATTCTGTATGCGCCAATAGTGCAAGGACGATCACTTTATTTCCAGTCGACGCTATCCCTGTAGGAGCCGGCTTGCTGGCGATGGTGTGTCAGCTAACACCATCGTCGCTGACACACCATCGCCAGCAAGCC
>NZ_JMCL01000096.1 GCF_000690905.1 Pseudomonas sp. Ant30-3 | reverse complement strand
GATTCGCGAGTTTGGCGGACAACGCGCGCATGTCGGCGCGCACGCCTTCGATGGCAGTCTTGAACAGCCCCAGCTCGGCGGTGATGTCGGTGATGGTCTTGTCCGGTACCACGTCCAGATCGGCCGGCGGCAACATGACCACCGCAGTACCGACCGCCGCACCCGGCGAGCCCGGTACGCCGACAAACTTTGCTTCCTGAATGCCTTTGCCCTGACGGCCCAGACCGCGGATCGAACCGGTGGCCTCGGCGTGGGCGATAACGCCGGCGAGCTGTGCGCTCATGGTCACGAGGAAGGCTTCTTCACCTTCATCGAACTGGCGGCGTTCTTTTTGCTGAATGACCAACACGCCGACGACGCGGCGGTGGTGAATGATCGGCGCCCCGAGGAAAGACGCGTAGCGTTCCTCACCGGTCTCGGCGAAGTAACGATAGCGCGGGTGACCCGCTGCGTTTTCCAGGTTCAGGGGTTCTTCACGGGTACCGACCAGACCGACCAGACCTTCGTTCGGCGCCATGCTGACCTTGCCGATCGAGCGCTTGTTCAGGCCCTCGGTGGCCATCAGCACGAAGCGATTGGTCTCGGGATCGAGCAGGTAGACCGAGCAGACCTGACTGCCCATTGCCTCTTTGACGCGCAGCACAATAATGCCCAACGCCGCCTTGAGATCCTTGGCGGAGTTAACTTCCTGGACGATCTTGCGCAGCGTATTGAGCATGGCTCGGGGTCGAACTCCGTCGTCAGTCGCGCGATAAAAGGCGCGGGGCAAGCTCTTTGAGAGCGCGTCGATAAACCTCGCGCTTGAATGTCACCACCTGGCCCAACGGATACCAATAACTGACCCAGCGCCAGCCATCGAATTCCGGTTTACCGGTCAAATCCATCCGCACCCGCTGCTCGTTGGAGATCAGGCGCAGGAGAAACCATTTCTGCTTCTGGCCAATGCACAGCGGTTGGCTGTGGGTGCGGACCAGACGTTGCGGCAAACGATAGCGCAACCAGCCCCGGGTGCAGGCGAGTATTTCAACATCCTCGCGCTCCAGCCCGACTTCTTCGTTCAACTCGCGGTACAAGGCGTCTTCCGGCGTCTCCTGGGGGTTGATCCCTCCCTGTGGAAACTGCCACGCATCTTGATTGATACGGCGAGCCCATAGCACCTGTCCGGCATCATTCGTGAGAATGATCCCGACATTGGGGCGGAAACCATCGGGGTCGATCACGGCAACAACCTCGCAAACGCATGTCGTCGCATTGTTCCACAAAGGTTGTGAAGGCAGCAACGAGGCTGCCTACCTTATGTGCACTCTTGTGAAAAGTCCGTATTCTGGACGCCTTTCTACAGACTTTTCAGCGAGTAACTGCAATGCGCCTGGCTTTATTCGACTTGGACAACACGCTTTTGGGCGGCGACAGTGACCACGCCTGGGGCGATTACCTGTGCGAGCGCGGCTTCCTCGACGCCGTGGCCTACAAGGCACGCAACGATGAGTTCTATCAGGATTACCTGGCCGGCAAGCTGGACAATGACGCGTATCTGAATTTTTGCCTGGAAGTGCTCGGCCGCACCGAGATGGCCACGCTGGAGCAGTGGCACCTGGATTACATGCGCGACTGCATCGAGCCGATCGTCCTGCCAAAAGCCATGGAGCTGCTGGCCAAGCACCGCGACGCCGGCGACAAACTGGTGATCATCACTGCCACCAACCGTTTTGTGACGGCGCCGATCGCGGTGCGCCTGGGCGTCGACACCCTGATCGCCACTGAATGCGAAATGGTCGATGGCCGTTATACCGGGCGCAGCACCGACGTTCCGTGCTTCCGTGAAGGCAAGGTGACCCGGCTGAATCGCTGGCTGGAGGAGACCGGGTATTCGCTGGAGGACAGTTATTTCTACAGCGACTCTATGAACGATTTGCCGTTGCTGGAACAAGTGGCGAATCCGGTGGTGGTGGATCCGGATCCGAATCTGCGCGCTGAGGCACAGAAGCGTGGCTGGCCGGTGATGACTCTGCGCGACTGACATCACCTGTAGCAGCTGCCGAGGTACGAGGCTGCGTTGCGGTCCGCAGGAACGCCCATAAGGGCCGCTTCGCAGCCCATCGCAGCCTCGTACCTCGGCAGCTGCTACAGAGTCTGTGCTAAACCGGTTTTGCGCCCATCAACCCGGCAATGGCGACAAAACAAACGAAGCTGATCAGTGCAAGGGCAAAGGTGAACTTGCCGTTCCCTCCCGTCGCCTTGCGCAACTTGTTCAGCCGCACCAACAGCCAGAACCAGCCCAGCGCCGCCACCGCGTAGAGCACGCTTGAAGCGAGCAACCACGTCTGCCCCAATGGCCAGCCCACCAAATGCACCATCCACCAACCGGTGAACGGCATGCTCAGCAAGGCAATGCCCATGAACAGCCAGGCGAACAACCGTGGACCCTGCAGCGTGCGCTGCGCAGCAGTCGCATCGCCACTACGCCGCGTTTGCCAGACCCATATACCCAGCCCCAGCGCACAGGCGAACATGATTGCCGTCGCCGCGGTGTGTGCCATTTTCAGGGCGGTTAACGTTTCCATTGTGCGATTTCCTTAAGGGCTGTCCATCAGCGTAGCCTTTCAGCCGAGAAACAGCTGATACGCCGGGTTGTCGCTTTCATCCCAAAACGGGTAGCCGATTTCCTCAAGTGCTGCAGGAACCATATGACGCTCGTCGTGAGGCACCTGCAACCCAGCCACCACGCGACCGTCCGCCGCGCCGTGATTGCGGTAATGGAACATCGAAATATTCCAGCGCCCGCCAAGTTTGTTGAGGAAATTGAACAACGCGCCCGGACGCTCCGGGAATTCGAAACGCAGCACCACCTCATCGACAACGTGCGCCGCACGCCCGCCGACCATGTGGCGAATGTGCAATTTGGCCAATTCGTTGTCGGTCAGGTCGAGCACCGGAAAACCCTGCTCGGTGAGACTGGCCAGCAATGCACTGCGCGGGTCGTTGTCCGGGTGCGTCTGCACGCCGACGAAGATGTGCGCCTCGCTGCCGGTGTTGTAGCGGTAGTTGAATTCAGTGATCTGGCGTTTGCCGATGGCTTCACAGAACGCCTTGAAGCTGCCCGGTTTTTCCGGGATGGTCACAGCGATAATGGCTTCGCGACCCTCGCCCAGTTCGGC
This sequence comes from Pseudomonas sp. Ant30-3, assembly GCF_000690905.1. Taxonomy (GTDB): domain Bacteria; phylum Pseudomonadota; class Gammaproteobacteria; order Pseudomonadales; family Pseudomonadaceae; genus Aquipseudomonas. Next base: position 42,371 of record NZ_JMCL01000096.1, on the reverse strand, counting down.
GCGCTCAGCGACATGGCGCAGGCGGTCGAAGTTGACGTTGGCACCGGAATCGATCGCGACGAAAGTGTGGCCGGTGATCCCGTGCTGCTCGACGTATTTCTTGATACCCGCGACGCCGAGCGCGCCCGCAGGTTCGGTGATCGAACGGGTATCGTCGTAGATATCCTTGATGGCCGCACAGATTTCGTCGGTGCTGACGGTGATCACTTCATCGACATGATCTTTACAGATCTCAAACGTATATTGACCAATCTGCGCCACCGCAACGCCGTCGGCGAAGATGCCCACAGTGGGCAACACCACACGCTCGCCGGCCGCCATGGCCATCTGCAGGCAGTTGGAATCGTCCGGTTCGACGCCGATGATCTTGATCTCGGGGCGCAGGTATTTCACGTACGCCGCGATACCCGCGATCAGCCCGCCGCCGCCCACCGGAACGAAGATCGCATCCAGGCGCCCCGGGTGCTGACGCAGAATCTCCATCGCCACCGTGCCCTGCCCGGCAATGGTGTGGGGATCGTCGTAGGGGTGAATGTAGACGTAGCCTTTTTCATCGACCAGTTTCAGCGAATAGGCCAGCGCTTCCGGGAACGAATCCCCGTGCAGAACCACTTTGCCGCCGCGTGAGCGCACGCCTTCAACTTTGATTTCCGGGGTGGTCTTGGGCATGACGATGGTTGCTTTCACGCCCAACACTTTCGCTGCCAGCGCGAGGCCCTGCGCGTGATTGCCTGCAGAAGCGGTGACAACGCCACGGGCACGCTCTTCGTCGCTCAACTGAGTGAGCTTGTTGTAAGCTCCGCGAATCTTGAAGGAGAACACCGGCTGCAAGTCTTCGCGCTTGAGCCAAATGCTGTTGCCCAGCCGCTCGGAGAGCTGGCGAGCAGTCTGCAACGGGGTTTCTACGGCAACGTCATAAACGCGCGATGTGAGGATCTTTTTGACGTACTGTTCGAGCATCGGAAAGCATCACTGAGCGGGTTGGGCAGGGCCAAGGAGTCTAACCCGGCTTTCGGCCGGGCGACCACACTAAACCGGTGGTTTTAACCACAGCAGATCCCGTGTGGTGGTGGAATATCTTTGTGATGGAGGTATTTCTGTGGCGCGGGGATTTATCCCCGTTCGGCGGCGCAGCCGTCGTAAAACCGTAGAACGCGGTGCAGCCTGAAAGAATGCTGGGGAGTGCTTCGCACTCCAACGGGGATAAATCCCCTCACCACAGATAAACCCCCTCACCACAGATAAAATCCTCTCACCACAGGGTGTTTCCCCCTGCACTATGGCCAAGCCTATAATGCCGGCCTTTCCGCCCCCCTTGCCCGCCTTCGGAGCCCGCATGAACCAGGATCAACTCAAACAGGCAGTGGCTCAGGCCGCCGTCGACCTCATCCTCCCGAAACTCGATGACAAGAGCATCGTCGGGGTTGGCACTGGCTCCACCGCCAACTGTTTCATCGATGCCCTGGCGCAGCACAAAGGTGCGTTCGACGGCGCGGTCGCCAGCTCCGAAGCCACTGCCGCGCGCCTGAAGGGACACGGCATTCCGGTGTACGAGCTGAACACCGTCAGCGACCTTGAGTTCTACGTCGACGGCGCCGATGAAAGCGATGAGCATCTGAATCTGATAAAGGGCGGCGGCGCTGCGCTGACTCGCGAGAAGATCGTCGCGGCCGTGGCCAGGACTTTCATCTGCATCGCCGACGCCAGCAAACTGGTGCCCGTCCTGGGCGCGTTCCCGCTACCGGTCGAAGTGATCCCGATGGCTCGCAGCCACGTCGCTCGCGAACTGGTAAAGCTGGGCGGCGACCCGGTTTACCGTGAAGGCGTGCTGACCGATAACGGCAACATCATTCTGGATGTGTTCAACATGCAGATTACCAATCCGAAAGAGCTGGAAACACAGATCAATGCGATCGTCGGCGTGGTCACCAATGGCCTGTTCGCCGCACGTCCTGCGGATGTGCTGTTGTTGGGGACGAGTGAAGGTGTGAAGACCCTCAGGGCCTGATCGGCCGAGCACCCGTAGGAGCAAGCTTGCTCGCGATCAACGATAACGCGGTGTGCCATTTAAACCGCCATCGCGGGCAAGCTTTGCTCCCACGGATGAGAGGTGCGACTCAGGGTTGCGCAGGCTTTTTGAACACATAGAAAAGGTTCGGCTCGCTCACCAGGTACATCGTTCCGTCGTCATCCATGGCAATACCTTCCGCTTGCGGCACAGTCTTCTGCAATCCCTGACGCCCCTTGCTCAATGACATGGTGCTCAGGGGCCGCCCGTCCACATCCAGTTCCAGAATCAGCCGCGACTCATCCGACAGCGCCAGCAAATGCCCGCTGCGCTCGTCGTATTGCAGGCTGGACAGATCGCGCACGAACATTCCGGCATCGCGCTTCGGGTTGTTCACCACGTGCACCGCGTAGGATTTTTCTGGATTGTAATGAGGAAAACCCTGAACTTCATAAATCAGCATCGGGTCGCGTTCTTTGGCGACAAACAGACGCTTGCCCACCGAATCGTACGCCAGCCCTTCAAAGCCTTTATTGCCGTTCATATGCACACCCAGCGTCATCTGCTCGGCATCGGCTGCGTCCAGGAACGTCGTGTCTTCGTCCAGATGAATCTTGATCAGTCGTTGCTGATGTTCATCGGTGATTACGTAAGTATCGGCGCTGATGAACTCCACGGCCTCCGGATCGCCGAAACCGATTAAAGAAATTCGTCGGATAATCTGACCTTCCAGCGACAGCTCAACCAGTTCAGAGTCTTTGTTGGTCACGGTGAACAGGCTTTTGCGCACCGGATCGTAAGTCAGCGCCGAGACATTGTCGTTCAGCCCATCAATGACCCGCGCCTCGACCATGACCCTGTAGTGATCGAGACCGATGGACTGGGCGCTTTCCGCCTGCCAGAGCGTGTGCACATTGAACCAGGCGCGCTCGAACAGGCGCATGAACTGGCCAATCGCAATCAGCGCGATCAGGGCAATGACCCCGAACATCAGAATCAGGGGTTTGGGACGGGCAAGTCGGCGCATTCAGGGAAGCTCGGAATCAGGACGGGCGGATGAAATACCACGGCAGTCTGAATTGAAGCTTAATGGCCATTAGCCTTGGCCTACAACCAGGAGTAAGCATTCCTACACGTTAGTCGATCAGTGCTGCTTTTCGAATCGATAAAACAGGTTCGGCTCACTGACGATGTACAGTGTGCCCGCCTCGTCCATGGTCACGCCCTCGGCGCGCGGGATGGTCTTTTTCAACCCGTTGAAACCGCCAAGCAAGGTCATGAAACTGACCTGCTCGCCCGTCTCGTCAAGCTCCAGCAGCAGGTGTGAATCGGCAGACAGCACCAGCGTGTGACCCGTGCGAGGGTCGATGGCCAGCGCCGACAGGTTACGGATATCCAGTTCGTCGCTGGCGAGCTTCTGCTTGTCTCCGGTGAGCGTCTGGCTGCCGTCGCTTTTCCAGCTAAACAATGCCGGTGGACGTTCTTCGCCCAGCAGGATCTGCTGACGCCCTGCGTCCCAGGCAATCGCTTCAAACGCCTTGTTCTGGTTTTCGGATGGACCGAGGTCGTATTTCGGGAAGCTGGCGATATTCAGCTCACGGGTCGCGGCATCGACTTTGACGATGGACAAGACGTGCGCGCGTTCATCGACGATCGCCAGCAAACCGTTGCCCATCGCCGTCAGCGCTTCCGGATTGCTCCAGCCCACCAGCGGCATTTTGCGCAACACATCGCCCTGCAAAGTCAGCTCGACCAGAAACTGATTCTTGCCCATCACCGAGAACAGGGTTTTGGTTTGCGGGTTGTACGCAAGGTCGGACGCTTCGTCCTCTTCCATGCCAGGCAGTGCTTTCGCGTCGATGACCGCCTTGTAATCCGGCAGCCAGATGCTGTCCTTACGCTCCGTCTTTGATTCGAAACGCTCTTGCAACCACAACACACCACGGTCGTCCCAATGCATCGCGAAGGCCAGGCCATAGGCGGCTGCGACAATCAGCACAAACCAGACATACCAACGCATGGAGAAGCGCGGGCGGCGGGCGTTTACAAACTTTGCAGTTGGCTGGGGGGGCATGGAGAAAACGTTCCAGAAATTCAGGCCAGAGGTAATAGCACAAGCGCGAGCGCGGAAGATGTCGACCGCTGCAGAATTATCCAGACAAAATGTGAAAAAAACGGGAAACGGCGGGACTGCCCATCTCCATGATCGTTCCCATGCTCTGGACGGGAACAATCAAATGACCAATCTCTATCGCCAGCAAGCTGGCTCCTACAGAAGTTGCAGTGACTCAGCGGACGCTGCTGTTGAAGCTGCTTGCGCCCGGCAATTCGATCACCAGTTCGTCGCCGACATTCAGCGGGCCAACGCCCACCGGCGTACCCGTCAGAATCACATCACCGGCCTGCAGCGAGAAGCAACCCGCCATGTATTGGATCATCGGCACGATCGGGTTGAGCATGTCCTTGCTGTTGCCATCCTGGCGCACTTCGCCGTTGATGGTCAGGCGAATGCCGATGTCGGTCAGGTCGGCAAAATGGCTGCCGGAAACGAACGGGGCGATCACTGCGGCGCCGTCGAAGGACTTGGCGATTTCCCACGGCAGACCTTTGGATTTCAGCTCGGCCTGCTTGTCACGCAAGGTCAGGTCCAGCGCCGGAGCAAAACCGGAAATGGCGTCGAGCACTTCTTCACGGCTCGGTTTGGTCGACAACGGCTTGCCGATCAGCACCGCGATTTCCGCTTCGTAATGCACAGAGCCGCGTTCGGTCGGAATGCTGAAACCACCTTCCAGCGGCACCACGCAGCTGCCCGGCTTGATGAACAGCAGCGGTTCGGTAGGCACCGGATTGTCCAGTTCCTTGGCATGTTCGGCGTAGTTGCGGCCGATGCACACCACTTTGCCCAGCGGGAAGTGAATACGGGTACCGTCGACATACTGGTGCTGATAGCTCATTGACCGACTCCTGATTCGTTGCACTTAAGGTCGAAAATCAAACTGCGAAGATCTTGCCCGGGTTCATGATGCCGTTCGGGTCGAACACCGCTTTGACGGCTTTCATGTACTCGATCTCAACCGGCGAGCGGCTGTAGGTCAAGTAGTCACGCTTGGTCATGCCCACGCCGTGTTCGGCAGAAATTGAACCGTTGTATTTCTCGACGGTTTCAAACACCCACTTGTTGACGGTCGCGCACTTGGCGAAGAATTCGTCCTTACTGAGGTTTTCCGGCTTGAGAATATTCAGGTGCAGGTTGCCGTCGCCGATGTGGCCGAACCAGACGATTTCGAAATCCGGGTAGTGCTCGCCGACAATCGCGTCGATTTCCTTGAGGAATGCCGGGACTTTCGACACGGTGACCGAAATGTCGTTTTTGTAAGGCGTCCAGTGGGAAATGGTTTCGGAGATGTACTCGCGCAGCTTCCACAGATTCTGCAGCTGGGTTTCACTCTGGCTCATGACACCGTCCAGCACCCAGCCCTGCTCGACGCAGTGCTCGAAGGTTTCCAGCGCATGGTTGGCGACTTCTTCGGTGGTCGCCTCGAATTCCAGCAGCGCGTAGAACGGGCAATCGGTCTCGAACGGCAGCGGCACGTCACCACGGCCCATGACTTTGGCCAAGGCTTTGTCGGAGAAGAATTCGAACGCGGTCAGATCGAGTTTGCTCTGGAAGGCGTGCAGCACCGGCATGATCGCGTCGAAGTCGGCGGTGCCGAGGACCATGGCTGTGAGATTTTTCGGAGCGCGGTCCAGGCGCATGGTCGCTTCCACGACGAAACCGAGCGTCCCTTCGGCGCCGATGAACAGCTGGCGCATGTCGTAGCCGGTGGCGTTTTTGATCAGGTCGCGATTGAGTTCGAGCACATCGCCCTTGCCGGTGACCACTTTCATGCCGGCGACCCAGTTGCGGGTCATGCCATAGCGAATCACCTTGATCCCGCCGGCATTGGTGCCGATATTGCCGCCGATCTGGCTGGAACCTGCCGAAGCGAAATCCACCGGGTAATACAAGCCTTTTTCTTCAGCAACGTTTTGCAGCTGCTCGGTGACCACGCCCGACTGGCACACCGCAGTGCGATCAGTCAGGTTCACCTCGAGAATCTGGTTCATGTAGTCGAAAGACACAACGACTTCGCCATTCGCCGCGACGGCGGCGGCGGAAAGCCCGGTGCGTCCGCCCGATGGCACCAGCGCAACCTTGTGCGCGTTGGCCCAACGCACGATGGCCTGGACCTGTTCGGTGGTTTTCGGGAACACGATCGCAGACGGTGCCGGGGCGAAATGCTTGGTCCAGTCCTTGCCGTAAGCATTGAGGGAGTCGGCGTCGGTCAGCACCTTGCCAGGCTCAACCAGGGTCTTCAGCTCATCAATCAGCGCAGGATTGGTCATCGACAGAACTCTCGAACAATTCATGGTCATCCTGAGAACGCTTCACGTCGCAGGAATGAGTGTTTAGCGGGGCGCCTATGCTAGCATATCGACCCCGCAGGATAGTGCCCAACGGCTATTCTGCGGCGACGGTTTGTTGCCGTCCGGGTCAGCGTCTGCTGGCTATTTCCTGCCATTTTTCTCCGGGATACAGGTTTACGCAGATGAGCAAGACTTCTCTCGATAAGAGCAAGATCAAGTTCCTTCTTCTTGAAGGCGTCCACCAATCGGCTGTCGACGTCCTCAAGTCGGCTGGCTACACCAGCATCGAGTACCTCACCGGTTCTCTGCCGGAAGCCCAGCTGAAGGAAAAGATCGCTGATGCCCACTTCATCGGCATTCGCTCTCGCACGCAACTGACCGAAGAAATTTTCGATCACGCGAAGAAGCTCGTGGCGGTCGGCTGTTTCTGCATCGGCACCAACCAGGTCGACCTCAACGCAGCGCGCGAACGCGGCATTGCGGTGTTCAACGCGCCCTACTCCAACACCCGCTCCGTAGCGGAACTGGTGCTGGCCGAAGCGATCCTGTTGCTGCGCGGCATCCCTGAGAAAAACGCATCCTGCCACCGTGGCGGCTGGATCAAGAGCGCAGCCAATTCCTTCGAGATCCGCGGCAAGAAGCTGGGTATCGTCGGGTACGGCTCGATCGGCACGCAACTGTCGGTGCTGGCCGAAGGCCTGGGCATGCAGGTGTATTTCTACGACACCGTGACCAAGCTGCCCCTGGGTAATGCGACCCAGGTCAACAATCTGCACGAGCTGCTCGGCATGTCCGACATTGTCACCCTGCACGTGCCGGAAACCGCGGCCACCCAGTGGATGATCGGCGAGAAAGAAATTCGCGCGATCAAGAAGGGCGGCATCCTGATCAACGCCGCTCGCGGCACCGTGGTCGAGCTGCAAGCGCTGGCGGATGCGATCAAGGACAAGCACCTGATCGGCGCGGCCATCGACGTTTTCCCGGTGGAACCACGCTCCAACGACGAAGAGTTCGAAAGCCCGCTGCGTGGCCTGGACAACGTGATCCTGACCCCGCACATCGGCGGTTCCACCGCTGAAGCGCAGGCCAACATTGGTCTGGAAGTGGCGGAAAAACTGGTCAAGTACAGCGACAACGGTACCTCGGTATCGTCCGTGAACTTCCCGGAAGTGGCCCTGCCGGCTCACCCTGGCAAGCACCGTCTGCTGCACATCCACGAGAACATTCCGGGTGTGATGAGCGAGATCAACAAGGTCTTCGCCGAAAACGGCATCAACATCTCCGGTCAGTTCCTGCAGACCAACGAGAAAGTCGGCTACGTCGTGATCGACGTCGATGCCGATTACTCGGAAATCGCCCAGGAGAAGCTGCAGCACATCAATGGCACCATTCGTTGCCGCGTGTTGTTCTGATTACTGTGTGAGCAACAAAAAAGGGAGCCTTCGGGCTCCCTTTTTCATACCTGCTAAAATCTCACTTCACATTGACCGTTATCTTTTCCGACACAATCGGCGGATCGAACGGCATGTGGCCCGCATCGCCCAGTTCGAGCTGCAAGGTGTGCTTGCCCGGCGCCAGTTTGATGGTGGCTTCGGTTTGCGCCTTGCCGAAGTGCATGTGGTTGGCGTCGGTTGGAATCGGCGCGCCTGCAGGTGGCAGTTTGTCGACGTCGATCAGCAAGTGATGGTGGCCGGTGTTTTTGGTGACGTCGCCCGCTGGAGCCAACGAGATGTGTTTCACGCCGAACTTGACCTTGAACTCCTGCGGCACGGTGGCGCCATCTTCAGGGGAAACAATGAACGCTTCTGCCCCTTTGGGCGCAGGCGTCGCAGCCGTCGCCAACATCGAAGCACTCAGCAACAGGCCAGCGAAAGCGGCTCGTGACATAAAGGTTTTCATTTTCTTCTCCAGTTTTTCCGTAAAATCCGCTCGGTCATGACAACTTCATGACCATTCGTTGTCGAAGGCACGCATAACCATAGCAAAGCGAGCCTGATCCTGAGCCTCGCGATAATGAATTCAAAGGAGTGACCATGCGCTTTCTGCCTGGCCTGATCTGCCTGCTACCCCTTCTGAGCCCGCTGGCTCATGCCGAACTGATCGACGACGTCAACGACCGCGGTGAACTGCGCATTGCCCTTGAGGCTAATACACCGCCCTTCAATTACAAGGACGACGGCAAACTCGCAGGCTTTGAAGTCGAGCTGGGTCAGATGCTGGCCAGTGAACTGGATGTGCGCGCCGACTTCGTCGTCACTGATGCCAATGATCTGCTGGCCGGCGTCGAGAGCGGCAAGTACGACGTCGCCATCAATCACATAGCACTGACCCCGGATCTCAAGGATCGTTTCGACTTCAGCGAGCCTTACACAATCGCCGACGGGCAATTGATCGCGCAGAAGGAAGAACAACCGCGGCCGATGGTGCTGGTGCAGTCGCTGCAGGACGCCGCACCCAAAGCAGTGCAGAAAGTAAGCCTGGCGATACCGTTTCAGAAAGGTAACCCGGCGTTTCACGCCAGTCTGGAGAACGCGTTGCAGCGGATCAAGGCAGATGGACGCCTGGAGGCGCTGGAGCAGAAGTGGTTGAAGGCGGATGCGGGTACGGCGCAGAAACCTTGAGCCTTACGCGATCAACTGTAGGAGCCGGCTTGCTGGCGATTGCGATTTAACATTCAACCTCTCGTCGACTGTTATCAAGCTATCGCCAGCAAGCCGGCTCCTACAGGGGTATGTGGGGCTTTAGATTTTCAGTGCGGCGCCGGCTTCGGCCAGTTCCAGCTCACTGAAGACTTGCACGCCATGGCGTTTGAGCAACGCAGCGGTGACGCCTTCGCCGCTGACCTTCACGCCACTGAACGTCCCGTCATAGGTGAGCAAATTACCGCACGACGGGCTGTTGGCCTTCAGCACGGCAACTCGAATACCGTGCTCGCGCACTAACGCCAGCGCTTGGTGAGCACCGCTAAGAAACTGCGCACTGACATCTTCGCCATCCGTCGTGATTACCGCGGCCTGCCCATCCAGCACTTCACTCCCCTGCCCGCCGGGAATCTCCGCCGCCGCCCGCGGTGTCGGCAAACCGCCGGCCACTTCCGGACACAGCGGCACCACGCGGCCTTCATCAAGCCACTGCTGAAGCAGATCAAACGGCCCGCTGGCCCCGCCGTCGTAGCGAACGCGGTGCCCCAGCAGACAACGGCTTACCAGAATCTTTTGCATGATCAGAACGGCTCGTTGCCGCGACGCCGGAACCAGCCCGTCAGAGACAGGCGATCACGCGTTGCCGGCAAAACTTCGTGGGGCACTCCGCCCGAGAGGAACACCACCAGGCAGCCTCCGGTCGGCACCACATCGTATTCAACGCCATCCTTGAGGTACATGCGCAGCTGACCGCCGTGTTCCGGCAACCAGCCGTCATTGAGATAGACCACCGCCGAGACCATGCGCCGGTCATCATCGCGGAAACGGTCGACGTGCTTGAGATAAAAAGCCCCGGGCGGGTACATCGCAAAATGGCTTTCGAAGTCTTCAAGGCCCAGGTACAAACCGCGATTCATCGCCTCGCGCAGGCTGTCCATCAGCTGCAGGTAGCTATCACACGCCGGTGCCTGACCCGGCTCGATCCACTGAATGTGGTCGCCACGAATGCCTTCGCGCACTTCCGAGGTCGCCCCGCGCCCCACTGCAGCCGGGGCCAGTTCACCTTCGGCAGCACGTTTACGGCACTCGCCCGCCAGTGCTCCGGTCAGATCCAGAGGCAGGAAGATATTCTGCTGCGACCAGCCCTGTTCGGCCAGGTCGTCGACGATACGTAACAGCAGCGGGTGATCAGAGGGTATTTGCATGGCGCGCATAGTATTCCTGTGTCCGAAAATCCGACAGAGCCGCGCAGCGCCTTGATACGAATTCTCGACAAGTCCGGATGCCACACGGAGAATAGTCGCCTGCTGACAGGAGTCCCTATGCGCCGTTTGCTTTTCTCACTGCTGATATTCTGCGTAATGCCTGCCTGGGCAGACGGCTACGACCAGCTGTACAAGGTTGCCGGCTGGCCGGAACAACGCGCGCATTTCAACGACGCCCTCTCGGCGGCGCAGCAGCGCTATCAGAACAGCCTGCCGCCGGCGGTATTTCAGGCGCTGTTGAACAACAGCAACAAACGCTTTGCATCACAGGCTGTGGATCAGCGTGCCGAAGCGCAACTGCGCAAGACCCTCGCCGACCCCCAACCGGCCCTGGCATTTTTTCAGTCGCCCTTGGGCAAGAAAATCGTCGCGGCTGAATTGCTCGCGACCCGGCGCGATCAACTGGCGAAAAACGCCCAGGGTCTGCCGAAGATGCAGGTCAGCGATAACCGCCAACTGATCATCGGCCACTTGGCCCAGGCATTACCGGCGCGCGAAGCGGGTGCGGAAGTCAGTCTGGCAATCGCCGGTGTCGCGGCCGACAGCCTGAGTTCGATGATCCCCGGCCTGCTCGGTGGCGGTCAGGCGCAAGGCATGTTGAACGGGCAACGCCAGCGTTTGATGGATCAGATCGGCAGCGATGTGAATAACACGCTGCTGTACGTTTACCGCGACCTGTCGGATAACGAACTGGAAGAATTCGCCACGTTTGCCGAGTCGACTGAAGGCAAGGCTTATTACCAGGCAGCACTGGCGGCGATTCGGGCGGGGTTGGCGGTGGGGCAGAATCCTTGAGTACTACTCGGTCAACTGTGGGAGCGAGGCTTGCCCGCGATAGGGCCGAAACTGCCACTAAAGACCTCAGCCATTAATCCGCTTCGTCAAAAACCCGAAATACTCCTGCCGCATCGCCAACGTCTCGTTCGCCAGATGATGTCGCCCTTGCGGCAACATCAACACCTGCGGTCGATCGAACTTGGCTTTCAATATCTGCAGGTTATGCACCCAATCCACCGTCATGTCCGCCTGCCCCTGCACAATCAGCGGGCGCCGAGTGCTGGCCGGCGCGGCTTCAATTCGCTTGATCCACCGCGCCAATGCACCAACCCACGCCGTCGGTAAACGCCGCGGCTGTAGCGGATCGGCCTGCAGGAACGGTAAAAAATCCGGATCGTTGGAGTTTTCGCTAAAGCGCCGCGCGATGCCTTTGACGAAAGGCTTGAGCACGTAATAGCTGAGCTGCGACCAGCCCCAGGCGCGCGGTCGCACCAATGGCGACAAGAGGATCACCTGACCTTGGGCCGGACTGTCCGCACCCGCGTTCAAGACGTGATCAATCACAATCGCACCGCCGGTGCTTTGTCCGCACAGGTGCCACGGTTTCGGTAAGTCCAGCGCCTGCGCCTCGACAAACAGTCCTTGCAGCGTGTCCTGATACTCGGCGAAATCCTTGATACTCGCCCGCTCACCGCTGGAAAGCCCATGCCCCGGCAAGTCGCAGGCAAGCACCGCAAAACCCTGATCCAGCGCCCACTCGATCACATGACGATACAGCCCGGTGTGATCGTAGAAACCGTGGAACAACAGCAGCGTCGCCTTCGCCCGCGCTGGCCACCAGACCTGGCTGACCACTTGGTAACCGCCCACCTCGAAACGACCCAGACCACTGCGCAATTCCCGCCCGGGGAAATCCACACCGTAGAAGCGCTGGTAAGCCTGCGCTTCTTTCGACAGCGACTGCCACCCGGCCAAGGGCCGCAAGCTGGCACGCAGAACATCAGGGTCGAAGTTGGCAGGCATGGATGATTCCAAATCATGAAACAGACTTTATGGGCCTGCGATATTCATCTGTCGCGGCAAGCATGGCAAGCTGGGCGACCTTCGAGGACACCGACCCATGCGTTCGCCTTACCGCACCCCACTGCCCGCCACCCTGCTCGTTCTCGTGTGTGCCGGTGTTTTGTGGGCGGCGTATGACTGGTTTCAGGGCCGCTACCTGCGCGCATTCAGTTCGCATACGGCGGTGTTCTCCGGCGATCCCTTGCGCCTGCCCGATCAGCTCGCCGGCGCCGGCGCGATCCGCCTCGTGCACTTCTGGGATCCAGCCTGCCCGTGCAATGTCGGCAATCAACAACACCTCACCGAACTGGTCGCCCGCTACGCGCCGCAAGGCGTGGAATTTTATGCCGTGCAAAAAACCGGCAGCCACGGGCAATTGCCGGACAGCCTGGGCGATCTGAAAACCATTACGGTTTTACCCGGCGCAGAACAGATCCCCGCCAGCCCCGCCGTGGCAATCTGGGATCGCAGCGGCAAACTGGCGTACTTCGGCCCGTACAGCGAAGGCCTGACGTGCAATTCCAGTAACAGTTTTATCGAGCCGATTCTGCAGGCGCTTAACGAAGGTCGCGCGGTGAACGCCACGCACACGTTGGCGGTGGGGTGTTACTGCCCGTGGCAGGCCCACACCGCGAAGCGTGACAAACCCGGCAATACGAATCCCTCCTAAGGGTGATGGGCCGGGCCGGCAAGCCGTGTTAAACAGTGGCGCCAGGGAACTGCTGCCTTACATAACAAGAACAAGGAATTCTCATGAAGCGTCTGCTGACCGTACTTGCCCTGCTGATCGTCGTGCTCGCCGCCGGGGTCGGTTGGTACGTCTACAGCAAGCAGCCGACACGCCAGGGCATGGTCGAATTGCAGCATCTGCAAGGTTCGGTCACGGTGCGTTACGACGAGCGTGGCGTTCCGCATATTCGTGCTGAAAACGAACCCGATATGTACCGAGCCCTCGGCTACGTGCACGCCCAGGACCGCTTGTTCCAGATGGAAATCCTGCGCCGTCTCGCCCGCGGCGAACTGGCGGAAGTGCTCGGCCCGAAACTGCTCGACACTGACAAGCTGATGCGTAGCCTGCGCATTCGCGAACGCGCTGAAACCTACCTGGCGAATCTGGACAAGCAGTCGCCCACGTTCATCGCCATGCAGGCTTATCTCGACGGCATCAACCAGTATCAGGACAGCCACGCGAAGCCTGCCGAGTTCGATGCGCTCGGCATTTCCAAGCGCCCGTTTACCGCGCAGGACACCATCAGCATCGCCGGCTACATGGCCTACAGTTTTGCTGCAGCGTTTCGCACCGAACCGTTGTTGACCTACGTGCGCGATCAGCTCGGCCCCGAGTACCTGAAAGTCTTCGATCTGGAATGGCAGCCCAACGGCGTACTGGCGAAACACCCTGGCAGCACTGTGCGGCACCTTGCCAACGTGGACTGGCAAGACCTCAATGCCCTCGCCCGCCTGAGCGAACAGGTATTGGCCGACAACGGCCTGCCGCAGTTTGAAGGCAGCAACGCCTGGGTGGTCGCTGGTAGCCGCACCAAAAGCGGCAAACCGCTGCTGGCCGGTGATCCACACATTCGTTTCTCCGCGCCATCGGTGTGGTACGAAGCTCAGCTCTCGGCGCCGGGCTTTGATCTGTACGGCCACTATCAGGCGCTGATGCCATTCGCTTCCCTCGGGTTGAATAGCCATTTCGGCTGGAGCATCACCATGTTCCAGAACGACGATCTGGATCTGATTGCCGAGAAGGTCAATCCGGACAATCCAAACCAGGTCTGGTATCGCGGCAATTGGGTGGACATGGTTACCACCGAACAGCAGATCGCAGTCAAGGGCCAGGCACCGGTGACGCTGGTGCTGCGCCAGTCGCCGCATGGCCCGATCGTCAATGACGCACTGGGCAAGAACGCCGGCAAAACACCGATTGCCATGTGGTGGGGTTTCCTCGAAAGCCAGAACCCGATCCTTGAGGGCTTCTACCAGCTCAACCGCGCCGACACCCTGGCCAAGGCTCGCAGTGCAGCTGCCAAGGTCCAGGCGCCGGGCCTGAACATCGTTTGGGCCAATGCCAAGGGCGACATCGGCTGGTGGGCGGCAGCGCAACTGCCGAAGCGTCCGGCGGGCGTGCGGCCGTGGTTCATCCTCGATGGTGGTAGCGCTGAGGCGGACAAGGATGGTTTCTACCCGTTCAGCGCCAATCCGCAGGAAGAGAACCCGGCGCGCGGCTATATCGTCTCGGCCAATTTCCAACCGGTGTCACCGGCGGGCATCGAGATCCCGGGCTATTACAACCTGGCCGATCGCGGGCAGCAGCTCAACCGCGAACTCAGTGACAAGACCATCAAATGGGATCTGGAAGCGAGCAAGCAACTGCAATTGGGCACCACAACCGCGTACGGCCCGCGTTTGCTCGCGCCGTTGTTGCCGGTACTGCGCGACGTGACGAGCGATGCGGCCGAGCTGAAAATGATCGAGCAATTGGCGCAGTGGAAAGGCGACTATCCGCTGGATTCCACCAGCGCTACGCTGTTCAACCAGTTGCTGTTCAACCTGGCCGACGCGACGATGCACGACGAACTGGGCAATGACTTTTTCGAAACGCTGCTCTCGACCCGGGTGATCGATGCCGCGCTGCCTCGCCTGGCCGCAGATGCGAAATCGCCGTGGTGGGATAACCGCAACACCCTCGGCAAGGAAACGCGCGCCGATACGGTCAAGCTGGCGTGGCAAGCGAGCCTTGCGCACCTTCGGTCCACACTGGGTGGCGATACTGCGCAATGGCAGTGGGGCAAGGCGCACACGCTGACGCACGGCCATCCGCTGAGTCAGCAGAAGCCGCTGGACCGTGTGTTTAACGTCGGACCGTTCGCCGCGCCCGGCAGCCATGAAGTGCCGAACAACCTGTCATCGAAAATCGGCCCCGCGCCGTGGCCCGTTACTTACGGCCCCTCGACCCGCCGTCTGATCGACTTCGCCGACCCGGCGCACAGCCTGACCGTCAACCCGCTTGGCCAGAGCGGCGTGCCGCTGGACAAGCACTATGAGGATCAGGCCGAGGCGTATATCGAAGGAGTGTATTTCCAGGCGTACCTCAATGATGAGGAAGTCATGGCCAATACGCGGAGTACGTTGAAGATTTTGCCGGCGCGGTAAAACTTGTCGCCTGAGCTGCAGCAATCGTCGGATCGCCGCCCGGAGCATGCTCGCTCCCACAGGGTGGAATGCGTTCCAGATGTGGGAGCGCGCTTGCTCCGGGCGGCGATCCGACGATGAGGCACTGACGGGCACTCTAAATACCCGCTCAAACCATCGCCGAAAAATTCAGCCTGAACTGCTTCGGCGTTATCCCGAGTCGGCGGTTGAAGACACTGCGCATGTGCTGGGCATCGCGAAAACCGCATTGGTAGGCCACGGTTTTCAATGGCGACCGGGTGCTCTCAAGCAGCACCCGCGCCGCATCCACCCTCGCCCGCTCGACAAACTCCGCCGGGGTGATTTTCACGTCCTTGGCAAACACCCGGGAAAAGTTGCGCGCGCTCATGTTGGCCGCATTGGCCAGGTCGGCAATTGTCAGATCGCCGGTGAGATTGGCCAGCACGTAATGCTGGACCATCGCCACCGCCGACGTCGGTTCGGCATGGGGCGTGAGGAATGGACTGAACTGCGATTGTCCACCCGAGCGCTGCGTGAACACTACTAGCCGTTTTGCCACGCTCAGCGCAACTTCCGCTCCGTGATCGCGGGCCAGCAGGTACAGCGACAAATCAATGCCTGCCGTGACCCCGGCCGAGGTGTACAGCTCGCCGTCCTGCACGTACAGCCGATCCGCTTCAACCTGCGTGCCAAGGCACAACGCCGCCAACGCCGCTGCATCGCCCCAATGAGTAGTCACCGTCCTGCCCTGCAGCAACCCGGCCCGGGCGAGCGTGAAAGCGCCGTTGCAGATCGAGCCGAAACGCTGCGCCCGGGCGCAAGCCTCGCGTAGCCAGGCATCGAAGGCCATTCCGAAGTCCATGAAAGGCAACTGCGGGCCACCCGCAACCAGCAACAAGTCATACGCATCGAGCGCTTCGCTGAAATGCCGATGGGCATTGAGCGACAAACCGTTGGAACAGGCCATGACTCCGCGCTCGACGCCGATCACTTCCAGGCGATAGTGATCCTGCGAGGGAAGGAAACGATTGGCTTCGGAAAACACATCCATGGGGCCGGTGACATCCAGCGACTGGACGCCTGCGAAGACCACGATGGCGATGGTTTTGGTCATTTGACTCGCCTCAATGGATCGGTATGCACCCTACACCTGTAGCAGCTGCCGAGCCTGCGAGGCTGCGTCCGGCTGCGAAGCAGTCGTAAATTCTGCACGCACGGTTTAATGGAGAGACCGCTGGGTAAGATTTAACGACTGCTTCGCAGCCGGACGCAGCCTCGAAGGCTCGGCAGCTGCTACAGGGCGCGCTTAATCTGGGTTCCAACTTAGCCAATTCAAGCCTCACAAGCGAGGCTGGCGCGATATGCAGGTTGATTGGCATGGATCGCCGCCATGGTCCGATTGTCCGCGTTGAGGGTGAAGAACAGACTGATTCCATCAGCGCCGTTATGGCGTTTTTCACGAGGTAAGGCCCATGAACAACACCATCGCCGGCATTAAAATTCCCGACAGCGCTTTGGCCAAGGCCACCACCGAATACATACGCGACGTCGAATCCGACCTGCTCTACCACCACTCTCGCAGGGTATTTCTGTTCGGCGCGTTGAGCGGTGAACGCAAGCAGCTGACCTACAACCCGGAGCTTTTGTATGTGGGGGCAATGTTCCATGACTTGGGTCTGATGGAAGGCCATCGTTCAGCAGGCGAGCGCTTTGAAGTCGACAGTGCCAATGCCGCCAAAGCGTTTCTCACACCTTATGGATTGAGTGATGACGACATCGAGCAGGTGTGGCTGTCGATCGCTTTGCACACAACGCCGGGCGTGCCGCAACACCTGCGCCCGAACGTAGCTCTGGTGACTGCCGGGGTGGAGATGGATGTGCTGGGCATCGATTACGCCGCGTTCCCTGACGATCAGCGTAACGCTGTCGTGCATGCGCACCCACGCGGTGACGGGTTCAAGGAATGCATTTTGTGTGCGTTCGCCAATGGCTTCAAACACAAGCCTGATACCACGTTTGGTACGGTCAACGCCGATGTCCTGGTGGACAGCGAGCCGGGGTTCAAGTCGATGAACTTTGTCGAGATCATCCGCACATCACCTTGGTTGGCCTAGAACCCTTGTAGGAGCCGGCTTGCTGGCGATGGTGGATCAGCAACATTTTTGTCGACTGACACACCATCGCCAGCAAGCCGGCTCCTACAGGGGATGGGGGTTGATCACAAAGATGTGGCAACCATCAGGTTCAAACTGCTTCCGGCGCCTGCTGCGCCCGACGCACATCCGGCTGCTTCCACGAATCCGCCGCGCTTTCTTCGATCGCTTGCTGAATCGCGCGCTTGCGCGCTTCTTCGGCACGGCGGCTGAAGAACCACACCAAAAACGTCATCAGCGACACCGCCAGCAGAATCAGGCTGGCCACAGCGTTGATCTCCGGCTTCACGCCCAGACGCACCGCCGAGAACACTTCCATCGGCAGCGTGGTCGAGCCCGGCCCGGAGACGAAGCTCGCCAACACCAGGTCATCCAGCGACAGGGCGAACGACATCATGGCGCCCGCACCCAGCGACGGCGCGATCATCGGAATGGTGATCAGGAAAAACACTTTCCACGGGCGCGCGCCAAGGTCCATGGCCGCCTCTTCGATGGACAGGTCCAGCTCACGCAAACGTGCCGATACCACCACCGCCACATACGCAGAACAGAACGTGGTGTGGGCAATCCAGATAGTGATGATGCCGCGTTCCTGTGGCCAACCGATCATCTGCGCCATCGCCACGAACAGCAGCAACAGCGACAGACCGGTGATCACTTCCGGCATCACCAGCGGCGCGGTCACCAGGCCACCGAACAGCGTGCGCCCCTTGAAGTGGCTGATCCGCGTCAGCACGAATGCCGCCAGGGTGCCCAGCGCAACCGCCGCCACCGCCGTGTAGCAGGCGATTTCCAGCGAACGCAGCACCGAACCCATCAGCTGCGAGTTGTCCATCAAGCCGACGTACCACTTGATCGACCAGCCGCCCCACACCGTGACCAGTTTCGAGGCGTTGAACGAGTAGATCACCAGGATCAGCATCGGCAGATAGATGAACAGCAAACCCACGACCAGCATGAAACTCGAGAAACGGAAGCGCTTCATTATTTGCCCTCCATTTCTTTGGCCTGACTACGGTTGAACAGAATGATCGGCACGATCAGGATCGCCAGCATCACCACCGCCAGGGCAGAGGCCACCGGCCAGTCACGGTTGTTGAAGAATTCCTGCCAGAGCACTTTACCGATCATCAACGTTTCCGGCCCGCCGAGCAGTTCCGGGATTACGAACTCACCCACAACCGGAATGAACACCAGCATGCAGCCGGCGATGATGCCGTTCTTGGACAGCGGAATGGTGATTTTCCAGAAGCTGTTGAAGGTACTCGAACCCAGGTCGGACGCGGCTTCCAGCAAGCTGTTGTCGTGTTTCACCAGGTTGGCATAAAGCGGCAGGATCATGAACGGTAGATAGGAATACACAACGCCGATGTAGACCGCCAGGTTGGTATTGAGGATCTGCAGCGGCTCGTCGATCCAGCCCATGGTCATCAGGAAACCGTTGAGCAAACCGTTGTTGCTGAGGATGCCCATCCACGCATAAACGCGGATCAGGATTGCGGTCCAGGTCGGCATCATGATCAGCAGCACCAGCACCGTCTGCATCTCTTTACGTGCGCTGGCGATGGCGTAGGCCATCGGGTAACCGATCAGCAGGCAAAGCACGGTGCTGATCAGCGCCATCTTCAGCGAGCCGAGGTAAGCGGCGATGTACAAATCGTCGCCGGCCAGCAAGGCGTAGTTGCCAAGGTTCAACAGCAACTGCAGTTTTTGCTCGGCGAATGTGTAAATTTCGGTGTACGGCGGAATGGCGACATCGGCTTCAGCAAAGCTGATCTTCAACACAATGAAGAACGGCAGCATGAAGAACAGAAACAGCCAGATGAACGGAACCCCGATGACCAGCTGACGGCCACCGGGAATTATTCGGTTGAGTCGGCGTTTGAACTTGCGCATGTTCATGAGCGAAGCACCACGCCGCTATCGTCTTCCCACCAGACGAACACTTGATCGCCCCAGGTCGGGCGCTGGCCGCGACGTTCGGCGTTGGCGACGAACGACTGCACGACTTTGCCGCTCGGCAATTCAACGTAGAACACCGAATGGCCGCCGAGGTAGGCGATGTCGTGGACCTTGCCGCTGGACCAGTTGTATTCACAGGTAGGCATGTCGGCGGTGACCAGCAGCTTTTCCGGCCGAATCGCGTAAGTGACCGACTTGTCCTGCACCGAGGTACTGATGCCGTGACCAACGAAAATGTTGCGGTCCAGATCCTTGCAGGTGATCACCGCATGGCCCTCGGCATCGTCCACCACTTCGCCTTCGAAAATGTTGACGTTGCCGATGAATTCGCAGACCAGGCGACTGGTCGGCGTTTCGTAAATGTCGATCGGGCTGCCAATCTGCGCGATCCAGCCCAGGTGCATGATCGCGATGCGCTCGGCCATGGTCATGGCCTCTTCCTGATCGTGCGTCACCATCACGCAGGTGACGCCAACGCGCTCGATGATCTCGACCAGTTCCAGCTGCATCTGCGAACGCAGTTTTTTATCCAGTGCGCCCATCGGTTCGTCGAGCAGCAACAGCTTCGGCCGCTTGGCCAGCGAGCGGGCCAGCGCGACACGCTGACGCTGACCGCCAGACAGTTGATGCGGCTTGCGCTTGGCGTATTGGCTCATCTGCACCAGCTTGAGCATTTCGGCCACACGCGCGTCGACTTCAGCGGCGGAAATCTTGTCCTGCTTGAGGCCGAACGCGATGTTCTGCGCCACGGTCATGTGCGGGAACAAGGCGTAGGACTGAAACATCATGTTGATCGGCCGCTCGTACGGCGGCATGTCGGTGATGTCTACGCCATCGAGGAAAATGCGCCCCTCCGTGGGCCGCTCGAAGCCTGCGAGCATGCGCAGCAACGTGGATTTGCCCGATCCCGAGCCGCCGAGCAAGGCGAAGATTTCGCCTTTCTTGATCTCCAGGGACACATCGTCCACCGCAATCGTCTCGTCGAACTTCTTCGTGACCCGGTCGATTTTGACCAGCACCTGCTTCGGTGTCTGGTCGCCCTCGAGGGCTTTCTTGTAGGCGCCGGAGGCAACTGCCATTTACGAAACTCCCAACAAAATTGCAGTTCGCCTCAAGCGGGCGAACCTTGGATAGTTTGAGCCTTGAAGCTATTTGCCCGACTTGACCTTGGTCCAGCTGCGGGTCATCAAGCGTTGAATGTTCGGCGGCAACTCGGTCGACACGTAGGTCTTGTCGAGCACGGCTTGCGGCGGATAAATCGATTCGTCAGTGCGGATGGACTGCTCCATCAATGCGTCCGAAGCCGGGTTGGGGTTGGCATAACCGACGTAGTCACTGACCTGAGCGATCACCTCGGGTTTCAACAGATAGTTGATGAACGCGTGGGCTTCCTTGACGTTGCTCGAGTCTTTCGGGATCGCCAGCATGTCGAACCAGAGCGCGCCGCCCTCTTTGGGAATCGAGTAAGCGATGTCCACGCCTTTGCCCGCTTCGGCCGCACGGGCCTTGGCCTGGAAGATGTCGCCGGAGAAGCCGATGGCGACGCAGATATCACCGTTGGCCAGGTCGGCAATGTATTTGGAGGAGTGGAAATACGTCACGTACGGACGCACTTTCAAAAGCTTGGCCTCGGCCTTTTTGTAATCTTCAGGGTTGGTGCTGTTGGCGTTGAGGCCCATGTAGTTGAGCACGGTGGGCATCATTTCATCGGCGGAGTCGAGGAACGCTACACCGCAGCTTTGCAGCTTCTTGATGTTCTGCGGCTCGAAGACCACGTCCCACGAGTCGATCTTGTCGAGGCCAAGCACTGCCTTGACCTTTTCGACGTTGTAACCGATGCCGTTGGTGCCCCACAGATAAGGCACGGCGTATTGATTGCCCGGGTCATTCTGCTCCAGGCGCTTGAGCAGCACCGGGTCAAGGTTGGCGTAGTTGGGCAGTTGTTTCCTGTCGAGCTTCTGGAAAGCGCCGGCCTTGATCTGCTTGCCAAGGAAGTGGTTCGACGGTACAACCACGTCGTAACCGGTGCGCCCTGCCAGCAGCTTGCCTTCGAGGGTTTCGTTGGAGTCGAAGACGTCGTAAACCGGTTTGATGCCGGTCTCTTTTTCGAAGTCGGCCAGGGTGGTCTCGCCGACGTAGTCCGACCAGTTATAAATATGCACGGTACCGGCAGCTTGAACGTTGACCGCCAGGGTCAGCCCGGCGCCGACCAGCAATGCATTGCGTAACAGAGAAAAAATTGGCAAGTGGAGGTCCTCTAAAATTAGTTGGGCCCAAGTTGCCCGCGTTACATGACAGCCATGGCTGCCCGGCAACAAACCGGCGCGCAACTTACCCTCGATAAACCATTCCAGCAAACTTTATGACGATGTAGCAGCTGCCGAAGGCTGCGTTCAACTGCGGAGCAGTTGTGCTGTTGAAATCGCGGAGGTCCTTCGGACCTCAACGCCGCCTTCGGCAGCTGCTACAGGGTTTTACTGATTACTTACCGGATTTAATTTTGGTCCAGCTGCGCGTCATGATCCGCTGGGTCGCGGCCGGCAGGTCGGCAATCGCATACAGCTTGGCCAGCACGTCCGCAGGCGGGTAGACGCCCGGGTCTTCGGTAATGTCTTTTTCCACCAACGGCGTGGCGGCCGAGTTGCCGTTCGGGAAGCGCACGGCGTTGGTGATTTCAGCCATGATTTCCGGCTTCATCAGGAAGGTCATGAACTTGTAGGCGCCTTCGACGTTTTCGGCATCTTTAGGGATGGCGACCATGTCGTAGAAGCTGCCTGCACCTTCTTTCGGAATGTTGTAGCTGACTTTGACCTTGTCACCGGCTTCAGCGGCACGCGCTTTGGCCTGGTAGATGTCACCCGAGTAACCGACGGCTACGCAGATGTTGCCGTTGGCCAGATCGGAGATGTACTTGGAGGAATGGAAATAGCCCACCGAAGGACGAATCTTCAGGAACAGTGCTTCGGCTTCGGCCAGTTGTTTTTTGTCCTGGCTGTCGGTTGGATAGCCCAGGTAGTGCAACGCCACCGGAAGCATCTCGGTTGGCGAATCGAGGAAACTGATACCGCAGGATTTCAACTTCGCAGCGTTTTCAGGTTTGAACAGCAAGTCCCAGGAATTGGTCGGCGCGTCGGCACCCAGTGCAGCCTTGACCTTCTCGGCGTTGAAACCAATGCCGATCGAACCCCACATGTACGGGAAAGCGTGTTCGTTGCCCGGGTCACTCACCGAGACCGCTTTGAGCAGGTCAGTGTTGAGGTTTTTCCAGTTGGGCAGCTTGGACTTGTCCAGTTTCTGGTAGACGCCAGCCTTGATCTGCTTGGCCAGGAAGTTGTTCGACGGCACGACGATGTCGTAGCCGGACTTGCCTGCCAGCAACTTGGCCTCCAGGGTTTCGTTGCTGTCGAAAACGTCGTAAACGACTTTGATCCCCGACTCGGCTTCGAATTTCTTGACGGTATCCGGTGCGATGTAATCAGACCAGTTGTACACGTGCAGGACTTTGTCATCCGCCTGAACTGCGCCTGCCATCACGCCCATCAGGGACATGGCGAGGAGGGTCTTGCCAGCTATCTTCATACCTAATGCCTTCATGGGTAATGCTCCAGTTTTTCTTTTTAGCCGCATGCTCGGCAGCCTTTCCCGGTCATCCGAACGGTGGGTAGTCTGGCAAGATCCAAGGCAGGCTTTCAAGGAAAGACCCAGCCTTTGTTTGCTCCGAGCGAAATGCGCGCATCGCACTTCGCTCAGAGCCTAGCACTTAGCCCTGCAACGCACTTAGCGTCAGGTCCAGACACTTGCGTGCCTTGGTCACCAGTTCATCGATTTCAGCCTTGGTAATCACCAGCGGCGGAGCAATGATCATGGTGTCGCCGACGGCGCGCATGATCAGGCCGTTTTCAAAGCAGAACGTGCGGCAAATCATGCCGACACCCTTGCCTTCGTAACGCTTGCGCGTGGCCTTGTCCTGAACCAGTTCAATGGCCCCCAGCAGGCCGACCCCGCGCACTTCCCCCACCAACGGGTGATCGTTCAGCTCCCGCAGACGCTTTTGCAAATAGGGTGCCGACTCCGTATTAACGCGCTCGATAATTTTCTCATCGCGCATGATGCGGATGTTTTCCAGCGCCACTGCTGCAGCGACGGGATGGCCGGAGTACGTGAAACCGTGGTTGAAATCGCCGCCCTCGTTGAGCACCGCGACCACCTCGTCGCGCACGATCAGGCCACCCATCGGGATGTAACCGGAAGTCAGGCCTTTGGCGATGGTCATCATGTCGGGCTTGAGGTCGTAGAAATCGGTACCAAACCACTCACCGGTGCGACCGAAACCACAAATCACTTCGTCGGCGACAAACAGGATGTCGTACTTGGCGAGGATTTCCTTGATGCGCGGCCAGTAGGTGTCTGGCGGAATGATCACGCCGCCGGCACCCTGGATCGGCTCGGCAATAAAGGCACCGACGTTATCCACGCCGACTTCGAGAATCTTCTCTTCCAGCTGATTGGCCGCCCACACGCCGAATTCTTCCGGCGTCATGTCGCCGCCTTCGGCGAACCAGTACGGCTGCGCGATGTGAACGATGCCAGGGATCGGCAAATCGCCCTGCTCGTGCATGTACGTCATGCCACCCAGGCTCGCGCCGGCCACGGTGGAACCGTGATAACCGTTCTTGCGGCTGATGATGACTTTCTTGTTCGGCTGGCCCTTGATCGCCCAGTAGTGGCGAACCATGCGCAGCATGGTGTCGTTGCCTTCGGAACCGGAGCCGGTGAAGAACACGTGGTTCATGCCTTGCGGCGCGATGTCGGCAATGGCTTTGGCCAATTCCAGCACCGGCGGGTGAGCAGTCTGGAAGAACAGGTTGTAGTAAGGCAATTCACGCATCTGCTTGCTGGCGGCATCGGCCAGTTCGTCGCGACCGTAACCGATCGCCACACACCACAGGCCGGCCATACCGTCGAGAATCTTGTTGCCCTCGCTGTCCCAGAGGTACACACCTTTGGCGCTGGTGATGATGCGCGGGCCTTTTTCTTTCAGCTGCTTGAAATCGCTGAACGGCGCCAGGTGGTGATCGTTACTCAGGGTCTGCCATTCACGGGTTTGCGGATTATTGCTGGTCATGCGAATTCTCCTAAAAAGATCAGGTGAAAGCGCCGCCCGACAGCGGCGGCGCCCGGTGTGTCAGACGGCGAAGAGCAGGAATTCCCGCTCCCACGAACTGATCACGCGCTTGAAGTTTTCATGCTCGGCCCGCTTGACCGCGACATAGCCAGTGATGAATTTCTTGCCCAGGTACTTCTCGACAGTCGCGCTGTTTTCCATCCGTTCCAGTGCGTCTTCGATGGTCAACGGCAGGCGCAGATTGCGGCGCTCGTAGCCACGACCCACCACCGGTGCGCTTGGGTTCAGCCCTTCGACCATGCCGATGTAGCCGCAGAGCAAGCTCGCGGCAATCGCCAGGTACGGGTTGGCGTCGGCGCCCGGCAGGCGGTTTTCCACGCGACGATTCTGCGGCCCGGCATCCGGGACCCGGAGGCCCACGGTACGGTTTTCTTCGCCCCATTCGACGTTCACCGGTGCCGAGGTGTCCGGCAGGAAGCGGCGGAACGAGTTGACGTTGGGCGCGAACAGCGGCAGCAGTTCCGGGATCAGTTTCTGCAAGCCACCAATGTGGTGCAGGAACAGCTGACTCATGGTCCCGTCTTCGTTGGAGAACACGTTTTTGCCGGTCTCCATGCTGATGATGCTCTGGTGCAGATGCATCGCGCTGCCCGGCTCGCCGGTCATGGGTTTGGCCATGAACGTCGCCGCGACGTTATGCTTGAGCGCCGCTTCGCGCATGGTGCGTTTGAAGATCAGGATCTGGTCGGCCAGGGACAGGGCATCGCCGTGACGGAAGTTGATTTCCATCTGCGCCGTGCCGTCCTCGTGGATCAGTGTGTCGAGATCCAGCTCCTGCAATTCGCACCAGTCATAGACATCTTCGAACAGCGGGTCGAACTCGTTCGCCGCCTCGATCGAGAACGACTGGCGGCCCGTTTCCGGACGACCGGAACGGCCAATCGGCGGCTGCAGCGGGTAGTCCGGGTCGTCACTGCGTTTGGTCAGGTAAAACTCCATTTCCGGCGCCACGATGGGCTGCCAGCCTTTGTCGGCATAGAGTTTCAGGACTTTCTTCAAGACGTTGCGCGGCGACAGCTCGATCGGGTTGCCCTGCTTGTCGTAAGCGTCGTGGATCACCTGCGCGGTCGGCTCGATGGACCAGGGCACCATGTACACTGCGTTCTGGTCGGGGCGGCAGATCATGTCGATGTCGGCCGGGTCGAGCAGTTCGTAATAGATGTCGTCTTCGACATAGTCGCCGGTCACGGTCTGCAACAGAACGCTCTCGGGCAGGCGCATGCCTTTCTCGGCAATGAATTTGTTGGTCGGCGAAATCTTGCCCCGGGTGATCCCGGTCAAGTCGGCGATCATGCATTCGACTTCTGTGATCTTGCGGTCTTTCAACCAATCGGTGAGCTGGTCGAGGTTGTTACTCATAAATGCCTCTTAGGCTGAGTTTCCTGACTCTTGGGAGTCAGGCGTTGTTTGACGCGTGGGCGTCGCATGGTCCAGATTGCCACTGTCGTTGCCGCGCACGAATACCCGCCTCGACAGTGGCGTGGGCAGGCATTGTAGGCTTTGCGCGTGCAGAATCATGAGCGGCACACGACGCATTGGCCGAGCCGCACTCAAGA
Organism: Pseudomonas sp. Ant30-3; assembly: GCF_000690905.1. Classification (GTDB taxonomy): domain Bacteria; phylum Pseudomonadota; class Gammaproteobacteria; order Pseudomonadales; family Pseudomonadaceae; genus Aquipseudomonas. Next base: position 16,198 of record NZ_JMCL01000096.1, on the reverse strand, counting down.
AAGAGTTCTATATTGGAAGAAGCGCCGGTCAACAGACTGCCATAGAGCCCGTCCAGAATATCGGACGCTGCCGGCAGAAAGGTCTGCGGCGGGCAGGTGGTGACGCCGATTAACGGCAGGCGAGACATGAAGCACCCCGGTATTATTGCTGTTATGGGTTTGAATCGGAGCTTAGCCTTGTTCATTTTTTTACACAACACCCCCGTAAAAAATACAACACGGCCCGCTCAAGCCCGCGGCCGGCAAAGCGCTCAAGGGCATAAAAACGCCCCAAAGTGCCTCAAAAAAGCCTCGTGAGCGCTTTTTTAGGGCAAAAACGGCCTCGCTTGACTTCGGCATGCCGTTCGGGTTGACTGAAACCCGAAGAGATCAATGATTGATATTTTTAACAACAAAGGTGTTGCATCATGTCGGTACCCCCGCGTGCCGTTCAGCTTAACGAAGCGAACGCGTTCCTTAAGGAACATCCTGAGGTTCTGTACGTTGACCTTCTGATTGCGGATATGAATGGTGTGGTGCGCGGCAAGCGCATCGAACGCACCAGTCTCCACAAGGTTTACGAGAAAGGCATCAACCTGCCGGCCTCCCTATTTGCTCTGGATATCAATGGCTCGACGGTGGAAAGCACCGGCCTGGGTCTGGACATCGGCGATGCTGACCGAATCTGCTATCCAATCCCGGACACCCTCTGCAATGAGCCTTGGCAGAAGCGCCCTACCGCGCAACTGTTGATGACCATGCACGAACTCGAAGGCCAGCCGTTCTTTGCTGACCCGCGGGAAGTGCTGGCCAATGTAGTCCGCAAGTTCGACGAGATGGGCCTGACCATCTGCGCTGCGTTCGAGCTGGAGTTTTACCTGATCGACCAGGAAAACGTGAACGGTCGTCCGCAGCCGCCACGCTCGCCTGTATCCGGAAAACGCCCGCATTCGACACAGGTCTACCTGATCGACGACCTCGACGAATACGTCGACTGCCTCCAGGACATCCTGGAAGGTGCGAAAGAGCAAGGCATCCCGGCGGACGCGATCGTCAAGGAAAGTGCCCCGGCGCAGTTCGAAGTGAACCTGCACCACGTCGCCGACCCGATCAAGGCGTGCGACTACGCGGTACTGCTCAAGCGTCTGATCAAGAACATTGCCTACGACCATGAAATGGATACCACTTTCATGGCCAAGCCGTACCCGGGCCAGGCCGGCAATGGTCTGCACGTACACATTTCGATTCTTGATAAAGAAGGCAAAAATATTTTTGCCAGCGAGGATCCCGAGCAGAACGCCGCGCTGCGTCACGCGATCGGCGGTGTGCTCGAGACCCTGCCCGCGCAGATGGCTTTCCTCTGCCCTAACGTCAACTCCTACCGTCGTTTCGGCGCACAGTTCTACGTGCCGAACTCGCCGTGCTGGGGTCTGGACAACCGCACTGTGGCGATCCGCGTGCCGACCGGTTCCTCGGACGCTGTGCGTATCGAGCACCGTGTGGCCGGCGCTGACGCCAACCCGTATCTGCTGATGGCTTCGGTTCTGGCAGGCGTGCACCACGGCTTGACCAACAAGATCGAGCCGGGCGCACCGGTGGAAGGCAACAGCTACGAGCAGAACGAGCAAAGCCTGCCGAACAACCTGCGCGATGCACTGCGCGAGCTGGACGACAGCGAAGTCATGGCCAAATACATCGATCCGAAATACATCGATATCTTTGTGGCCTGCAAGGAAAGTGAGCTGGAGGAGTTCGAGCACTCCATCTCCGACCTTGAGTACAACTGGTACCTGCATACCGTGTAAGCGGGTGCAGTAAAAAAAACGCCGCCGGCCTCACAGCCTGCGGCGTTTTTTATGGCTGGCTGATTTTCCGTGTTCTTACGGTTGGCACGAACCCTGTGGTGAGGGGGTTTATCGGAATGCCGCACCACCCCGCTGGAGGCCGAAGGACTCCCTTTTATGCCCAATACAGTCGGGTCAGGCATACCTCATTGACTGGCTTTGGGGCTGCTGCGCAGCCAAACGGGGGTAAACCCCCTCGCCACAGGTAAACCCCCTCGCCACAGGTGGACCCCCTCACCACAAAGACCACCCTCGGCACAGGGGATGTGGAACATCTCTGCGCTCTGCGTACAATGCCCGCTGCCCCCGCAGGAGTCTCCAATGACGCGCATCGCCACCGTTCGCAAACCCCGCGCCCGCAGTCAGGCGCGGATCGATTCGATACTCGACGCCGCGCGCACGCTGCTGGCAACCGAGGGCGTAGCCAGCCTGTCGATCTACAGCGTCGCCGAGCGCGCGGAGATTCCGCCCTCCTCCGTCTACCACTTCTTCGCCAGCGTTCCAGCCCTGCTCGAAGCGCTGACCGCCGACGTCCATGGCGCTTTCCGCGCCTGCCTGCAAGCGCCCATCGACCACGATGCCCTGCGCAACTGGCACGACCTGTCGCGCCTGGTCGAACAGCGCATGCTGGCGATCTACGACGAAGATGCCGCCGCCCGCCAGTTGATCCTCGCCCAGCACGGCTTGACCGAAGTGACCCAGGCCGACCGTCAGCACGACATTGAACTGGGTGATTTGATGCACAAGCTGTTCGATCACCATTTCGAACTGCCGAAACTGCCGACCGATGTCGATGTGTTCGCGCTGGCCATGGAACTGGGCGATCGGGTGTATGCACGTTCGGTGCAACAGCGCGGGCAGATTACGCCACGCATGGCTGAAGAAGGGATGCGGGTGTTTGATGCTTACCTTGGGCTCTACCTGCCGCCGTATCTGCCAAAGCGCACGGTTTCAACCTGATCTGCGTGGCGGCTCCTACGGCCTCATCGCGAGCAGGCTCGCTCCCACAGTGGATCTTCGGCGAACAAAGCATTTGAGTACGACAAAAAACCCTGTGGGAGCGAGCCTGCTCGCGATGGCCGCACCGCTGACATGACCTGTTCACACGCATAAAAAAACCCCGAAAGGCTTGTGCCGTTCGGGGCTATAGGCGGCGCATGAATCACAACTTGGCGATCGACACCTCGGTGGATTTCACAAACGCAATCACCTCACTCCCGACCACCAAATCCAGCTCCTTCACCGAGCGCGTGGTGATCACCGAAGTGACGATGCCGGAGGCGGTCTGCACGTCGATTTCCGAGAGCACGTCACCCAGCACGATTTCCTTGATGTGGCCTTTGAACTGGTTCCGAACGTTAATGGCTTTGATCGTCATGATGTTGATTCCCGTCGTTGGATGATTGAGTTATTGCGCCCAACGCAACTGCGTGGGCAAGGGTGAAACAGGTTCCGGTTCCGGCGGTTGGCCAGGTAATGCGAGGACGCGGTTGAGGACTTCGGTTTCCAGCGTCGCCAGTCGATGAGAGCCACGCGCTCGGGGGCGCGGCAGTTCCACCTGCAAGTCGAGGCCGACTTCGCCCTCTTCGATCAGGATTACCCGATCGGCAATCGCCACCGCTTCACTGACGTCGTGGGTCACCAGCAACACGGTAAAACCGTGCTTTTGCCAGAGCCGCTCGATCAGCTGCTGCATTTCAATTCGGGTCAGCGCATCCAGCGCGCCCAAGGGCTCGTCCAGCAGTAGCAAACGCGGCTGATGAATCAGTGCGCGGGCCAGCGCCACTCGTTGCTTCTGCCCACCGGAGAGTGCGGCCGGCCACTCGTTGGCGCGATCCGCCAAACCTACCGATTCCAGCGCTTCCAGCGCTTGCGGCCGCCAGTTACCGGACAAGCCGAGACCGACGTTGTCGATGACTTTTTTCCACGGCAGTAGCCGCGCTTCCTGAAACATCAGCCGCGTGTCTTCGCGTGCTTCGGTCAACGCTGCAGAGCCCGCCAGCAATTCACCGCCAGTCGGTGTATCGAGCCCCGCGAGCAAACGCAGCAAAGTGCTTTTGCCGCAACCGCTGCGGCCGACCACGGCCACGAATTGGCCAGCCGGAATGTGCAGGTCGATGCCGCGCAACACCTGCCGCGAGCCAAAGGTTTTCTGCAGTTTGCGTACCGCCAGCGGTATTCCGCGCAACAGGCGTGGAGGTTGTTGAGCCGTCATGCGACACCTCCTTTGGCAACCTGATACGCCGGATGCCAGCGCAACCAGACACGCTCCAGACCACGGGCCGCGAGGTCGGCCAGCTTGCCGAGCACCGCGTACAGAAGAATCGCCAGCACCACCACATCCGTCTGTAGAAACTCTCGGGCATTCATGGCCAGATAGCCGATGCCTGAACTCGCGGAAATGGTTTCCGCGACGATCAACGTCAACCACATAAAGCCCAAGGCGAAACGTACACCGACCAGGATCGACGGCAGCGCACCCGGCAAAATCACTTGGCGGAACAGGCTGTATCCGGACAAGCCGTAACTGCGGGCCATCTCCACCAGCGCCGGATCAACATTGCGAATGCCGTGATAGGTGTTGAGGTAGATCGGAAACAACGTGCCCAGCGCCACCAGAAAAATCTTCGCCGACTCGTCGATGCCGAACCACAAAATCACCAGCGGAATCAGCGCCAGGTGCGGCACATTGCGGATCATCTGCACTGAACTGTCGAGCAGGCGCTCGCCCCATTTCGACAGGCCGGTGATGAAACCCAGCACCAGGCCGATGCTGCCGCCAATGACGAAACCCAGCGCCGCACGCCAGCCACTGATCGCCAGATGCGTCCAGATTTCACCGCTCTGTACCAGGCTGAGGCCGGCTTCAATCACGGCGATCGGCGCCGGCAGAATCCGTGTCGACAGCCAGCCCGCCGACACCGACAGCTGCCACACCGCCAACAGCAAAACCGGCAACGCCCAGGGCGCAAGGCTGTGAGTGATTTTCTTCATGACGCGCCTCAGCTCTGCGACGCGGCTTTGGGAAGAATGTCGTTGGCGACCATCTCACCGAACGGGCTGACGTAGTTGGCGCCTTCGGGCAACTGCGGGCGCTCGATGTCGAGGTGCGGAAACAGCAGCTCGGCGACCCGGTAAGACTCTTCCAGGTGTGGATAACCGGAGAAGATGAAGGTGTCGATGCCCAGGTCTGCGTATTCCTTCACGCGAGCGGCCACAGTCGGGCCATCGCCGACCAATGCCGTACCAGCCCCACCGCGCACCAGGCCGACACCGGCCCACAAGTTGGGGCTGACTTCGAGGTTGTCGCGGCTGCCACCATGCAGCGCCGCCATGCGCTGCTGGCCGACCGAATCGAAACGCGCCAGCGAAGCCTGGGCGCGGGCGATGGTGTCGTCATCCAGATGTGAGATCAGCCGATCCGCCGCTTGCCAGGCTTCGGCATTGGTTTCACGAACGATCACGTGCAGACGAATCCCGAAGCGCACGGTGCGACCGAGCCTGGCGGCTTTGGCACGCACCTGTTGGATTTTCTCCGCGACGGCGGCGGGCGGTTCGCCCCAGGTGAGGACCATTTCCACTTGTTCCGCCGCCAGATCCTGCGCCGCTTCCGAAGAGCCGCCAAAGTACAGCGGCGGACGCGGTTGCTGGATCGGCGGATAGAGCAGCTTGGCGCCTTTCACGCTGATGTGCTGCCCGTCATAATCGACGGTTTCACCTTCGAGCACGCGGCGCCAGATGCGGGTGAATTCCACCGAGGCTTGATAACGTTCTTCGTGAGTCAGAAACAAACCGTCGCCGGCCAGTTCTTCCGGATCACCACCGGTGACCAGGTTGAACAGTGCGCGGCCACCGGACAGGCGATCCAGCGTGGCCGCTTGCCGCGCAGCGACCGTCGGGGAAATGATCCCGGGACGCAACGCGACCAGAAACTTCAAGCGCTGGGTCACCGGGATCAGCGACGCGGCAACCAGCCACGAGTCTTCGCAGGAGCGGCCCGTGGGAATCAACACCCCGCCAAAACCGAGGCGATCCGCCGCTTGCGCGATCTGTTGCAGGTAACCGTGGTCGACGGCGCGCGCGCCCTCTGATGTACCGAGGTAATGGCCATCACCGTGGGTAGGCAGAAACCAGAAAATATTGAGGCTCATGGAGTGGTCTCCTTGGGAAATCGAATGTCGGGGCTTTGGTTACGGAGCTTTGGTTACTGAGCTTTGGTTACTGAGCTTTGGTTGCTGAGCTTTGGGCAACGGCGGCCGGTGGCGACCAGATCACGTCTTTGATGCTGAGCGGCTTGGGAATCAGCTTGAGCTGGTAGAAGCTGTCAGCGATTTTCTGCTGCGCGGCGACTACTTCCGGGGTCAGGAACAAGGCACCGAAGGCCTGGCGTTTCACCGAGGTCCGGGTGATGTCTACTGGCAGGCCGAGTAGTGGCGCGACCTGTTGGGTCACATCTTCGGGATTGGCCTGGGACCACTCGCCGACGGCGCGCACTTCTTCCACGAGAGCCTTGATCACCTGAGGATTTTTCTGCGCGTAGGGTTTGGTCGCGAGGTAGAACTGATGGTTATCGACGATGCCTTTGCCATCGCGCAGGGTGTGCGCTTGCAGCTGCTGTTCGGCAGCCGCCTGGTATGGGTCCCAGATGACCCAGGCGTCTACGCTGCCACGTTCAAAGGCAGCACGCGCGTCGGCGGGTGGCAGGAAAACGGTCTGGATGTCGCTGTATTTGAGGCCGGCCTGTTCCAGCGCCCGCACCAGCAGGTAATGCACGTTGGAGCCTTTGTTCAGGACGACTTTTTTGCCTTTGAGGTCTTGCACCGATTTGATCGGTGAATCCTTCGGCACCAGGATCGCTTCACTGTGCGGCGCCGGCGGTTCGTAAGCGACGTAGAGCAGATCGGCGCCAGCCGCCTGGGCAAACACCGGAGGCGTTTCGCCGGTGACGCCAAAATCGATGGAGCCGACGTTCAGGCCTTCAAGCAACTGCGGGCCGCCGGGGAACTCTGTCCATTTGACGTCCACGCCTTGCGCGGCGAGACGTTTTTCCAGCGTGCCTTTGGCTTTGAGCAGTACCAGGGTGCCGTACTTCTGATAACCGATTCGCAACGTCTCGGCCTGAGCTTGAGTAATGACGCCGAAGGACACAGCCGCAGCAAACAGAGCGACCAGACCACGACGCAAAATGACAGTGCGCATAGCGCTCTCCTTTTTGCAGTTGGGTATTGGCTGCACCTGCTTGCCCGTTAGCGAGCGAGTAAGGTGAGTATTTCAAATTCGGGTGTGGCTTGAATGCTGGCTCAAATACTCCAGCGGGCACTCAACAAACGTTCGTTCAACACATTCGGATCAAGCGGTTTCGGGCGTCGGGCCATGGCGCTGAAGAACAGCTCCAGGTATTCATTCAGGCGCTGTTCCAGCTCCGGCGCCAGTTGCGCCTGGGCACTGCCTTCGCCATAAGCGATCTGGCTGTCGACGGCGAAAATTCCTTGGAGCATTTCCTGAGCTTTCAACGCCGACAGCACCGGTTTGAGCGCGTAATCGACTGCCAGCATGTGGGCGATGCTGCCGCCAGTGGCGATGGGCAAAACCACTTTGTGCGCCAGAGCGCGTTCAGGCAGCAAGTCCAGCAAAGTCTTCAGAGCACCGGAGAACGAGGCCTTGTAGACCGGCGTGGCAATCACCACGCCGTCGGCATTTTCGATCTGTTGCAGCAGGTCGATGACTTTCGGGCTGTCGAAGCGTGCGTGCAGCAAGTCTTCGGCCGGGAAGTCCCGTATCCGGTAACTGACCACTTCCACACCTTGCTCCTGCAACCAGCGTTGCGAGCGCTCCAGCAGCACCCCGGAGCGGGAGCGTTGACTGGGACTGCCACCGAGTGAGACGACCAGCATTCAGATATTCCTTGAACGGTGCAGGCGATTCGCAGTGTGCGATCTCGCTTTGATGGGAAGACCTTAACAGGGGATTAATATATCTATAAATCATATTTATTCATTTGGTTATTCGTTTATGGACTATGCGTTTTACTGTATTCCGCTCATAAAAAAGGCCGTCGAAGCGGCGACTTGCAGCATTCCGTGGCGTTGCGCCCGGCGTGGTCAGGCCTTCAGGGAAGATCCAGCAGTGCGTTTATCGCGGCGCAGATAGCAAAAAGCCCCGCCAGGCTTATGCCGGGCGGGGCTTTCTACAGCGGTACGCGAGTGCTGTTACAACAGCGGGATCGAGTAGCTGAGGATCAGGCGGTTTTCATCCTGGTCGCGTTGACCTGGAATGTCGTTGCGCCATGTAGCGTTCTTCCACATGAAGCCGACGTTCTTCAACGGACCTGCTGGAACGACGTAAGCTACCGTCAGGTCGCGCTCCCACTCGGAACGACCGGAACCATTCTCGGCGCCGTTGCTACCCACAGTGTCGATATTGTCGCCACGCAGGTACACCATACCGGCGGTCAAACCTGGCAGGCCGACCTTGGCGAAGTCATACGAGTAACGTGCTTGCCAGGTGCGCTCGCCCGCACGGCCGAACTTCTGGATTTGCATGTCGGTGATGGTGTAGTTCGACGAACCGTCGCCCTGGTTCAACCAAGGGAAGTCGCTGCTGCCATTGCTGACCTGATAACCACCACCAAAGGTGTGACCGGCAACGGTGTACAGGAATAGGCCGCTGTACAGATTGTTGTCGACCTTGCCTTTACCACTCTGCATACCGGTGTAGTTACCGTTGCTGTAATAGGCGGGCGTATTGCCGTTAGCCCCGTCATCGGAGCTGTTGAAGTAACGAAGACCAGACTTCAGCACGCCCGGACCGATTGCCCAGTTGTGCACCAGACCCAGGAAGTGTTGCTTGTAGAAATCTTCCAGGTTGCCGTAGTAGTACTGAGCCGTCAGGTCTTTAGTGATTTTGTAGTCACCACCGGCGTACATGAACTTGTTGCTGTTGGCTATACGCGGGTTTGCACCACCGATAGACAGTTGCTCGTTGTTGCTGGAGTTACGTCCCTTCACGTGTTCGATCTGACCACCGACCAGCGTAAGGTCCTTGATCTCCCCGGAAGTGATCTGGCCACCCTGCCAGGTTTGTGGCAGCAGACGACCGTCATTGGTTGCGATTACCGGATTTTTCGGCTGCAAGGTACCCAGTTTCAGTTCGGTCTGGGAGATCTTGGCTTTTGCCGTCAGGCCCAGGCTGGAGAAGTTATCAACTGCTTCACCGTTGGACTCGCTAGGGAAAACAATGCCGCCATAAGAAGTTGCGGTGGCCCCGTTTGTACCGCCACCTGAATCCAGGCGCACGCCCAGCAGGCCAATCGCGTCGATACCGAAACCGACGGTGCCTTGTGTGTAACCCGAAGTGAACCGCAGGTCAAAGCCTTGGCCCCATTCTTCGCTTTTGCTCTGGACACCATTTGTCCGGCTGGCAGGAGTGCCCGCCGCGCCATCACGGTTATCGGAATTGATGTAGAAGTTACGCAACCCCAACGTGGCCTTGCTGTCTTCGATAAAACCGGCGGCGCTTGCCTGCTGCGCCATAACCCCTACGGCCACAGCCAGGGCCAAGGTGGACTTGTTCATGTGTTTCGCTCCTATCGTTTTCTAATTCTTGAGTAACCGGTCCGGGGTCGAGTGCCCCGAATCCTGATTCGCGCAATGAGCGCACAGCCCCTGTGCCCATGTAGCCAAGGGCCAGCCATCTGAGTGGGCGCGCATAATAAACCCAAAAAAATCTATGTCAGCATTTTTCATTTCCTTTCGGAATACCGGGTTGCACCGCTCTAGCACGCCCGGACAGGGGTATCGGCCTTGGTGTCAGTTTCTGAACCATGAAAAGTGAAAGGTGTGGATATTGAGTCGTGGACTCACTCCTGAGCCGCGGACGAGGCTCACTTTAGAATTGTCCGCGACAAACTAAAAAGAATAAAAAATTAGACATTCCTCTATTCTGGATATATGGAATTGCAGGCGAAAAAAAGCCCCACCGGCGGGCGGGGCTTCTCTTGTGGTATTTACAGGAAGCTGTAGGTGTAGTTGAAGATCAGACGGGTCTGATCCGCATCGGCGATGCCGACAGCGTCGCCGCGATAGGTGCCGTGACGGACCGTGGTCCCGAAGCCTTTCAATGCGCCTGTCTGAATCACGTAATCCACACGCAGGTCACGTTCCCACTCGGTGGCATCCGGACCGCCAACAGTCCGCGATTTGATATCGTCGCCGCGCAAGTAAGCGGCCGATGCCTTCAGGCCTGGAACACCCAAAGCTGCGAAGTCGTAAGTGTATTGACCGAAAGTAGTGTTCTCACCGGCACGAACGAAGCCGTTGATCATGGCGTCAGTGAACAGGTAGAAGCTCGCACCGCCCGCTTCCTCACTACGACCACCATCGTTGGTCACACTGCCTTGGTTCATATAAACGAATCCGCCATCATCCCCGACCTGTTGGTGGCCCAACAGGAAAGCACTTCCGCCGAGCGTGTACGTGAAGATCGCACTCCAGGTTTTGTTGTCGACTTCGCCGGTGTTCTTCGCATACCCACCGTTGTTGCTGAACGCGTAGCCAGCGTCGCCGTTTTTGCCATCGGAACTGCTGTCGAAATAGCGCAGGTCAGTCTTGAAGGACTGATTGGCAGCAATCGGGTAAACGTGAGTCAAACCGAGGAAGGTCTGCTTGTAGAAATTTTCCAGGTTGGAGTGGTAGGCCTGCAGCGTAAGTTCTTTAGTAACCTTCCAGTCAGCACCCGCGTAACGGAACTGATTGCTTTCTTGAGTTGCACCCGCCACCGACAGACCCGTCGAGTTGGAGGAAGCGCGACCCGATGCATGCTCCAACTGACCAACGTTGAATGTCACGTTGTCAATTTCCTTCGAGGTGATGGTGCCACCTTCAAAGGTCTGCGGCAGCAAACGGCTGTCATTCGCTACCAGGATCGGCATATTAGGCTGCAGAGCGCCGCCATAGTGGGCTTCAGTCTTGGAGAAGCGCGCCTTGACGTTACCGTTCACTCGGCTCCATGAATCGGCAGCTGAATTGCCGGACTCACTCGGGAAGAATGAACTCGGGTACGTATGCTTGTTATCGCCACCCAGGTAAATCCCAACCAGCGCCTGTGCGTCAAAACCGAAACCAACGACACCTTGGGTGAAGCCGGACAGGTAATCGAATTTGAAACCCTGCGCAGTCTCACGCTGATCCGCCCCGCCATCACGGTTATCAGCGTTGAAATACATGGTCCGCGAACTGACTGTCGCCTTACTGTCTTCGATGAAACCGGCGGCGCCTGCCTGCTGCGCCATAACCCCTACGGCCACGGCCAGGGCCAAGGTGGACTTATTCATTATCAAGCTCCTCTCGTTTCTAATTCTTGTGTTCTTGGTCCGGAGTCATGCGCCCCGGATTCCTAAGATGTTTGATTAGCGCCGCACCGTGACTCGTAAGTCAATCGTAACTATGTACGTCTACGACCATAGTCTAATCCCCGGATTTGGGGGCAGCTGCTGACTGGTTTTATCGAATCTGCACCAAATGATTTGGCCGTTTGGTTTTTCATACCGTTTCGGAATAGACCCGGTGGATTCGCCAGGGGGCGCCTCACTCGAAAGCTAATTCCTAAGGGGTATTACTGGTCTTTTTTTAGATCGATTTGCTTTAGGCGAAATTAATCCAGGGACAGGCTCCATGACCACCAGACGCGCACTATCCAGACCAATTGTTACAGTTTTTGTATCGCTCTCACTGTCATTTCCTGCGCGCGCGGCGAACCACACCGGGGGCTAACAGAGGCACAGGAAAACCAGCGCTTTGCTGGAGGGTGGCACGGGAGAGGCGGCGATTGGCGAGACGTCGAAGTTTTTGAGGGAGCAGGGAAAGATGGAGGCAGGATGAACACCTACGGCGAGGGAGCTTGCCCCCTGCTGGGTTCTGCAGGCTTCAGGGCTGCTACGCAGCCCGACGGGGGCAAGCCCCCTCACCACAGATCACAAAACAAAGGCCACAAGCCCACAAACTAAAGCGTCTTTTCGAAGATCTTCGAATTACGCTGATAGTTGTACAGCGACGCCCGTGCCGACGGCAGACGCTCGACGCTGCTCGGCACGAAACCGCGCTCGCGGAACCAGTGAGCGGTGCGCGTCGTCAGCACGAACAAGGTGTTCAAGCCTTGCGCCCGGGCACGGCTTTCGATGCGCTCGAGCAACACATCACCCCGCGCGCCGTGCCGGTATTCCGGATTCACCGCCAGGCACGCCAGCTCGCCGGCATCCGAATCGGCAATCTGATACAGCGCCGCGCAGGCAATGATCATGCCTTCACGTTCGACCACACTGAACTGCTCGATCTCACGTTCCAGCACCTCGCGGGACCGTCGCACCAGAATGCCCTGCTCTTCCAGCGGGCTGATCAGATCGAGCAATCCGCCGACGTCTTCAATCGCCGCTTCCCGGACCACTTCAAACTGCTCCTGCGCCACCAGCGTACCGCCGCCGTCGCGCGTGAACAGCTCGGTCAGCAGCGCCCCGTCTTCGGCGTAACTAACGATATGACTGCGCGCCACGCCCCCACGGCAGGCCTCGGCAGCCGCATCCAGCAGCTCGGCCTGATAGTTGCTGCCCAGACGCTGCAGATGCGCCGGCACCTGCTGCGGACGCAGCTCGCGAACCAGACGACCGTTTTCGTCGATCAGGCCCGGATCAGCGCCGAACAGCAGCAGCTTGTCCGCGCCCAGATCAATAGCTGCACGTGTGGCGACGTCCTCGCAGGCGAGGTTGAAAATCTCGCCGGTCGGCGAGTAACCCAGCGGCGACAAGAGGACGATGGAGCGCTCGTCGAGCAGACGATTGATGCCCTTGCGGTCGACCCGGCGCACTTCGCCGGTGTGGTGATAATCCACGCCTTCCAGCACACCGATCGGCCGCGCCGTCACCAGGTTGCCGCTGGCCACCCGCAGTCGTGAGCCCTGCATGGGCGATGCAGCCATGTCCATCGACAGGCGCGCCTCGATAGCGATGCGCAGTTGCCCGACCGCATCGATCACGCACTCAAGCGTCGCGGCATCGGTGATGCGCATGCCGTGGTGGTAATGCGGGGTCAGCCCGCGCGCGGCGAGGCGGGTTTCAATCTGCGGGCGGGAACCGTGCACCAGCACCAGCCGCACGCCCAGACTGTGCAGCAGCACGAGATCGTGGACGATGTTGCCAAAATTGGGATGCTCGACACCATCGCCGGGCAGCATGACGACGAAGGTGCAATCGCGGTGAGCGTTGATGTAGGGCGAAGCGTGACGAAGCCAGTTAACGTATTCGGGCATGAACCAGGGCCTGTAATAAATAGCAGCCAAAAAATGGGCGAAACGGGAAACGCACAGCGGGCTGATGGTTATCGTCGGAACAGGCTTGGCGACACGCGCGCTCTCCTCATGAATACGGGTTGGGACGTCTGCAATTTATACCTGTAGGAGCCGGCTTGCTGGCGATGCAAACGCTGCAGATCATCAGATAGGCCGCGTCATCGTTCATCGCCAGCAAGCCGGCTCCTACAGGTTGTGTCGCGTTGTTGCCGGCGTCAGGCAGTAATGTTCAATCAGTTGCCGTAGTAGATGCACCGTAGGCTGCAAACGTGACATTTCGAGGTATTCCCCCGGCTGGTGAGCACAGGCGATATCGCCGGGGCCGAGCACCAGGGTTTCGCAGCCAAGGCTCTGAAGATAAGGCGCTTCGGTGCCGAACGCCACTGCTTCGGCGCGATGGCCGGTGAGCTTTTCCGCGACCCGCACCAGTTCGGCGTCCTCGGCCTGCTCGAACGGCGGCACTTCGGGGAACAGCGGTGCGTAATCGATCTTCACCTGATGCCGTTCGGCAACCGGTTTGAGCTTCTGCAGAATCTCGGCGCGCAAGGCATTCGGATCCATGCCCGGCAAAGGTCGCAGATCAAACTCCAGCGAGCATTGCCCGCAGATACGGTTAGGGTTGTCACCACCATGAATGCAGCCAAAATTCATCGTCGGCATCGGCACGCCGAACTGTGGATTGCGAAATTCGCGTTGCCACAACAGCCGCAAGCCGCGCAGCTCTCCGATGGCATCGTGCATGGCTTCGAGCGCGCTGTGGCCCAGGCGCGGATCGGAGGAATGGCCGCTCTGACCGAGGATGTCGATGCGCTCCATCATGATGCCTTTGTGCATGCGGATCGGCTTGAGCCCGGTCGGCTCGCCGATTACCGCCGCTCGACCCAGCGGCCGGCCAGCCTCGGCCAATGCACGAGCACCGGACATCGAGCTCTCTTCGTCACACGTCGCGAGAATCAGCAGCGGCTGCTTGAAAGGTTGATCGAGCAGAGGCAGGACAGCTTCGATCGCCAGCGCAAAAAAACCCTTCATGTCGCAACTGCCCAGACCGACCCAGCGGCCGTCCACCTCGGTCAGCTTCAGCGGATCGGTTTGCCACAAGGCGCCATCGAACGGCACGGTGTCACTGTGACCGGCCAGCACCAGCCCGCCGGGGCCGGAGCCATAACTGGCGAGCAGATTGAATTTACCGGGGCTGACCTGCTGGATATCGCAGGCAAAACCGAGGTCACCCAGCCAGCTCGCCAGCAGATCGATCACCGGCCGGTTGCTCTGATCGAGGCTGGCCTGTGTACAGCTGACGGACGGTGCGGCGATCAGCGCAGCGAACTGATCTTTCATGGATGGCAAAGGCATCGCTGACTCCAACTCCCGAATTGAAGACCATCATAGAACCATCCGGCGACAGGAATAAACCGCCGCAGAGCTGGTCAGGCCTGTTGACACCGGGTGAGGGCCTCGACGGAGCCGTGGTTGTCACCAAGCGTCAACAGACCCTACCTTCTCTCAGTCCTGTACACTGCACGGCCTTGGCAGCCACACATTCCCCTGGCTGCGCTCCCGATTCTGGATTTTCCGGCCATGCAAAAAGAAACTGAAATCAAACTCCGCGTCAGCCGCGAAACCCTCGCCGCCCTGCGCGAGCATCCATTGCTGAAAAAACGCAACAAAAGTGGCTGGGAACGCCGTGAACTGATGAACCAGTACTTCGACACGCCTGAGCGCGACCTGGCCCGCGCCAAGGTTGCCTTGCGCCTGCGCCGCGATGGCGAAGAAGTGATTCAGACGTTGAAAACCCGTGGCCAGAGCGTTGCCGGTTTGTCCGAGCGTAACGAATACGACTGGAACCTGCCCAAAGCCAAGCTCGACGTGAAAAAACTCGACGGCGAATGCTGGCCGGAAGAATTGGCCGAGCTCGACAAGAAAACCCTGAAGCCGATCTTCACCACCGATTTCGTCCGCGAACGCGCTGAAATCGCCTGGGGCCGTGGCAAGACCAAAGTGGTCATCGAAGCCGCGCTGGACCTGGGCCACGTGATTGTCGGCAAACAAAAAGAAGAAATCTGCGAGCTGGAGCTGGAGCTGCGCGAAGGCGAGCCGGCCGCCCTGCTGGAACTGGCCGCCGAACTGGCCGCGACCCTGGCGCTGATGCCATGTGACATCAGCAAGGCCGAGCGCGGTTATCGCTTGTACGACGCCAACAGCTATTCCTTGAGCCTGCCAGCGCCACAGATCACTGCCGAAACACCGCTGGACGACGCGTTCGCCGCGCTGAGCTGGCACTTGCTCAGCAGCAGCCAGCGACTGGCCGAGCAGTACCGCTTCAACGGCCACTGGCGCCTGTTGCAGGATTGGGTAGAAAACCTCGCCGAATTGCGCGCCCTGCTGAGCAGCCTCGGCCAGGCCGCGCCGCGTCAGTCGACGCACGATCTGCGGGTTGCACTCGACGCCTTGCTCGAAGACTGGCGCCCGCTGGTGCTGGCCGGTCTGGATGACGAAGACGTGCGCAAAGCAGCGCCGGAGCAGTTCCTCGAAGAACTCGAAGATCCGCGCTGGGGCCTGTTTTCCCTGAACACTTCGCGCTGGTTGCTGGCCCGCACCTGGGCTGCCGATCGTAACGTGCGTGGCAATCGCCAGGGCGCTGCACAGTTGGGCAGCTGGTTACCGCGCTTGCTCGGCGAGGAAGCCACGTCCTTGCAACTGCAGCGCTATCAGCAACAGCCGGAAGACCTGGCCGAGCAATTGCCGCGCATCGAGCGCATCCAGTCCTGGCTGCACCACGCCCGTGGCGTGCTGGAGATCCCGGAAATCGATCGCCTGTATGGTGAGCTCAAGCAGCTTGCTCAATTGGCAAACGAGCCGATCACCGAAGAGTCGCTGGATGCACGCAAGCAGCAGGCGATTGCGGTGTATCAGAACCGTGCGTGGAAGATGTTGCTGCGTATGTAAATTGTCTTTGTGGCGATGGAGCTTGCTCCCGCTGGGCAGCGAAGCGGCCCCAAAGAGGTCTGCTGTGCAGCCCAGCGGGAGCAAGCTCCCTC
>NZ_JMCL01000095.1 GCF_000690905.1 Pseudomonas sp. Ant30-3 | reverse complement strand
TCCAGCGGCGGGCCCATCAGGTCTTCAGGCTTCTCATCGTGGAACGTCAGTAAACCGCCACGACTCTTGATCCGTGCAGTATCAATCAAATACTGGGTGCTGGTCTCGATCAACATGATTTGAATCACGCCGGTGTCGACGCCCAGCCGGTCCACGTATTCCTGATCCAGCCATTCATCCGTGTTACCGATCCGGTCATCCGACTTGGCAAAGCGCGTATAGAGCAAGTAATGCGCACCGAGGGCACGGGCTTCGCCCATGGCCTGGTCGAGACCTTCCGGAGCGCGAGCACGGCGCACCATCGGGAAATATTCGATGAAACCATTGAAGGCGACTTCGGCGATGACGTTAGGTCGCGGATAAGGACTGCCCGGTGGCGCGAAAGCGCCTTGGGCGATGTAAACGAACGAATCCGGCTGAATGCGCAAGTTGTTCACGCGACGGCTGTCGCTGTGATCGAGCAAGCCGGCATCGCTCATGTGATAGCGAGTCCCCTCGGCCATGTCGCTGACATTCATGCAGCCGCCAAGCGCCAAAACGGCCAGCAGCAAAACCAGGCTACGCATCCTACCCTCCAGAGGCCGGTGACGGAAAACCGGCGAATGGCCAGTGGATGCAGCTTCCGCGCCATCTCGGAAAACATCTGCGCGTCGTAAAGCGCATTCGCGAGCAGGCTCGCTCCCACAGTTCGGTTTGCGCAAAACTGTGGGAGCGAGGGTTGCCCGCGAAGAGGCCCTGTCAGCCGCCGATGATCTTCATGATGGTGGCACCGCCCGAAAACGCCACTTCCTGTTTGTCGCCCAAGGCTTTGACCAAAAGACGCTGCAGCGCCGGCAGGGCCTGGTGACGCGGTTTGTCGAGTAGATCGCCGACATAGTGGCGATTGCTCGACGACAGGCAGCCATGCAACCAGCCGGTAGACGACAGCCGTAGCCGCGAGCACGTCCGGCAGAACGGCACGCTTTCATTGGCGATCACGCCGAAGTAGCCCTGCCCAGGAATCTCGTAGCGCACCGCCGTCGCGTCGACCGGCGCATCGGCTTGCAGGTATTCGTGATGATCGCCGATCAGGCTCAACAACTGCTGCAGGCTGACAAACTGCTGCAGGAATGCATTGGAATCACTGGCGAGATGGCCCATGCGCATCAGCTCGATGAAGCGCAACTCGTAGCCGCGCTCCAAGCAATAATCGAGCAAAGGCATCACCTGATCCAGGTTCTGCCCACGCAAAGGCACCATGTTGACCTTGATTTTCAGTCCCGCGGCTTTCGCCTGATCCATCCCGTCGAGCACCGTGGCCAGATCGCCGCCGCGGGCAATGCTGCGAAATGCACCGGCATCCAGGGTGTCGAGCGAAACATTGATACGACGAATCCCGGCGTCCACCAGCAACGGCAACTTCTTTGCGAGCAATTGTCCGTTGGTGGTCAGGCTGATGTCTTCCAGGCCCATCTTGCCGACGGCTGTCATGAACGCTTCGAGTTTGGGGCTCACCAGCGGCTCGCCACCCGTGATGCGCAACCGTTCGATGCCAGCGGCCTCGATCAGGTAGGCAACGCCGCGAGCCATCGCCTCGGCCGACAGTTCATCCTGCGCAGCGACCAGCCGTTTGCCGTTAGGCACACAGTAGGTACACGCATAGTTGCAGGCTGAAGTCAGGCTGATTCGCAGATTGCGAAAACGCCTGCCTTGACGGTCAACGATCATGGATCACTCCGGCGAAAGGAATTCGAACGGTTAAAACTTGACTCACAAATCAAGTTTTAGCAAGCCCTAAGCCTGAGTATATTCCTGCGGTACTGCGCCATGTAGCAAATCATGGCGCAATAAGGAAACTGAATGGCTCAGCTACTCGGGGTATCGGTATCGCGCTTGCGCTTGTTGCCCATGCGCACACCGATGTCCATCAGAAACTGGAAGAACCCTTCCTGATCTTCCAGCACATTGCTCCAGAATGGCGAGTGATACAGCGCGACCGCGCCATGTACCAACGCCCAGGACGCGCAGTAATGGAAATATGGCGGGACGTCTTCGAGCTTGCCTTCGCTGATCCGGCCTTTGATCAAAAGGGTCAGGCGTTCGAAGTTAGAGGCGCGGATCTTGTGCAGTTCCTCAATCATCTCCGGCACCTGATTGCCCTTGACCACCTTTTCTTCGAGGCGATCAAACAAACGGTAGCGCTGCGGATCGCGCATGCGGAATTCGAAGTAGGCCCGGGACAATGCTTCCTTGTCCTTGTCGACGTCGGCCGAGTGCAACAGCTCATTCAAATCGCGCTCGTAGTCGAGCATAAGGCGCAGATAAATCTCGGCCTTGGATTTGAAGTGCTTGTAGATCGTGCCTTTGCCGATACCGACGGCATCAGCAATCATCTCGACGGTGACACTGTCTTCACCTTGATCGAGGAACAGCTTGAGCGCGGTATCGAGAATTTCCTGCTCGCGGCGGCGAAACTCACGGACCTTACGAGGTTCTTTATGCATAAGAAAAGGTCTGATCGGGTCAAAATTCGAAGCCGCGTATTATGCCTAACTTGCGCCAAAATGCACGGATCATCCGTCCATATCTGCGTTTCTTGATCATTTCTGGCAACGTCGCGGGTGGATGAGAACAGTTCCGAAGCGCAGGTATTCCAAAATTGTTTAAAAAGCCGACCGGCTAAACTGGACTGCGCCCAATACTGATCAATACTTCAAATGTCGGCGGGGCATCTCCCCCAAGTGCCGCGACGATATTGGTGCCAACGGACCGCGTACCATTGTTTTACTCCTAATGGTCTTAACCCGGATTCACCCCCCAGAACCCGGGTTTTTTTTGCCTGCGATTCAGGGACAAAACCCCGTAGGAGCTGCCGAAGGCTGCGATCTTTTCGCCGACGTTACGCCGATGTTCTCAAATGTGCCAACGGAAACAGCCGCTTGAAATTCTCAGTGGTCTGCTCCGCAAATCGCTCGAAAGACTCGCCCCGCAGCATCGCCAGGAACTCTGCCACTTCGCGCACATACTGCGGCAGATTGGGTTTGCCGCGATGTGGGATAGGGGCCAGGTATGGGGAATCGGTTTCAACCAGCAAGCGGTCGGCAGGCACCTTGCTCGCCACATCGCGCAGAGCATCCGCATTGCGGAAGGTGACAATTCCGGACAGAGAAATGTAATAGCCCATGTCCAGAGCCGCCTTGGCCATGTCCCAGTCTTCAGTGAAGCAATGCAGCACGCCGGCCTGCGGCAATGCCGCCTCACGCAACAGATTAAGGGTGTCAGCCCGCGCACCGCGCGTGTGGATGATCACCGGCTTGGCGGTTTGCTGTGCCGCTTGAAGGTGCAGGCGAAACGATTGCTGCTGCAAATCTGCCGCTTCGGGCTCGTAGTGGTAATCGAGGCCGGTTTCACCAATGGCTACTACGCGAGGATGATCGAGTTCACGCAGCAGCCAGTCGAGTGCGGGCGCAGCACCGGGTTGGACATCCAGCGGATGCACGCCAACAGAACAGTCGACATCTTCATAACGCTCAGCCAACGCCTTGACGTCGGCCGCATTGTCGACGCTGACACCGATACATAAAAAGTGCCCTACCCCTCGCGCCCGGGCGGCATCAAGTGCGGCATCCAGCGAACCGTCATGGGCGGCGAGGTCGAGGCGATCGAGGTGACAATGGGAATCTACAAGCATAGGAAGGCGGCAACTTACATCGTATGAGTGGGACGGTCGGAGTTCAGCGCTCCGGCCAGATGGGTTTCGATGCGACTGCGCGCGGTATTGTCCCCATCGTTGAACTGCACGCCAACGCCGGCAGCCCGGTTACCCTGCGCACCTTTGGGGGTGATCCAGGTGACCTTGCCAGCGACAGGAATCTTTTCCGCCTCGTCCATGAGGTTCAGCAACATGAATACCTCATCGCCCAACTTGTAACTTTTGTTGGTCGGGATAAACAGGCCACCATTCTTGATAAACGGCATGTAGGCTGCGAAAAGCACGGACTTGTCCTTGATGGTCAGGGACAAAATGCCATTGCGCGGCCCCTGATTGATGACTTCATTCATGCTGACCTCCACTGCGGATGCTCAAAGTCTAGTCACTTCTGGCCGGGCAGGGACACCCATTGCACCAACAACGCTTCCAGCAACAATACCCGGTTGAGATTGGCCTTGCTCATGACTTTCTGACGCTGGGCGAGGATCCAGTCCTGAATGTTCAGAACCTTGTCCTGCCCGGACTTCTGCGCCAGATACTGAATCACTTTGCGCATATCGGCCAACCCGAGCCCGTCTTCATCCTGGGTCAGTTGATAACGCAGGATCAGGCTCGACCAGTCGCAGAACCAGTCGAACAGCAATAACAGCGGAATCGCATTCCAGCCTTCGGCCAATTGCGTCGGCGATTGTTGTTGCTTGAGTAATTTTTTCACGCCGTCGACCACCAGCGCTCGCTGCTCGCGCACGCCCTGGTTCTGCAGATTGACGGCGGCGAGCGGCGAACCGGCAGCCAGGGTGAGCAGCTCGACGCGCTCATCGTCAGAACAGTCCGGCAGGGCTTTGGCCAGCCAGGCAAGGCTCATGGCTTCGCTGGGCAACGGACACGCCTGCTGCACACAGCGGCTCTTGATGGTCGGCAGCAATCGACTAGTCTGGTGGCTGACCAGCAACAACACGGTGTCACCGGACGGCTCTTCGAGGCTTTTCAGCAGCGCGTTGGCGGCGTTGACGTTCATCGACTCGACCGGCTCGATCAACACCACTTTGCGCCCGCCCATCTGCGCGGTTTGCACGACGAAACCCACCAGATCGCGAACCTGATCGACTTTGATCGCCTTGTCGGCTTCTTCCGGTTCCAGAACGTAATTGTCGGGATGGCTACCCGCCCTCAGAAGCAGGCAGGATTTGCACTCGCCACACGCATCCTGCGCCGTCGGACGCTGGCACAACAGACTGGCCATCAAGCGTTCCGCCAAGGCGCGCTTGCCGATCCCGGCCGGACCGTGCAGCAGATAGGCGTGGGCATGCTGCTTGCGCCCGGCAAATTGCCGCCAGAGATCGTCCTGCCAGGGGTAGGCTTCAGCCACGGGCCAACTCCAGCAAGCGCGGAAGCAAGGCATCGAGCGATCGCTGAACCTGCGTCAATGGCTGAGCGGCGTCGACCATCACATAGCGCGCCGGGTCCGCTTCAGCACGCTTTAGAAACGCATTGCGCACCGCATCGAAAAACGCCCGGCCTTCGAGTTCGAAACGGTCCAGGCGACCACGAGCGCTGGCGCGGGCGAGGCCCGTTTCTACAGGCAGATCGAAAATCAGGATGAGATCCGGGCGCAGATCGCCTTGGACAAACGCCTCCAGTGCGGCGATACGCTCCAGCGACAAACCGCGACCGCCGCCCTGATAGGCGTAAGTCGAATCGGTAAAACGGTCACACAACACCACTGCACCACGGGCCAGCGCCGGGCGAATCACCTCGGCCAGATGCTGCGCGCGAGCGGCAAATACCAATAGCAGCTCGGTGTCGGGGTTCATGGCTTCGTCAACGGGGGCCAGCAGCACCTCGCGAATCCGCTCGGCCAACGGCGTACCGCCCGGCTCACGGGTCAGCACAACCTCGATACCGGCGGCGCGCAGACACTCTGCGAGGTATTCGCGGTTGGTGCTCTTGCCCGCACCTTCGGGACCTTCCAGGGTTATAAACAGGCCAGTCACAGGCAGTCCTTAATCAGATTTATTGCGCGCGTTGCGGCGCGGAAGTGTCCGGCCCGGCTGCTGAATCAGGCTCGGCGACGGGCGCCGGCAGTTGCGGCGAAGCCTCGGACTCGGGATTGGGCGACGCTGCCGGAACCGGTTCTTCGTCATCCGCTGCAGGCTGTGCTCCCGGCGCTTGCGGTGCCGGGCTGGAGCGATAGTCAGCGCGGCGTTTGAGCTGGTACTCGCGCACCGCGTTGTTATGGGCGTCAAGATCATTGGAGAAGACATGGCTGCCATCTCCGCGGGCAACAAAATACAGACTGTTGCCAGCCACCGGATTCAGTGCCGCGTGGATCGCCTCGCGGCCGACCATTGCAATCGGTGTCGGCGGCAGACCGGAAATCACATAGGTATTGTAAGGCGTCGCTTCCTTCAAATGGGCGCGAGTCAGTTTGCCATTGTAGCGATCACCGAGGCCGTAGATCACGGTCGGATCGGTCTGCAACAACATGCCCATCTCCATGCGACGCACGAACACGCCGGCGATCTGCCCACGCTCCTGCGGCACACCGGTTTCCTTTTCTACCAGCGAAGCCATGATCAGCGCCTGATAGGGCTCGGTATACGGCACATCCGCTGCGCGTTGCGCCCACTCTTTGGCAAGCACCTCATCGAGGCGATCATAGGCCTTCTTGAGCAGCTCGACATCCGTCATGCCGCGCACGAAACGGTAGGTATCGGGGAAGAAACGGCCTTCCGGGAAAATCCCGTTGTGCCCGAGTTTCTCCATGACCTGACTATCGCTGAGGCCACTGAGGGTCTGCTCGATTTTTGCCTCTTTGGCCAAAGCAGCACGCACCTGATGGAAATTCCAGCCTTCAACCAGGGTCACGCTGTACTGAACCATTTCACCGCGCTTCCACACATCGATCAGATCATCGACGGACATGCCGGGCAGCATGCGGTATTCACCGCTGTGCAAGGGTTGTTTGGCCAGATTGAAGCGCCAATACACGCGCAGCCAGAACGAATCCTTGATGAGGCCGTCGGCCTCAAGTCGGATGAGTGTGCGGTTCGGGGTCGTGCCTTTTGGCACTTCCAGCAGTTCTTCCTGAGTAACATTCAGCGGCTGTTCCAGCGCCGAATGAATTTTCCAGGCGGAAGCGCCCAACAACAGCCCTGCCAGAACCAATCCGGTTTCCAGCAGCAGCAAGAATTTACGTCTCACGTATCAAGCATCCAGTAGCGCACGAGCAGTGATTTGGAGTTTACGGGTGAGTGGGCCAACCGGCCAGCTCAGTGCTGCATAGGCGCGCACCGGCCAAATGCCATAAACGCTGTTGCACACAAACACTTCATCAGCCCATTGCAGCTGTTCCAGGGGGATATCGGTGATTTGTGTGGGGATTCCAGATGACTCGGCTTGAAACAATAATTCGGCGCGCATCACGCCGGCGACACCACAGCGTTTGAGATCGGGCGTGATCAGGACGCCATCGCGGATCAGGAACACATTGCTGAAAACACCTTCGATCACACGCCCGGCCATATCGAGCATCAGCCCTTCGGCATGCTCGGCGTCCTGCCATTCAGCGCGCGCTAAAACCTGTTCGAGGCGATTCAGATGCTTGAGTCCCGCGAGCAGTGGCTGCCTGGAAAGGCGTGTAGCGCAGGGGAACAAACGCACACCAAGCTGCGCATTCGCGGCAGGATAAGCAGCAACCGGATTGCCTTGCAGGATGCGTCGTGCCTGCGCCGTTGGGGCCGGCGCATAGCCGCGCTGACCATCACCACGGGTAACAATCAGCTTGAGCACGCCATCGTGCAGCCCTTGGGCGTAAGCCGACAGTTCTGCAACCATGGTTGCATGGTCAAGATTGATCGCCAGGCGCTGGCAACCGTTGAGCAGACGCTCGACATGCCGATCCAGCAGCACCGGTTTGCCGCTGTGCACGGCGATGGTCTCGAACAGACCATCGCCATAGGCCAGGCCGCGATCCTTCAGCGACAGAGCGTCAGCCGGCTGACCGTCGACCCAGCATTCCATCAGCCAGCGAACCGGCGGAACACCAGCGAGCCGTTGGTACCGCCAAAACCGAAGGAGTTGGACAACACAACGTCGATTTCCATATTGCGCGCCGTGTGCGGTACGAAATCGAGATCGCAGCCTTCATCCGGCTCATCAAGGTTGATGGTCGGTGGCGCAACCTGACTGTTGATTGCCAGCACGCTGAAAATCGCCTCGACCGCGCCCGCCGCACCAAGCAGGTGACCGGTCATGGACTTGGTCGAGCTGACCGCCAGTTTGTAGGCATGATCGCCAAACACGGATTTGATCGCGCAGGCTTCGGCGAGGTCGCCGGCCGGTGTCGAGGTGCCGTGAGCGTTGATGTACTGGACCTGATCACTGTTGATTTTGGCATCGCGCAGGGCATTGGTGATGCAACGGGCAGCGCCTGCGCCGTCAGCCGGCGGCGACGTCATGTGGAAAGCATCGCCACTGGTGCCGAAACCGATCAGCTCGGCGTAGATGGTCGCGCCGCGAGCTTTCGCGTGTTCCAGCTCTTCGAGGACCAGCGCACCGGCACCGTCGGACAATACGAAGCCGTCACGGCCCTTGTCCCATGGACGGCTGGCGCGGGTCGGCTCGTCGTTGCGGGTCGACAGCGCGCGGGAGGCACCAAAGCCGCCCATGCCCAGACCGCACGCGGCCATTTCGGCGCCGCCGGCGATCATCACGTCGGCTTCGTCGTACATGATGTTGCGGGCAGCCATACCTATGCAGTGCGTGCCGGTGGTACACGCGGTGGCGATCGCGTAGTTAGGTCCCTGTGCACCCAGGTGGATGGACAGAAACCCGGAAATCATATTGATGATCGAGCCAGGCACGAAGAACGGAGAAATCCGTCGTGGGCCGGAATCATGCAGGGTACGGCTGGTTTCTTCGATGTTGGTCAGGCCGCCGATCCCCGAACCCATGGCTACGCCAATGCGCTCACGGTTGGCGTCGGTGACTTCCAGACCAGCGTTACGCACCGCCTGAAAACCTGCGGCGAGGCCGTACTGAATGAACAGGTCGAGTTTGCGTGCTTCCTTGACCGACAGGTATTCCTCGACATTGAAGCCCTTTACCGAGCCGCCAAAACGGGTGGAATAGGCAGAAAGGTCGGTGTGTTCGATCAGACCAATGCCACTGCGGCCAGCCAGAATGCCCTGCCAACTGCTTGGCACATCCGTGCCCAGTGGCGACAACATACCCATACCGGTGACTACGACGCGTCTACGCGACATAGCACTCTCCTTTTTCAAATGACGACTTTGCCTGAGGCCTAAAGAAAAAACCGCACGCCATGATGGCAGTGCGGTTTTTCCATGACAGCAAGCAACGATTACAAACTATTACGCCTGATGGCTGGTAACGTAGTCGATTGCAGCTTGTACAGTAGTGATCTTCTCAGCTTCTTCGTCAGGGATTTCGGTCTCGAATTCCTCTTCCAGAGCCATCACCAGCTCAACGGTGTCAAGGGAGTCGGCACCCAGGTCTTCAACGAAGGAAGCAGTGTTGACCACTTCTTCTTCTTTAACGCCCAGTTGCTCGGCAACGATTTTCTTGACGCGCTCTTCGATGGTGCTCATACCTTGTTTTCACTCCTAATGGACAAATTCAGGCAGCTGGCCAGTGGGTAAGTGTATAGAAAGCCTTTTCGGTTTTTCAACTGAAAGCTTCACTCCTCAAACCCTGCAGCCCTCTGCCTATAAATAGATTGCAGCTTTATAACGGATTTTAGACAGCTCGTATGACATTTTTTTGAAGCAATCCGTCACATTTAACTCATGTACATCCCGCCGTTCACCGGGATTGTAGCCCCAGTAACGTAAGCCGCACCGTCGGACGCAAGAAAAGCGACCACAGACGCGATCTCTTGAGCTTGCCCCAGACGGCCCAGCGGAATCTGCGTCTGCAAGGCTTCACGCTGCGCCTCGGGCAGTTCGCGGGTCATATCGGTGTCGATGAAACCCGGGGCCACCGAGTTTACCGTAATCGAACGCGAACCGACTTCTCTCGCCAGAGCACGACTGAAACCTTCCAGACCGGCTTTGGCGGCAGCGTAGTTTACTTGGCCTGCGTTGCCCATGGCACCCACAACCGACCCAATACTGATAATTCGTCCCCAACGGGCTTTGGTCATGCCACGCAAAACGCCTTTGGACAAGCGGAACAGACTGTTCAGATTGGTATCGACGACATCATGCCATTCGTCGTCTTTCATGCGCATCATCAGATTATCGCGGGTGATGCCGGCATTATTGACCAGAATCGCCGGCGCCCCGAACTGCTCTTGGATGCTCGCCAGTACGGCAGCGACGGATTCATCGCTGGTAACATTGAGCTCCAGGCCAGTGCCCTGGATTCCGTTTTCCTTCAGGGTCGCTGCGATGGCGGCGGCGCCCGAGGCGGAGGTCGCGGTGCCGATAACGATGGCGCCCTGACGACCCAGTTCAAGGGCAATGGCCTGACCGATGCCACGGCTGGCGCCGGTGACCAATGCAACTTTACCTTGCAGACTCATGCAAGTTTCTCCTGATTCAGGCCAGCGCTGCACGAGCGGCAGCGAAAGCGTCTGGGGTATTGAGGTTGGAAGTCGACACGCCTTCGGCGCAGCGCTTGTTCAGACCGGCAAGCACTTTGCCCGGGCCACATTCGACCAGTTGGGTCGCGCCCTTGGCAGCCAGTGCCTGGACCGATTCGACCCAACGCACAGGCTTGTAGAGCTGCTCAAGGAGATCGCGCTTAACGGTTTCGAGATCGGCAGGTACCGCGGCGCTGACATTCTGCACCAGCGGAATCTGCGGCGCCTGCCAGTTGATTGCAGCTATCGATTCAGCGAAACGTTCGGCAGCCGGACGCATCAATTCGCAGTGCGAAGGCACGCTGACCGGCAACGGCATGGCACGCTTGGCGCCACGGGCCTTGCAGCCTTCGATGGCGCGTTCGACCGCAGCCCTGGCGCCAGCAATAACGACCTGGCCGGGCGAGTTGAAGTTAACGGCACTGACCACATCGCCTTGCGCCGCTTCGGCACAGGCTGCCAGCACGTCGGCGTCTTCCAGACCGAGGATGGCCGCCATACCGCCCTGCCCGGCCGGAACGGCTTCCTGCATCAACTGACCACGGCGTTCTACCAGCTTCACGGCATCGCCAAGACTCAGGCTGCCCGCAGCCACCAGAGCACTGTACTCACCCAGGCTGTGACCGGCGACGTAGGCCGGGCGCGCGCCACCTTCGGTCAGCCACAGACGCCACAAGGCGATCGAGGCGGTCAGAATGGCCGGCTGGGTTTTATCGGTTTGATTGAGTTGCTCTTCCGGCCCCTGCTGGGTCAACGCCCACAGGTCGTAGCCGAGTGCATCGGAAGCTTCTTTGAATGTTTCGAGGACCACCGGATGTTGCGCGCCCAGCTCGGCCAGCATGCCGAGGGACTGCGAACCCTGTCCTGGAAAGACAAATGCGAGGGAAGCAGACATTTAACGAGCCCCTAATGATCTTGTCGTCGGAGAAAAGACGCCCCGCCATTGGGGGCGCAGAAAACTGACAGTTGGATGGCCAATTGAATTAAGCGGTCACATTTAAGCATTGTCCGACGAAAACGCCTAAAGCAACAATTCCTCCAGACGCCCGTGAATTCGCTCGGGCAGGTTCTCCTGAATCTCGATCAAGGCCCGCGAGATCGCACTCTGGAAACCTTGCACGCCGGCCGAGCCGTGGCTTTTCACCACAATTCCCTGCAAACCCAGAAAACTCGCACCGTTATGGCGGGCCGGCGCCAGGTCAGCCTGCAGTCTTTTCATCAGCGGCAACGCCAAGGCTCCGACCATGCGCGAGGCGACATTCTTCTTGAATAGAGATTCGATGCGGCCGGCGATCATGGTCGCCAGGCCTTCGCTGGACTTGAGCAGGATATTGCCGACAAAGCCGTCACACACCACCACATCAGCTTCGCCGCGATACAGACCGTCACCTTCGACAAAACCGATGTAGTTGATGCCCCGGGCAGCCTGCAGCAATGTTGCCGCCAGCTTGACCTGCTGATTGCCCTTGATGTCTTCGGTACCGATGTTCAGCAAGGCGACCCGTGGGCGACTGATACCCAAGGTTTCTGCCGCGACCGAGCCCATCACCGCGAACTGCAACAGATGCTCGGCACTGCAATCGACGTTGGCGCCCAGATCGAGCAACTGGCAATAACCCTTTTCGGTCGGAATCGCCGCCACCATGGCCGGCCGGTCGATGCCCGGCAAGGTCTTGAGCACAAATCGCGACAGCGCCATCAACGCACCGGTATTGCCGGCACTGACGCAGGCCTGGACTTTGCCATCGCGAAGCAATTCCAGGGCCACACGCATCGACGAATCGGGCTTGCCGCGTAAAGCCTGGGCAGGCTTTTCGTCCATGGTGATCACTTCAGCAGCCGGCACGATCGACAGGCGTGAGCGATCCACAGCCGACTGGCCGGACAGCAATTCTTCAAGTATGGAGGGTTGACCGACGAGGGTCAGGTGCAGCGAGGGCGTAGCTGACAGGCAAGCAAGGCTGGCCTGAACAATGCTGCGGGGACCGAAGTCCCCGCCCATTGCGTCAATCGCGATGACTTGAGCGGACAAGAAATTACTCGTCAGCGCCCTTGTCGATCACTTTACGGCCACGGTATACGCCTTCTGGCGATACGTGGTGACGCAGGTGAATTTCACCGGTGGTTTTTTCTACAGACAGAGTGCTTGCCGTCAGGGCGTCGTGCGAACGACGCATGTCACGGGCAGAGCGGGATTTTTTGTTCTGCTGAACAGCCATAATTGATTAACTCCTAAACGTTTGGGTCACGCTTTAACTGCGCCAATACACTGAACGGGTTGGACCGCGTTACCTCGTCCTCGCTCGGTTCGGGCTCATCGAGACCCGCCGGCTGCTGGCATTCTTCCGGATGATGAGCAGGCACAATGGGCAAGGCGAGCAAAAGCTCCTCCTCGATCAGTGACTGCAGATCCAAAGGATCTTCGCCCAGTTCCAGCACGTCATAACCTTTCGGCAACGACTGGGTATTCGCACCCTCCTTTACCACAGCGTAACTGCATTCGCTGTGAATCGGCAGGGTGACCAGCTCAAGACAACGCTGGCAAACCATTTTGACTTCGGTGTCGATAAAGCTGTGAATGACCACAGATTTACGTTCATCTCGTTCAAAAACAAATTTGGCCTGCACCGTACCGACAGTGTCGGAAAGCGGGTCGCAGAGTCTCTCCAAATCGGCCAGCAGCAGTTCACCTTGAAGGGTGGTGCCACGGTCAGCCAATTTGCGCGGGTCAACGTGAGGTGGAATCGGGTCATTCAACATAGGCGCAGCATTATAGGGATGCACCCAGCCATGTCAAAGGAAATTGCGCCCTGTCCGTCACTTGGAAGCCTCGCTAGAATTCGCCCCTGACCTTTGGAGATGCGCATGCTGCCTTTATTACTCGCTTCCAGCTCGCCCTATCGCCGGGAACTGCTGGCCCGCCTGCGGCTGCCGTTCATCTGCAGTTCGCCGGACATCGATGAAAGTCACCGTCCGCACGAGTCCGCAATCGAGCTGGTGAAGCGCCTGGCCCGAGAAAAAGCCCAGGCTCTTTCGGGCAGTCACGCCGCACATCTGATCATAGGTTCCGATCAGGTCGCGGTACTCGGCGAGCGAATTATCGGCAAACCCCATACATTCGAAAAGGCCCGCGAACAATTACTCGCCTCAAGCGGCGCCAGCGTGACTTTTCTCACCGGGCTGGCCCTGCTCAACAGCGAGACCGGCGCGTGCCAGGTCGACTGCGTACCGTTCACCGTACACATGCGCACCCTGGACGCTGATCGCATAGAACGATACCTGCGCGCCGAAGAGCCCTACGACTGCGCTGGCAGCTTCAAGGCCGAAGGGTTGGGGGTGAGCCTGTTTCGAAGCACTGAAGGACCTGATGCCACAAGCCTGATCGGCCTGCCGCTGATTCGGCTGATTGATATGCTGCTGGTTGAGGGCGTGCAGATCCCTTAAGCAGCAAAATCCCATAACGCCACAAACCCGTAGCAGCTGGCGCAGCCTGCGTCCGAGTGCAAAGCGCTCGCGAATTCAAAGGCAGCTAATCTGAAAGGTTGCACCAGAGGTTATGGCGAGCGCTGCGCACTCGGACGCAGGCTGCGCCAGCTGCTACAAGGTTTTGCGCGCAACAAAGAAACCGGCCATGGCGGCCGGTTTTTTTGACGCATTCAAGAGGTCAACGCAGCGACGGCCCCTGGAAGCCCATCCACATCGCCAGATGCTCGGCAACGCTGGCGCCGAGCTTTTTCGAGAAGCGGTCGAACGGCGATTCCTGAACGGTGAAGTCCACCAGCTCCTTCTCGCCGATCACATCACGGGCAACCGAACTGGCATTACCAAGACCATCGATCAGCCCCAGCGGCAGAGCCTGCTCACCCGACCAGACCAGACCGGAAAACAATTCAGGATGTTCCTTGTCCTTCAAACGATCCCCGCGACCTTTCTTGACGCTGCTGATGAACTGTTGATGGGTCGTATCCAGCACGCCCTGCCAGAACCGGGTCTCTTCGGGCTTCTGCGGTTGGAACGGGTCCAGGAACGATTTGTGCTCGCCCGATGTGTAGGTCCGGCGCTCCACGCCCAGTTTCTCCATGGTCCCCACAAAACCGTAGCCGGCTGCCGTCACGCCGATCGAACCCACCAGACTCGCCTTGTCGGCGTAGATCTGATCAGCCGCACT
Source organism: Pseudomonas sp. Ant30-3 (assembly GCF_000690905.1). Taxonomy (GTDB): domain Bacteria; phylum Pseudomonadota; class Gammaproteobacteria; order Pseudomonadales; family Pseudomonadaceae; genus Aquipseudomonas. The sequence goes on along the minus strand of NZ_JMCL01000095.1, from coordinate 30,661 downwards.
GGCGATGTAGTAAGCGCCGGACGCACCGAGATCGGAGATCACCGCATACAACTTTGTATCTGGATGCAGCCCGCGCAGGCGACGAATCTCGTCATAGACGTAACCAGACTGCACAGGGCTGCCGCCCGGGCTGTTGATGCGCAGAATGACACCTTTGACTTTCTCGTCCTCGAAAGCCGCGCGCAGGCTGCCGACAATATTGTCAGCACTGGCCGGCTCCTTGTCGGCGATCACACCGGTCACGTCGATCAGCGCGGTGTAGTTGGCGCTGCGACTGGCGGCTTTTTCCATGTCCATCAGCGGCGTGAACAGCAGCAGTGCACCGATCAGGTACACAAACGTCAGCAGCTTGAAGAAAATCCCCCAGCGACGCGATCGGCGCTGCTCTTGTACGCCGGCCAAAAGCGTCTTCTCCAGCAGCTTCCAGCTCTTCTCGTCACCGCTCTCTGCGCTCGCCTTGGCGGGCGCCTTCCATTCGTCGGTCATGCCATGTACCCCAGCAAAAATCTATGAAGCCCGCTGACTCAGCCAGGCGTGCAATTCTGAAAAACGGTCGATAGCGAGTCGCGGCTCGAACAACTTCAAGGCATCGATCGACTGAGCGCCGTAGCTGACCGCCACCGAGTCCACGCCGGCGTTACGCGCCATCTGCAGATCAAAGGACGAATCACCCACCATCAGCGCCTGCTCCGGACGGACGCCGCAATGCGCAATAATCTGCTCCAGCATAAGAGGATGGGGCTTGCTCGCAGTTTCATCGGCGGCGCGGGTGATATCGAAATATTCTTCCCAGCCATGCGACTTCAACACGCGATCCAGTCCTCGCCGCGCCTTACCGGTGGCGACCGCCAAGTTGTAGCCGTCGGCGCGAAACGCTTCCATAGACTCCACCACGCCATCAAACAAAGGTGACGGCACCGCTTCGGAGGCGATGTAGTGATCGGCGTAATGCTGACGAAAAACAATCAGCTGGTCATCGTCGATCTCCGGGTACAGCGTACGTATCGCTTCGGGCAATCCCAGGCCGATAATGCCTTTCACGGCGAAATCATCGCGCAACTGAAAACCCGAGCGCTCGGATGCGACGTGCATCGATTCGACAATACGGCCGATGGAGTCAGCGAGCGTGCCGTCCCAATCGAAGATCAGCAATTTGTAATCAGATGGGTGCACTCAGGCGCTCCACGGTCTTGGCCCACATTTCGTCGACCGGTGCCTGCAACTTCAACTCGCCACCGTCCGGCAGTGGCACGGTCAGCATGTAGGCGTGCAGGAACAGGCGCTTGCCGCCCAGGTCGCGAATTTCCTTGCTGAAACCTTCGTCACCGTACTTGGTGTCACCGGCGATGCAATGCCCGGCATGCAAGGTGTGCACACGAATCTGGTGGGTGCGACCAGTGATTGGTTTCGCTTCGATCATGGTGGCAAAATCGCCGAAACGACGGAGCACTTTGAACACAGTGACCGACTCCTTGCCCTCCTCCTCGTCGACTTCGACCATGCGCTCGCCGGATCGCAGATTGCTCTTGCCCAACGACGCACGGACCTGCTTGATCGAGGTCGCCCAGTTGCCCCGAACCAGTGCCATATAGCGCTTGTCGACGCCATCACCGCGCAGGGCAGCGTGCAAGTGACGCAGCATGCTGCGCTTCTTGGCGATCATCAGCAGACCTGACGTGTCACGGTCCAGACGATGCACCAGCTCCAGCTCCTTGGCATCGGGGCGCAACTGACGAAAGGCTTCAATTACGCCATAGGTCAAGCCGCTGCCGCCGTGAACCGCGATGCCGGCAGGCTTGTTGATTACGATCAGGGCCTTGTCTTCGAAGATGATCGACGCTTCAAGGCGCTGCAACAGACCTTGCGCCAATGGCACCGGTTCGTCACGCTCGGGCACGCGAACAGGCGGCACGCGCACGATATCGCCCGCCTGCAGCTTGTATTCGGGCTTGATCCGACCTTTGTTCACTCGCACTTCGCCTTTGCGCAAAATGCGGTAAATCAGGGTCTTGGGCACGCCTTTGAGCCGAGCGAGGAGGAAGTTGTCAATACGTTGGCCGGCATATTCCGGCGAGACCTCAAGCAGTTGTACGCTGGGGGTCGAGGGGGCAGTAGTCGTCATGTCGCGGATGATATCAATTTTTTATGGAATTGAAGCACTTAATCATTACTGCTATAGTCGCGAACGCCGCCAAAAGCGGCCTGGACAGCGGACCAACGGTTAAAAACCGGCCCTGACCAAAGCAATTCACCAGGACGCGAGGCCGTCCTACGGGGCTTTCGCTACGTAACGGTGGAGTTTGCAGGTGTAACGAGCGCAGGTGACATGAGGCCTGAATCACGCCGCAAAGCAGAGTTTTCACTCGCTTGGCGAGCCAATATTCACGGCCAGTTCACAAAGTGCAGTCAGCTGCGAATGACCTCGAGCGAACGCTTCGGAAACAACGCCTAAATTAGCCATGATGCGTGACCTCCCCTTTCGGAGCTCACGGTAAATGCCAACCCGCTGCGGATTCTGCGCGCGGCAGCACCCGAATTATCAGGGATACGTGTAGGGTGGAGATGCACAACCGCTGGACTGTGTAGCATTAGGCTTTATCAAGACGCTTCATCTCGTCCACAGCCGCCGGTTGATTCCTCCTCCTGACTGAGTGCTTAAGTAGCCACAGCAAGCAGGACGCGTACGTCGCGATGAAGGCCCACATTGGCCGGACTTCGCTGGACACGGGAATGGCCAACCACTCCCGACGCACCTGACACCGACCGTGAGAAGTCGTGTGTGCCGAACGCCGTTTCCGGCAGCCCGGAAACCGACGGTACTACATGAAAAGAATGCTGATTAACGCAACTCAACCCGAAGAGTTGCGTGTTGCACTGGTAGATGGCCAACGCCTATACGACCTGGACATCGAATCCGGTGCACGCGAGCAGAAGAAGGCCAACATCTATAAAGGCCGGATTACTCGCATCGAACCAAGCCTTGAGGCTGCCTTTGTCGATTTCGGCTCCGAGCGCCACGGCTTCCTGCCCCTTAAAGAAATCTCCCGCGAATACTTCAAGAAAGCCCCCGAAGGCCGCGTCAACATCAAGGACGTTCTGAGCGAAGGCCAGGAAGTCATCGTTCAAGTCGAAAAAGAAGAACGTGGCAACAAGGGCGCTGCCCTGACCACCTTCATCAGCCTGGCCGGTCGTTATCTCGTGCTGATGCCGAACAACCCGCGTGCCGGCGGCATCTCCCGTCGCATCGAAGGTGAAGAGCGCAACGAACTGCGTGAAGCCCTGAACGGTCTGGTTGCCCCGGCCGACATGGGTCTGATCGTGCGCACTGCCGGCCTCGGTCGCAGCAGCGAAGAAATGCAGTGGGACCTCGATTACCTGCTGCAACTCTGGACCGCCATCAAAGAAGCCTCGCTGGATCGTTCCGCGCCTTTCCTGATCTATCAGGAAAGCAACGTGATCATCCGCGCCATCCGCGATTACCTGCGCCAGGACATCGGCGAAGTGCTGATCGACAGCGTCGAAGCCCAGGACGAAGCCCTGACCTTCATTCGCCAGGTGATGCCGCAGTACGCCAGCAAGATCAAGCTGTACGAAGACAGCGTTCCGCTGTTCAACCGCTTCCAGATCGAAAGCCAGATCGAGACCGCTTTCCAGCGCGTCGTTGAACTGCCTTCCGGCGGCTCCATCGTCATCGATCCGACCGAAGCCCTGGTGTCCATCGACATCAACTCGGCGCGCGCCACCAAAGGCAGCGACATCGAAGAAACCGCGCTGCAGACCAACCTTGAAGCCGCCGAAGAAATCGCCCGTCAGTTGCGTTTGCGCGACATCGGCGGCCTGATTGTCATCGACTTCATCGACATGACCCCTGCCAAAAACCAGCGCGCCGTGGAAGAGAAAGTCCGCGAATGCCTGGAAGCTGACCGCGCTCGTGTGCAAGTCGGTCGCATCTCGCGCTTCGGCCTGCTGGAAATGTCCCGTCAGCGCCTGCGTCCATCGCTGGGCGAGAGCAGCGGCATCGTCTGCCCGCGTTGCAATGGCACCGGCATCATCCGTGACGTCGAATCGCTGTCGCTGGCAATCCTGCGTCTGATCGAAGAAGAAGCCCTGAAAGACCGTACCGCTGAAGTCCGCGCGCAAGTGCCGATTCCGGTGGCTGCTTTCCTGCTCAACGAAAAACGCAACTCGATCACCAAGATCGAACTGCGCACGCGTGCGCGCATCGTCATCCTGCCGAACGATCACCTCGAAACGCCGCACTTCGAAGTTCAGCGTCTGCGTGATGACAGCCCGGAAGCCGGCATCAATCAGACCAGCTACGAAATCGCTGCCGCCGCTGCCGAAGTCGAAGAAGTTCAGCCAGCTGCCGCGACCCGCACCCTGGTTCGCCAGGAAGCCGCGGTCAAGACTGCTCCGGCCCGCGCCAACGCTCCGGTTCCGACCGAAGTCGTCGCTGCACCTGTTGCCGCTCCGGCCGTCGTGCCTGAGCCAAGCCTGTTCAAAGGCCTGGTGAAGTCTCTGGTCGGTTTGTTTGCCACCAAGGAAGAGCCTGCTGCTCCGGTTGCGGTTGAAAAACCGGCGACCACCGAGCGTCCGGCCCGTAACGAAGAGCGCCGCAACGGTCGTCAACAAAGCCGCAACCGTAACGGTCGCCGCGATGAAGAACGCAAGCCTCGCGAAGAACGTGCACCACGTGAAGAGCGTGCTCCGCGTGAGCCACGTGAAGCCCGTGAAGAAACGCCAGCCGTCGCTCGCGAAGAGCGCGCTCCGCGTGAAGAGCGTGCACCGCGCGCGCCTCGTGAAGAACGTGCACCTCGCGCACCGCGTGAAGATCGCAAGCCACGTGGCGAACGTGAAGAGCGCGTGCGTGAACTGCGTGAACCTCTGGATGCCGCTGCACCGGTCGTCGCCGCCAATGCTGAAGAGCGTCCGGCGCGTCAGCCTCGTGAAGAACGTGCGCCACGCCCACCGCGTGAGGAGCGTCAACCGCGCGCCGAGCAAGCCGCTGCCGAAGTTGCTGAAGAAGAACTGACCGGTAACGAAGAGCAACTGCCGGAAGACGGTCAGGAAGGCGCCGAAGGCGATCGTCCGCGCCGCCGCTCCCGTGGCCAGCGTCGTCGCAGCAACCGTCGCGAGCGTCAGCGTGATGCCAATGGCAATGTCATTGAAGGTTCGGAAGAATCTGAATCCGGCGAAGGTGAAGGCGAAAGCGACGAAAACCGTGAAGCACCAAGCGCCGCCGATCTGGCTGCAGGTCTGGCAGTTACCGCTGCCGTTGCCAGCACCGTGATCAGCGCTCCGGCCGAAGCACAGGCCAACGAGCAAGCTGAACGTGCCACGGCCGCCACACTGGAAACTGCTCCGGCTGAAGCGCCGGCGGTTGAAGCAACCACGCCAGTGGAAACAACTGCGGCCCCAGAAATCGAAGTGGCACCGGTTCGCCCGCCACAGCCTCGATTCGAAGTGGCCACTGAGCCTGCTGTCGTTGCCGAGCCTGCGGTTGCCGCCGAGCCGGTTGTTGAATCAGTGTCTGAAACGGTTCGTGAAGTTCGCGAAGAGCAAACCGCGTTCAACTGGGTCGCCGAGCCAGCTGTTGCAGAAACGCCAGCCCCAGCGCCAGTCGCTGAGCGCGAGACGCCTGAAGCAATGGTTTCCGAGCCCGTTGTAGCTGCCGCTGAGCCAGCGCAAGTCGTTGAAGCTACACCGGTAGTTGAAGCTGCTCCGGCAGTTGAATCGCCGGCACCGGTGGTTGCAGAAGTGGTCGCACCGACCGTCGAAGCAGCTCCGGTTAGCGCTTTGACGCCGAGCGGTCGCGCACCGAACGACCCGCGTGAAGTGAAACGCCGCAAGCGTGAAGAAGAGCGTCTGCAGAAGGAAGCCGAACTGGCTGCCGCTGCTGCTCCGGCTGAAGCGCCTGTCGCTGCCGAACCTGCCGCGGTGGTTGCTGAAGTTGTCGAGGCTGCTCCTGCCCCGACTACCGAAGCTGCCGCCGAGCCGGTTGAGTCCGCGATCGACGAAGCACCGCGCTCCGTTCAGGACGCAGTAGCGCAACACGAACAAGCCCTGGATAAAGAGCACGAGCCTAAACCCCTCGTCTGATTCCATCGGCCACTAAAAAGCCCCGCCTGGTTAGCCCAGGCGGGGCTTTTTTATGTCTGCGAATACGCTGCCCCCTGTGGGAGCGAGCCTGCTCGCGATTGCAGTTTAACATCCAACATTGATGCAAGCTGACTCACCGCCATCGCGAGCAGGCTCGCTCCCACAGGGAATTTATGCAGGTTTGAAGATTAGTGATTCAGGCACATCTACATCCCACAACACCCCGGGATCATCCACTGTCACTTCCAATACTCGGCCATGCGCAAATAACGGCCTCGCCCCGCGATCTCCAGACAGCGCCATCAGCCCGGGACCGAAGCTGCGCCCGAAACCCACCGGATGCCCAAACTCACCGACATGCACCGGCACGCTGATCGCGTCATCCGCTATCCCTGCCAGCACCTGCTCCGCCGTTGAGGGCAGAACAAACGGCATGTCTCCCAGCACAATCAACCAGCCACCCAACTGAGCTGACGCCGACACCCCGGCCGCGATGCTGTCGCCCATGCCCGTAGACGCAATAAGCACAATCTCGAAACCATACGCCTGCGCCATGCGAATCACCTGCGGGCGATCCTCGGTCGTCACCAGCACGCGCTTTTCCAAAGAAACCGGCACACTCATCAGCACGTGCTCGATCACAGAGCGAATCGTGCCGTCACGCCCGGTACAGTCCGCCAGCAATTTATCCTTGTCGGCACCGGCAGCCTGCCGATAACGACTGCCCTGTCCTGCCGCCAACACGATCACGCCGATGGGTTCGCTCATACAGCCTCCTGCAAGGGCTTTTTCTGCTTGAGCTCGACGCCGTTTTTGATCGCCACGATTTCGGCCAGCAACGACAAGGCGATTTCCGCCGGGGTGTGACTGCCGATGTGCAGACCGATCGGGCCGTGCAAGCGCCCGATGGCCTCCGCCGACAAGCCCAACTGAGCCAGGTTATCGCGCCGTTTAAGGCTGTTGACCCGCGAGCCCAGTGCACCGACATAAAAAGCCCTGGAGTCGAGCGCCGTCAGCAGCGCCATGTCATCCAGACGCGGATCGTGGGTCAACGCAACAATGGCCGTGCGTTCGTCGGTCTGAATATTGAGCACCGCTTCATCCGGCATGCCGGAAACAAAGCGACCGTGCTGTTCTTCCCAGCCGTAGACGAATTCGGTGCGGGGATCGCAGATCAATACCTCGAAGTCCAGCAACCGGGCCATTTCTGCGACATAACGTGAAAGCTGTCCGGCGCCGATCAGCAACAACCGCCAGCGCGGACCATAAATCGCACGCAGGGTATCGCCGTCAAAACTCAGCGCATCGGATTTGTCCGCAGCTGACAGCGTTACTTCACCGGTCGCCAGGTCCAGCGAGCGCGCAACGATTTCATGCGCTTCGCAGCGTGCCAGCAATTCGTCGACCCATTGCGGATCGCCGACGCGTTCTTCAGTCAGGCGCAAGGTGCCGCCGCACGGCAAACCAAAACGTGCAGCCTCCTCGCGCGTCACGCCATAAGTGATGAGTTGCACCGGCGGCCCGTCGGCCGGAATGCGGCCGTCGTGCAGACGGGCGATCAGATCATCCTCGACGCAGCCACCGGACACCGAGCCGATCACCACGCCATCCTCGCGCAGGGCCAACATAGCGCCCGGCGCCCGGGGCGCGGTGCCCCAGGTCTGAACCACGCTGTACAACACCACTCGCTGGCCGGCGCGGCGCCATTCGAGGACGCTGCGCAGAACGTTCAGATCGACGCTGTCCATCAGGCGTCAGCCTTCTGCCAGCCTTGCAGCTGATAACGCACAGGCAGGTCGCGGATACGCTTGCCGGTCGCGGCGAAAATCGCATTGCACAGCGCTGGCGCAATCGGTGGCACTCCGGGCTCACCCACACCGCCCAACGGCACGTCCCCTGGCGGCGTAACCAGATGCACGGCGATTTCCTTCGGCGCCAGCGACATCCGCGCCACTTCGTACATGTGGAAGTTGTCTTGCTGAACCTTGCCGTCCTTGAAGCTGATTTCCCCCAGCACAGCGTTGCCCAGGCCCATGACGCAGGCGCCTTCGAACTGCGAGCGAATCCGCTCCGGGTTGATCTGCGGACCGCAATCCACCGCAATGTCAGCCTTGTGCACGATCAACGTGCCGTCGTCCTTGACCTCGACTTCAATCACCGCCGCCACGTAAGTCACGAAGCTGTAATGCACGGCCAGACCAAGACCGCGACCCTTCGGCAATTGACGTCCCCAGCCGGCGGCTTTGGCTGCGGTTTCGAGAACCGCGCGCATCCGCCCGGTATCGATCGGATAACGCTCCGGCGATTCACCGTAGTTCCATTCTTCGCTCAAGGTGCGCGGATCGATCTGACGGTCCGGGCCGAGCAGTTTGATTTGGTACTTCAGCGGATCCTGGCCGGCCTTGTGCGCCAGCTCATCGACAAAACTCTGAATGGCAAAACCGTGGGGAATGTTCGACACCGAGCGATACCAGCCGACTCGCGTGTGAACCACGGCTTCGGGGTTTTCCAGTCGTACGTTGGGGATCGCGTAAGCCATGTTGGTGAAACCCATGCCCAGCTCGAACGCCGCTTCGTGGTTCATGCCCGGCGCGAACAGTGCAGTAATGCTTGGCGCTACCGTGCGGTGCAGCCAACCGGAAGGCAGGCCGTCCTTGTTCAGACTGGCTTTGAGGTATTCGGCCGATACCGTGTGGAAATAGGAACAGTGGATATCGTCTTCGCGAGTCCACTGCACCCGTACGGCTTTGCCCGGAAATTCCTTGGCAAGAACAGCCGCTTCAATGATGAAGTCCGGCTTGGACTTGCGACCGAAACCGCCGCCCAGCAACGTCACGTTGACAGTGACTTTGTCGAACGCAATACCGAGCCGTTCACCGATGCGTTCGCGGGTGACTTGCGGGGCCTGACTGGGTGCCCATGCTTCGCAGACGCCGTCCTTGAAACGGGCGACGGCGACCATCGGTTCCATCGGCGCTTGCGCCAGGTGCGGCAGGTAATAGGAAGCTTCGAGAGTGCTGTCGGCGTCGTTCATGGCGGCGTCGATGCTGCCGGTGTTGCGCACTACTTTGCCGGGCTTGAGCGATGAAGCCTCCAGTTCCTTGCGATAGGCGATCGAGTCATAACTGGCGTGAGGGCCATCGTCCCACTCGATTTTCAGCGCGTCACGGCCCTTGATCGCTGCCCAGGTATTGCTCGCCACGACGGCCACGCCGCCCAGCGGCTGGAATTCCGATGGCAGCGGACGACCTTCGATTCGCACGACTTTCAGCACACCCGCGACTTTCAGCGCCGCGCTGTCATCCAGGGATTTGACCTTGCCGCCATACACCGCCGGGCGGGCAATAGCGGCGTAGAGCATGCCTTCAAAGTGCACGTCGGCGCCGTAGACTGCACGGCCATTGACGATGTCGGCGCCATCGATAGCGCGGCTGCTTTCCTTGCCGATGTAGCGGAATTCCGATGGCTGCTTGAGGCGCAGGCTATTGCTGGCCGGGACAGCCAATGCACCTGCTGCCGCAGCCAACTTGCCATAACCCAGCTCGCGTCCGGAAGGCTGGTGGATCACTTTATGCAACTGCGCACGGCATTCACCGACCGGGACCTTCCACTGCGCAGCGGCTGCCTGTTCGAGCATGGTCCGCGCGGCCGCACCGCAGCGACGCATCGGCTCGTACCAATGACGCATGCTGCGTGAACCGTCGGTGTCCTGATTACCGAAGCGCACTTCATCGCCCGGCGCCTGTTGCACCTTGACCAGCGCCCAGTCGGCGTCCAGCTCATCGGCGACGACCATGGTCAGGCTGGTGCGCACGCCCTGGCCCATTTCCGAACGGTTGCAGACCACCGTCACCGTGCCGTCTGCGGCAATGCTGACGTACACCTTCGGGTCATCGATCCAGCCGTTGGGCATGCCGTCGGCGCCGAATTTCTTTTCTTTCTCGTCGGCGAATGCATCCTGCCATCCCCAACTGGCTGCGAGCACCAGCGCGCTGGTCGCGCCGACACCTCTGAGAAAACCACGGCGACTGAGGTTGCTCAGGGCGAAATCGTTCGGTAAGCGGCTCATGCCTTGGCCTCCTTCAAATGTGTGGAGGCCTGGCGGATGGCGGTCTTGATGCGGTTGTAAGTGCCGCAACGGCAGATGTTGCCGACCATCGCTTCTTCAATTTGCTCGTCGCTGGGGTTCGGGTTGGTTTTGAGCAAGGCCGTCGCTGACATGATTTGCCCGCCCTGGCAGTAACCGCACTGAGCTACCGCCGTATCGAGCCAGGCTTGCTGGACGACTTTGCCGACCGGGTCAGCGTGGAGGTTATCAATGGTGGTGACATTCTGGCCGATCACCGAGCCAATCGGCGTGATGCAGCTACGCGCAGGAGCACCTTCGATATGAATCGTGCAGGCGCCGCACAGGCCCATGCCGCAGCCGAATTTGGTGCCGTTGTAACCGGCGACATCACGGATTGCCCAGAGCAGCGGCATGTCCTCGGTGACATCGAGTTGATGGTCTTGGCCATTAAGTTTGAGGGTAATCATGGGCACGCCCGCATCATGTTTCGGTTATGGGGTCGAGCTATCTGCCGCGTGGATATCGCGATGGGCACCACGCAGACCGGCTCAGGCTAATACGGCTCTCTTGTGCAGACGGCAACGTCTACACCGGGCCTTTGGTGGAGCAAATGAATGCATCGTTAGAGGACTAAGTTAACCCAGCATTAACAAAAAAGCCCTGCACAATTCTATCGTGCAGGGCTTTTCAATCAGTCTTTAAAGCTTAGACGCTCAATACCGATTGGGCTCCATTTCCAGCTCGACGTGGAAACGCGCAAAGATGTCTTTCTGAATGCGTTGAGCCAGATCAAGCAACTGCAGACCGGAAGCGTTGCCGTAGTTGACCAGCACCAGGGCCTGCAATTTGTGCACGCCGGCATCGGCCTCACGAAAGCCTTTCCACCCGGCGCGCTCGATCAGCCAGCCCGCCGCGATTTTCATTTGCCCGTCCGGTTGTGCATACGCCACCAGATCCGGGTATTCGCTTTTGAGCTGCGTGACCAGCGCGGCCGGCACCAGCGGATTCTTGAAAAAGCTGCCGGCATTGCCGAGCACCGCCGGGTCCGGGAGTTTTTCGTTGCGGATGCTGCAAATGGCCTGGCTGACGTCGCTGGCCGTTGGCTGCTCGATGCCTTGCTCACTCAGGCGCTGGCGCACCGGGCCGTATTCCAGATGCAAGTGGGCGGCGCGGTTCAGGGCGAAACGCACCCGCAAAATCAACCAGCGTCCCGGTAGTTGCTTGAACAGGCTGTCGCGGTAGGCGAAGTTGCATTCCTGCAAAGTGAAATCGCGCAGCTCGCCGGTCTGTCGATCCAGCGCGGTCAGGCCGGCGAACACATCCTTGATTTCGACCCCGTAGGCACCGATGTTCTGCATTGGCGCTGCGCCAACGGTGCCGGGAATCAGGCTGAGGTTTTCCAGCCCTGACAAGCCTTGCGCCAATGTGTGCTGAACAAACGGATGCCACGGCTCGCCCGCTTCGGCTTCGATCACAACCCTGCTGCCGTCGTCGCTGAGGATGCGAATTCCGCGCGTTGCCATGCGCAACACCAACGCCTGAACGTCGGCAGTGAGCAGCAAGTTGCTGCCACCGCCAATCACCAGCAACGGCACATTGTGCTGCGCGGCATACGTCAGCGCTTCGCGAACGTCGGCATCGCTGTGGGCTTCGGCAAACAAACGGGCCTGCACGTCGACGCCGAAACTGTTGAAGGGTTTCAGCGATACCTGCGGCTGTACCTGCAAACTCATAAACGTCCCTTCAATTCGACCACCAGCAAATCGCTTGCACGCTCGATCAGGTCCAGCACTTGCTCGAAGCCCTGATCGCCGTCGTAGTACGGGTCCGGCACTTCATCCCGCTCTGACTGGTACCGACGCAGAAACAGGTCCAGCTCTGCCCTGCCCTTGGCCGGTTGCAAGGCCTTGAGGTTGCGCAGATTGCTGTTGTCCATCGCGAGGATCAGATCGTAGCGGGAGAAATCGGCGCGCGTTACTTGCTGGGCGCGCTGGGCCGACAGGTCGTAGCCACGCTCTCGGGCCGCGGCCTGACTGCGCTTGTCCGGCGCCTTGCCGACGTGCCAGTCACCAGTGCCGGCGGAGGCGACTTCGATCTGATCGGCCAGCCCCGCTTGACGCAATTTATGCCGCAGCACGCCTTCGGCCGTGGGCGACCTGCAGATGTTGCCCAGGCAGACGAACAAAACCCGCATCAGGCCTCCAGCAGGCGACGAACGCGTTCGAGGTCTTCGGCAGTGTCGACGCCGGTCGGCGGCGCGGTCAACGCGTCAGCCACGTGAATGCGCACGCCGTGCCAAAGGGCACGCAGCTGTTCCAGCGATTCTGTGTTTTCCAGCCAGCACGGCCCCCAACTGACAAAGTCCTGGAGGAAACCGGCGCGGTAGGCATAGATGCCAATGTGACGACGATACGGCACGCCTTCCGGCAGTACCTCGCGGTTCTTTGCGAAAGCGTCCCGAGCCCAGGGCAGCGTCGCGCGACTGAACGTCAGCGCGAGGCCATTGAGGTCACTGACGACCTTGACCACGTTGGGGTTGAACAGGGTGTCAACATCTTCGATCGGCTCGGCGAGGGTGGCCATGCGCGCTTCGGTGTGGACGGCGAGGTTGGCTGCGACCTGATCGATAACACTCGGCGGAATCAACGGCTCGTCGCCCTGCACGTTGACCACAATCGCATCAGGCGCCAAACCCAGCTTGGCGGCGACCTCGGCCAGCCGATCTGTGCCGGAATTGTGGTCTTCGCGGGTCAGCACCACTTCGGCGCCGAATCCTTTGCAGGCCTCGACAATGCGCGGGTCGTCGGTGGCAACCACCACGCGTTCGGCGCTGCTTTTGCGGGCCTGCTCCCAGACATGCTGGATCATTGGCTTGCCGGCGATCAGCAGCAGCGGTTTGCCCGGCAAACGGGTAGAGGCGTAACGCGATGGAATGACGACGGTAAAGGCTGTGGTCATTTATCCAGACGCTCGTCAGTGGTCAGGGTGCGGGCTTCGGTTTCCAGCATCACCGGGATGCCGTCACGAATCGGGTACGCCAGACCGGCGCCTTTGCTGATCAGCTCGGTTTTGTCGGCGCTGAGCTTGAGCGGGCCTTTGCAGACCGGGCAAGCGAGGATATCGAGCAATTTGGTGTCCATGAGCATTCCCTGGATAAAGACAGTGTTAAGGCAAAAGACGAGCCGGCAACAGGCGCATCAGCTGCGTATCAAACCAGGCCACGAAGGCCGGCGACGGCGCAGCATCGACCGCCAGATACCACCAATCGGCGGCGGCAAAGGCACGGCACTTGACCGCGTCCTTTTCGGTCATCACCAATGGCAATGACGGCGTGAAATTCAAAGCCTGGGCGCTGTATTCAGCATGGTCGGCAAACGCATGGGGGATCGGCTGCCAGTGTAGCGTTTCGAGGGTCGTGAAGAAACGCTGCGGGTTGCCGATTCCAGCCACGGCATGCAGCGCCTGGCCGGGAGGGAAGTGATCCAGGGAACGCCGTTCGCCGCTGTTAAGGTTGACCAGTTCGGTAGGCTGCAGCTGAAAAGCGAAGCCGTCATCGCGATCATCAGCGGCGCCGTTATAAAGCACGGCGTCAACGCTTTGCAGGCGCTCGACCGGCTCACGCAACGGGCCCGCGGGCAGGCAGCGTTTATTGCCAAGGCCTCGCGCTGCATCAATCAACACCAGCTCCAGATCGCGGGCCAGTCGGTAGTGCTGCATGCCGTCGTCAGAGAGAATCAGGTCCAGCGGCTCGCTCGCCAGCAGGGCCTGAACAGCGCGACTGCGATCGGGATCGATCATCAAAGGGACGCCGGTACGTTGCACGATCAGCAGCGGTTCGTCACCGGCCATCGCCGCGCTGTGCTCGACGTCGACCCGCCATGGCAGTTGCGGCGGCTTGGCGCCGTAGCCGCGACTGACCACGCCGACCCGTAAACCGCTGCGCTGGCAGTGCTGGATCATCCACAGGATCAACGGCGTCTTGCCAGTGCCGCCGACCGTGATGTTGCCCACCACAATGAGCGGCACCGGCGGCTGATAGATCTGCCCCTCGCCTGCCAGAAAGCGCTGACGCTTGCTCATCACCACACGGCGGTACAACCACTCCAGCGGCCGCAGCAGCGTCAGGGCCGGATGGCCCTGGTACCACGCGGCGAGCAAGCGATCGGACATGGCCATCAGGGTGCGGGCGGCGCCGCCTCGACTGTGGTCATGCGCAGGTGGCTGAAGCCGAGTTTGCCGGCGGCGTCCATGGCGGTGATCACCGATTGATGCTGGGTCTTGCCATCGGCGCTGATGGACAGCGGCATCTCGGTGTCACCGTTGGATTCTTTCTGCAGGGCATCCATCAGCGTTGCCAGATCGTTTTTGGGCAGCACCCGGTCATTCACCGAGAACGCACCTTCAGCGCTGATGGCCACGTCGAGGCGTTTGGCCTGCTGGTCTTCGGCAGGCGAACCGCTGACCGCTTCCGGCAGTTCGACACGCAGTTGGGTTTCCCGGGTAAACGTAGTGGTCACGACGAAAAACAGCAGCAAAATAAACACCACGTCGATCAGCGACGCGAGGTTGATATCCACAGTCTCCCGATGCTTGCGGCGGAATTTCACGCTTTGCCCCCGCTCAGGTCCACGTCACGATCACCCTGAACAACTTCCACCAGTTTGATCGCTTCCTGTTCCATGCCTACCACCAGTTCATCGACCCGGCGCTGCAGGAAGCGGTGGAAGAAGACGGCAGGAATACCGACCATCAGGCCCGCTGCCGTGGTGATCAGCGCCTTGGAAATACCACCGGCCAGCACTGCGGCATTGGTGGTCATGCCCGTGCCCATGAACGCACTGAAGATATCGATCATGCCCAGCACCGTACCGAGCAAGCCGAGCAACGGCGCCATGGCGGCGATGGTGCCGAGGGCATTGATATAGCGCTCGAGTTCGTGAATGACCCGTGCTGCAGCCTCTTCGATGCACTCCTTCATGATCTCGCGACCGTGTTTGGAGTTGGCCAGGCCCGCGGCCAGAATTTCGCCCAACGGCGAGTTGGCGCGTAATTCCTTGAGTTTTTCTTTATTGAGCTGCTTGTCTTTGATCCAGACCCAGACTTGCCCGAGCAAGTGCTCCGGGGTCACGCGACTGGCACGCAGGGTCCACAGGCGCTCGGCGACGATCGCCATGGCCGCAATGGAACTCAGAATGATCGGCAGCATCATCCAGCCGCCGGATTTGACCAATTCCCACACAGTGACAGCCCCCTCGAAAAAGTGCGCCACTCTACCATAGGGGCTGAGTACACCGAAGACCGGGATGTCGCATCCGGTCGGGCGCAGCTCACCCTGATTTAATCCGAGGAGCGCCAGAAACGCTGCTCCTGACGCATTGTCCACGGCACCTCGAAGCGCCCGAGCAGCAGACGGATGGCGCCCTGCCTGGCACTGTCATGAATGACCATGCCGCGTTTTTGATAGCGGGCGATCACCGTCGGATGCGGGTGGCCGAACGAATTGCCGTTACCTCGGGAAATCAGCACCGCTTTGGGTTGCAGCGCGATAAGCAATGCCGGCGAGGACGAACTGCGGCTGCCGTGATGCGGCGCCTGCAACCATTCGGTGGGCACGGCGAGTGGGCTGTCGAGCAGCGCTCGTTCGGCGGCGGTGTCGATGTCGCCGGTCAGCAGCAAGCGTTCGCCGTTGGCTTCGACTTGCAGGACACAGGACTTCTGATTGCTGTCTGTTGCCGACTGCCATTGCCAAAGCTCGAAACTGACCCCGTCCCACGTCCATTGCTTGCCGGTTTCGCAGGCTTGGGCGCCAAGCTCAGCCGGTAACGCCAAGGGGTCGCCGCTGATCACTTGCGTGACGGGGAGGCCTCTGGCGACCGCACGCGCGCCGCCCGCGTGATCGGCGTCGGCGTGACTGATCAGCATCATGTCGAGACTGTTCACCCCCAGTTTGCGCAGCGTTGGTAGCACCACCCGCTCGCCGAGGTCAAAATCGCCGAAGCGCGGCCCGGTGTCGTACAGCAGTGTGTGATGACGAGTCCTCACGAAAATCGCCAGTCCCTGGCCCACGTCCAGTTGCCAGACATGGGCGATGCCTTCATCCAGCAGCGGGCGCGGGGGAAACACCAGTAATAACAGCAGCGGCCAGCCCAGTGGGCGCATCGGCATGCCGCGAGGCATCAGCAGGAGCAAGGCGCCGGCGGTCGCCATCGCCCACACCCAGATCGGAATGGCTTCCGGCACCCAGGCCGGAATCTGTCCGGCCACCGATTCGAGACCAGTGAACAGCCAGTCGATCAACCCACCCGCGAGCCACAGCAGCCCTTCGCCGACGTAGGGAATCGGCAGCAACACCGTGCCCAGCAATGCCGGAGGCAGAATCACCAGACTGACCCAAGGCACCGCAATCAGATTGGCCAGAGGGCCACTGACACTAATCGGCAAGCCCAGTATCAACAACAGCGGACACAGACCGATTGCGATAAGCCACTGCGCGCGGGTCCAGGTTTGCCACCATCGCCACGGACCCAATCGCCCGCCAAAGGTGAAGATCAAAATCGCCACAGCGCCGAAGGACAGCCATAAACCCGGTTGCAGACTCGCCAGCGGATCCATCAGCAGCACGCCATTGAGCGCCAGCAGCAGCGGCCACCACGCGCCGAGATGACGAAAGCGCAGGCGCCACAACAGCACCAGACCAATCATCACGCAGGCCCGCCGCACGGGCACGTCAAAACCGGCGAGCAATCCGTAGCCCAGCGCGGCGGCAAAGGCCAACCCACACGCCCAAGGCAGCCATGGCAGGCGGCTGGGCCATAACCCGTACCGCGCAAGACCGGCGATCAACAGGTAAACGACGCCCGCCAGCATGCCGACGTGCTGGCCGGAAATCACCAGCAGATGCACGGTGCCGGTGTCCTGCAATACCTGCCAATCCTCGCGAGCCAGCCCGCCGCCGTCTCCCAACACCAGCGCCGCCAATGCCCCGTTTCGCCCTTGCGCGTCTACTGCATGCAGGCGCTGACGGATCCCGTCGCGCCAGGCCCATCGAGCTTCGCTGATTCGCTGGCCATCCTTGACGGTCCCGGTGGCGCCGATGCGTTGCGCAAGTAACCAGGCGTCGTAATCGAATGAATGCGGATTGAGCAAACCGGCCGGCCGTTTGAGTTTTACTGCCAGCCGCCAGCGTTCGCCACTGTTGACGGACGGCCCGTCATACCAGGCGATGCGCAAGCGCTGCGGCACTTGCGAGTGGCGCGACCGGGCATCCGCGAGCTCGAAACGTACGACGCCTTCACCGGTCTGCGGCAACCCGGTGACCCGACCTTCTACCCAGCGTGTTTCCCCATCTAGACTGATCGGCAGTCGATCATCCAGCGCCCACTGCGCGCTCGCGCAGGCCCAACTGAAGCCAAACGCGAAAAATGCACATGGATACGCCCTGAAAGGCAGCGCCATCAGACCTGCCAGCGGCAGTAGCGTCCAAAACCAGACCGGTGGTAATTCCGGTAAAAATCGCAGCGTCAGCAAACCTGACGCCAGCGCCATCATCCCTGTGCGCATACGCCCGTCCTTGAGAGCCCCTCCATTAGGGCCTCCACTAGGGATAGTCGGCGCATGGCACGTGCGTCGTTATTAATTGTCACAAAGTCTGAATGGGCGACTCCTAGAATCCAGACATACTTGCCGCCTTAACCGACCGAGAAGCCTTATGCCCCGGCGCTTATTTAAACGCTACATGCCAGACCCGACCAGCATCAAGGAACACAAATCCTTACGCTTTCTCGGCACCTTGCTGCACGACCCGAACCTTTGGCACCTCAACCGCCACTCTGTCGCCCGGGGCATGGCAGTGGGGCTGTTTGCCGCGTTCCTGCCGATTCCGTTGCAGATGCTGGTGGCCGCAGTGCTGGCGATTATCGTACGCGGCAACATGCCGATCGCGGTGAGCCTGGTCTGGCTGACCAATCCGATCACCATGCCAGCCGTGTTTTTCTGTACGTATCAGACCGGCGCCTGGCTGATGGATGTGCCTGCGCGCCATCTGCCTGATGAGTTGACCTGGGAATGGATCAGCGGCCAACTCTCGACCTTGTGGCAGCCGTTTTTGCTCGGATCGGTGGTCGTGGGGTTGGTGCTGGGCGTATTGGCCTACTTTCTGGTGATGATGTATTGGCGTTGGTGGGTGAGCCGGCAATGGGCCAAACGCAAGAAAAAGAGAATGCGCTGAATGCAAAAAGGCCTCCTTTAAGGGAGGCCTTTTTTTGCTCGGCGTTTGATCGGTTGGGGTTTAAGTCCGCATGCCCCGCCCGCTCACCAGCAGTCGTGCACAACCTATATACAAAGCCACCGTCGCCACCAGCATGAAGGTGATCGCCACACTGATCCGGATGTCCGAAACCCCTAGAATCCCGTAGCGAAACGCGTTGACCATATGCAACACCGGGTTCGCCAACGACACTGTCTGCCAGAACGGCGGCAGCAACGTGATCGAATAAAACACCCCACCCAGATACGTCAACGGCGTCAGCACAAAGGTCGGGATGATCGAGATGTCGTCAAAGTTGCGCGCAAACACGGCGTTGATGAATCCCAACAGCGAAAAGATCGTCGCCGTCAGTACCACCACCAGAATGGTCACACCCAAGTGATGCACCTGCAGATCAGTGAAGAACAGCGAAAGCAGCGTCACAATAACCCCGACCATCAGGCCACGCAGCACGCCCCCCAAGGTGTAACCGATCAAAATGGTGTGCGGTGAAACCGGCGACACCATCAATTCCTCAATGGAACGCTGGAACTTGCTGCCGAAGAAACTCGAAACCACATTGCCGTAGGAGTTGGTGATCACCGACATCATGATCAGGCCCGGCACGATGTATTCCATATAGGTGAAACCACCCATCTCACCAATTTGCCGGCCAATCAGATTGCCGAAAATCACAAAGTACAGAACCATGGTGATCGCCGGTGGCAGCAGGGTTTGCGGCCAGATCCGGGTGAAGCGCTTCACTTCACGGTAGACGATGGTATTGAGGGCAACGAGGTTGGGTTGCAGCTCGGAACTCATACCGCCACCTTCGACAGATTCTTCTCCACCAGGGACACGAACAACTCCTCAAGGCGATTGGTTTTATTACGCAAGCTCAACACTTCGATGTTTTGCTGCGCCAACTGAGTGAACAACGCGGTAATGCCCATGGCCTTGTCGACCTGAACTTCCACGGTGTGGCTGTCCAGCAGCCTGGTCGGATAACCGAGCAACTGCGGTGCTGCGCTCAAGGTGTTCTTGATGTCGAGCAAAAACGTTTCCACATGCAACTGGCCGAGCAGCTGTTTCATGCTGGTGTTTTCGACAATGGTGCCGTGGTCGATGATGCCGATGTTACGACACAGCTGCTCGGCCTCTTCCAGATAATGCGTGGTGAGGATGATGGTGATGCCTTTCTGATTCAGCTCGGTGAGGAAAGTCCACATCGAACGCCGCAGCTCGATGTCCACGCCCGCCGTCGGTTCGTCGAGGATCAACAGGCGCGGTTCATGAACCAGCGCGCGGGCAATCATCAGTCGACGTTTCATGCCGCCGGACAGAGAACGCGAAGGCACATCGCGCTTGTCCCACAGGCCCAGTTGAGTCAGGTACTGCTCGGCACGTTCCTTGGCAATTTTCGGCGGGATACCGTAATAACCGGCTTGAGTCACGACGATGTCGAAGGTTTTTTCGAACTGGTTGAAATTGAATTCCTGCGGCACTACGCCAATGGAGCGTTTGAGCTGCGCGGGATTCTTGTCCAGGTCGTGACCGAAGATGTTCACGGTGCCGCTGGTCTTGTTCACCAGGGTCGAGAGAATGCCGATGGTGGTGGATTTGCCAGCGCCGTTCGGGCCGAGCAAGGCGAAAAAGTCACCTTCGGCGACGTCCAGATCGATACCACTCAATGCCTGGAAACCGTTGCCGTAGGTTTTGGTTAGCTGCCGGATGGACAGAGCGGAACTCATATCGGATTTACGCACCAAGAAGGGAAGAAAGGGATAAATAAGGGCGGGCGGCGAGCATTGCAACCGCAGCACATGAGCGCAATGGTGCGTGCCGCCGCCACACAAGTACAGTCAACTGTGTCGATAGTGAGTATTAAGTCAACGCGGTCATGACCGCTTTCTGATACGCCGGACGCTGTTTCAGGCGGGCATACCAGGCCTCCAGATGAGGTTGCGGCGCGCGCTCGATTGGCATCTCGAACCAGGCATAAATGAAACTGCCGAGAGGAATGTCGCCCATGCCGATTTCAGCGCCCGACAGAAATGGCTGGGTCGCCAATGCCTGATCGGCCATCGCCAGCAGACCGTCGCATTCCTTGATCGCAGCGTTGATCGCCGGCCAGTCCTGCTGCTCTTGCGGTGTGCGCAAGACGCCCCAGAACACAGTGCGGAAAGGGCCGGCAAAACTTGAGGTGGTCCAGTCCATCCATTTGTCGGCCGTGGCGCGTGCTTGCAGATTCTCCGGATACCAGGCCGTGCCGCTGGCATGCGACGCCGTCAGGTAACGCACGATGGCATTGGACTCCCACAGCACAAAACCGTCGTTTTCGATGACCGGCACGCGCCCGTTGGGATTCATCGCGCGGTACTCAGGCGTATCGACCACGCCAAACGCACCGCCGGCATCAATGGCCTCGTAGGCGAGCCCTAATTCCTCGGCGGCCCACAGCGGTTTTCTGACATTCGACGAATTCTTGCGACCCCAGATCTTCAGCATGACCGCCTCTTTATGTATGAATGCGCAGGCAGCATACGCCGGATCAGGCGTGACTCAAATCACTCTGCATGTCACCCAATAGCACCGGCAACTCGTCGCTGAACAGATGCGGATAGCACTTTTTCAGGTGCTCGAAAAAGAATGCTTCGGGCACGTCGGTGAACTGACCATGATCGATCAGGTATTCCATCAACTGCTGGCCATCGCGGTTGAACGGATGAAAAACACTGTCGTGAATGCCGTCGAATTCCAGCGGCGCGACGTTGAACAGTTCGCACAGCCCCTGATTGAACGCCGGTGTCGCCTTCACCCAGCGGCCGTTCAGGTAAAGCTCGGTATAACCATGCATGGCGAACACGTCACTCTTGAGCAGTTCGAGCAAACGCGGGGTGGATAAATGATTTCGCACATCCGCCAGGCCAATCCGTGCAGGTATCCCGCAGTGCCTGGCCGCGCCTGCCAGCAACGTCGCTTTGGGCACGCAGTAACTCTCCCCGATCGCGAGCGCATAACTGCCACGTAATGTTTCCGGGTCACGACTAAAGGTATAAGGGTTGTAACGCACCGCTTCGCGCACCGCGTAATAGAGACTGATCGCCTGCTCGACAGGGTCGCGAGCGTTGCCGCGATGCTTTTCCGCGAACTCCACCACTGAGGGGTGGTCACTATCGATGAAGCGGCCGGGACTCAGATACTCGTGCATGCAGACGATCTCCTGGAGAAGCCCCGAGTCTAGCGGCAGGTTCAGCACAGAGATAACGACGTTTCAGCCAAACTTAGGCGCATTGGTGCTTGGTTTGTGAATGAAATTGTCAGTCATCAGTCCTACAAAATTCATCACGGTTTTCCCACGATTTCTATCACCTGCTCTGACCACCCTGTTTTACGGATGCCGTCTAAGCTCTGAAGGCTGGTTTTGCTCTGATTCACGGAGGATTAAATATGCTGCTGTTGTGGATACTGGTTCTGGTTGTCGGAATAGCGTATTTGGCCCACCGCCGCATCGCCCCGCTGCCCGCCTTGTGCATCGTTGCCGTTTACCTGGTCGCCATGGGCGCCTTCAGCCATGCACCGGGTTGGCTGCTGCTGATTTGCTGGATCCTGATCGCCGTGGTGGCAGCGCCTTTGCTGTTGCCTGATCTGCGCCGCAAGTATTTCACTGCGCCGCTGTTCAGCTGGTTTCAGAAAACTTTGCCGCCGATGTCGCAGACCGAACGCGATGCCATCGATGCCGGCACGGTGTGGTGGGACGGCGAATTGTTCAGCGGACGTCCGGATTGGGACAAACTGCTGTCCTACCCGAAAGTGCAGTTGACCGAAGAAGAGCAGGCGTTCATCGACGGTCCGACCGAAGAGCTGTGCACGATGGTCAGCGACTGGCAGATTGGCCAGGACATGGACCTGCCGCCCGAGGCCTGGACCCACATCAAGGACAACGGCTTTTTCGCGCTGATCATTCCCAAGGAATTCGGCGGCAAGGGCTTCTCCGCTTACGCCCACTCGCAAGTGGCGATGAAACTGGCGACCCGCAGCGGCGACCTGGCCTCCACCGTGATGGTGCCCAACTCCCTCGGCCCGGCTGAACTGTTGCTGCATTACGGGACTGACGAACAACGCAACCATTACCTGCCACGACTGGCTCGCGGCGACGACATTCCGTGCTTCGCCCTGACTGGCCCACTCGCTGGCTCGGATGCCGGCGCGATGCCCGACACCGGGATCATTTGCAGAGGCCAGTGGGAAGGCGAAGAAACCCTCGGCCTGCGCCTCAACTGGGAAAAGCGCTACATCACCCTCGGCCCTGTGGCCACCCTCCTCGGCCTGGCATTCAAGGCCTACGACCCTGAGCACTTGCTGGGCGACAAGGAAGACCTCGGGATCAGCCTGGCGCTGATTCCGACAGACACTCCCGGCGTAGAAATCGGCCGCAGGCATTTGCCACTCGGCGCTGCATTCATGAACGGCCCCAACTCCGGCAAGGATGTGTTCATCCCGCTGGACTACCTCATCGGCGGCCAGGAAATGCTCGGCAAGGGCTGGATGATGCTGATGAATTGCCTGTCGGTCGGGCGCTCGATTTCGTTGCCAGCGGTAGGTACCGGCGCGGCGAAGTTCACCAGCCTGGTGACCGGCCAATACGCGCAAATTCGTGAGCAGTTCAATGTTCCACTGTCCGCATTCGAGGGCATTCAGGAAGCCATGGCGCGTATCGGCGGCAACGCCTGGATGATGGACGCGGCGCGGATGCTGACCGCCAATGCGGTCGATCTCGGCGAGAAGCCGTCGGTACTGTCCGCAATCCTCAAGTATCACCTGACCGAACGCGGTCGCGAATGCATCAGCCACGCCATGGATGTACACGGCGGCAAGGCGATCATTATGGGACCTAACAATTACCTGGGCCGCAGCTGGAACGGCGCGCCGATTTTCATCACCGTCGAAGGCGCGAACATTCTCTCGCGCAATCTGATGATCTTCGGCCAGGGCGCGATTCGCTGCCATCCGTTCGTGCTCAAGGAAATGGCACTAGCTGGTCGTGAAGACAAGGATCAGGCACTCGTCGAGTTCGATGGTCTGTTGCTCAAGCACATCGGGTTCGCTGTCAGCAATGCCGCCAGCACGCTGGTGCTGAATCTTGGTTTCGGGCACTTCGAACACGCGCCTGGCAACAAACTCAGCCAAGGATACTTCCGGGCACTCAATCGTCAGGCTGCAGCATTCGCCATGTTGGCCGACCTGAGCATGATGCTGCTGGGCGGTGAACTGAAACGTCGTGAGCGGCTGTCAGCCCGTCTGGGCGATGTACTCAGCCACATGTACCTCGCCTCTGCTGCGCTCAAGCGTTACCACGACCTTGATTCCCCGGAGCACATGGCACCGCTATTCACCTGGGCTATGGAGGAAAGCCTCGGCCAGTCGGAGCACGCGCTGGACGAGCTGCTGACTAACTTCCCGAACAAGGTGCTGGGTTGTCTGTTGCGGGTCATCGTGTTCCCGTTCGGTCGCCGTCACAAAGGCCCATCGGACAAACTCGATGCAGAAGTGGCAGCCGTGATTGGCCGCGCCAAGGGCGATCCGACCCTTGAGGAACTGCTTGGCGGTTGCTACCGTCCGCAATCGGCCGATGATGCCGTCGGCGCCCTGCAACATGCGTGCGATCAATTGAACGCCACCCAACCGCTGCAGAAAAAGCTGCATGTGGCGCTCAAAAGTGGGCAAGTCAAACCGACCGCTGGCGAGCACGCCATTGATGCAGCGCTCGAGGCTGGCGTCTTGCAACCTGTCGAAGCGCAGACCTTGCGTACCGCAGAAGCGGCGCGCCGCAAGGTCATCGATGTCGATGATTTCGATAAAGAGGAGCTGGCGCTGGCGGAAGGCAAAGTCCGCTGATCCCACCCACCATGTAAAAACGGGCGCCGGAGCTTTATACTCCCGCGCCCGTTTTGCTCTTGAGGACTTATCTCGTGTCCAACATCGTTGCCGATCATCTCGTTTTGCTCGACCACTTGCGTAGCATCCTGGTCGCCGTGGGTGAGGCCGAGCAGGTTCCCGAAGAAAGCCATGCCTTGTTTCTGGAGCGCTTCGACGAACTGCGTGCCTTGCTGCCGGTTGATCCGATCGAAAGCCAATACTTGGGCCAGGACATCCTGTGCCAGGTGATTACCCGCTATCCGCAAATCGCCCACCTGGTTCCGCGCGACCTGCTGTGGTACTTCGCCGGCGACTGCCTGCACTACATGCCTGATGAGGAAATCGCTCTGTATCAGGCACTGGAAGAGCGTCGTTTCGAAGCTGAACAAAACGACGAACCGTTCGACTGGAATCAGGAGAAGCAGTTGCTGGCCATGTCGGACGATGACAGCAAGCACTGAACCTGAATCAGGAATGCACAAGGCCCGCATGACTGCTCATGCGGGCCTTTTTTGTTTCGGCCTAAGACCAGGCAGTGACGGGGTGGCCTGATCGCGAAGTGGAAATCAGAGCAAGCCCTCACTCTCCGGCAATTCATACTGCGTCGCGGCACTGCTCGACACACCCGTTGTACCCGGCTTGCTCAACGTCGGTTCTCTCTGCAGACACTCCACCAGATAATCAATCAACACCCGTAGCTTCGGCGGCATATAGCGCGTCGGCGAGTGCAACAACCAGGCACCACCGTGATAAGACGACGCCTGAAACGTCCAGTCCGGCAACACCTGCACAATCAAGCCCTGCTCCAGCGCATAACGCGCGGTGAAGTAAGGCAGGCTGCCAATTCCGATGTGCTGCAAAACAGCCCCCAGGCGGACGCCCGTGTGATTAGCCGCGTAACGCCCTCGTACTCCCACAGTGACTGCCTTCGTGCCCTTTTTGAATTTCCAGCGCGCATCACTCGGCGTTTCGCCCAGATAGATGCAACTGTGGGCGACTAAATCCTGCGGGGAGGTGGGCGTACCGTGCTCTGCCAGGTATTGCGGCGTCGCGCAGAGCAAGTGGTCGATGGTCAACAACTGACGCCCCACCAGACCGGCGGGTGGGCGATCGGTGATACGAATTGCCAGATCCACATTGTCATCGATCAGGTCCACCTGGCGGTCCTCAAGCAACAGTTCCACATCGACTTTGGGATAACGCCGCAAAAACTCCGGCATGTGTGGATGGATCACGAATCGTCCCACCGCCTTAGGGACGCTGATACGGACCAGGCCTTCAGCCTCCTGGGTGAATTGCCCGCTGATCTCCATCACGGAACGGGCCGCGCTGACCATCTCCTGGCAGCGCTGGAATACCTCCTCGCCGCCATCGCTCAGACGAAGCTTGCGCGTGGTTCGTTGAAGCAAGCGGATCGCAAGCGCCTTCTCCAGTCGGGAGATGCTGCGACTCACGGCTGAGGGTGAAGAGCCTAACTGGCGGGCCGCTTCAGAGAAGCTGCCGGTCTCGACAACCCTGACGAAAATGGCCATTTCACCCAGCAGCGGCAGTGGAAGATTTATGCTCACAACGCAACAGTCCTTTGATGTTTGAACGGATTATCACGCAAATCCAGCCTTCATATAATGAAAGAAGTACTTTAATCAGGGCTTGGGATATGACACTTCGCCTCTTTTTCCACAATGACGACCTCAAAGCCAATGTGGAAGTCCTGGAATGCGCGCCCTGCGAGAACGAGTTCGCCGTGGAGTTGCGCGCCACACTTTTCCATCCTCAAGGCGGCGGGCAGCCTTACGACATCGGCTGGATCGGCGAAAGTCGGGTACTGCGCGTGCTTCAGGATCCGGACCGGATCATTCACTTCGTTGATCGCCCGGTGGATATCGGCATGACCCTGATTCACGTGGACGAGCAGCGCCGCCGATTTAATACGCGGATGCACTCCGCCGGCCATCTGATCGGCCATTTCGTCCAGGCCATGGGCTGGATGCCGATCAAGGCTCATCACTGGCCTGGCGAGGGTCGCGTGCAATTCAAACCAACCGACGCCGCACAAGATGTAGACCCGACTGCGGTTCAAAAGGCTATCGATCAATGGATTGACGATGACCTGCCGCGCTTGATCTCGCTGCGCGAAGGCGCCCGGGAAATAGGTTTCGGTGACCTGCCGGCTTATGGCTGCGGCGGAACCCATGTACGCAGCCTGAAGGATTTGGGCGTGATGACCATCGATTCCATTTCGCAAAAAAAAGGAACCCTGTCAGTTCACTACAGCGTGGACTGAGCGATGGCGGCACCTTCATCGCCTGACGCCGAAGGAGCCTGCCTACGCAGGTTTGGCTGATCTCTGATAGATGGACCTGAACCATGATGCTTGACGTCGAGTGTCTCGATGAGACGTGCATAAAAAAACTTGCTAATGAGGAAATCCTCGCCCTGCGTGTCAAAGGCTTCCTGCCTGCGCCGCTGGCGATTCAGATTGGCGATAGAATTCTCGCACCTGGGTTCGAAGGCTACATCAA
The DNA here is from genome assembly GCF_000690905.1 of Pseudomonas sp. Ant30-3. GTDB lineage: Bacteria > Pseudomonadota > Gammaproteobacteria > Pseudomonadales > Pseudomonadaceae > Aquipseudomonas. The sequence continues at coordinate 3,807 of NZ_JMCL01000095.1, read as the reverse complement.
CGCCCCGAGCATCGGCCGTATCGGTATGGCGTTCTATGAAGCGGAAAATCAGCCGTTGCTGATCGAAGACTATTTCGAGCGCGCGACTCGCAACATTGCAGAGCTGCGCAACCGATGTGCCCCCTCCTCATCCCCGGTGGACACCCTGCGCTGCATGCTTGATGAGACCTGGCCGGCAGGTGCGCATCTGGAAAACCTGTACGGTCGCAAAATGTATGTCGGCCTATCGCGCGTTGTGAAACCCGGCGTTTGCTTTCTGGCGCACCACGACATATTCGCCAAGGACGCTCCCGACAGCAGTCAGGCCAGGAGCCTGGAAGCGCAATTTGCCTGCAACGTCTACCTGAACATGCCCACCGAGGGTGGGGCTCTGCAAATGTGGGATCACGATATTTCACCGGATGAGTTCGACGAAATGCGCGGCGACAGTTACGGGATCGATCCGTCGCTACTGGGTACTCCGACCCTGGAAGTTTTACCCGAGCCTGGCGACTTCATCATGTTCAATTCGCGGCGCATGCACGCTGTGACGCCAGGGGTGGCAGATCCGCGCTTGAGCCTTTCATTTTTTGTCGGCTATCGCGGCGACGCCTCACCCCTCACTTTCTGGAGTTGAAATGGAGCTTTCGAATTACTTTGGCGAGTTTGTGGCGTTGGCTACGATTCACTTTCTCGCCGTGGTCGCGCCCGGCGCTGACTTTGCCGTCACCATCCGTCAGAGCGTGCGCTTCGGTCGATGGGTTGGCATCTGTACGGCTCTGGGCATCGGCGCGGGAATTTCCGTGCATGTGCTCTACACCCTACTCGGCGTCGGCGCGTTGATGCACACCACGCCGTGGCTATTGACCGTGGCCAAGGTCGTGGGCGGCGCCTACATCCTGTACCTGGGCGCCAGTCTGTTGCGCAGCCAACCCAAATCAGCACTGGAGGGAGACAAAGGACCAGACGAACCGAAGGTCGAGCAGACGCTGCCAAAGGCGTTCACCACAGGGTTTCTGACCAACGCTACCAATCCCAAGGCGACGCTGTTTTTCCTGGCAATCTTTACTACCCTCGTTAGCGTCACAACACCGCTCAGCGTGCAGGCGATGTATGGCGTCTGGATGTGTTTCGTCAATGCACTGTGGTTTGTGATAGTCGCGCTGTTCTTTTCCAGCCCACGGGTTCGGCTCATGTTCATGCGCATGGGGCACTGGTTTGAGCGGACGATGGGAGTGATCCTGATTTTGTTCGCAGGGCGAATGATGCTGTCGATGTAAATCCGCCCCAGGCAAAAGGCCCGCACAGCCAAGCTGGCAGGCCTTTTCGACTTGGTCGGTTAAATCGCGGGCATACAAAAACGCCGCTCAATGAGCGGCGTTTTTGTGAAATTGGAGCGGGAAACGAGACTCGAACTCGCGACCCCGACCTTGGCAAGGTCGTGCTCTACCAACTGAGCTATTCCCGCAAATGGCGTCCCCTAGGGGACTCGAACCCCTGTTACCGCCGTGAAAGGGCGGTGTCCTAGGCCACTAGACGAAGGGGACACGCTGCCCGGAACACATGGTGTGTGTTTCGGTGCCCAGAACCGCATCCGAAGAATTGGTTCTGGTTTCACTCAGCGCTGCCCAAAAGCAACGCTGTTTAAAATTGGAGCGGGAAACGAGACTCGAACTCGCGACCCCGACCTTGGCAAGGTCGTGCTCTACCAACTGAGCTATTCCCGCAATGGCGTCCCCTAGGGGACTCGAACCCCTGTTACCGCCGTGAAAGGGCGGTGTCCTAGGCCACTAGACGAAGGGGACACACGTACAACATTCACTTCCTACCGCGTTCCGCTGTGTGCTTTACGCTGTAAGTGGCGCGCATTCTATGGATGGATTGGGGGGTCGTCAACCCCCATATATAAATTTATTTAAATCAATGACTTCGCCCTGCTTTAGGTCACCAATCCGGGTTTTGCCACGACCAGAGGTTGACGCCTATATTCTGTCGACTGCCAAGGCGTTATAGTCCGTGGGCAGCAGATGATGGCAAAATGCAATTTTTTACGCGGTGCTTATATAAGCCTGACACCGGCCGATATAAGTGTAACCGCCGGTTGACTCGCCGAGCGGTCCTATGCGACCCAATGCCGAGTCACTACACTCGCACGCGAACCCTATAAAGAGGTCTTACCGGTGACACCACTCATGATCACCCTGCTAGTCGTAGCCGGGATTGCGCTATTGATCGCCATTGGCTACATGAACCATGTGGTGGAAAACAATAAGCTGGAAAAAGCCCGCACCAAAGTCGAACTCAATGACCGCTTGCGCCGCTGTGGAGAAATCACCGAAACCTTTCCCGGCCAGCTGATGACCCCGGCGCTCAAGCTGCTCTTGACCCGCCTGGAACTGAACGTCTGCCAGCGCTTGTTGAATCTGGAAAAGTCCAGCGCCAACTTGAAGGCGAGGATCGGCGAACTGAATGCGCTGGCTGCCCAAGGAGAGTCGATTCCGGTCAACAATCCCCCGGCGCCGATTCAGACGGAAGCCAAAGCCAAAGATGTGCGTTTCCTTCTGGAAGCGCTTCACGGTCAGATCACCCGCGCCGCACACGACGGTTTTTTGCCGGCCAACGAAGCCAAACGCTGGGTCCGCGAAGTTCGACATATTCTGGTCCTGCTGCACATCGAGTTCTTCAACAACCTCGGCCAGAAGTCCCTGCAACAGAACCAGCCTGGCCAGGCGCGCCTGGCATTCGAACGCGGTGTGCAATACTTGCGCAAGCAACAGGAACCACAACTCTACGCGGAACAGCTGGACTATCTGGAAAAACTCCTCGCGCGCGCCAACGCGCAAGTAATGGACGACATTGCACCGGTTGAAGGCGAAGTGAACGAGCTCACCGAGGGCCTCAGAGAGGTCGACGCCGATGCAGACTGGAAGAAAAAAGTAATCTACGACTGATCTGCAACCGATGAAAAGAAAGCCACCTGAACCGGTGGCTTTTTTTGCCTCAGAGCCTGAAGTGCCCCACCATCCCTTTCAACTCAACCCCCAACTGCGCCAGTTCGATACTCGACGCTGCATTCCCTTGCATAGCCAACGAAGACTGGTCAGCGCTGGCCCGAATGCTGGTCACGCTACGGTTGATCTCCTCGGCCACTGAGCTCTGCTGTTCGGCAGCAGCGGCGATTTGCTGGTTCATCTGCTGAATCAGAGAGACGGCAGCAGCAATGCTGCCCAGCGCACTTTCGGTCTGCAACGCGTCACTCACCGCCAGCTTGACCAACTCGCCGCTGTTCTCTATCTGCTGCACCGAAGACCGGGCTGCCGACCGCAATGCGCTGACCAGACGCTCAATCTCCTCTGTAGATTGTTGGGTGCGTTTGGCCAGGGCACGCACCTCATCGGCGACGACTGCAAACCCCCTGCCTTGCTCGCCCGCCCTGGCCGCCTCGATCGCCGCATTGAGTGCCAGCAGGTTAGTCTGCTCCGCCACACTTTTGATGACGCCCAGCACCGTGCCGATGTTCTGGATTTCTGCACTCAAGCTCTCAATGCTGGAACTCGCGGAAGACGCGGAATTCGCGAGCTGCTCGATTCGCGCCATGCTCTGACGCACCACGAGCTGACCACTTTCAACCTTGCCGTCCGCTGTCTGCGCCGCCAGGGCAGCCTCTTCGGCATTGCGGGCGACATCGTGCACAGTGGCGGTCATCTGGTTCATTGCGGTTGCCACCTGCTCGGTTTCTTCCTTCTGGCTGCTGACTTCAAGATTGGTCTGCTCAGTGACCGTCGAGAGCGACTGCGCCGAACTGGCCAACTGTTCGATCCCCGCCTG
>NZ_JMCL01000094.1 GCF_000690905.1 Pseudomonas sp. Ant30-3 | reverse complement strand
CGTTTCATCAGCGGTCGCGGTGTGTCAGAACGCCAGTGTTACGACTGCTTTGCAGTCGGACGCAGGCTGCGCCAGCTGCTACACGGTTACAACTTGAGTCTTGTATCAGCCTGTATATGACCCCGCCTCAGACACATCACCGCATAGAAGCCCCCTGCTACGACACATCACAGATACACCCGCTTGATCAACTGTGCCGGTCGATTGGCCCTGCCGATCAGAGCGCATCACTCACCTGCGCGGGGCACGCTGCGGCCCCCTCCCCGACTACCGGAGATCAAGCCCATGACCACCTCATTTTTATCGGCCGTGAAAGGCCTGCACCTGAACCTCGACCGTGCCGGCCACTGGATCACGCCGCTGACGCTGCGGGTGTTCCTCGCGTGGGAATTTTTCGAGTCTGGTCTGGAGAAATTTAACGGCGAAAACTGGTTCGCCGACATTCAGGAGCGCTTTCCGTTTCCCTTCAACCATGTGCCGGCCACCTGGAACTGGGAACTGTCGATGTGGGCTGAACTGATCTGCGCCCTCGCGCTGCTGGCTGGACTGGGCACGCGCATCAGCGCGCTCATCCTGATTGTGGTGACCATTGTGGCGACGGCTGCCGTTCACTGGCCCGCCGATTGGTCTACATTGAGTGAGCTTGCCCAAGGCTATGCGATCAGCAACAAAGGGCACGGCAACTTCAAACTGCCGCTGATCTACCTCGTCGCCCTGCTGCCGCTGGTCTTTTCCGGTGCCGGCAAGCTCAGTCTCGATGCGCTGCTGTCGCGATTCTTCTGGCACCGCAACAATCGCTGAAATGTTAACGTGGCAGCCTTCACTTTTACTTCACTTGTGCAGACAGGAGCCACCATGAGCGTGACCACCCAATGGATCGACATCGACAGCGCCGACGGTAAATTCGGCGCCTACCTGGCCATTCCGCACACCGGCAAAGGCCCGGGCATCGTACTGATCCAGGAAATTTTCGGCGTCAACGAACACATTCGCTCGGTCGCCGAACAATACGCGGCCGACGGTTACGTGGTGATCGTTCCGGACCTGTTCTGGCGCAGCGGCCACCGCATCGAGCTCACCTACGACGAGCCGGGCTGGAAACGCGCCGTCGAGCTGATGAACGCCACCGACATCGACAAAGCCCAGGCCGATATCGAACTGGCCATCAATGCCTTGAAAGCTCATCCGGGTCTGGATGGCGGCATTGCCTCGATCGGTTACTGCTTCGGCGGCCTGCTCTCGTACCACACCGCCGCCAATGGCCTGGTGGATGTGGCGATCGCTTATTACGGTGGCGGTATCCAGGACCAACTGGAACGCGCCGATCAAATTGAAGTGCCGCTGCTGATGCATTTTGGTGAAGAAGACAGCCACATTCCACTGGAAGCCGTGGAGAAAATCGCCGAGCGCTTCGAAAACAACGAGAACGTGGAAATCGTTGTGTACCCGGAGGCTCAGCACGGCTTCAACTGCTCGCACCGCGACAGCTACAACCAGCGTGCTTCGGCCGAAGCCCATGGCAATACATTGATTTTCCTGGGCATGGAACTGTAAGTACGCATTGTTGAACGGAGCACGGCTTGACCGTCAAGGCGCCCTTCAAGTCCTTCGCCGGCAAGCCGTGCTCACAGGTTTCGCGTCAGACAGTACGGGCTACTTCGCCGTGGCTTGACGCGGTTTGTAGAAACGGAACAAACCGATGTCTGCGGTTTTGATGTACGTCCTCGACCAGTCCGGGCGCACCGTACGGTCGTGGAAATACAACGCCCCTTTGGTCCGGTCCGCGAGCTGCTTGTTCAGCGCCTTGCGCGCGATTTCCTTGGCGAGCGCGTAGGGCACTTCTTCCTGAACCGAATCTGCGCGACCGTCGCACCACCATGAGAACTGGCAGTTCTTCGCTTCTGAACCCTGCTTGACCACACCGCACACCGTGTCCGGAAAACCCTTGTGGCCGAGTCGATTCATGACGACGTTGGCCACGGCTTCCATATCGGCGGAATCCTTGCCTTTGGCTTCCCAGTAGATCGAGCGCGCCAGGCAGGTGATGGCGTCATCGAGCGGCGCGGCGCCTTCCGGGTCTACCGCCTGGACTTCGGATTGAGTGATGGCTTCGGCTCTGGGCGCGGGCGTGGAACGGCTGTTATCGGCGGCTTTCTGCTCGAGGACTTCAGCCTTGTTTTCGGCCGCTTGTTGCTTTTGTTCCTGTTCGGCGGCAGCTGCCGGGCCAACAAGAAGGGTGATTGCGAGGAAGGTGGCTATCCAGTTTTGACGCATAGTTGGATTAACTCGGTTGGCCGGGGTCGGTTGAGTGTAGTAGTGAAATGATAGCCACTGTCGTGCAACATTTTGCGTAAATGCATTGCCTCAACAGGCGCAACTTCACGCATCATGGGCACCGTCCGTTCAAGGGAGATATTTCATGGGTTTCACCTCATCCGTCAGGCGTTTTGCTGCGTTGTCCTTGGGTCTGTCGTTCGTCATGAATGCATGGGCGGTCGACGAGAAACAGCTGATCGACTCAATCAACACTTACCGCAGCGAAGTGCAGAAATGTGCCGGTGAGGTCTCGTCCGAGCTGCCACCCCTGGCCGGCGACCCACGTCTGGCGCTTTCGGCCACAGGTGTTGGCAACCTGCAGCAGGCTATGGCCAGCGCGGGTTATCCGATGGTCAATGTGCAGGCGATCAGTCTGTCGGGGCCGCGGGACGCGCAGTCGGCGATGACGGCCATTCGCGAGAGCTTCTGCCAGGTGGTGCTCGACCCGCAGTTTGTTGACATTGGCGTCAGCCGCGAGGGGCGCGAATGGCGAATCGTGCTGGCGCGCCCACTGTTGAGCGCGCGGTTGGGCGACTGGCAGGCGGAAGGTCAAAAGCTGCTGGCCGAAGTCAATACTGCGCGCAGTCGCGCACGCCAGTGCGGCAGCCAGAACCTCGCCGCTGCCGCGCCGCTGACGTGGAACGCAGTGTTGGGGGCGGCAGCCGAAAGCCACTCTCGGTCCATGGCCAACAATAATTATTTTGATCATAAGGATCGCGACGGCCGCACACCGGGCGACCGGGCGGAACTGGGCGGTTACGTCGGTCAGCAGGTCGGCGAGAACATTGCCGCCGGGCAAGACACCGTGCGCAGAGTGGTGGACGGCTGGATCGCCAGCCCCGGTCATTGCGCCAACCTGATGAACCCGCAGTTCCAGGAGCTGGGCGCGGCGTATGCGGTCGATCCGAAGAGTGATTCGGGGATTTACTGGACCGCAATGTTTGGCACGCCATGATGCCTGAATGAATGGAGGGGGCCGCTTCGCAGCCCAACGGGGGGCAAGCCCCCTCGCCACATATAACTCCGTGTGGGAGCGGGCTTGCTCGCGAAGGAGCCGAGTCCGCCAACATTCTCGCCTGTTGCAAGCCCACATTAGCGAGCAACCTCCTTCAAGGGCATGTGGGCTTATTGCTGCACCGCAAGCTGGGCGACGGTGCCGGAAGTTACAAGTGCTTTCAGTGATGTGTCGAACTGCTTCAGCGCATTCACTTGCAACGCAGTTTGCTGCTCGATCTGCGCCGCAATCTCCGGTGCCGCTTTGCCTTTCACCCACACCGAGGGCATCTGCTGCATCCGCGAGCCTTCAGCTTTGCCGATGTATTGCAGGTTCGAATCATAAAACTTCGCCAAGAACCGCGCTTCAACCTGATTATTGCGTTTGGACACCAGACGGCTGTACGTGTCGAGCATCACCACCACATCCGGGCGGGCTTGCATCAGCGTGTCCAGATTGTCGTACACCGTCACCGCCGCAAACTCTTTCTGCAACGAAGTCATCAACCAATTGATTGCCCGCTGAGGATCGGAACTGTTGACGAACGCCCCGCTGATCCGCGAATCCAGCTCGGGATTCTTCGCACCGTTGAGCGCCACCGAGTGGTACTGCTCAAGGTACGCCAGTGTGTCGATGGTGTTTTCGCTGTACAACACGCCAACCGTTTGTGCGTGCTGCAAATGGGCGGCGCTGTTGGCCACCGGCAGGAAATGGCAGGAAGGTTCGGCAGCGTAGGCCGGCACGATGGCCGTGAAGCTGCCGGTCATCACGGCGACAAGGGCCAGCCAGGTAGACATTCTCATCGCGCAGATTCCTTCAGAGGCGAAACAGGTATGACGCTATCCTCCTCTCATGACAGAAAAACAGAACTTGCCTTTTTTGATGTTCGATATCGATTAAACCAATGATTGTTCTGACCAGCGGAAATTTGTAGCAGCTGCCGAAGGCTGCGTCTGACGCTGCCATACGTGGCAAGTGAAAACATATTGAACCGCACGCCCTGTCGAAGTTTCGAAACTCTATCAGCGCTGAACTAAGCTCTAGGGACGCGCCATTGGAGAGGAAACCCCGATGAACAGTAGAGTCCTGCTTCTGATCGCCAGCCTCAGCCCTACCTTGGTCTTCGCCGAAGCGTGTGACGTGCAGACCCGCTCCCAAAGCCCGTCCGTGCCGGTCGTCGAATCCCACAGCTGTTATGAGTACGAAGGCATGCCGGTGAACTCCATCGACTGGTCATGCAGCAATGAAAGCAAGGAAATGATCACCAGCACCAAGAAAAAAGTCGCTCAGTGCGAAGAACGTTATCAGGCCACCTGTGTCGCCACGCTGACCCAGGAATCACTGGCCAACCCGCATTCCACCAGCAAAGACAAAAACAGCGAACGGCCCAACGTTCCGGACAATGCGCAAGTCACCACCTATTATTACGGCGCCGACAACCTGAGCCAGGCGAAGATCGATTGCGAATCGGGCGGCGGTCACTGGAAGCCAAATTAACCGGCATGCTCCGTTGAATCCATATGCCGTTACCCCAATTGAACGCGCAACTGACTTGCCAGCAATGGCCGCTTCCTATGCATCGCCGCTATCGCTATCGCCAGCAAGCCGGCTCCTACGGATATGTGAAGTACCGCACTTCAGCAGCCACCCGCGAATTCGTAGGAGCTGTCGAGTGCAACGAGGCTGCGATCTTTTATCCGAGAGCGTCCAATAAAAAGATGGAACCCTGCCCCCAGAAAACCACCTAATGACAAGACCTTAGGAGGTGACCAATGCAAATCGAAACCATCTGGATCGTACTGGCGGCAATTCTTGTACTGGTCGAGCTATGGGCTATCAATAAAGTCCGCAAAGCCGAAGGCAAATCCAGCGACAAACTGGTGTGGATTGTCGTGATCGTGTTCGTTCCGTTGTTCGGATTGATCGCCTGGGCAGTCGCGGGACCGAAGCACAAAAACCCGAATCCGCATTCGCCGCAGGCCAGGCAGTAACTCAGGCACGCGGCACTTAACAACTGCAACAAACGCAAAAACGAAGCCCCGATGAAAGTTGGGGCTTCGTTGTTTTCAGCGCAGATACAACTAATGATCAAACTTTTATGGGTCAAGTCATCCGCTGGCCGGGGAGTAATTCAGGCAATAGTTTTCGCCATTGGTATACACGCCAGTTGAAGACCGGATGGCGAATGATAAATGGCAGACGCCTCACCTGCATAACCGCAGCGTCGGTAAAAATCCGCTGCATTTAACGTAGCGTCGAGAATGACCTCCTTGAGCCCCAAATCCCGCGCAACGCGTTCAAGATGGCTGAGCATTCTCAGAGCGATCCCACGCTGCATAAAATCCGGAAGGACAAAGATCGCACCGATTTCGCGGTTGTCGAGATCCAGCATGCCTGTCGCCACCGGTTGGCCGTCGATACAACCGAGGTAAAAGTGCTTCTTCATCAGCACGTCATAACCATCACTTGCTGAGCCTTTGGTCCACGCCATCATCTGGTCCGAGGTGTAGGCCCCGATACATTGATGACGTATTGCTTGAAGGCGAATGTCAAACGCAACCTGCGCGTCAACTTGGGCGGCCCTTTTGATTTCGAGCATGGCGTCGCTATAGCGAATAGTCATGAAATGAAGTCCATTTACTGGGTATTAATCCTTTAGACCCTGCATCCATCCGGGATGGGTGATAGCCGCGGACGCAGCCTTCGGCAGCTGCTACAGGGCGGCGCTCGTTTCAGGATCAGAAGTTTGCCGGGGTGTTGGCGCTGATGATTTCCGCTTCATCCTGGCCGATATTGCGAAACCGGTGCGGCAGCGTCGTCGGGAAGTAATAGCCATCGCCGGCATTCAATACGCTGATCTGCCCATCCACCGTCAGCTCAACCGTGCCGCGCGTCACGAGCCCGCACTCCTCGCCTTCGGAATGCACAATCGGCTCTTCTCCCGAACTCGCCCCGGGTGCGTATTGCTCGCGCAAGAGTCGCATCTGCCGGCTCGGCACGGACGCGCCGATCAGCAGCAGACGCAGGCCATGGCGGCCCAGGTCGGGCTGTTCATTGGCGCGGAAGACGTATTGATGTTCACGAGGCGGTTGGTCGAAGGTGAAGAAATCCGCGAGGGACATGGGGATGCCTTCGAGCAGCTTTTTCAGGGAGCTGACGGAGGGGCTGACGCGGTTCTGTTCGATCAGGGAAATGGTGGCGTTGGTCACGCCACTGCGCCGGGCCAGCTCGCGCTGGGAGAGTTTGTAGCTTTCGCGTACCAGTTTGAGTCGTGAGCCCGTGTCCATGACAGCCTTATGCGAAAAATACTCAAGGGTTATGGGGATGGATGGCGGGCGACTTTTGACCGCGAAAATACCGCTTCCCCTGTCCCGGAGAGGTGAAAGGCGGGTATTAAATCACGTTTGCGGGTGTTGCTGAAGGCGGTGAGGTTGATGGCCATTGTGCGGTGCATGATTGGGCTTGTGTCTGCAGTGATGGCCTCTTCGCGAGCAGGCTCACTCCTACAGTTTGGTCCGGGCCAACTGCCAATTCTGTGTACACCGTTGGCGGACTGTAGGAGTGAGCCTGCTCGCGAAAGCGGTGGTTTTGGCAGCATTGATGTTGGCAGTGCCGCCGTCTTCGCGAGCAGGCTTGCTCCCACAGGTATTGAGTCGGCGTCAGTTGCGGCTGACTTAGATACCAAACCTATCACGCAGCGCGTAGTACGCGGCGCCCAGAGCGGTGAGCGGGGCCTGGAAGGTGCGGCCGCCGAGCATCGGCATGTGCGGGAGCGAGGCGAAAGCGTCGAAGCGTTCGGCGTCGCCACGGATCATCTCGCTGATCAGCTTCCCGGCCAGGTGCGAACACGTGACGCCGTGACCGCTGTAGCCTTGCATGTAATAAGCGTTTTTCTCGATGCGACCGAATTGCGGCATGCGCGACATGGTCAGCAGGAAGTTGCCGGTCCAGCGGTAGTCGATCTTCACGTCCTTGAGCTGCGGGAAGGTCTTGAGGATTTTCGGCTTGATCAGCTGTTCGATGTCATCCGGCTCGCGCGCGCCATAAACCACACCGCCGCCGTACAGTAGGCGGTTGTCTGCTGTGAGGCGGTAGTAATCCAGCAAGTAATTGCAGTCTTCCACGCAATAATTGTTTGTGATCAGGCTGCGCGCGACGTGCTCGGACAAGGGCTCGGTGACAACGATTTGCGAGCCGCACGGCATGCTTTTGCTGGTCACGCGATTGTCCAGGCCCTGCGGCAGATAGGCGTTGCCGGCAATCAGCAGATACTTGGCGCGCACGACGCCTTTGGCGGTACGCACGGTGATCGGTTCGCCGTAGGTGATTTCCACCGCCGCTGATTGTTCGTAGATCTTGCCACCCAGGCCAATGATCGCCGAGGCTTCACCGAGGGCCAGGTTCAGCGGGTGGACATGGCCGCCCTGCAAATCGAGCAGGCCGCCGACGTAATGGTCGCAATCGACTTCACGTTTGATGTCTGCAGCGTTGAGCATCTTCAGGTTCTTGTTGCCGTAGCGTTCCCAACTGCTTTTCTGCTCGGCCAGGCCTTTGAGCTGCTTTTTATTCAGCGCGGCGAAGATGCCGCCGGGCTTGTAATCGCACTGGATGTCGTAGTGCTGGATGCGCTGACGGATGATGTCAGCGCCTTCAAAAATCATGCTGCCCAGCACTTCAGCGGTCTTGTCGCCGTAGCGGTCTTCGATGACATCGACGTCGCGGCTGTACGAGTTGACCAGTTGCCCACCGTTGCGACCGCTGGCACCGAAACCGACTTTGGCGGCTTCGAGCACGGTCACGCTGTACCCGGCTTCGGCAAGGAACAGCGCCGAGGACAATCCGGTGTAGCCGGCGCCGATCACACAGACGTCGCAATCCACGGCTTGCTCTAGCACCGGAAAGTCGCCGGTGAAATTTCGGGTGGCGGCGTAGTAGCTGTTTACATGTGTTGTTGTTTTCATAGGTTTCTCCGAAGGCCGCCCACGCTGGCGAGCGGCCGCCGATTTAGAGGTGTCAGAGCTTGATCCAGGTCGCTTTCAGTTCGGTGTATTTGTCGAACGCGTGCAGCGATTTGTCGCGACCGTTACCCGACTGCTTGTACCCGCCGAATGGCGCGGTCATGTCGCCGCCGTCGTATTGGTTGACCCACACGCTGCCGGCACGCAAGCCGCGAGCGAAGGTGTGCGCCTTGCTCAGGTTGCTGGTCCAGACACCGGCGGCCAGGCCGAAGATGCTGTCGTTGGCGATCGCCAGGGCTTCCTCTTCGGTGTCGAAAGTGATCAGTGACAGCACCGGGCCGAAGATCTCTTCCTGCGCGATGGTCATGGCGTTGGTCACGCCATCGAAAATCGCCGGCTCCACGTACAATCCACCGCTGGCTTCAAGGGTTTGATTACCGCCGGCGATCAGGTGCGCGCCCTGGTCTTTGCCGATCTGGATGTAGCGCAGCACGTTGTCCAGTTGCCGCTGATCCACAACCGCGCCGACCGTGGTTGCAGGGTCGAGTGCATGCCCCGGTTGCCATGCTTGCAACGCTTCCACCAGCAGTGGGATGAATTGCTCGCGAATCGAGCGCTCCACCAGCAAACGCGAACCGGCGGTGCAGACTTCGCCCTGGTTGAAGGCAATCCCGCTGGCCGCCGCGTGTGCAGCTGCGCGCAAATCCGGCGCATCGGCGAACACCACGTTTGGACTCTTCCCCCCTGCTTCGAGCCAGACGCGTTTCATGTTGCTTTGGCCGGCGTAGATCAGCAGTTGCTTGGCGATCGCAGTGGAACCGGTGAAGGCCAGCACGTCGACGTCCATGTGCAACGCCAGCGCTTTGCCGACGGTATGGCCATAGCCCGGCAGAACGTTGAACACGCCTTGCGGGATGCCGGCATCCAGCGCCAGCTGCGCGATGCGGATCGCGGTCAGTGGCGACTTTTCCGAAGGCTTGAGGATGAACGAGTTGCCGGCCGCGAGGGCCGGAGCAAACTTCCAGCTGGCCATGATCAACGGGAAATTCCACGGCACGATCGCGGCGACGACACCGGCCGGTTCGCGGGTGATCAGGCCCAGTTGATCGTGCGGCGTGGCGGCGACTTCGTCGTAGATTTTGTCGATGGCTTCGGCGCTCCAGCGGATCGCATTGGCGGTCGCTGGAATGTCGATGTTCATCGAATCGCTGATCGGTTTGCCCATGTCGAGGGTTTCGAGCAGGGCGAGTTCTTCGCGGTTGGCGAGGATCAGGTCAGCGAAGCGGATCAGGATGCGCTTGCGTTCGGCCGGGGCCAGGTGTGCCCAGATTCCGGACTCGAAGGTGCGGCGGGCGACGGTTACGGCTTCGTGGGCATCGGCTTCGTCAGTGCTGGCCACATTGGCCAGGAACCGGCCATCGACCGGGCTGATGCATTCGAAGGAATCGCCGCTGAGTGCCGGCCGGTATTGGCCGTCGATAAACGCGCGGCCTTCGATGGATAAGGACTGGAAGCGTTGCTCCCAGTCGCTGCGAGTGTTTGTCATTGTGGTGACTCGACGCGGAGGAATAAGTGATCGTCAGTTAAAACTTGAAACGCAATCCCTTGTAGGAGCTGGCTTGCCAGCGATGGCGGTGTGTCAGGCGACATCAATGTTGACCGTGCTGCCGCCTTCGCGAGCAGGCTCGCTCCCACAGTTGATCAGCGGTGTTCGCAGAGCTTGTGTACAACGCCAATCCCCTTGTAGGAGCTGGCTTGCCAGCGATGGCGGTGTATCAGGCGACATCAATGTTGACTGTGCTGCCGTCTTCGCGAGCAAGCCCGCTCCCACAGTTGATCAGCTGTGTTCGCAGAGCTTGTGTACACCGCCAATCCCCTTGTAGGAGCTGGCTTGCCAGCGATGGCGGTGTGTGGGGCGACATCAATGTTGACCGTGCTGCCGCCTTCGCGAGCAGGCTCGCTCCCACAGTTGATCAGCGGTGTTCGCAGAGCTTGTGTACAACGCCAATCCCCTTGTAGGAGCTGGCTTGCCAGCGATGGCGGTGTGTCAGGCGACATCTATGTTGACCGTGCTGCCGCCTTCGCGAGCAGGCTCGCTCCCACAGTTGATCAGCGGTGTTCGCAGAGCTTGTGTACACCGCCAATCCCCTTGTAGGAGCTGGCTTGCCAGCGATGGCGGTGTGTCCGGCGACATCAATGTCGACTGTGCTGCCGCCTTCGCGAGCAGGCTCGCTCCCACAGTTGATCAGCGGTGTTGCGTCAGACGGTATGCAAATACCAGTTGTACTCAAGGTCCGAGATGGAGTTCTCGAACTCGGCCAGCTCGCTTTCCTTGCAGGCCACGAACACGTCGATGTACAGCGGGTCGATGTAGCGCGACATGACTTCGCTGTCCGCCAGTTCGCGCAGGGCATCGCGCAGGTTGTTCGGCAGGCTCTGCTCGTTTTGCTCGTAGCTGTTGCCTTCCACCGGTGCGCCCGGCTCGATCTTGTTGATCAAGCCGTGGTGAATACCGGCCAGCACCGACGCCATCAGCAGGTAAGGGTTGGCATCCGCACCGGCAACGCGATGCTCGATGCGTACCGAATCCGCCGAACCGGTCGGCACTCGCACCGCAACGGTACGGTTGTCGATGCCCCAGCTCGGCGAGTTCGGCACGTAGAACTGCGCACCGAAGCGGCGGTACGAGTTGACGTTCGGGCAGAGGAAAGCCATCTGTGCCGGCAGGGTCTCGAGCACACCGCCGATCGCGTGACGCAGCGCGGCGTTCTGCTCGGGATCCTCGCTGGTGAAGATGTTGTTGCATTCTTTATCGAGAATCGAAATGTGCACGTGCAAACCATTGCCCGCCTGACCCGGATACGGCTTGGCCATAAACGTGGTGTCCATCTCGTGGTCGTAGGCGATGTTTTTCACCAGACGCTTGAGCAACACCGCGTAGTCGCAGGCCTTGATCGGGTCATTGACGTGATGCAGGTTGACTTCGAATTGCGCCGGGGCGCTTTCCTTGACGATGGCGTCGGCAGGGATGCCCTGCTCTTTCGCGCCTTCGAGGATGTCTTGCAGGCAATCGACGTATTCGTCGAGGTCGTCGATCAGGTACACCTGAGTCGACACCGGACGTTTGCCGGACACAGGCGAGCGTGGCGATTGCGGACGTCCGTTAATGTTGTCCTGATCAATCAGATAAAACTCGAGTTCGAACGCGGCGCAAATGGTCAGACCCATATCGTCGAACTTGCTCACGACCTGACGCAGCACTTCACGCGGATCGGCAAAGAACGGCTGGCCTTCGAGTTCGTGCATGGTCATTAACAGTTGCGCGGTCGGGCGCTTCTGCCATGGCTCGATGCTAAGGGTGTCGGGGATAGGGAAACAGATGCGGTCAGAGTCGCCGATGTCCAGACCCAGGCCGGTGCTTTCCACCGTAGAACCGTTGATGTCCAGGGCAAACAATGACGCGGGAAGGTTGATGCCTTTTTCGTAAACCTTATGAAGACTGGTGCGTTCGATGCGCTTGCCGCGCACCACACCGTTCATATCCGCAATCAGAAGGTCGACGTACAAAACCTCAGGATATTTCTTAAGGAATGCGTTTGCTTCGTTGAGTTGAACGGTACGCAGAGGGACCGACATGATGCACCTATAGGCTGTTAATTATTATGTTCACTGCTGTTTCGCGAGCTCAGTCAACCCGAACGGCAAAGTGAAGTCAATAGCGAACACCCAGCGCCTCACTCTTTATTTTAAGGCCTTTTTAGGGCACGACAGGGCCAGATATAGTGCCAGCACTGCAGAAATCATAAAGATCAGACGTATGGCGTTTAGAATTTTTTACATGAGAGTTGTTAATTAAAATTAACAAGGCTAAGCTCCGGAAAAGCTCGTTCAAGTGTGAACTTCGAGGTGATAAAAATGGCATTCAAGCCATTGATCGGCGTTACTGCATGCGTCAAACAGATTGGCCTGCACCCCTACCACGTCAGCGGCGACAAGTACCTGCGTGCTGTCAGCGTCGCGGCTCTGGGGCTGCCCGTGGTCATTCCTTCCCTGGGCGATCTGACTGAAATCGACGACCTGCTCGCGCAGCTCGACGGTTTACTGCTGACCGGTTCGCCGTCGAATGTGGAGCCTTTCCACTATCAAGGCCCGGCCAGCGCTCCCGGCACGGATCACGATCCGGCGCGGGACGCCACTACCCTCCCCTTATTGCGTGCAGCCATCGCTGCGGGCGTTCCGGTGCTCGGCATTTGCCGGGGCTTCCAGGAGATGAACGTGGCGTTCGGCGGCAGCCTGCATCAGAAGGTGCACGAGCTGCCGGGCATGCTTGATCACCGCGAAGCGGACAGCCCGCAACTGGCGGTGCAATACGCTCCCGCGCATGCTGTCATCGTGCAAACGGGCGGCATGTTTCAGGCGCTGGATTTGCCGGAGCAGTTTCAGGTGAATTCGATTCACAGCCAGGGGATTGATCGACTCGCAACAGGGCTGCGCTGCGAAGCGATTGCGCCAGACGGCTTGATCGAGGCGATCTCCGTAAAGGACAGCGAAGCCTTCGCCGTCGGCGTGCAATGGCACCCGGAATGGCAGGTTCTTTCCAATCCTTCTTATCTGAGAGTTTTCCAGGCGTTTGGCGATGCCTGCAGGCAAAGGGCTGCGCTGCGTAAAGCCCGCTGATTCAAAACATTTATTGACTGCCCCCGCAAGACTGGCGGACGTGCTTTGGCGCGTCCGAATTTGCGAAACGACACACTGCAATAACAACAAGTACGACCCAGGCAGCCAGGACGGCGGCGCCGAATAAGCCCGGACGGCTCGGCAGCGTAATTCCCTGTAGCAGCTGGCGAAGCCTGCGATCTTTTGATCTTGCTTTTGAACATTTAAAAGATCGCAGGCTTCGCCAGCTCCTACAAGGGACCCGCCCCGGGCTTGCAATCCACTCTTAAGTCAGGCCGCGTTGGCCCGACGACTGAAACCTGTTGGGAGTTTCACATGGCAAACGCCTCCAGCATTCACAGGAAGGCTCTTGAAGGTCAGCAAGCCGCGAAAAAGGTCTTGTTGAAAGTCGATCGCGTCACCAAGAAGTTTGACGAAACCTGCGCAGTCGACGACGTCTCGCTTGAGATCCATCAAGGGGAAATCTTCGCCCTGCTCGGCGGTTCCGGTTCGGGCAAATCAACCTTGCTGCGCATGCTCGCAGGCTTCGAACGCCCCACCGACGGGCGAATTTTCCTCGACGGTGTCGACATCACCGACATGCCGCCGTACGAACGCCCGATCAACATGATGTTTCAGTCCTACGCCCTGTTCCCGCACATGACGGTCGCCCAAAACATCGCTTTCGGCCTCAAGCAGGACCGTCTGCCGGCCAGCGAAATCGACGCCCGCGTCGAAGAGATGCTGCGCCTTGTGCACATGACCCAATACGCCAAACGCAAACCGCATCAACTCTCCGGTGGTCAGCGTCAGCGCGTCGCCCTCGCCCGTTCGCTGGCCAAACGTCCGAAGCTGTTGTTGCTGGACGAACCGATGGGCGCGCTGGATAAAAAGCTGCGCTCGCAGATGCAACTGGAGCTGGTGGAGATCATCGAGCGCGTCGGCGTGACCTGCGTGATGGTGACGCACGACCAGGAAGAAGCCATGACCATGGCTCAGCGCATCGCGATCATGCACCTGGGCTGGATCGCGCAGATCGGCAGCCCGGTCGATATTTACGAAGCGCCGGTCAGCCGCATGGTCTGCGAATTCATCGGCAACGTGAACGCGTTCGATGGCACCGTGGTGGAAGACCTCGAAGGCCACGCGATCATTCACAGCCCCGATCTGGAACAGAAGATTTACGTCGGTCATGGCGTCAGCACCTCGGTACAGGACAAGTCGATCACCTACGCCATCCGCCCGGAAAAAATGCTCGTCAGCACCACTCAGCCCGAGTTCCGCTACAACTGGTCGCAAGGCAAGGTGCACGACATCGCCTACCTTGGCGGCCACTCGGTGTTCTACGTGAAGCTGCCGAGCGGCAAAATCGTCCAGTCGTTCATGGCCAACGCCGAACGCCGTGGCGCACGTCCGACCTGGGACGACAACGTCTACGTGTGGTGGGAAGACGACAGCGGCGTGGTACTGCGCTCATGAAAACACTCAATCAGCAGTTCCTGCGGCTGATGCCGAGTGGTCGCAAGCTCGTCATCGGAATCCCTTTCCTGTGGCTGTTCCTGTTTTTCATGTTGCCGTTTTTTCTGGTGATGAAAATCAGCTTCTCGGAAGCGGCGCTGGCGATCCCGCCGTACTCCGAGATCTACACCTTCGCCGAGCAGAAATTTCAGCTTCTGTTGAACGTCGGCAACTACTTGTTGCTGACTGAAGACGAGCTGTACATCTCGGCGTATTTCGGTTCGCTGAAAGTGGCTTTCTTCAGCACGCTGATGTGCCTGGGGATCGGCTTTCCGATGGCCTACGCCATCACCAAAGCAAAGAAGGAAACGCAAAACGTTTTGCTGCTGCTGATTATGATGCCGACCTGGACCGCCATCCTGATCCGCGTGTATGCGTGGATGGGCATCCTCAGCAACAACGGTTTGCTCAACGGCTTTTTGATGTGGACCGGGTTGACCGACCACCCCATTGAAATCCTCAACACCAATATTGCGGTGTATATCGGCGTGGTGTACGCGTACCTGCCATTCATGGTGTTGCCGCTGTACGCCAACCTCGTCAAGCACGACGGCAGCCTGCTGGAAGCCGCATCTGACCTGGGTTCGAGCAACTTCAACAACTTCTGGAAAATCACCGTGCCGCTGGCCAAGAACGGCATCATCGCCGGCTGCATGCTGGTGTTCATTCCAGTGGTGGGCGAGTTCGTGATTCCGGAACTGTTGGGCGGCCCCGAGACCTTGATGATCGGTCGCGTGCTGTGGCAGGAATTCTTCAACAACCGCGACTGGCCGGTGGCCTCCGCGCTGGCTGTGGTGATGCTGTTGATCCTGATTGTGCCGATCCTGTTGTTCAACCGTAGCCAGGCCAAAGAGATGGAGGGTCGGGGATGAAACGCTTCGGATTTTCAAAGTTCATGCTGATTTTCGGCCTGTCGTTCATCTACCTGCCGATGTTGATTCTGGTGATCTACTCGTTCAACGCCTCGAAACTGGTCACGGTGTGGGGCGGCTGGTCGCTGAAGTGGTACGTCGGTCTGCTCGACAACACGCAACTGATGGGCTCGGTGCTGCGCTCGCTGGAAATTGCCTGCTACACCGCCATCGCGGCGGTGGCGCTGGGCACGCTGGCCGCGTTCGTGCTAACCCGCGTGACGCGCTTCAAGGGCCGCACGCTGTTTGGCGGTCTGGTCACGGCGCCGCTGGTGATGCCGGAGGTGATTACCGGTCTGTCGCTGTTGCTGTTGTTTGTGGCGATGGCGCAACTGATCGGCTGGCCGATGGAGCGAGGCATTGTGACCATCTGGATTGCGCACACGACGTTTTGCGCGGCCTATGTGGCGGTGGTTGTTTCTGCGCGTCTGCGTGAACTGGACCTGTCCATCGAAGAAGCGGCCATGGACCTCGGAGCGAAGCCGTTCAAGGTGTTTTTCCTGATCACCATTCCGATGATCGCGCCGTCTCTGGCGGCCGGCGGCATGATGTCGTTTGCGCTGTCGCTGGATGACCTGGTGCTGGCGAGTTTCGTCTCGGGACCGGGCTCGACGACCTTGCCGATGGAGGTGTTCTCGGCGGTGCGTCTGGGGGTGAAGCCTGAGATCAATGCTGTGGCGAGTCTGATTCTGTTGGCGGTGTCGCTGGTGACTTTCCTGGTCTGGTATTTCAGCCGCCGCGCCGAAGCCAATCGCAAGCGAGCGATCCAGGAAGCGATGGACCAGACCGCCAGTGAATCGTGGCAGCCGCAACCAGCCGCCACTGCCTGACCCTGTAGGAGCTGCGGCACGCTGCGATCTTTTGACTTTGCTTTTCAAGATCAAAAGATCGCAGCCTCGTTTCACTCGACAGCTCCTACAAAAGTGGGGTGAGTCGATCAGATGTGTTTTGTGATTTGAATAAGAATTGGAGTTGTACCGATGAAAATGTTTGGCAGAACTCTGCTGACACTGTCCTTACTGGGCGCGATAGCCACCGGCGCCCAGGCCAATGACAAGGTTCTGCGCGTCTACAACTGGTCGGATTACATCGCCCCGGACACCGTCAAAAAGTTTGAAGACGAAACCGGCATTCGCGTGACCTACGATGTATTCGACAGTAACGAAACCCTTGAAGCGCGCCTGCTGGCGGGCAAATCCGGCTACGACATCGTGGTTCCATCGAACAGTTTCCTCGCCAAACAGATCAAGGCTGGCGTGTATCAGGAACTGGACAAATCGAAACTGTCGAACTGGAAAAACCTCAACCCGGTGCTGCTTAAAAACGCTGCGGCCAGCGACCCGGATAACGCGCACGCGTTCCCGTACATGTGGGGGTCGATTGGCATCGGTTTTAATCCGCAGAAGGTCAAGGAAGTGCTCGGCGCCAACGCACCGGTCAATTCCTGGGACCTGCTGTTTAAACCGGAAAATGCGGAAAAACTGAAGGCCTGCGGGATCAGTTTTCTCGATTCGCCAACCGAGATGCTGCCGGCCGCCCTGCACTATCTGGGTTACCCGGTTAACTCCAAGGACAAGACGCAGATCGCCGAAGCGGAAGCGTTGTTCATGAAGATTCGGCCGTCGGTGGCTTATTTCCATTCGTCGAAATACATCTCCGATCTGGCCAACGGCAACATCTGTGTGGCGGTCGGTTATTCCGGTGATGTCCTGCAAGCCAAGGCCCGCGCCCAGGAAGCCGGCGGCAAGGTGCAGATCGATTACAGCATTCCGAAAGAAGGCGCCGGCAGTTTCTACGACATGGTGGCGATCCCCAAGGATGCGGCGAATGTCGACAATGCCTACCTGTTCATGAATTTCCTGATGCGTCCGGAGATCATCGCCGAGATCACCAACAACATCGGCTACAGCAACGCCAACGCGGCGGCGACACCGTTGGTGGATGACGCGATTCGCAATGATCCGGGCTCATATCCGACGCAAGCGGTGATAGCGACCTTGTATGCGATTCCCGACATGCCGATCGGTGTGCAGCGGGTGATGACGCGCGGCTGGACTCGGGTGAAGCTCGGGAAGTAGGCGCTTAATCCGACGCTTCGTTGGAACACCGCCCGGGGCAATCCTCGCTCCCATAGTGATTGTGTTGAAACGCAGAACTGTGGGCGACCCCAATACCTGTGGGAGCCGAGCTTGCTCGCGATGGCGGTATTCCAGCGAAGAACCCATCACTGGCCACCCACCATTCAACCGTTTCCGTTCACGCAGCGCCTTACCACCGCTGCACCTCTCTATAGAACGGCCTCACCTGGCTTCCTCGGTTCAGGTGAATTCGGCGCCCTCCTCGGGCGCCTTTTTTTATGGCGCAACCAACGGCCATTCGGCCAACGCCCGGTAGCGGCCCTTGTGCGATTCGAAAAGCGCAAAGCGATCAGCACGCAGGAAAAACTCCGGCGGCGTGGCGGACTCCGGCACCGGTGCGCGGAATTCGCGCATCAGCGTCAGGTGCGGTCGGAATTCCTTCACCGTTTCTTCCAGCCCAAACGGTAACATCGCCTGTTCCAGCGCATACACCAGCCGCAGCAACTCCAGCGGCGCCTGTTCCGGCGCCAGCACCAGCACCCCTGCCCCGCGCCAGACATCCAGACGATCCAGCGCCACCCGCAACGCCACCCCTGGCACACGAACCTTGCCTGCTGCCGTGCAAATCTCAGCAATCTGCGCCGCACCTACGGCGCCGAGAAACAGCAACGTCAGATGAAAATTTTCCGTCGGCACCGGGCGCCCGATCCGCAGCTCCAGCGCGTTACGCCACTGCGCAATGGCCCGGCGTTGCTCGGCCGGGCAGCTCAGGGCAAAAAACAGCCGTTTGACCGGCTCATGGGCTTCGTCGCTCACGCCTGGCAGCTCCTTGTAGGCACGTTATAGTTGACCCAACCGATTCAACGGGAGGACGCCATGCGACAGATCATCAGCAAAGAACCCTGGTGGGCCGCGCCGCCACAGGCTGGTCAGGCTGAGTCCGAGCTGGAATGGGGCTGGCTGGTTCACTATAGCGAAGGTGAGCCGCGTTTCGAGTTTATCCGGGAGCGGCCGTCAGACCGGGAAATCCAGCAGCGCAAAAGTTGCCGGATCACCCCGGTGTCGGAGTGATCCGGTACGAGTCAGGCTTCGACGATCACCTCGAAACCGCCAAAGATCATGCGCTGACCGTCGAACGGCATCGCATTCATGTCGGCCTGCAGCCGCGGATCCTTCATGACTTTATCCATGCCGGCGTCGCGCGTGGCTTTGTCGGGCCAGATGATCCAGGAAAACACCACGGTTTCATCGTCCTTGAGCTTCACCGCCATTGGGAACGACGTCACTTTGCCATCCGGGACGTCATCGCCCCAGCACTCGGCGACGCTGAGCGCACCGCACTCGATGAACACCGGCGCGGCGGTGGCGGCGTGCTGGCGGAATTGCTCGCGGCTGGCGGTGGGCACGGCAAGCACAAAACCGTCGACGTATGACATGGTCATTCTCCTGCGTGAGTTAGGGGCCAATCTGCGGGTTAGTCGATTGCCCAGGGCTCCATTCGACCGTGCCGGCTTCGAGACCGACCGACGGTTGCAGACTGCTGGCCAGATTGCCCTCGATTTGCGCCGCCAGGTACAGCGTCCCCGCCATCACGCCGGTGGTCGGATTCTGCACCAGTTTGATCCACGCCTTGTCGAAGGTGTTGCCCAGGCTGCTGCGAATCAGCGCCTCACTGTCGGGCCGGTCATTGGCCTGAATCACCGCCCTGACGCCCGCCACGCCTACAGAAATCAGCGCCCCAGCCAATTTCCCGGCCACGGCGGCCACGGCACTGGCCGCCCCACGCGGGGCCATCTCGGCTTCGATCCGCTTGCTGGCGCGCTTGGCGACTGGTGCCATGGCGGTGTCGGTCGAATCCACGCCCCTGTCACCGCCGGCCTTGTGAATCTTGTCGATCAACGCCGCGTAAGCCGGCAACGTATTCAGCGGCTGCGTGCGCACCACCTGGTACAGCGAAGCGTTGCGTGCTGCAGGCGGTCCCAGGGCAATGGCCGGAATCTTCTGGATGCGGCCGTTGAGCTGGGCCATCGGCACGCCGTGACGCTGGGAGATGCGCTGCAATTCTTCCTGGAGAATGTCGACGTAAAACGCTGTGGCCAGGCCAAGAATCTGATCGGGATCGATTTCCAGTGCGACCGGTGCCAGCACTCGCCGCTGGTATTGCTCCAGCAGATATGCGGCCAGCCGTTTCTCTGAATGATTCTGCTCGTCCGAGCCGCTGATGGCGTACCAACTAACTTTCATCGACAGCCATTCCTGGGTCCAGTAGCTGCTGAACCAGGGGATGAAATTTTCTTCGGTCAGTTGATAGACCCGCGTGCGCCAGTAGTCCATGGCCCCGCGCGCGTAGATCTTGCTTTGTTCGGTGGCCGAGCGCGACGCGGCAACTATCTCGCGGTCGACTTGCTGCCATGTGCTGCGGGACACCACTACCGGCGGCGCGGATACCGGCGCGCGCTCAGGCGTGGCGCACCCGGCCAATATCAGCAGCACAGCAACGATCAGCGAACGCAGGTTCAAGATCGTGATTTCCTGCAGGTTCCCCGGGGAACGGGATGTTCGGGGGGTTAAGGCTTGATTTGAGTATAGGTGGCGGACTTGGGTTTGATGATGCTCTTGCAAGCCCCCTCGCCATCAAAGCCCGACCATCACTGCCGTCGATATTCACCATCGCGACGAATGCCTTCCGCCCAATAACCGTCAGCGTAGGATCACTCTCAACCCAACGCAAAACCCCGCATCGGAGGGGCGAATCATGATTATCCACCTACTCACTTGCCTGGCCCTGACAGCCTTTACCCTCAGCGTATTTTCCTGGTACGTGCTGACCGAGGAGTGCCCATCATGATTGTCGCCGTGACCCTTGCCGTGAGTTTTCCGGTGTTTGGCCGCAACTACTACGCGCAGACGCACGTCTCGCGCAAGACTTTCGAACTGCTGTTCGACGAGGCGTTCGATGATGTGCTGATGCCCGCCGCCGCCAATCATTTTAGCAATGAAGTGGTAGGGCTAAACGATCAGTTCCGTTTTTTGAACGACGTGCTCGAAGATCACCTCGCCCGTGCCACGTGGTTCTCATAATCCGCGCACACCTCTCGCAAGCAACCGCGTAACCAGCGGTGTACCGGATCGGCGTCCATGCGCGGATGCCACAGCATCGCGACCGTGAACGTCGGCAGCGTCACCGGACATTCAAAGCTGAACAGTCCCTCTCGCAGGTTAGTTGTATGGCGCTCGGGAACAGTGGCGATCAGATCGGTACTGCGCGCGAGGGCCAGCGCAGTGGAGAAACCACCGACAAACGTGGCGATCTGCCGTTGCAACCCAACCGCCGCCAGCGCTGCATCGATCGGCCCGCTGTCGAGCCCGCGCCGCGACACGCTGACATGTTTACCGGACGCATATCGTGCGGCGCAAATGTCGCCTTCGCACAGCGGATGGCCGACGCGCACCACACCCACAAAGCGATCCCCAAACAAGCCTTGCGTGCGTAACTCGGGTCCGGCCGACTTCCCCACTACACCGGTTTCCAGATCGACACTGCCGTCGCGCAACGCCGTGCTGTCCTTGTCTGTTTTGTCGACGAAACGCAGGCGCACGCCCGGTGCCTGCTCGGCGATGCGCGCGAGCAGTGCCGCACCGAAGTTCTCGACGAAGCCTTCGCGAATACGCAGCGTGAACGTACGGCTCAGTTGCGCGAGATCAGGCGCTTGCACCGGTCTCAGCAGCCCTTGCGCATCCTCCACCAATTGACTGACGCGTTCGCGCAGTTCCAGCGCGCGCGGTGTCGCCACCAGGCCACGTCCGGCGCGCACCAGCAGCGGGTCGCCGGTGGTTTCACGCAGACGCGCCAGCGCCCGGCTCATAGCCGAGGGGCTGAGCTGCAATCGCTTGGCCGCGCGCGCGACGCTACCTTCGGCGAGCAGCACATCCAGGGTCACCAGCAAATTCAGATCAGGCATCGACAGGCATCGCTCTGCGGCAAGGTCATAGGGCGTGACGCGCATGTATAAAGTGCAACCCGTGCGCCTTCCGCCATGTTAGGCCTCGGCGTAGATTTCGAACAGCGTCGCTGCAGGCGCTAACGAAATCGAGGGATATAACGTGAAATCGACCATTGCCGTTAGCGGTCAACGGACATCATCCGGGCGCTGGGCACTGCTTTGCCTGTCGCTATCAATGCTGTTGTCGTCACTCGGCACCAGCATCGCGAACGTCGGGCTGCCCACTCTGGCACAGGCGTTCGGCGCCAGTTTTCAGCAGGTGCAGTGGATCGTCATCGCCTACCTGCTGGCCATCACCACACTCATTGTCAGTGCCGGGCGGCTCGGCGACCGGATCGGTCGTCGGCGTCTGCTGCTCATCGGAATCGCGCTGTTTACTCTGGCGTCGGGCCTGTGCGGCATTGCACCGACTCTGGACATACTGATCGCTGCCCGGGCGCTGCAGGGGCTCGGCGCAGCCATCATGATGGCGCTGACCCTGGCAATGGTCAGCGAGACGGTCGCGAAGGATAAAACCGGCAGCGCCATGGGCTTGCTGGGGACGATGTCAGCGATTGGCACGGCCATGGGGCCGTCCCTCGGCGGATTGCTGATTGAGGGTTTTGGCTGGCGCACACTCTTCCTGATCACTGTGCCGCTGGGCCTGATGACGTGGCTGCTCGGTCATTGCTATCTGCCAGCCGACCGCAACAAAACCGACACATCGCCGCCACGCTTCGACGCACCCGGTACGCTGGTGCTGGCCCTGACGCTGGCGGCATACGCATTGTCGGTGACGCTGGGACAGGGTCAGTTCGGAGTGGTGAATGCTGCTTTGCTGGTAGCAAGTGTCGCCGGCGTCGGGCTGTTTGTGCTCATCGAGTCGCGCGCTGCCTCGCCACTGATTCAGTTGAGCCTGTTTCGGGACCCGCTGCTGAGCGGCGGCCTGATCATGAGTGCGTTGGTGATGAGCGTCATGATGACGACGCTGGTGGTCGGGCCGTTTTATCTCGCGCATGCACTGAGGCTTGACGCCGTGACCATCGGGATGGTTCTCGCAGTCGGGCCGGTGGTGGCGGCGCTGACGGGTGTGCCCGCCGGGCGGATGGCCGACCGTTTCGGTGCCCGCCCAATGACCCTCGCCGGGTTGATCGCGATGGCGATCGGCGGCCTCGCGTTGTCAATATTGCCGCAGACGCTGGGCATGGCTGGTTACGTTGCATCGATCATGCTACTGACGCTCGGTTATGGTGCTTTTCAGACCGCCAACAGTACCGCGCTAATGGCTGACGTCGCAGCCGACCAGCGCGGCGTTATTTCGGGTTTGCTGAATCTGTCGCGCAACCTCGGCTTGATCACTGGTGCGGCCGCGCTGGGCGCCGTGTTCGTGTTCGCCACCGGCGTGGCAGATATCAGCACGGCGCCACCCGCAGCCATAGCCCACGGGATGCGCATCACCTTCGCCGTCGCCACAGGATTGATGGCTTTGGCGATCATGATTGCACTGACCATCCACCCACTGGTTGCGCGGCGAAACCGTCCCTGACGCTCGTTTATGGCTTGATCACCACCAGCGGCTCACCCTTTTTGACGATGTAGGTGGCCAGTTCCGATGCGTTGCCCGTGCCGACATTCTTGGCGATGTGCGCGGTGCCCGCCGGTATGTACAGCGAATCCCCCGCTTTCAGCGTCACCGGCGGCTGCCCCTCGAGTTGATATTCGAACGTCCCGTCGATCACGTAAGCGACTTCCACGCCAGGGTGAGAATGATTGGGCGAGGCAACACCTGGCTCGAAGTCGACGCGAACCTGGATCACTTCACGCCCGGAAACATCAAGGTCCTGGCGCAGCAAATCAGTGCGATGCAGCCCGGCCTGCCAGCTTTTTGCCGGCACAGGGTCGGCAGCTTGGGAAACGCCCGAGTAGCTGGCGAGTGCAGCTACGGTGGCCAGGGCGAACGCGTAAAGACGACCTGGGTGACGGGATTTGATCAGTGACATGGTTTTTCTCCGGGTTGATACCGTTTGTGGTGGCCCGATTAAGCAGGTGCCGTGTATCGCGCTCGTGTCGCCAATGTCGTGGTTTTGTAAGCGAACATGGCTCCGTACGCCGGCGATACGTGGCGATACAAATCCCCGTTTTCCCGCAGGCCCCTGTAGCAGCTGCCGAGCCTGCGAGGCTGCGTCCGGCTGCGCAGCAGTCGTAAAACAGACCTATGCGGTGGGTCAGGAAAACCTTGTTTCCGGAACTGACGACTGCTGCGTAGCCGAACGCAGCCTCGCAGGCTCGGCAGCTGCTACACGAACGCGTCTGCGCAGCGACTTTGATTTTTTCTGAAACCGGTCAATCCTTAAATCAAGCACAAGGGCTGAACCGGCCCTCCAGAGAGCAGGACAAGCCGATGAGCGAACACATCGTCCACTTCCATTGCCAGATCGATCAGGGCACGACTGAGCGATTCCGTGATTGCTGCCTTGAAGCCCTGAATCAGGGGGCCACCTCGCTGATGCTCAACTTGTCCACCACGGGTGGCAGCACCAACTTCGGTTTCACCCTGTACACGTTTCTGAAGTCGTTGCCGGTGCCGCTCTGCGCGGTGAATGCCGGCAATATCGAATCGATGGGCATGATCATGTTTCTCGCCGCAGGGCACCGCATCACCTCGCCGCACTCACGTTTTCTGATTCACCCGATGAACTGGTATTTCAATCAGAAATCCGTGGATCACCAACGCCTGCGCGAATACCTGTCCAGCCTGGATAACGACCTGGCGCGCTACGTGCAGATTTTCTCCCTGGAAACCGCCCACGCCGAGACCAAACTGGATATTTTCCACTGCCTGTCTGCCGAGGAAAAAGTCATCGCCGCCGAAGACTCCCTGGCATATGGGATCGCTTACGAGATCAAGCAGATGGTCTTCGACGAGGGCGTAAAACACTGGACGGTCAGCGGCGGATAGATCAACGCAACTCAAGCAAACCCATTGCAAATCAAGAGCTAAAAATCACTGCGCAATTCTTTTGAATTTTTATTGACGGGCCCACT
This sequence comes from Pseudomonas sp. Ant30-3, assembly GCF_000690905.1. GTDB lineage: Bacteria > Pseudomonadota > Gammaproteobacteria > Pseudomonadales > Pseudomonadaceae > Aquipseudomonas. Next base: position 42,442 of record NZ_JMCL01000094.1, on the reverse strand, counting down.
CATTTGCTTAAGAGCATTAAGGGGGGCCTTATGAATCGCACGGGACTGTACATCATCGAATACAACCTTCATGGCAAGGCCAAATCCTTCATCATCCGCGCGCAAATGATGCAAAACGCGGATGCGTGGCATTGGGCGAGTTGTGACGCTGGCATTGCGCCGATTCCCAAACCGGGGCGGCGGCCGCTGAAGACTCTATCGAAGCCGCAGGCCGAGCGTTATGGCATTACGGAGGTGAAATGGCGCGAATCCGAGACCATTGAATGGACCGAGGTTTGATCAGCCGGTCCGCATAGTGCTTGCACGAGCACTGGAATCGGGGTTAAACCGATTCCAGTGCTACGCTTTTAGTTCGTTGGCAGAGGCAACACAATGTTCGAGCGAAGAGTCACCCGCCAGGCATTCGAGAGCGTCGCCGTGAAGCGGATTCTGGCTGCGTCCATCGTTGTGGCATTGATCGCCACGACCACTTATGGGCTCTTTTACTGGGAGGCGGTTGGCACCCGGACGCAGCAATCGCTGTGTGGCGAAGCCAAGCAAACCCTCAAAGGTGTGGAAGTCCAGGCGCGTGCGCTCGCGGCCGGGCTGACGGTTGACGATTATGCCAAGGCGGAAGAGGACGAAGTGGCGGCGCTGATCCGCGCACTCGATGCCGCCACCAATGAAGCAGAAGTTGACCGGGCCATCGAGGCGCACGCGGCGTCAATCGAAGCCAAAAACGCCGTGATCGACGCGGAAGTGGACACCCGCGGCGACCAGATCTTCCTCGAGCAGCGCCTGAAAAAACAGCGCATACCGGTCGATGTAAAGCAGCAATTGCTGCGCGCCGCCAAAGCCGTCAGCGTCAGTTGCACCTGATACGCTGATCGCCGGCTTCAGCCTTTCGCAGCCATTGCCGTCACTTCCACACGCATGCCCTCAACTGCCAACGCCGCTACGCCAACTGCGGCGCGCACCGGCCAGGGTTTCGCGAAAAAGCGCTTGTAGACTTCATTGAACGCGGCGCGATCAGCCATGTCGGTCAGGTAGATGGTCAGATGCAGCACCCGATCCATCGAGCTGCCCGCACGTTCAAGCGCCACTTTCAACGCCTGCAGCGTGCACTCGCTCTGTTCGACAATTCCGCCCAATTCAAGACTGCCGTCAGCACGGGTCGGAATCTGCGTGGAAACCAGCAGCCCGGCAAAACCGGCAACGTCGGAAGAGATGGAATCTGCGTCTGGGTCGGGCAGGAAGGAGATGTCTTGGTTCGCCATGAGGTGCTCTTGTTTGTGGAGATAAGTGGTGCAGTTTACAGGCTCGTTGGCAGGTTGTTCAGGCGGCCGTTTGAAACCTGCAGTTTGCCTTCAAGAGCAACGATCAATCGGCCTGAACGACAAAGCCCGCACGAGGCGGGCGTTGGGAATCAGTAGGTGGCCGGTGCTGGTCTCCGGCTTACAAGGATTATCGGACCCTATAACGTCTGTTGACTGTTGCCGATCTTCCTGGCCTCCCCGACACCCCACTCCATCGCCCCTTCCATGTCGAGGAAATGCAGCTTTGGATGGTCGTTTTCCTCGACCGCCGTGCCATTGGGCAAGTACACCCCGATAAACATCCCCAACGAACCATCCCTCAGAATCTCGGCCTTGACCTTGATCTCGCATCCATTGGAAAGCGTTTCCGTGTGAAGCAAATGCCGTTCAGTCATCACTGCATCCTCATCGTGGTTGAGCCATCTTCACGCACCAAAATCGCTCACTCAAGCCGATAGAAACGCCGGCCTGACAGCGTCGTAATGCCACCTATACTACAAGCCACCGTCCCCTCCGGGGTCTGCATTACCAACAATAAAAGCAGAGGTGGAACATGGTTTGGCAGCAAATCTACGATCCGTTCAATAGCCCGGTGTTTTCAACCATCATGGCCGCCGTGCCGGTTGTGGTGATGCTGGCGGCCCTGGCGTTTTTCCATGTCAAAGCGCACCTTGCAGCCTTGATGGCATTGGGTTCAGCCTTGCTCATTGCTATTTTCGCGTTCGACATGCCTGCCGACATGGCCGGTTCCGCCGCGCTGTACGGCGCCGCCAACGGTCTGCTGCCGATCGGCTGGATCGTCCTCAACATCATTTTCCTGCACCGGCTGACCACCGAGAATGGATCGTTCAAGGTGCTGCAGGATTCCCTCGCGCGCATCACCGACGACCGACGATTGCAGCTGCTGCTGATTGCCTTCTGCTTCGGCGCGTTCTTCGAAGGTGCTGCCGGGTTCGGCACGCCGGTGGCAGTGACCGGGGCCATCCTCATCGGCCTCGGCTTTTCGCCGCTGGCCGCTTCCGGCCTCGCGTTGATCGCCAACACCGCACCCGTCGCGTTCGGTGCCTTGGGCACGCCGATCATCACCCTGGCCAAAGTGACCGGGCTGGATGAAATGGAGCTGTCGATGATGGTCGGTCGGCAACTGCCGTTTTTCTCGGTGATCGTGCCGTTCTGGCTGATCTGGGCATTCGCCGGCTGGCGCAAGATGCTGGAAATCTGGCCGGCGATTCTGGTGGCCGGGGTCAGCTTCGCCGTCCCGCAATTCATCGTGTCCAACTACCACGGGCCGCAACTGGTTGACGTGATCGCGGCACTGATCTCGATGGCCTGCCTGACCGGCTTCATCAAGGTCTGGAAGCCGGCCACCATCCACACCTCGGCCGCGCTGTCGGGGCGAGTCGACAACTCCAAAATCGCTGAAGAGCACGACGTCAAACCGACGGCGACCTCCAGCTTCAACAGCGAGAACCGTTCGGCGGTGATGCGTGCGTGGATGCCGTGGATCATCCTGACCATCTTCGTGTTCGCCTGGGGCACTCAGAGTTTCAAGAACATTTTCGACACCCGCCCGGCCATCGACCCGGTGACCAACTCAGCCAGGCTGGATCCGCAAGGCAAGCCGATGCGCGAAGCCAACCCGGTGTTCGCACCGACCATCACCTTCTCGACTATTCACCAGCAGATCGAAAAAGTACCGCCGGTAGTGCCGACGGCCAAAACCGAAGACGCGGTGTATCGCTTCAACTGGCTCACCGCCACCGGCAGCGGCATTCTCCTGTCGGCCATTCTCGGCGGCCTGCTGATGGGCTACTCCATTCCGCAGCTGATCAAGCAGTACGTGCGAACGATATGGGTGGTGCGGTATTCGCTGATCACCATCGTCGCGATGCTCGCCCTCGGCTTTCTCACGCGCTACTCGGGACTCGACGCGACGATGGGACTGGCGTTCGCCGCCACGGGGATTTTCTACCCGATGTTCGGCACGCTGCTGGGCTGGCTCGGCGTCGCCCTGACCGGCTCGGACACGGCTTCCAACGTGCTGTTCGGCGGCCTGCAACGCGTCACCGCCGAGCAGCTCGGTCTCAGCCCGGTACTGATGGCCGCTGCCAACAGCTCCGGTGGGGTCATGGGCAAAATGGTCGACGCGCAGTCGATCGTGGTGGCCTCGACCGCCACGCGCTGGTATGGCCATGAAGGGGAAATCCTGCGCTACGTGTTCTTCCACTCGATCGTCCTGGCCATTCTGGTCGGCGGGCTGGTGACGTTGCAGGCCTACGTGGAGCCGTTCAGCAGCATGGTCGTCGGCGGGCGCTGACGCGATTTATCCACGGGAGCCAGGTTTGCCCATCGCGAGCGAACCTGGCGCCGCTACCTTCTGGAGGAATTGAACAGATGAATCGACTGACCGCCAAAGACTTCGCCCCGCAACTGCTGGAGCTTTATGACTATTACGCGCATGGCAAAATCAATCGGCGAGAGTTTCTCGATCGCGCCGCGCTATTCACATTCGGTGGATTGACCGCCGGGGCGTTGCTCGCCTCGTTGAGCCCGAATTACGCGCTGGCCGAGCAGGTGGCATTCACCGACCCGGACATCATCGCCGAATACATCACCTATCCCTCGCCGAAGGGAAACGGCCAGGTCCGTGGCTATCTGGTGCGTCCGGCCAAGGCCAGCGGCAAAGTGCCCGCCGTGGTAGTAGTTCACGAAAATCGCGGGCTCAATCCGTACATCGAGGACGTTGCGCGGCGGGTGGCCAAAGCCGGGTTCATCGCGCTCGCGCCAGATGGCCTGACGTCTGTGGGCGGTTATCCGGGCAACGATGACAAGGGTCGCGAGCTGCAGGCGACCGTTAACCCCGAGAAACTGATGAATGATTTTTTCGCCGCCATCGAGTGGCTGATGCAGCACGACGCAACCACAGGCAAGGTCGGCATCACCGGTTTCTGTTACGGCGGCGGTGTAGCCAACGCGGCGGCTGTGGCGTTTCCGGAGCTGGGGGCCGCCGTGTCCTTCTACGGCCGGCAGCCAGAGGCCAAGGATGTTCCGCGAATCAAAGCGCCGGTGATGATTCATTACGGCGAGCTGGACACGCGCATCAACGAAGGCTGGCCAGCCTACGAACAGGCGCTGAAAGCGGGCGGCAAGACGTACGAAACCTGGATCTACCCGGGGGCCAACCACGGCTTTCACAACGATTCCACACCGCGTTACGACGAAGCCGCTGCCCAGCTCGCCTGGGACAGGACGCTGGGTTGGTTTCGCCGCTATCTGGTCTGACGCAAACTGTTTTTAACCCACCAGATCAATCAATTGCTCGCGCTGTGCACCGGTCAACATCGGGCCGAACCCCGCACCGGCATTGTCCGCCATGTAACGCGGATTGCCGGTGCCGGGGATCACGCAGGTGACCGCCGAATGCGCCAGCAGGAACTTCAGCGCCAATTGCGGCCAGCTGTTGACCTGCACCTGTGACGCCCAGCCGGGCAGCGGTTTGTCTTTCAAGCGGGCGAGCAATCCGCCGCCGCCGAACGGCCGATTGCACATCACCGCCACACCGCGCTCCCGGCACAGCGGCAGGATGCGTTTTTCCACGCCTCGGTCATCCAGCGCGTAGTTGATCTGCAGAAAATCCAGCGGCTCGGCCTTCAGCACCGCCTCCACTTCATCGTAGGCCGACGCCGTGTAGTGGGTGATGCCGATGTAGCGAATGCGCCCTTCTTCCTTCCATTTGCGCAGCGTCGGCAGGTGGGTTTTCCAGTCCAGCAGATTATGGATCTGCATCAGGTCGATACGGTCGGTCTGCAGCAACCGGAAGGATTCTTCCATCTGCGCAATGCCTTCCTCGCGCCCGCGAGTCCACACCTTGGTCGCCAGAAACGCCGGCGAACGGGGTTCATGGATCGACAGCAGCTCGCCAGTGGTCTGCTCGGCGCGACCGTACATGGGTGAGCTGTCGATCACCGTTCCACCTTTTGCGAACAGTGCACTGAGCACTGCGGGCAAATTCTTGTAAGCGGCGTCGGAGGGCGCGACGTCAAAGCCGCGATACGTGCCCAGACCGACAAGCGGCAATGGTTCGGAGGTGGAAGGAATGGCGCGGGTCAGCATGGTCTTGCCTCCTGTGTCCTTCGATGGCGCAGTAGTCGCAAAGGCCCGATCAAAGGTGAGGACCGCCGAAGCACCGGCAGCCAGCGTGAGTAATTTGCGACGTGTGAAACCTTCAGTGCGGCTCATGGCCGTGTTCCTCCGCTTCGTTGCGCTGCGCCTTGTGCGCCTGCTGCCTGGCCAGCCAGGCGCATAAAACGCCCCACAATCCGGCAATCGGTACGATCACCAGCGCGACCAGCCCGAACCCCGCCCCCACTGTCGTCAAACCGACGGACAACCAGCCACTGGCCGCGTCGCCGCCGCGATAGACCAGCGTCTCGATGACATTCTTGGCCTTGTACTTTTCCTCGCGGGTGACCACCGTCCAGAGCACCTCGCGGGCCGGTCGCACGATCGCGAATTCGACGGCGCGGCGCAGCCCTTGCGACAAGGCCACCGTGGCCGGCACCGGCGCCATGGCCATCGCCGTAAACGCCACAATGGTCGCCAGCGGCAACATGGCCAGTGCACCGCCGATGCCGATCAGGCGAATCAGGGGTGCGGTCAGCAGCAGCTGGAAGATCAGGGTCAGCGCCGACACGGTCAAATCGACCAGGGCGAAGAATTGCGTCCTGCTGGCCACATCAGAATAGCTGTCGGCGACAATTCGTCCCTGTTCGAAGTACAACAATGTCGCCGCGCTGGTGTGCAACAGCATGAACAGCACCAGCCCCAGCAGGTAGCGCGAGCGCAATATCAGGGTGATTCCGGCCAACATGCCTCCGCCCATGCGCCGGTCATCCAGCGACGAACGGCCGCTTTGCGAGGCCGTGCGCGACAATAAGGCACGAAAGCAGCGCACCGCCATTTCCAGCAGCAGCGCTGCCCCGACCGTAAGCGCCACCGGCCCGAGTCGCGTGGCCATGGTCGCCGCCAATAGCGGCCCGATGAACGTGCCAAGGGTGCCGCCCGCCGCAATGAAACCAAACAGCCGCCGCCCCTGCTCACTGGAGAAACGGTCGACCAGCACGCTCCAGAAAATCGACACGATGAACAGGTTGTAAATGCTGATCCAGACGAAAAAAACCCGCCCGACCGCGACCGGTGCGACGTGGTTGGCAATCAATCCACCGAAGAGCAACATCGACAAGGCAATCGCACGATAAATCAGCGGCACAAAACGCGTGGCCGGCAGGCGCGAAGCGAGGGCACCGAACACCGGCACCATCAGCAGCATCACTACGAATGTCGCAGTGAACAGCCATTGCAGCTGACCGGCGCCGCCTTCCAGGCCCAGAGCATCGCGTAACGGCCGCACCAGGTAATAGCTGGCGAGCACGCAGAAATGAAAGGCGAAGCCGAGGATCAGCGCGGCCCTTTCGCTGGGCAGGACATTCAGCCATTTGGCGGCGATGGGCATCGGTGCCCTCCTCTTCAGCCCACTTGCCTGGGTTCAACTACACTCTGGCAGCGCTCAAGCACCTGCACACTACGGCCAAGAGCAATCAATGCCGACCCCTAACGTTAGCCGAATGCCGCGAACATTGATGACCATCCTCGCCATCGCCGTTCTCTTGTACCTGGCGCTCTGCGCGGCGCTGTTCGTGTTTCAACGCTCGCTGATCTATTTCCCGCAACCGCGTACTGTCGGTGGTGCCGAGACCCTGATGACGCTGGCGGTCGCCGACGCGCAAGTGCTGGTGAGTGTGAGACCCCACGCGGGACCCAAAGCGCTGATTTATTTTGGCGGCAATGCCGAGGATGTCTCGAGTAACCTGCCGGAGTTCAGCCAGGCGTTTCCCGAACATGCGTTGTACCTGATGCACTATCGGGGGTTTGGCGGCAGTACCGGCTCGCCCTCGGAGGAAGCGATCCAGCGCGATGCGATGACCCTGTTCGACAGCGTTTACGGCGAACATCCACAGATTACCGTGATGGGCCGCAGCCTCGGCTCCGGCGTCGCGGTGCGCCTGGCAAGCCACCGTCCGGCGACGCGTCTGGTGCTGATCACGCCTTACAACAGCCTGAAAGACCTCGCGGTGCGCCAGTACCCGATTTTTCCGGTGAAGTGGTTATTGAAGGACACGTTTGAATCGTTCAAATACGCCGCTCATATCAACGTGCCGACGCTGCTGGTGATGGCTGAAAATGACGAGGTCATCCCGCGCGCCAGCACTGAAGCGCTGCTCGAGCATTTCGCCCCCGGGGTGGCAACGTTAAAGGTCATACCGGGTGCGGGGCACAATTCGCTATCGGACAGCCCCGGCTATTTCAAGCTGTTGGCGGAAGGTCTGTAGGCGCGATCACTTGCGCGCCAATTTGTAGCGCAGGCAATCGTCATAAAAACTCTTGCGCAACGCTGCCGGCTTGAGGCGCGACGAGCTGTCGTAAGTTTGCTCGGTAATGCCCATGGCCATCATGCGCATCCACGGCTTGTTGAATTTGTACGTTTGAAGTTTCTGCCGGGCGGCATACAACGACACGCCTGCGAGTTTGAGCTCCTGCGCCCTTGCCGCCGTACCCGCGCCCCAACTGCACATGTAGCGGTCGTTGTCCTTGAGCTCTTTGGCGGACGCGGAGACAGCGATGCCTGTCAGGCCGAGGGAAACCAGTGTGATCCATACAATCCGCATTTAAACCCTGCCCTAACCGGCTGAAAATGAAGCGATTTTGCCGAGGTGCAGGTCACCGAGGGGCCAGCAAAATGCCTTATTCACTGGTTATTTGACGAATGACTCGCGGCGTTCGCAGAGGGACGGAGTGCGGTCAAGTTGTCAAGGAGAGCGAACTTGCGGGCCGCGCTCTGACTCAAGATGATTAATCAAAACGTTTGGCCAGAGATCACCCCCATGTGCGGAAGACTGACCCAATACCGCGGCATCCATGACTTTGTCGCGGTGCTGAGCATTCCCGATGCGTTGATCAATCACGTCGGCGACGAGCCGTTGGCCCGCTACAACGCCGCGCCTACCGATCAGCTGGCATTGCTGCATCAGGCAGACAACGGCCTGACGGCGGACAAAGTGCGCTGGGGATGGCGCCCGCATTGGGCGAAAGACCGTGCGGCACCCATCAATGCGCGGGTCGAAAAAGTCGCCTACGGTCCTTTTTTTCGGGCGATCTGGTCACGCAGGGCAATCGTGCCGGTCGACAGCTGGTTTGAATGGGTTACAGAGCCTGGCGATTCTACCCGTCAGCCGTGGTTGATCCGCCGCCGTGATCGCGCGCCGGTATTTTGCGCCGCCATCGGCCAGTTTCCCCAACGAGATGAGCCGTCGCGGGACGATGACGGTTTTGTGATCATCACGGCAGACAGCGCCGGCGGCATGCTCGACATCCACGATCGTCGGCCGGTGGTGTTTTCCCCGGAACTGGCGCGGGAATGGCTGGACCCTGCCACGCCACGCGAACGTGCCGAGCAAATGGCTCTATTACAGGGGGAAAGCAGCGACGCGTTCGAGTGGTACAGGGTCAGTAAAGCTGTTGGCAATGTCAGAAACAAAGATGCATCGCTGATCGAGGAAGCGATTGGATCCGATCAGTATCGCCAAAAACCTCTCATAGATTGATACCTGTATAGACCGTTCGCTTCGTTATCCGTTACACGGACTGTCTCATGGCAGAGACAGTCTGGCGGTCACTGGCAGATTGATATTCCACCGCTTGTCAGACAACCAGATTGTATTACATACATTACGGGTTACTCCGGATAGCATGCGCGCCGCATAACCATTGAGTTATCTGGCTGACCGATCAGTCAGCAAATGCTGAAATCTCCATACATCCAAGACTTGAAGAGTATTAAATTGCGCGACGATTTTTCATCGAATCCCGTCGTCAGTCTGCCGTATGTTCATCTTTCCAAGACTGAACGCTTACAGCTTGACTGCTTTATCGGGCAATACATCAAGACCCGCAATCTTCGATCAGTTTCGGGAATTGAAAGCCGCCTGCGCCTGGCCCTCAAGGACTATCCGGGCAAGCCACCGGTGCGGGTCAACGAACTGAATGCGTGGATCGACAAAACGCTAGGCTTCCGCGCGGCTCATCCGGATGAATTGCCGGTGGATGATCACTGATCCGGTTTCGCCGGGGCTGATTTTCCATGGTCAGTGATGGGGACAATCGGACCTGTACCTGGCCAGAAGTTCGCGCCAGACTCCGCGCATCAGCAACATAACGTGGAGCCCAGCCATGCTTTATCGAATCGCCGCCGACGGCCTGGTGCTGTTCCATCTGGCGTTCATTCTGTTCGTGCTGTTCGGCGGGCTACTGGTGCTCAGTTGGCGGCCGCTGATCTGGCTGCATCTGCCCGCAGCACTGTGGGGAGTGTGTGTTGAGGTCCTGCACCTGCCCTGCCCGCTGACAACCTGGGAAAACTCCACCCGCCTTGCCGCCGGGCAAACTGGTTATGGCGGCGGTTTCATCGACCATTACGTCTGGCCGATCATTTATCCGGCAGGTCTGACGCCCGGTATTCAATGGGTTTTGGGCGCAGTGGTGTTGGGAATCAATCTGGTGATTTACGCCACGCTGATCAAACGCCGGACGACCCAACGCTCACACTGAAACTCAGCGAGCAATCAGTTGATCAGGACGCCGGTTGCTTCACGGCATCGATCCAGGCCGGGTTCAAACGGGTCTGGTTCGGGTCCAGCCCCAAGGATTCCATCCTGTCCTTATGCAGATCCATCTCCCGTATCAACTGGCCATGATCGCTGGAATTTCCATCCAGTTCGTGCATCTGGCTCAACCCCAAATGATAAAAACGCAGCAGCTTCATGGCGCTCGGATCTTCTCTCTCAACCGCCGCTGTCACTTGATGCATGACGTTGGTAACACTCATCAGGCTGCGCTTGAGCTGCCAGCCGTAGACCGCCGGCGCCATCCATTCCTGTTCCCAGAACACGCTGCGCATCAGCGCGACCATCAGCAACACCGCGACAAACACACCACCGACGTTGAAGCGCAGATTATCGCCGCCCGGCTCGCCAAACAGGCTGACCGCCGCGGTCGACAGCGTCATCGCCAGGGCCAGAAAAATCAGGGCGATGATGACCGTACTGCGGCGCGTCTGGCGGCGGTAGAGTTCGGGATTTTGCGGCTGGATATCGAACATTGCGTCGGGTTTCCTCACGTGATCGGCAAAAAGACTGCGGGGCATTATCGCCTCTGTGGGAGATTTAGCTATGCTGGGGCTCCTTTACATCTTTTCATCGTCAAAGGGGAACGTGGCGATACAGCTCAGTTCGTGCCATCTTCTTTCATGGATACACACTATTCGGATGCCATGCGCCGTCGGCGGGTGACATCGTTTTAAGGATTACTGAATGACCCAACGACATGTAATCAACGCCTCCGTCAGCCCCAAGGGCAGCCTGGAAACCCTTTCTCAACGCGAAGTTCAACAACTGAGCGAAGCCGGATCCGGCAGCACCTATACCCTCTTCCGCCAGTGCGCCCTGGCCATTCTCAACACCGGCGCCCATGTTGATAACGCCAAGACCATTCTGGAAGCTTACAAAGACTTCGAAATCCGCATTCACCAGCAGGACCGTGGTGTGCGCCTCGAACTGCTGAACGCTCCGGCCAACGCATTCGTCGACGGCGAAATGATTGCCAGTACCCGCGAGATGCTCTTCAGCGCCCTGCGCGACATCGTCTATACCGAGAATGAACTCGACAGCCAGCGCATCGACCTGAGCACTTCCCAGGGCATCAGCGACTACGTATTCCACCTGCTGCGCAATGCGCGCACCTTGCGTCCCGGTATCGAGCCGAAAATCGTGGTCTGCTGGGGCGGGCACTCGATCAATACCGAAGAATACAAATACACCAAGGAAGTCGGCCACGAACTGGGCCTGCGCAGTCTGGACATCTGCACCGGTTGCGGCCCCGGCGTGATGAAAGGCCCGATGAAGGGCGCGACCATCGCCCACGCCAAACAGCGCATCCACGGCGGACGTTACCTCGGCCTGACCGAACCCGGCATCATCGCCGCAGAAGCGCCGAACCCGATCGTCAACGAGCTGGTGATTCTGCCGGACATCGAAAAACGTCTGGAAGCCTTCGTGCGCGTCGGTCACGGCATCATCATCTTTCCAGGCGGCGCCGGTACTGCCGAAGAATTCCTGTACTTGCTCGGCATCCTGATGCACCCGGACAACAAAGGCGTGCCGTTCCCCGTGATCCTCACCGGGCCGAAACATGCCGCGCCGTATCTGGAGCAGCTCGACGCGTTTGTCGGCGCGACGCTGGGGGACGCGGCCAAGCAGCATTACGAGATCATCATCAACGACCCGGCGGAAGTGGCCCGGCAGATGACCCAGGGTCTGAAAGCGGTGAAACAGTTCCGCCGCGAACGCAACGACGCGTTCCATTTCAACTGGCTGCTGAAGATCGACGAAGGCTTCCAGCGTCCGTTCGACCCGACGCACGAAAACATGGCCAACCTGAAACTGAGCCGCGACCTGCCGGCCCACGAACTGGCCGCCAACCTGCGGCGCGCGTTCTCCGGCATCGTCGCCGGCAACGTCAAGGACAAGGGCATTCGCCTGATCGAAGAACACGGTCCGTATCAGATCCGTGGCGACGCGGCGATCATGCAACCGCTCGATCAGTTGCTGAAGGCCTTCGTCGCTCAGCACCGGATGAAACTGCCCGGCGGCGCAGACTACGTGCCGTGTTATCGAGTGGTCGCGTAAACCTGCTCAAGACTGTGGCGAGGCAGGCAACCTGCTCGCCACAGGTCATTGCCTTGCAGCCTCACATTGCAATGCTCATCGCTCGCTAGGACAGGGGCTTTCTGGCATCCTGCGCGTCCATTTTCTGACCCGGCCGCCTGCAGGCACGCACATCATCATGACCGCTTCTGAAAAAGCCCCCGCCCCGCGCAACAACGATCTCATTTATGGCCTCGACGACCGCCCTCATCTGACCGCAACGGTGTTCGCCGCGCTGCAACATGTGCTGGCCAGTTTCGTCGGCATCATCACTCCCACACTGATAATGGGCAGCGCCCTCGGCCTGCAAAGTGAGATCCCCTACCTGATCAGCATGGCGCTGTTCGTCTCGGGCCTGGGCACCTTCGTCCAGGCAAAACGCTTCGGCCCGGTCGGCTCCGGTTTGCTCTGTCTGCAAGGCACCAGTTTTTCATTCATCAGCGTGATCCTCAGCGCCGGCTTCATGGTCAAGGCGCGAGGTGGCGGCACCGAGGAGATACTCTCGACGATCTTCGGCGTGTGTTTTTTTGCCGCGTTCATCGAGGTGCTGCTGAGCCAGTTCATCGGCAAACTGCGGATGTTGATCACCCCGGTGGTCACCGGCACGATCATCACACTGATGGGGTTGTCGCTGATCAAAGTCGCGATGACCGATATTGCTGGCGGCTTCGGCGCGCCGGACCTGGGCGCCGGCAGTCACTTGGCGCTGGCTGCGTTGGTGCTCGGGACGATTGTGGTGTTGAATCGGGTCGATGTGCCGTTCCTGCGCCTCGGGGCAATCGTGATCGGCCTGACCCTCGGTTATGCGGTGGCGTGGTTCATGGGGCACGTGGATTTTGCGAGCATGCCTGAGGTGCCGCTGATGAGCGTCCCGGTGCCGTTCAAATACGGGTTCAATTTCGATTGGGTGGCGTTCATACCGATCGCGGTGATTTTTCTGGTATCGCCACTGGAAGCAGCGGGCGATCTCACCGCCAACTCGATGATCTCCCGGCAGCCGGTCAAGGGTCCGCTGTACATTCGCCGGATCAAGTCCGGGCTGCTGGCCGACGGGCTTAACTCGGCGATGGCGGCGGTGTTCAACAGCATGCCGATGGTGACCTTTGCGCAGAACAACGGGGTGATCCAGCTGACGGGCGTTGCCAGCCGCTACGTGGCGTTTTTCATTGCCGGGCTGCTGGTGCTGCTGGGGCTGTTCCCGATGATTGGCGCGGTGCTGCAGCTGATGCCCAAACCGGTGCTGGGCGGTGCCGAGCTGGTGATGTTCGGCACGGTCGCGGTGGCGGGTATCAAGATCCTCGCCGAGGCCGGGCTGCATCGACGCAACATGCTGATCGTGGCCATTTCCCTCGGTTTGGGCCTGGGCGTCGCGGCGGTGCCGGAGGTTTTGCGCGAGCTGCCCACGGCGCTGCACAACATCTTCGAATCGCCGATCACCGTCGGCGCGTTGTGCGCTATCGTGCTGAACATCTTCCTGCCGGAGGAATTCATCGAGCTTGAAGAAGATGATTTCGATCCGGAAACGTCGATTCTTCAGGTGATGGAAAATCCCGAGATGACAAGCAAGGCTGAACCGGCAGTGCCCGGGGTGGTCGGACAGATGAACCGCTAGGCAGTCGTGAGGCCGAGCCCTGGGGGTTCGGTCTTTTTCTTTTTAGTGAGTGTGCCCATGCGCCGCGTCCACGCGTTGATTCTTTCCCTGCTGATGCTCACCCTCAGCGCCTGCGCCCTGCTGCCCCAGCACGATCCGTTGAACATCAATGTGGTCGGACTTGAGCCGATGCCAGGTCAGGGCATGGAAGTGCGTTTTGCGGTGAAAATCCGCGTGCAGAATCCCAATGACACGACCATCGATTACAACGGCGTGGCGCTGGATCTGGAGGTCAATGGGCAACCCCTTGCTTCCGGCGTCAGCGACCAGTCCGGGTCTATTGCGCGGTTTTCTGAAACGGTGCTGATCGTGCCGGTGAGTGTGTCGGCGTTTTCCGTGTTTCGCCAGACCGTTGGGCTGACCAGGTCGCAAACTCTGGATGACCTGCCTTACGTTTTGCGTGGCAAGCTGGCTGGGGGGTTGTTTGGGACGATGCGGTTTGTGGACAGTGGCAAATTGAGTTTGCCGGGGGCTGCGGTTGGGACTTGGTGAACGGTGTTTGATCGCGATCATCGAGGGGAATTATTGATGTCTCCGGTTCACCGTTGCATCTGGCTTGCCAGCGATGGCGGTGGGTCAAGCGATATTGGGTTTATTTGGCGTCCACAGTATCTGAGTCACATCAAAATCCTGTGAGCAAGCTTGCTCGCGACGGCGGCGGGTCAGATGGCATTGATGTTGGCTGACACGGCCTCATCGCTGGCAAGCCAGCTCCTACGGGGTTATTTGCCGTCCACAGTATCCGAGTCACATCAAAATTCTGTAGGAGCAAGCTTGCTCGCGATGTCGGCGGGTCAGATGGCATTGATGTTGGCTGACACGGCCTCATCGCTGGCAAGCCAGCTCCTACGGGGTTATTTGCCGTCCACAGTATCTGAGTTACATCAAAATTCTGTAGGAGCAAGCTTGCTCGCGATGGCGGTGGGTCAGAGGGCATTGATGTTGGCTGACACGGCCTCATCGCTGGCAAGCCAGCTCCTACGGGGTTATTTGCCGTCCACAGTATCTGAGTTACATCAAAATTCTGTAGGAGCAAGCTTGCTCGCGATGTCGGCGGGTCAGATGGCATTGATGTTGGCTGACACGGCCTCATCGCTGGCAAGCCAGCTCCTACGGGGTTATTTGCCGTCCACAGTATCTGAGTCACATCAAAATCCTGTGAGCAAGCTTGCTCGCGACGGCGGCGGGTCAGATGGCATTGATGTTGGCTGACACGGCCTCATCGCTGGCAAGCCAGCTCCTACGGGGTTATTTGCCGTCCACAGTATCTGAGTCACAGCAAAATTCTGTAGGAGCAAGCTTGCTCGCGATGTCGGCGGGTCAGATGGCATTGATGTTGGCTGACACGGCCTCATCGCTGGCAAGCCAGCTCCTACGGGGCTATTTGCCGTCCACAGTATCTGAGTTACATCAAAATCCTGTGGGAGCAAGCTTGCTCGCGATGGCGGTGGGTCAGGCGATATTAGTGTTGGCTGACCGGGCCTCATCGCTGGCAAGCCAGCTCCTACGGGTTTATTTGGCGTCCACAGTATCTGAGTCACATCAAAATTCTGTAGGAGCAAGCTTGCTCGCGATGGCGGTGGGACACGCAACATATATGCTGCCTCTGGAGGCCTCATCGCGAGCAAGCTTTGCTCCCACGAGGCATTCCCACAGGAGATTGAGTTATCGCGGAAGAATGTAGCGTTCGATGGCCTGGGCCGCGCCGTCTTCGGTGTTGGCGGCGGTGACGACGTCTGCCTGGCGCTTTACGGCGTCTTCGGCCTGCCCCATGGCGATCGACAGTCCGGCGCGGTGGAACATGGGCGGGTCGTTGCCGCCGTCGCCCATGGCGGCAGTCTGTTGCAGCGGCACACCGAGGTGTTTGGCGAGTGTCGCCAACGCTTCACCTTTGTTCGCCAGCAGCGCAGTGACATCCAGGTAGATCGGTTGCGAGCGCGATACCTGCGCCTGGCCCTCTACTTTCGGAATTAACTGCGCTTCCAGTTCGATCAAGAGTTGAGCGTTGTTGCTCGCTGCGACAATCTTGTCGATGCGCGACAAGTACGGTTCGAACGACTCGACCACAACCGGCGGATACCCCAGACCACTCTGCTCACGCGGCACCATCGGCCCGGTCGGGTCCTTGAGCAGCCAGTCGCCGCCACTGAACACCCAGACTTCAATGTCCGGCAAATCGCCAAACAGCGTCAGGGCGGTCAGCGCTGCGGTCGCCGGTAGGTAATGCGCGACCAGCAACGTACCGTCCGGATTGACGATCGTGCCGCCGTTGAACGCCGCTGTCGGCAGGTCCACGCCGAGTGCTTCGATCTGTTGCAGCATGGCTTTCGGCGGCCGGCCCGTCGCCAGGCTGAACAGCACGCCCGCCTCGCGCAGGGAGCGCACGGCGTCAATGGTGCGCTGACTGAGGCTGTGATCAGGCAGCAGCAAGGTGCCGTCCATGTCACTCAGCAAAAAACGAATGGGTTGTTGCGTCGGCTCACTCATCCGAGGCCGTGCCAGACGCGACCATCGCGAGTCAGCAAGTCTTCTGCCGTAGCCGGCCCGTCCTCACCCGCCGCGTAATGCTCGACGTTTGCGTCCTGCTGCCAGGCATCGAGGAACGGCTGCACGGCGCGCCAGCCGTTCTCGATGTTATCAGCGCGCTGGAACAGCGTCTGGTCGCCGGTCAGGCAATCGTAGATGAGCGTTTCGTAGCCCGTGGAAGGCTGCATCTCGAAGAAATCCTTGTAGGCAAAACCCAGCTCGATGTTGGCCATTTTCAGCGCCGGGCCGGGCCGTTTGGCCAGCAGGTCGAACCACATGCCCTCGTTGGGCTGGATCTGGATGCGCAGATAGGTCGGTTGCAACTCATCGACCTCGGTGTCACGGAACTGCGCGTACGGCGCCGGTTTGAAGCAGATGACGATCTCGGTGTCGCGCACGCTCATGCGTTTGCCTGTACGCAGGTAGAATGGCACACCGACCCAGCGCCAGTTGTCGATCATGACTTTGAGCGCAACGTAAGTTTCGGTAGTGCTGTCGACCGCTACGTTGTTTTCCTGGCGGTAACCGGGCAACGGTTTGCCATCAACTTCGCCAGCGCGGTACTGGCCGCGGACCGAATTGGCGCGCGCCTCTTCGGTCGTCCACGGGCGAATCGCCCCAACCACCTTGGCTTTCTCGCCGCGCACCGCGTCTGCACCGAATGCGGCCGGCGGTTCCATGGCCACCATCGCCAGCAGCTGGAACAGGTGATTGGGCACCATGTCGCGCAAGGCACCGGTGTGTTCGTAAAAACTGCCACGGGTTTCCACGCCAACGGTTTCGGCGGCAGTGATCTGCACGTGGTCGATGTAATGATTGTTCCAGAAAGCTTCGAACAGGCTGTTGGAGAAGCGGCTGATCAAAATGTTCTGCACCGTCTCCTTGCCCAGGTAATGATCGATCCGGTAGATCTGGTTTTCCGACATGACACTGAGCAGGCAGGCGTTCAACGCCTCTGCAGTCGGCAGATCGGAGCCAAACGGCTTTTCAATCACCACCCTTCTGAAGGCGTCGGGAGTCTCCTTCAGCAGGTCGGCCGCGCCAAGCCGGCGCACCACTTCACTGAAGAAACGCGGCGCGGTGGCCAGGTAGAACACCGCATTGCCGGTGCCGCTGGCGGCAATTTTTTCCGCCAGGGCTTGATAAGTGCTGTTGTCCAGGAAGTCGCCCTGGACGTAGCTGATGCCGCTGGCGAGCTTGGCCCACAAATGCGGATCGAGTATCTCGTCGCCCTTGCCGACCTTCGCTGCCACTTCCGTGCGGATAAAGTCTTCGAGCTTTTCCGCAAAGGCTTCATCGCTAATAGCGTTGTGATCAACGCCGACGATCCGCAAACCATCCCCCAGCAAACCGTCGCGACTCAGGTTGTACAGCGCCGGCATCAGCAGACGCTTGACCAGATCACCATGCGCGCCGAACAGAAACAGCGTGGTCGGTGGTGCGGGTTCAGCCTTGGATTTATTGCGGATCAACCGGGTCATTTTTTCGAAGTCTCCACGTGGCCGCCGAAGCCGAAGCGCTGCGCCGATAGAATCTTGTCGCCGAAGGTGCCCTGCCCGCGTGAACGGTAGCGCGAGAACAGCGAGTTCGACAGTACCGGTACCGGCACCGATTGCTCCATGGCAGCTTCGATGGTCCAGCGACCTTCGCCGCTGTCCGCGACCGAACCCGAGTAACCCTCGAGTTTCGGATCGCTGGCCAGAGCGTCCGCCGTCAGGTCGAGCAGCCAGGACGACACCACGCTGCCGCGGCGCCAGACTTCAGCGATATCAGCGACATTGAGGTCGAAGCGCTGGTCTTCCGGCAGGTTTTCACTGGCCTTGGTCTTGAGAATGTCGAAGCCTTCAGCGAAGGCCTGCATCATTCCGTACTCGATGCCGTTGTGAATCATTTTCACGAAATGTCCCGAACCTGCAGGACCGGCGTGGATGTAACCGCGCTCGGCACGGTCATCTTCGGACTTGCGGTCCTTGGTGCGCGGAATATCGCCCATGCCCGGGGCGAGGCTGGCAAACAATGGATCGAGGCGTTTGACCACTTCGGCTTCGCCGCCGATCATCATGCAATAACCGCGTTCCAGGCCCCAGACGCCGCCGGAAGTGCCGACGTCAACGTAATGCAGGCCTTTTTCCGAGAGGCTTTTCGCCCGGCGGATGTCGTCCTTATAAAAGGTGTTGCCGCCGTCGATGATGGTGTCGCCGGGTTCCAGCAACGTGCTCAGTACTTCGATGGTGTCTTCGGTCGGCGCGCCGGCTGGCAGCATGACCCACACCGCGCGCGGCTTGGCCAGGCCGGCCACCAGGGCTGGCAGGTCGATAACGCCTTTGGAGCCTTCGGCTGCGAGGTTATCGACAAAAGCGGTATTGCGGTCGTACACAACGGTGGTGTGACCGTTGAGCATCAGGCGCCGCGCAATATTGCCGCCCATGCGGCCCAGTCCAATAATCCCGAGTTGCATGTACTGATGCTCCCTACTACAAATAAAGTGTGTCAAAGGTTATAGCGCAACGCGACTAATGGGGGTTAGTCCAGAGCTTTGCGACGAAGTTTCCGTGCATTGTGCCCGAGACTGATAGATAACGCCGGGAATCGTGCCGAAGACACAACGACCATGAAAAATAAAAAAGTTCCCATCCGGGGCGAAAGAAATCAAAATTGCTGCCGATAGTGTTTATGTCCCGTTCGAAGAGCGGCCAGAACACAGTTGATGCAAGCTTGCGAGGTGATCCATGGACAATTTGATGACCGCTCGTCCCCTACAAACCCTGTACGTCACCATTCGTCGCGACGAACTGCGTCAGCTGCGCGATGAGCGCGAATTGCTTATGCGCGAAGTCGCTCACCTGCAAGAGCTTTTGCAGCAGTTCCAACCTGCTGACTATCGGTTGCCAGTCACGACGAAAAAAGCGCTGCACAATTAATCGACAGAAAACCAGGCTCAGACCCTCCCGTTAGAAGGTCAGCCTGGTTTTTTTGTGCCCGTTATTTACCCCTGTTCGCCGGGCGGCAGGCGCTTGAAGAAAAGCCTGGTCGCCACGCTTTTGCTGATATTGGCGCTTTCAATGGCCTGAATCTGACTGGTCTGCGCCTCTCGCAATTGGTCGGCATAGGTCTTGTACCTGAGTGCCGCCAACTTCAAGTGCCCCTTCTTCATCGTTCCAGCGTTCTTCTCATGGCAATGAAAATGCGCATACCACAGTGCCTTGTGATGCTTGCTGGCCAGCGCTTTTTCGTCGAGCACTTCAAACTCAAGCAGAAAATCCGCACCACCTGACGCTGTGGATTTGTCCGACCAGTTCGAGTTGCCGATGCGCACTTCACCTTTTTCCAGCAGGTATTCGAGATTGCCCACGGTCGGCGGCAAACGCCGCGCCCCTTCGATGCGCAGGCGCACACCTTCGTCCCGCAGCGCTTGACTAGCGACCGTCAAGCGCGCGTTCAGGTCGACGGCATTGTCGTGCTGACTCTGAGAAAATTCCTTGAGCCTGAGGTTGATCGCTACCGCTGTTTCATCGAGCTTGTTCGCCTGGCGGACCAACGTGTCTTCCTGGCTCTTGGGCTCCGGTTGCCTGCTCGCGCTCTGGCTGACCCTGGCTTTGAACTCAGCGAGTCCGGCCAGCAGCAGGCGTGCATCCTTGAGCAGTTTGTTCAGACCCGGCAGCGGCCTGACCGGAGGCACCGGTGTCATCGGCGATTCGACGCGCCGCTCGGTGTAGATCGGTTCTGCAGCGTCGTGCCGGTAATACGTGGTGTGCGCCCCAGAATACGGATCGGTCGCCACGACGGTCTCGTCCGGCTCGTCCGTTTCGTCACTTGACTCGCCCATGACCATGCCTTCGGCGGTCTCGATGATGCGTCGAGTCGGGCTGCGTGTGCGTTTGGAGCGTGATTTGCCGCTGGCAGCGACCGGTTCGTCAACGGTCCCCAGCACTTCGGCGCGGGCGACTTTCGCCAGCGCTTCTTCCGCCATGCTGCGAAATTCCGTCACGCGGGCAGTGAACTTGCGCACGAACTCTTCCGGCACGTAAGACATCCCACCTGCGGGCCGCTCCAGGTAATGGGCCAGGCCCAAGGCATTGGTGTAGTGCCGCACGGCGTCCTTGAGCAGCAGAATCCGCTCGTTGGGCGTATAGCCTGTCCCCGCATCCAGTTCCAGCAGATGCCAGGTCACACGGCCGACGGGTATACGACTGATGCCCTCCAGCCCAGCCGCCTCGAGCATGCTCGGCTCTACCAACGGGTCGCCGGTCAGCGCGCCCCGAATGGAGATCACTTCGAAAATCCTCAGTATGTCGGTGTCAAGCTTTCGCGTTTTCACCGCGTCGAGCAAATGGCTGGCTCGCCTTCCTTTAGATACTTGCTCATCCAGCGACGCGAGTTCCGCAGCTGTGGCCTCCAGCATCTCACTGACCGCTATTCGCTGCGGATAGAACTTGAGGATTCGTTTGCGCGCCTCGAACAGCGCGTTGTAAGGAATGCCTAGCGCAGCGTCGGGGCTGTCGTAGGCCAAAGGAAAAACGCTTTCCTTGGAATAGCCCAGTTCCGGCGGGGTGCTGGAGACGCTCTCCAGCGCCGATTCCGTCATGCTGCAGCGCAAAAGCCTTTCTTGCAGAAACTCGTAACGAGCTTCGCGCAGGAAATGTTCATCGGCATCGAGCACTGGCCGGACCTTGTCGAGCAGGGCGATGTATTTGAGTTGCAGCTCAACGAACAACTCACCCGCTTTAAGTCTGGTCTGATTGGATATCCGCAATTTCTGCTGCGCAGCGGCCATGTCACGTTTGAATTGAGCCTGTTGCGCACCTTGCGCTTCAGCGAATCCTTTCGAGGCGTCTGCCAGTTTGAGCGCTTCTTGCTGAAATTCTACATAGGCATCGTTGCCCGCATCCCGCGCATGGTTGATCTCTTTATCCAGCGCCAGTCGCTGCTCCTCGAGCACCTGCAAGCGTTGTGTCCGGGCGGCGCGCTCGGCATTCAGCTGTGGATCGCCAAACACGTACTCACCCAGCCGACTGGCACCGCCACCGCCATGGCGTACACGAAACTCAGGCGCGGTGTCCCACAAACCCTCGCCGTTGTTGCACAGCTCCAGCCATTTGATCGGCGCGGCGCTGCGATCCAGCAGGTGCACATTGCGACCCTGCGCCGGCGTCACCGGCGCCCAGCCCCAGCCGGAGATTCTTCCGGGAACCCGTGCGTACCAGCGGCCATCGACCACGTGAATGCCAGGCAGCGGCGCGGCCTCTATGACGGGTCCAACCGTGTCGGGATGGACCTGTAAATAGCGCTCGAGCGCCGCTCGCGAATCGCGGGACGGGGCCATGGAAAAATCCACGGCCGAATCGGTTATTTGCGTCGTGGCAGCGATGGGCGGCGTATACCGGGCGGATACGCTGCCTCGCGACGCGGGCAATCGAACCGGAAGGTCGGACACATTGCCGGGCTGAAACCGATGAACCAATGCTGCCATCGCCAATTGTCCGAGCAGCGTGAATAACAACTGCCGGGTCGGGCCGGTGTCACCCTGGTCCAGGGTGCGCAAGGCACTCAAGACGGCGGACTCGGTGGTCAGCAGCCAACCGGCAGCGGCAGCCGGACCGCGCAGGTAAGGCAGAACCGCGCCCAGAATCGAGTCGAGTACTTTTTCGCCCAAGCCCTCCAGCGTCGCCCAGCGATACTCCGCGTTCGACACCGTCTGTTCGTCAGCCTGGCGCACCAGCACGTCGGCATTCGCTTGATACAGTGCGCTGAACACATCGCCCACCACCACTTCATCACACAGGACCGGTGGGGCCGCCGCCGTAATCGTCGGAAAGTCCACATCAAAGATCACCCTCGGCAGATGTGGTTCAGTGAAGCCTCCGTGGTTGTAAATCCTGCGGGCGTCGGGCTCAAGCCAATCCAGCACGCTTTTGTTGATCGACGAGTCGTCGCGGATCCGCTCCAACAGCGTTGACCAGGACGCACACTCGACGAACACCGGTGCGTAGAACGGCCGGTACAGAAGAAAAGGTCCGTGGCTGGTGTCTTGCGGGCCGATCACGAACTGATTACTCACCACGTCTGTGCGGTCTGCCTCGTCAAGCACAAAGGCCAGCGCCCTGAGCACGATCGGCTGCAGGTCAAGGGTGCGCGCAGCGGTCTCGGCTTGCACCAGCGCGAGCACTTGCCGATAGCCGGCCTCGGTCACATGGCCATTGCCGGTCACTTTGTATTCAAGCGCCAGTATCGGCAGTTGCAGGCGCAACTGGTTGGCGAAGCGTGTTTCCCGCTCAAGCCGCAGTGCTTTGTCGCCCAGCAGCTCGCGCTTGACCAGCAGTGGGTAAGCCGTGCCGATATCCGCTCGCGACATCAGCTCACGCAGAGTGTCGACGTTTACCCAATCCGGCAGTGGCGCGCCGTTCTTGTCGCGTAGCGTGGTGGCAGCGTGCAGCAGACCACCAAGATTTTTCAACGCGCGCCGGGTCAGGGTATCGGTTTGGCTGACGACCGTGCCCGTCGCAGCGCCGGGTGCATCGGCCTGATAGCGAACCTGCGTGACCAACAAGGCGTCGGGGTCGAACGCCGGACCGAAATCCACCATCGCCTGCTCCAGCGCATGCCTGGCAAACACGGCGGCGCTGTCGATGCCGTCGTCATAAGCCCGGCCATCCGTGGCTTGCTGCAATGCCGCGAGTTCCAGCAGGTATCGGCTGTAGGCCAGCAGGTCCTCGGTGCTGGCAAGCGGCAACCAGTCGGGCTGGTTGTCGAGCACGTTGTCGAGCATTGTCGATGTCGATGCGTGGTCAGCGGAGGCGTGAAAAAAACTTGAGACATCACTGATCTCGGCATACCGCGACTCCAGCGCTGGCAAGTCCTGCCCGGCGATATCACCCATATCGGCGACACGCTCCAGTTGCGAGTCGAGCATCGCCTGGGCCAACGTGACGAACACATCGGTGTTTATAGTCCATGGCTGAACGTCCAGCACCACGTCGCTGGTCGACGAATCGGTTACGCGTTGCGCCTCGGCGAAGGCTTGCAGTGTGTTGAATGATTCAACGGTTCCACCGGGGAAAAACTGCAGGATTATTTCCCGGTCAGCCACCGTACGCGTCACCAGCACTGCGCTGCCGGTGAGGACCCGGAGCGCTTCGTCCTGGCCCGTTTGATAGCGCACCAGAAACGCTTCAGCAGCGTTCTCCCCGTACACCTGCTGGCGCTCGGATCGTTGCGGGCAATGGGCAATTTGCTGCAGCGTTCGGATTTGCTCGGCATCCAGCCGATCGTCACTGTTGCCCGGTGCAAGCTGGATCAGCAATGCGCCTTTGCAAAGGTCGGCCAGCCACTGCCAACGCTTGGTCTCACCGGCCAGCGGCTCGTTCCAGAAGTCCGCGAGTGCGGTTTGCAGGGCGCCGATCATCACGTCCGGCAAACCTCGCAGTAACGCTTCGACTTCCCGCATCTCGACATCCAGGCGCCGCCCGCTCGCGTCGCTGAGAAAGTGCCCGGAGGTAAACCACAGCAAGGCTTTGCCGGTGATCGAGGCGATCATCACCTCAAACAGCGGCACCGTGGAATGCCTGGCGCCGTCCTCCACCGGTGGCATAACGGTGTTGTCGCGCTCGTGCCCGACGTCCCAACCCGGCACGTTGAGCGTGGTGGTCAGCACGTTGATGTGCAAGTCCGGGTAGAGCCTGGCGAGCGCCGCGGTGAATTGTTTCAACGCGGCAGTGATGACGATCGGTCGATGGGCAAAGACCGTTGAAACGGCATAAGCCAGTACTTTTCCAGCATTCAATGGAGGCGCTACAAGCGAATGATCAGGCATGTCCCTTTCCTTGGGAGGCGATTGAGGCGTGGCAGGTTTGCGTCCTGCGTAGCGCTCATCAAAACCCAGGATTGCCCGCGCTGTGCGGTAACCCGATACCGCCACGGCCGTCGGGAAACCGGGTAGCTCACGAACTTTTCACACGACTCTGGTCATAATTTCCTCATTGGGCCGCCCGCTGAATTTTGCGTGTCCGCTATTTGCTGCCGCTGCCTGCGCCAGCCACCTCGAATCATCTGCTGGAGCCCTGAATGGCGATGTTTGAACGCAGCAACACGACTGCGAAAGGTTTCGATTGGCCCGGATTTCTCTGGCTGTTCATGTTCTTCTGGTACTTCTCGGGCATTACCCAACTGCTGATCCAACTGACGGGCACCTCGGGTTTCAGCGGGTTCCGTCAGGCCTTCGTGATGAGTGCCATCTGGCTCGCGCCGATGTTGCTGTTCCCGAAACAGACCCGCGTGATGGCGGCGGTAATCGGCGCGGTGCTGTGGGCTTGTTCGATGGCGAGCCTGGGTTACTTCTTCATCTATCAGCAGGAATTTTCGCAAAGCGTCATCTTCATCATGTTCGAGTCGAACATCTCTGAAGCCGGCGAGTACATGACCCAGTACTTTGCCTGGTGGATGGTCGCGGCATTCCTCGCCCACACCGCATTCGCCTGGTTCCTGTGGACGCGCCTGCGCCCGGTGTACATGCCGCGTGGTCGCGCACTGGTGGCGGCGACGGCCATCGTAATCGCGGTGGTGGGTTATCCGCTGATCAAGCAAACGATGCGCACGGGCAGCTTTGCCGAAGGTTTAGAGAAGTTCGAAACCCGCATCGAGCCGGCCGTGCCGTGGCAGATGGCAGTGGCGTACCACCGCTATCTCGACACCCTCGCCGGCATGCAGGACATGCTGCACAGCGCGAGCAAGATCGCCCCGCTGAAAAACCTCAAGGATGTCAGCGCTGATCAGCCCCAGACGCTGGTGCTGGTGATCGGCGAATCGACCAACCGTCAGCGCATGAGCCTGTACGGCTACCCGCGCGAGACCACGCCTGAACTGGACAAACTCAAGGATCAGCTGGCGGTTTTCGACAACGTCATCACCCCGCGCCCCTACACCATCGAGGCGCTGCAACAGGTCCTGACCTTTGCCGATGAAGACAATCCGGGGTTGTACCTGTCGACGCCGTCGCTGGTCAGCATGATGAAACAGGCGGGTTACAAGACGTTCTGGATCACCAACCAACAGACCATGACCAAGCGCAACACCATGCTCACGACCTTCTCCGAACAGGCTGACGAGCAGGTGTACCTGAACAACAATCGCAACCAGAATGCCGCGCAGTACGATGGCGACGTGATCGCGCCGTTCAACAAGGCGCTGACCGATGCCGCGCCACGCAAGTTGATCGTCGTGCATCTGCTCGGCACACACATGAGTTACCAGTACCGTTATCCGTCGACGTTCGACAAATTCAAGGATCGCAACGGCGTGCCCGACGGCGTACGTGACGATCAATTGCCGACGTACAACAGCTACGACAATGCGGTGCTGTACAACGATTTCGTGGTCTCGAGCCTGATCAAGGACTACGCCAAATCCGACCCGAACGGCTTCCTGCTGTACCTCTCCGACCACGGCGAAGACGTGTTTGACTCGCCCGGCCACAGCACGCTGGGCCGCAACGAGAGCAAGCCGACGGCGCCGATGTACACGATTCCGTTCATGGCCTGGGCATCGCCAAAATGGCGAGAGAAGCACAATTGGGATTTCGCCGCAGACCTTGGCCGGCCTTACAGCAGCTCGCACCTGATCCACACCTGGGCGGATATGGCCGGGTTGAGTTTCGATGAACTTGATCACAGCAAGAGCCTGGTCAGCGACAGTTTCAAGCCGCGACCACTGTTGATTGGCAATCCTTACGAGCGTCAGCAGAAAGCGCTGATCGACTTCAGCCTGATCAAGCCCAAAGTGAAAGCCGATCAGGGAGAGGTTGTCCTCAAGTGATCGCCCGCTCTATGTAGCAGCTGACGCAGCCTGCGTCCGATCGCGACACGGTTTGGACGCAGCCTCGCAGGCTCGGCAGCTGCTACAAGCTTGTGACACATTCACAAATAGTAATTATTCTCGTTTATTGCTAATTATCGCCGCCCTCCTTCGTCCTTGAATCAACGGAATTTTTCCATCGACGACAAGGAGTCGGCAGCGATGTTCGCGCCCATCACCCGTTCCATGACTTTTGCCCTTGGCATGTGCAGTGCAGCGCTATGCCCCGAGCTGTTTGCAGAAACCGAACTTTCAGAACAATCCAAGCGCGATGTTCTGGAGCTGGACGCGACCGATGTGACCGCGCAAAACCTGGGCGCCAGCACTGAAAACACACAGTCCTACACCACCGGCGCCATGAGCAGCGCCACTCGCCTGAACCTGTCGATCAAGGAAACGCCGCAGTCAGTCTCAGTAGTAACGCGTCAGCAAATGGACGATTTCAAACTCGGCACGCTGTCCGAAGCCATGAGCCAGACCACCGGCATTGTTGTGCAACACAACGACTCCGATCGGGTCAGTTATTCCTCTCGCGGTTACTCGATCAATAATTTCCAGATCGACGGGATGCTCAACACGTTCAGCTACATGAAGTCCGATGCCGACACGATCATTTACGACCGCATCGAAGTGGTACGCGGCGCGACCGGCCTGACAACAGGTGCCGGCGATCCCTCGGCCACCATCAACATGGTACGCAAGCGCCCTACCTCGCAATGGCAAGCCATGAGCGGTGTCAGCGGCGGCAGCTACGACAATTACTACAGCTACGTGGATGTCGGCGGTCCGCTGGGGTTCGATGGACGCCTGCGCGGGCGCGGCGTGCTGGCCTACCGCGACAGCCACTCTTATCTCGACAACTATCAACTGCAACGGGAGGTCGGCTACGGCATTCTCGAAGCGGACCTGACTGACGACACGGTGCTCGCCGTGGGTTACGACTATCAGGACAAACAGGTGCAGGGCACGTCGTGGGGCACCGTGCCGTACTGGAACGCCGACGGCAGTAAAGCCAGGCTCGGACGGTCCACCAACATGGCCACGCCCTGGAGCTCCTGGCCGCTCAAGGACAAAACCGCTTTCGCTACGCTGGATCAAAACCTCGGCGAAGGCTGGCACTTGAAAGCCGCCTACACCCATCGCGAGAGCGACACCGACGGCAAGATCTACTACGGCGGCAACGGCTTCCCCGAGGCCGATCGCAGCGGCATGGTGGCCAACGTAAGCCACATGATCGGCGAGCAGAAGATGAAAGCGTATGACTTCAACGTGTCGGGGCCCTACGCGTTGTTCGGCCGTGAGCACGAAATGATGTTCGGCTATGGCGAGGCCGAGCGCAGTGACGACAATCCCTACACAGTGGACGGCGACATCGCTGCGGACTACGCCAATGTCCCCGACTGGAAATACATGGGCGGGATTCCCAAGTTCAACGACACAGTGACCGATCTGCAAGGCTCCAGCAGCAGCACTCGGCAAAAGGCCGGGTATCTGGCAACACGCCTGAGCCTGACCGACGATCTGCACGCCGTGCTAGGCAGTCGTTACGGCAGCTGGAAATCCTCGAGCACGACCAACGCTTACAATGACAATCTGCAGTTGCGCAGCGTCGATGCCACCACCCAGCAGCACAACGATATGTGGACGCCCTACGCCGGCCTGCTCTACGACTTGACGCCGCAATACACCGCGTACGTCAGTTACACCGACATCTTCAAGCCGCAAACCTACCGTGACAGCAATCGCCAATAC
The DNA here is from genome assembly GCF_000690905.1 of Pseudomonas sp. Ant30-3. Lineage (GTDB taxonomy): Bacteria > Pseudomonadota > Gammaproteobacteria > Pseudomonadales > Pseudomonadaceae > Aquipseudomonas. The sequence continues at coordinate 14,558 of NZ_JMCL01000094.1, read as the reverse complement.
CTTGAGCCGGTGGTCGGCAGCAATTATGAAGTGGGGCTCAAGGGCAGCTTGCTGGAAGAACGCTTGAACCTCGCCACGGCGGTGTTCTGGAGCAAACAGGACAACGTCGCCGAACTCGATGATTCGGTGCCGCCGGACCCGGTGACCAACGAGGAGTTCTACAAGTCCAACGGCAAAGGCAACAAGGTCCAGGGTTTCGAAGCCGAACTGTCCGGCGAAGTCTTGCCGCAGTGGAACATGACTGCCGGGTACACCTACACCCATTCGGTGACGGGTGAGGACAAACGCGCCAACACCAATCAGCCGTTGAACATGCTGCGCCTGTCCACTTCGTATCGTCTGACCGGGGACTGGCAGGCGCTGACCGTTGGCGGCGCGCTCAACTGGCAGAGCGACATCTACCGCACAGCCAATCGCCCGGTCGGTCGGGCCGAAAATGGACGCATCATCACTCAACGCACGAACATTCGGCAGGAGGCGTACACCGTGGTCAAACTGATGTCGCGGTATGCCTTCGACGAACACCTGTCGGCATCCCTGAACGTCGACAACCTGCTCGACGAGAAGTATTACGACAACGTCGGTTTCTATAACGGCGTGTACTGGGGCGCCCCGCGCACGGTGACCCTGAGCCTGGACTGGAAGCTCTGAGCACAGTTAATTCCCAATTAACGGAATCGTCAGATAATGCCCGCGCAGTATTGCTTCATGGACGAAATCGCATCCGACATGCTTAGTGGGAGGCAGACCATGAAAACGACACCGTTGATTGTTGCCGGGCTGATGACTTTTGTTTCGGTGAGTGCATTTGCCGAAGGTGGCGCAGAACGCATGCGCTATTACTACGAGAGTTTGCGGTTGAGCCAGCAGGAGAACCAGCGTCAGCAAGATGCTGAGTTGCAGGTTCCGGACGATCAAACTGCGCAAATGACGGAGAGTTACAAGCGGTGAGGTAAAGAGGGCGTCTCCTGGGGCGCCCTTTTTTGTTGCCGAAATATGAGGTACTGCTCGCCTGCCGGACGGTGTGTGAATGTTCGCGCTTGCGAAACTAAAGCTGAATATCTATCCACCTTACGTCATCTTCATACGGAGTTGACGCTTGTAGATTGGCTTGGCGTTCATGCGAGCTCAGAAAATGGTAGCCTTCGAACCTCGGATTGCATATATAAGGACATTCCTGTGGTAAGACACATTTTATCACCTATTTTCACTTTACTGCTGCTGACAGGTTGCCAAGCGCAAACCTCTCCTTTACCAAAAAGCCAGAAACTCTCGCCGAATAAAGTCGCTGAAATCAACGCGACCATCGAGCATAAATACCCGAAACTCTCAAGAGAGCTTCGCGGCAAGCTACTGGATACCGTGGTGCAGTCACTGGATAACATGGTGTTTATCGAAGGTGGCGAGTTTCAGATGGGCGATTTTGGTTGGCCGTATGACGATGACCCTGCAAATCTGTGCGATTGGCCATGCGGCGTGGAGCCGGACCGGATGGGGCGTATTAGCATGCACGGTGATGATGACTTTGTTCATCCGGTTAAACTGAGCAGTTACTCACTGTCGAAATTCCAGACAACACTGGAGGATTTCGATCTGTTCTTTATTGCTCACGGCAAACCGTTGTTTGATGCGGAAGATCGCAAACGAGAAGAATTGCATGAAATTTTTTACGCCCCGAAGCTGCCTGCACCAACCCAAAGTTGGCAGGAAGCAAAAGATTACTGCGGTTGGTTGGGGAAACTCAGTGGTTTGCCAGTGGATCTGCCCACAGAGGCCCAGTGGGAATATGCAGCCCGCAATCGCGGCCAATATGTGATGTTCTCCACCGACAATGGAAATTTAAACTATGGGCGTAACTTCCCTGAGTCAGGTAAAGGTAAACGCCTTACTTTCGCGGTTGATAGTTTTGTCCCCAACCCCTTGGGAATTTACAACCTGTCCGGAAATGCCACCGACTGGGTCAATGATTGGTACGGCAAAGACTATTATCGTGTCTCACCTCTGATTAACCCTACCGGCCCCGAGACAGGCACGCTTCGAGTTCTCCGAGGTTCGGGTTATCCGGAAGACCCGTTACTCAGCTCTAGTACCGTACGGCGGTGGGGAGAGAAACCCGTTAGAAAGGAGCACGTCCCTGGCTTTAGCTTCCGCTGTGCAATCCAATCCGATCAGCCCCTTTAGATCAGAAGTAATGCGGGCGCTATAAATGCGCCCCCCTCTACTTGCTCATTGTTTACACCAAACCATCACATGTATAAGGACACTCCTGTGGTAAGACACATTTTATTACCTATTTGTACTGTACTGCTGCTGACAGGTTGCCAAGCGCAAACCTCTCCATTACCAAAAAGCCAGAAACTCTCGCCGGAAAAAGTCGCTGAAATCAATGCAACCATCGAGCATAAATACCCGAAACTCTCCAATGAGGTTCGCAGCAAGCTACTGAATACCGTGGTGCAGTCATTGGATAACATGGTGTTTATCGAAGGTGGCGAGTTCCAGATGGGGGATTTTGGTTGGCCGTATGACGATGACCCTGCAAATTTGTGCGATTGGCCATGCGGCGTGGAGCCGGAGAGGATGGGGCGTATCAGCATGGACGGTGATGACGACTTTGTTCATCCCGTTAAACTGAGTAATTATTCCCTCTCGAAATTCCAAACAACAATGGGTGATTTCGATCTGTTTTTTATTGCTCAAAGCAAACCGCTGTTTGATGCAGAGCTACGTAAGCGAGACGATTTGCAGTTTCGCTACCAATCTGACTTACCAGCTGCTACTCAAAGTTGGCAAGAAGCCAAGTCTTATTGCGGTTGGTTGGGAGAGCTGAGTGGATATCCAGTCGATCTGCCTACAGAAGCCCAGTGGGAATACGCTGCCCGCAGTCGTGGCCAATATGTGGCATTTCCTACGGACAATGGCAGTTTAAATTACGGACGCAATTTTCCACTCCAAGGAAAAGGACGCAGGTTTGCTGTCGACAGCTTCGTCCCTAATCCGCTAGGGCTCTACAATATGTCAGGCAACGCTACCGACTGGGTAAACGACTGGTACGATAAAAACTATTACCGCCACTCGCCATTGGAAAACCCTCAGGGCCCAGCGACAGGAACGGAACGAATCCGACGAGGTACCAATGCAGGCGAAGATCCTCTGCTCACGGCCAGTTCTGTTCGGCGATACCCAAATGAGCCTGTAAGAAGCAGGCATTTGCCCGGTACAAGTTTTCGTTGCGCGATTCAATACAACCAGCCACTTTGAAGCACCCAGCAATCAACAAAGGCGCTTTTAGGCGCCGTTGTTGTCGTCCAGATTTACACCAAACCATCAAACCTACCGCTGTTCTGTGCGGCCACCAGCACTTTCTCTTTACGCCAAACATTACTAGGCTTCCAGGCTGCTCGGGCTGGACTATCGGAATTCTGGTTAACCGCCAAACTGTCAATGAAACGATTGAATTTGTCTTGGTCATGACCGGTAAGCAAGGCGTTGAGCCGCTCCAGACTCGCCATGGCGTTGACCTTTGTCCCGTCGAGAGAACAATGCTCCAGCACTTCAATAAATTGCCGCCATCGACGTACCTCGGAGAGAAGAATGACCAAGGCCTGTTCCTGTTTTTCGTTGAAGCTACCAATGCCCCTGGCGACAACTCCTTCTGTTAGTAGGTAGACCATGGGACCAATGGTTTCTGGTGGCAACACACTCAAAGGAATGTTTTGTTCCTGAACCCTCATAATTTTATCTATTTTATGCGCAAGCAAGTAGTCGGCCAGTGAATCAGCTTCAACCCTCGTGGCCTGTCGATCCTCCCACCAAGCAAGCATTTCCACCCGCCCTAACTCAAAGCCTCCAATGGTCATTCGCATTGGAGATGTCGCCACCTGATACAGCCCAGAAGCGATGTACCTAAACGCATCCTCAGTCACTCCCAAAAGGTGCCTGTAGTCAATATCAGCCAGGGCATTACAAAGCAACAGTGTGAGCTTCCCAACCTGCTCTACATCCACCAACGCACCAAACCCACCGCCCGCGCCAGGGCCAAATATCAGCGAGCCTTTACAGTTAAATGCCAACCGGTTATCAGCGATACTGATACCAATCTCACCATGGGCACCAATACCCAGAGCGACATTCCCTTCAACTTTGAGCTCGGCCAGTTTGGCCCAATTGCTATTGGCATTTGCCTGACCGACGACGGCTTTCCCCGTCCCTTGTTTTTCCGGTTCAACCCACTCAAATGCACCGGTCAGCGCACCACCGGTTTGCGCTCCCGCAAACGCATCGCACTTGACGCCGATATTGCCACCGGGGCCGACTTCCATGGTCGGCGTACCCAGTAACGCGGTAGCTCCGGCGGGTGTTTCCGTCGGCTTGTATTGGGTTTTAACCCCAGCCTCGCCCTGCAACTTCGCTCCGACAAAGCATGACAGCTCCAACTTGCCACTCATGCGAAACACGCCCATCGGATGCAGCACTTCCTGTTTCAGGGCATTACGATAAGCCATGTTCGCGACGTATCCGCCCTGATCAGGAAAATACGAATTCAAGGACGCTGAAGCTTCCGCCAGCGAGAACGCCGCGCTGCCTTTGACACCCACGTCAATACTGCCTTCTTTGGGGTTCCAGTTATTAACCCCTGCGCTGGCGCTGGCCGCGAATCGCAGGGCGTGGGCTTCGGCACTGATCGCGTAGCGCGACGCGTCGCTCTGATTGGACGTCCAGGACACTTCCTGATGCAGCGTATTGAGCAGGTTGTCCTGTTTGCTGGTCCAGGTACTGATCTTGAGCTCCAGATTGCCCAACGGACCGGCTTTACGCCCTTCACCGACGGCGTTTTTGATGTCCTTGATCAGGTCTGCGGCCAGTTGCTTGTTGAAGGGTTTCCCGGCCATGACGCGCGTAGGGACTCGAACGTTCCACGCGGTGGTACTTCGCCACGGGATCGAGACGTAATGACGCCGAGTCGGGTCGCTGAACAGGATGACTTCCACCACGGTAATGCCGGACCTGGTCTGGCTGCCACGCTGAGTTTCACTGCTGCGCCCCTTGCCATGCCTGAGATCCGGGGCGGCATTGCTTGCGCTGGTCGAGCTGTCATCGGAGTCGGCTTTTTTCTGAACCGCCAATTCAGCGCGGAGTTTGCCGATCTCCTGATCCAGCTCCATGATTTTCTTGTGCTTCAATAACTTCCAGTTGTCTTCAAATTGCGTCCAGCCATAAGACCTGGGCTCGTAAGCCTGATACCAATCACGCGCCTGCTGCAAGGCGAATATAGTCCCCTGAAGATCTTTATCGGTTGTCGGCGGTGCCGCTTTGGTTTGCCGGGATTTGAGGTCGCGCTTCAGCAACCCGGCGCCTTCGGCTTTGACTGCCCAAGCCTCTTTGACACAGCCGGAGCACGCACAGCTGGCGCCGGGATTTTGAGTTTTCTTGCACTGCATAGCAGGCAGCGCTTTGGCAAGGTTTTGATGCAGCTCATCCATCACTTTCTGGACAGCGCGGATTTCCTTCTTCAATGCCTTGGACTGTTTATCCGTCAGAATAAAAAAATGCGGCTCACCGGTAATATGGGCTACATCGACCAATTCCTCATCGCACTGGGCCTGGCCCTTGAGTGCGACGGAGCTGGTGTTATCTGCATGCATCGGCGGCGGCAGTCCCGGCTTGGGCGCGGTGTCGGGCAGCTTCAGTTCCCAACCAGGCTTGATGTAGCCGGGATTAGTAATGATCGGATTAAGTGCTTGTATCTCGGCCGTGTTAAAGCCGTGTTGCTGGGCAATCAAACCCAGCGTGTCGCCCTGTTTAACCATATAGGTGTTGTTCATCGGATCATCGTCCTTGTGACTCAGAGAAGCTCAAGCTCGATGAGCTTGTCGCCAAGGCCCAGGTCATCACGGGCCAATAATTCGGAATTTGGAGTGCGTCCCCAGAATCCATCGCCCTGACGTAACGCCAGACGCAGCCAGCGTTCCTGCTCGGCCAGTTGCAGATACCCTGCGGTCTGAGCGCCAAGTAGTTGCCGATAAACGAACTCCACCGGCTCAGGCATCGAAAGTACCGCCTGATAGTCCAAGGCAAATCGTCCCGCCAGAATTTTCAAACGGTATTGATCCATAAGCGCCTGGCGATCGACGTCAATGTGCAACCAACCAGGCTGCTGAATTTCTGCGTGCGGATCCGGTTGAGGATTAGCCAGATATCGCCAACCCAGCTCGTTGCGCCAGGCCAAGCCAGTGAGCGGCCCCATGAACTGCAACAGCTCTGTTTCATCTAGGCTGTTCAACAGCGGTTCCAGCCAGCGCGGATCGAAAAAACGCATCATCTGGGCAGGCGTGTCATCGGTGCTGATGGTCAGCAGGCTGCGCCAATGTTCAACGGCTCGCTCGAAGGACTGCTCATCCTCCAGATAGGCGACACACCCGGCATCTGCCCGTTCCAGCAGCCTGCTGGCATGCTCCATAAACGCATCAGGTGCAGCACACAGCAACGCGAAAGGCCCGGCCACTTGTAAACCCGCATACGGGGTCTCGTCGAAGAGCGGCACATAACGTTGGACGCCATAGCCAACGGCTTGATCGGCATGCGCTGGTAATTGCGGATCGAAACTGGCGTCCAGAATCACACACAGGACTCGCGAAGCTCCAGGCGTCTCAAAGGGTGACGAGAGGGTCTCGATCATGCCGCCTCCCCCGGTTGGTGGATTGGGCACTGACCTGATGCATCGAGATGACAGTCAGGAATAGGCAAGAGAGCACCTGCCACCGCTTGCTCCTGGTAAAACGGCAGGCTGGGAAGCGGCAATGCTGACGGTGTTGCCAACCCTTCAAGCATCCCTGGCAACACCGGAGCAGCCGCGATTCCCGCAGCAGGCGCGCCACCGATTTGAATCTCGGTGCTGCTGAAAATACCGCCAGTACCCAGCACGATGTGCTGCCCGCCACCTTTCAAAGTGATGCTGGCTCCGGCATCCAGTATCAGATGGGCACCGGCCTTGAGGTGGACTTGCTGACCTCCCTCAATCACCACTGTTTGCCCTACACGGGTATGACTGCTGCCGGCGACCTGCAAATAGTCATTGGCTTTGAGATCCACTTTACGGTCAGCGTTGACGGTGCGCTGTTCCTCGGCTTCCAGCACCGTAATGCTATTGCCCTTGAATCGTTTCCCGGCGCTCGTTGCCCACCTCCAGTCGGCTGTCATGTTCGATCTTCTGCTCCATGTCACGCTGAGCACGCAAGTAGATCAGCTCTTGGCCGCTGCGGTCTTCAATCGACAGCTCGTTGTAGCCGCCACTGGCGGGCGAGCTTTGGCTGCGCAGGACAGTCTTGGTTTTATTCGCGGGCAAGGGGTATGGCACAGGCGTAACCTTGTTAGGCACACACCCGGTAATCAAAGGATTGTCGGGATTACCCTCCAGGTAGGTCACTACCACTTCCATGCCTACACGCGGGATTGTCACCGTACCGAAGCCGTCCCCCGCCCAGCTGGACGACACCCGCAGCCAGCAACTGCTCTTGTCGCTGCCAAGTTCGGCGCGGTCCCAATGGAACTCGACCTTGACCCGTCCGTACTTATCGCAATGGATGTCCTCACCTTTGGGCCCGGTGACACGGGCCGTCTGGCTGACCAACATTGTCTTGCGCGTAACCAACGGTGGACGGTAGAACACATCCCAGGGAATCGCGCTGAAGCTATTACGGTAACCCTGGGTAAAGCCGTCTGCGGATTCAACGTCGCTGGTGATTGCTTCTTCCAGTACCTGAGGTTGCTTGCCTGAGTGCGTGACACTGAGCAACAACCACAAATCGTTGCACTGCTGACGCGGGTGTTCAGTCAGATCGAAGAAGTAGCCGCTGCGCAGGGTCGGCTGGTCGCTTTTACCCTCGGCCAGCTGGTAGTCGGCACGGTGCCGCTCCAGGGACTGCCGGGCAAGCTGTCTGCCGAGCTTTTCATTTTCGTGCAGCACCGGGTAGCGGTAGTCTTCCAGTGCAGGACTGAACTCAGCGGTAAATTGGCTTTGCAACAACAGGCTTGGGCGCGCTGGATCATAGCCTCGGCGCGTGGCCGTGCTGGTACGGGTGCTAAAGCGCATGGAGAACTGACTGACGACCGGGTGTTCCGCCACCAGGCCGCAGCCTTGCTGATACGGTGTACCCCCCAGCTTGGGAAAAAAGGTCTGATCATCGGTAAATACGAGATGGTGACCCTCTACGCTGTGTTGGTGGTGCCACGAAATCCCATCTTCACTGCACAACCTTTGGATGAATTCGAAATCGCTTTCCCCATACTGGGTACAGTACTCGCGCTCTGGACTGGTGCTCACATGAAAGGTATAGGCATCAGCCTGGATACCATGCCCCTGGAGCACTTGGGCGACGATTTGCGGCACTGTCAGATGCTGGAAAATCCGCTGGTTGTGGCTGAACTGCAAGTAATGCAGGGCCGGCACCAAGGTCAGATGATAACGGGTCAGGCGTTTGCCTGTTTCACCCACGAAAACATCTTCCAGTCGGCCATGAATACCTTCGCCATTCAGGCCGAACTGAAGGAATGCCGGCTGACTGAGCAGGCTCTCCAGATCGAAATCAGGGAACTCGCTGACCAATTCGATTTGAATCGCATACAAGTGGCTGATGGCTTCAGTGCCATTGAACCCCAGTACCTGAAAGTCGTTGCGAACAGCGGGCATTAATAACGCAAAGTGCGCAGTATTGGCTGGCGCGAACATAGGCTAGCCCCTTAAGCAGTAATACTGGACACGAGTGGCAGAGAAGCCTTGATCCAAGTGCAGATACTACATTGACGTGCCGCCCCGACCGTCGGAATGTCAGGTCTGCTGAGGGGTGTACTGGGGGAGAAAACGAGGCTTTGAACGTCATGCGTGGAAACATCGACTGTCAAAGTGAGGCGCGGTAGCGAGGAAGCGTTGAACATTTGTTGCTCCTTTTTTTGCCCTTGGCAGGGTGAGTCCTGATAACTACTTAGGGTTCGTACAAGGGGTCGGCCATCCATAGCCTGGGCATATAAACTGTCGAGCACGCTAACAAAGCGAAACAAGTATTGATGTAGGACGGTTCCCAAAGATGTATCTAATTTTGTTTTGGTGGGGAATTTATGACCGCGAATGACAGGCCTTCAATTAAGCGTCGAGGTCTCATTAAATTGCACAGACTTATACAACCGCCACCGCCCCGCAGCTTGTTTACTTCAAGTGTTGAAATATCAGATGACGTCCGCAGACCTTGTAGGCAAAATCCGAATCGTGTTTGCTGGGCACTTTGATGCCTTGTTGCGTTTTTCTTCGACGGGATATTCTCCGGACGTCGCTGACCATTCAGCGATCGGGCTTGGAAACCCGTCGAATTAAATGCAACTGCGCGCCTCCTTAGTAATGCACCCGGTTCTACGGATGCGACTCTGCTATGGCGGCTGTGCGTGGGACGCCTTCGGGCGTGCCGGTTCCTTAATTCCCGGTTTTCCAACCTGCGCACAGCTGCCACCCTTTCGCTTGGAAACGAATGTGGCAGCTCCCTCGGATTAAGGAGTTAGACATGAACAAAGCAGAATTGCCCGATCCCTCAGATCTAAAAACCATCGGCCTCACCCCCCTTATTTACTGCTCAAACCAACCCCTCTTCCATGTCACCCGAGACGTTCCCCTCTGCGATGCGCTCGCCATGGCCTCCGACTTCCTGTTCCTTGCCAGGGAGCTGACCCGGGACGCTGCCTTCAATCGCGATACCGACCGACACATCTGGGCCGCGCATTACCTGACGGCGATGAGCAAGGCGGTGGTTGATGATGCGGTGAAGGTATTGGAGCGGCCTGTTGCAATAAAGCCCTGACCTCAAAAACAAGCGCCGGAGCGCAACTGAAAGCGCCCAGACACCCAAAAAGAAAAAGCCCCCGTTACCTGTAAGGCAACGAGGGCTTTTGTTCAGCGCCTGAATTTACAGCGGCTTGGTCCAGAACAGCATCCGCCCGTGCGCCGGGTCGAACATGCCGGCAGCGAATCCGAATTTGGCGTAAGACGATTGGGCCACTGCATTTCCTTCCAGCACTTCCAGAGTGATCTTGCAGCAGCCGCGCTGGCGGGCAATGTCCTCGACCTTTTGCAGCATCTTCTGGCTCAGGCCCAAACCGCGAAACTTCGGCACCACTGACACATCGTGAACATTGACCAGTGGCCGACAGACAAACGTCGAAAAACCTTCAAAGCAGTTCACTAGCCCCGCCGGCTCGCCGTTGACGAATGCGAGCACGCTGAAGGCGTGGGCACGTTTGGCCAGTTCTTGCGGCAGTTGAGCCAGGACTTCAGCGGGCAACGAGTGACCACCGCCCATCGGGTCTTCAGCGTAGGCATTCAGCACCAGGCCAATCGCCTCGGCATGCAGCGGGTTGGTGTAGCTGGCCTGAAGTACACGTATTTCTGCGGATTCCATTTCCATCCTCGATCACTGCGCGGTTGCCTCAGCGCGCCATCCGCGCTGCAGGGTCCGGCGACCCTAGCGCGAGTCACGCACTCACTGCAACGGTTGCACGCCCGTGCCCCAGATCAACGCCTCGGTCCAGCCCAGCTCGGCGAAATCCGCGGCGCGCAGGTGTGCTTCTCCGCCGCTGAAAAACTCGTCGAGTTGCGGCGGTGCAACCGGGGTGCTACTGAGCATGCAGTGTACCTGTCCGCGATGATGGATCTGGTGTTCGAACAGGTGCGACAGCAGGCGCAAGCGACTGTCGTGCTGCGGCGTTTCTCGGGCAATGGTCACGAGCTTGCCGAGGTCGGCGTCACGCAACTGTTCGCAATAGGCGAGCAATCGGCGATCGACGTGGGATTGCTCGCGCTGCAGGTCTGCAGCGCTGGAGCACGGCTCGTCGTCCTGGAAAAACACCAGGCAGTCAGGGTGCGGAGCATCGCCGCGCAGCTCGCGCTCCAACGCATCCACGTAAAACCAGTCGCAGGTCAGGATGTGGTTGAGGGTGGCACGCAGGCTGGGGAAAAAACCGCTTCGCGGCGCGCGCAGCTCGGCGTCACTGAGCTGACGCCAGGCCTTGGCAAGTCGATGATTGGCCCATGCATTCTGATAGGCCATGGTCAGCAGATGGTGGGACAAAGGCTGATGCACTGGGGCACTCCTTCGGGTCAAACCTCGGCGAAACGCTGCAGCTGCATTTCCTGCAGACGGCTGAGGGTGCGGCGGAACGGGAATGCCAGATACCCTTCGGTGTAGAGCGATTCCATCGGTACCTGCGCTTCGAGGTACAGCGGCACTTTACGGTCGTAGCATTCGTCGACCAGCGCAATGAACCGCCGCACGCCGTCGTCGTGCACCGACAGCTGGGGCAGATGACGATCACCGGCGACCACGCGCTCGACGCCGTCTTCGGTGCCGCGAGCGATCCGCCCCTCGCGCTGTTGTGCGCTGAGGTTTGGCACATCACTTAAAAGAATAGCCTTGAACCGGTCGCACAGGGTCATGAAATCCATGGCCGCAAACGGTTGTTCACAGAGATCGGCGTATCGGCACCACAGCACTGTCGGACTGACCTGCACCACCGCCAGTGAACGGTGCCCGACCGAGATCGGCGAACGGCTGACCTGCTCGCCCACGGTCAGCGTGTTGAAGACCTCACTCAGCGCGCTCGGCTCACCGCAAACGGCGACCCAGTACCGTTGCAGACCGGTGCCTGGCTGCAAGCGATGATCGGCGCCGCCATCCACCGCAATTACCTGCATATGCTGTTGGATCGCCTTGATGGCCGGCACGAAACGGTCCCGGTTGAAGCCATCCGCGTACAGCTGCTCCGGCGGCTGATTGGAAGTGCAGACCACCACCACGCCCTCCTCGAACATCACTTCAAAGAGACGCCCGAGAATGATTGCGTCACCGATGTCATTGACGAACAGTTCGTCAAAACACAGCACGCGCACCTCCGCACTCAACTCGCGAGCCAACGCTTTCAGCGGGTCGGCCGTACCGGTCAGTTGAAACGAGCGCTGATGCACCCAACCCATGAAATGATGGAAATGCTGGCGCCGGGCCGGAACACGCAAGGTTTGGTAGAACTGGTCCATCAACCAGGTTTTACCCCGCCCGACCGGCCCCCACAGATAAACACCGGTGATCGGAGCCCGGCCTTCATGCAGCGCCTCGTGGCATTTCTGCAACGCCCAGACAGCCTGTTCCTGGGCTTCGTCCTGAACAAAGCCTTTGTGTTCGATCGCGTGTTGCCAGGCGCTTAGGGGGGAGTCGGGATTCATGCGCGGCAGTATACGTTCGCTCCGGTTGAACTGGAAAAAGCTTTGTGAAGTAGTCATTAACTGCAAAACCCGGTCCTCAAGGACATAGCTTTCGCTGGCAAGCCAGCTTCTACAATTGATCGAGTGCATTCACTAGTACGGGGCAACATCCAAATCCGTATTCGCGAGCAAGCTTTGCTCCAGGGATCGGGTACATTACGGGCAATTCGCAGCAAGCGTTGGAGCAAGATCTGCTGACAGCGTTTGCCTTGAAGTCAGCGAAGCAACGGATGAAAACAAGGGGACAGAGCGATGGAGCATGTAAACCACATCCTGATCGTGGATGACGATCGCGAGATCCGCGAACTGGTCGGCAATTACCTGAAAAAAAATGGCCTGCGCACTACTGTGGTTGCCGATGGCCGGCACATGCGCAGCTTTCTTGAGGCCAATACCGTCGACCTCATCGTCCTCGACCTGATGATGCCTGGCGATGATGGCCTGGTCCTGTGCCGCGAATTGCGTGCAGGTAAGCATAAAGCCACGCCGATCCTGATGCTCACCGCTCGCAACGATGAGACCGACCGTATCCTGGGCCTGGAAATGGGCGCCGACGACTACCTGACCAAGCCCTTCGCCGCCCGCGAATTGCTGGCGCGGATCAACGCCGTACTGCGCCGCACCCGCATGCTGCCGCCGAACCTGTTGATCACGGAAAGCGGGCGTCTGCTCGGTTTCGGTCGCTGGCGCCTGGACACCACTGCTCGGCATTTGCTCGACGAAGACGACACCATGGTCGCCCTCAGCGGCGCCGAATACCGCCTGCTACGCGTGTTCCTCGATCACCCGCAACGGGTGCTCAGCCGCGACCAACTGCTCAACCTCACCCAGGGCCGCGACGCCGACCTCTTCGACCGGTCCATCGATTTGCTAGTGAGCCGTCTGCGCCAACGGCTGATGGACGACTCTCGGGAGTCGACCTACATCAAGACCGTGCGCAGCGAAGGCTATGTATTTTCCTATCCGGTGGAGATGCTCGGGGCGCAGTCGTAAATCCAACCGGCATCACGCGCGCGGCCCGTTGCAAGCGGAAAGCCACAAACCTCCGTAGCAGACAGCGCTACATGTTGACCAGCCGGATGGCGAGGGCTTTGGCCTGGCTGGCGACGTCGGTGACGGCTGTGCTTTCCCACCACATGCCGCGCAAGGGCGGGCCCATGGCGAACAGGCGATTGGCGACCTTACCGTCAGCGTTCAACACCGCGCCATCGACCGCCGCAGCGATACCCAACGCCAACGGCCCCGACTGAACCAGTCCTCGCGCCAGCAGCTGCTGCGGCAACGGTCGCGCAACTCGCCGCCAGTCGTATTCGATGCCGCTGGAATTGATCAACGCCGCGCCACTGACCACAACCGTATCCGCCTCGCCACGACGCCGAATGCGAATGCTCACCCCATCCTCCGAGGACGGCTCCAGCCCTTTGAACGACGCGGCCTGAATTCGCAGCCGTCCTTCCCCATGCAACCGCTCCACCAGCTGCGCACTCATCGGCGGCGAGCGGTGATGATGACTTTCCCACCACGGCCGCACATGCCGCACAAACTGCCGGCGCTGCACGTCGGTCGCCTGACTCCACAAGCGGCCGATGTGCGCCCGCACGGTGTCGAGCGGTGCCTGCCAGTCAATGCCTTGCGCCATCGCATCCCGGCAATGCCGACGCAACTCGCGGACCAATTGGCGCGGCGTGCAAATGCGCTGGTCGGCAGCGAGGAAATCCACCCAGGCCGGAGGCTGTCGACGCACGTGCGGCAGCAAGCCATGCCGGGAAAACACCTCGATCGGTCCACGGTGCCCGGCCTGTTCCAGCGACACCACGGCATCGACCATGGTCAGGCCGGACCCGATGATCAGCACGGTCGATAGCGGATCGAGCTGACGCATGGCGGCGACGTCCCACGGATCGAGCGCTGCGGCGTTGACCCCGCTGGATTCCGTCTGCGGCGTGCGCGCAGCGGCAAACATCCCCGTCGCCAGCACCGCGCAAGCGCCCTGCAATTGTTGGCCATCAGTGAGCGTCAGCAAAACACGCTGATCATCGGTGTGCAGATCAACCGCCTCTGCCTGCACGTGTTCAATCGTCGAACCCTCGACAGCGCCCTGCGCCCGCGCGTCAGCCAGACGCTGCTGCACGTACAGGCCGAAAATCCCTCGTGGCGGAAACAGTTCACTGACCGGCACGTGTTGCTCATCGGATTGCGGCCAGCCGCCGGCGGCAATGTAGGCGGTGAGCCATTGCGTGAGGTCATCGGGGTTGTCGGG
>NZ_JMCL01000093.1 GCF_000690905.1 Pseudomonas sp. Ant30-3 | reverse complement strand
GTGTTGCATTGGAAGGCAGGAAAACCGCCAGGCATCTCCAACAACCAGCAACGTTACACCCTGACTGACCATTTGGGGTCGAGCGCACTGGAGCTGGATGAGCACGCCAACATCATCACCCAGGAACACTATTACCCGTTTGGCGGCACGGCGTGGTCGAACGGGGAGGCGGTACAGGTCAGTTACAAGATAGTGCGTTATTCGGGAAAAGAGCGGGACGCGACCGGGCTTTATTACTACGGTCTACGTTATTACATTGAACGGTGGCAACGCTGGTTGAATCCGGATCCTGCCGGTTACGCGGCAGGTTCCAACCTCTTCGGGTTTGTTCGGGGCAATCCGATGAAATACAGGGATCTTCACGGCCAAGTCGAAATCGACGTGAACGCACTGACCCCGGAGCAGGGTGGTGCGGTAGGCCTGGATGCAGTGCAGGTGTCAGCCGCCGATAAATTATTTGATTCAGCGGGCGGGGCCCGGCCATTCGGCAGGCTCATGCAAGTAGACGACAAGACGATGAGATCGCTCAAGGCGGCGCATGTAGCTAACCTGGTAACCAAAATGTTACTGGTGGATGGAGCTGCAAATCAGGCCGTCGATATATGGAGAGCACGCCAGGAGCCTCTAGAGGTGGCCCGGAAGCTTCGCGAGAGCCGCGGTCGCTGGTTTAACCGTGTACAAGGAGCTATTGATGGTGGGGTTGGTAATTGTCACGAACATTCGCGGATAAATTTCAATCTTCTGGCTAGCGTCAAAACCGAATATCCAGTTTTTCGGGTTTCAGCCGCCAAGGATGTGGATCACGAGTTTGTGGTCATAGGGGACCATCGTGAACTCCCTCTGGAGAAAATTGTGATCGCGGACGCGTGGCCAACATTTCCCGGCGCGCATACCGCAGAGGTAGGCAGATACGAAATTGGAGATACCTTGGAGTCTGCGACCGCCGGTTCTCACCGTTGGTACGCAATAGATGATGCAAAGCTGATTGAGCACAGTCAGATCGTATTTGAGGAAAACTGGTCACAGGCGCGTCTTAAAGACATTTGGAGAATGGACGCCCACACCGTTTACTTTTCTACTAATGAGGACTCGCTTGGCATTGATTATCATGGAGAGAGTTTTCCAAGTGGGCGATTTAATCAGCTGCCGATAACGTATGTTTTGGATCGCGTGGTGCAAATCAAAGCCTTGAACAGCATGGTGCAGATCACTAATAAGCCGTAATTGGTGGCTGCGCTCACCTACTCAATTATCGCAAGGCCTGTTCGACCAAAACAGCTATCGAAAGGCAAGCGATCCGATCTAACGGTCGGCACTGTAACTTGTGACAGTAGGCACGCCGGCGATTTGGGTGTTAGCTCATAAAAAGGGTGGAATACCCGATGCTGTATCTGCAGACCATACACGACAATACCCCGACTTTAGCGGTGATCGACCCGCGCGGGATGGTCGCGCGCGCTGTGCAATACGACTGTGCCGGCGCTGCTGGCACCGCGCAACCTCGGGTTGATCGCACCGTCCATGATGCGGCAGGACGTGCGATTGAATTGTGGGATCCGCGGTTGTTGGTGCTTGGGTCGGGTCCGTCTAACTTGAGCAATATCTACTCGCTGTCCGGCGCTATTTTGGCTTCAAGCAGCGTAGACGCCGGGCTGCGTACCAATCTGCTTGGCGAGGCGGGGCAACCGGTGCAGGGTTGGGATGGCCGCGGCTCGCAGCGCTGGATGCACCACGACGAACAATTGCGCCTGCGCGAGTTATACGAGCAAGCGGCAGAAGGCGATGCGATTTGCGCCGAGCGTTTGACTTACGCGGGTAACGATCTGGCATTTGTCGACCATAACCAGTGCGGTCGACTGATCCGTCATGAGGATCCAGCGGGTGTTTTGCTGTTCAATGATTATGGATTGAACGGCGCAGCAATTGAGCAGGAGCGGCGTTTTACCTCGCAAAAAACTGACCGTTATGTAACGCGCTCACGTTTCAGTCCATCAGGCGAATTGCGCGCTCAAACAGACGCCCGAGGCAATGAACAACGGTTTCATCAAACCCTCGATGGTACATTACGCGCTGTGGATTTGCGCTTGAACTACTCCCCCGAATTTCTGCCAATAGTGCGCACCACTGCCTACAACGCTCACGGCCTGGTCGAACAAGAAGTTGCCGGCAATGGCGTGATCACCACTCTTGAATATGGCCCCGAAGATGGACGGCTAAAACGTTTGCTGTCCCGCCTCGATGACAATGCTCCCCTTCAGGATCTCCGTTACATCTACGACCCGGTCGGCAATGTGCTGAGCATCGAAGACGCCGCGCTGCCGATTCGCTTTTTCGCCAACCAGCGTATCGAGCCGATCAGTCGTTATCGTTACGACACGCTGTACCGATTGGTCGAAGCCACGGGTTGGGAGGCCAGCGCCGTCAAACATGGTCCGTCAGCATCCCAGACCGTCGATCCCGCAATGCCCTGCAACTACCGTCAAACCTACCGCTATGACGCCGGCAACAACCTGCTCGAACTGACCCATCTCGGCGCGCAGGATCCCGGCCATCGCTTGGTTGCTGAGGCCCACAGCAATCGTTGTCTGCCGGCGCTTAACGGTGTGGAACCTACAGAAAACGATTTTCGAAACGGTTTCGATGCCAATGGAAACTTGCTTCAATTGCAGCCGGGGCAGACGTTGAATTGGAACATGCGCAACCAGTTGCGCGAAGTGCGCCCGGTGGAACGCAACGGTGTCGACGACGATATCGAAAGGTATGAATACGGTGCCGATGGCATGCGCGTGCGCAAAATCCGCTCACTGCAAACCCATACCCAAACCAACATTATCGAAACCCGTTATCTGCCCTGCTTGCAAATCCGCACTCACAGCGGCACCGGTGAGGAGCTGCACCTCATTGAAGTACAGACCGGGCGGGGCAGTGTTCGGGTGTTGCACTGGAAATCAGAACCACCAACAGGCATCCCCAACAACCAGCAACGCTACAACCTGACGGATCATTTGGGATCCAGCACGCTGGAGCTGGATCAGGGCGCTAACATCATCACTCAGGAACGTTATTACCCATTTGGCGGTACGGCTTGGTCGAATGGGGAAACGGTGCAGGTTAGTTACAAAACGGCCAGGTATTCAGGGAAAGAGCAGGGCGCGACAGGATTTTATCACTACGGACTTAGGTATTACGCACAGTGGTTATGGCGATGGTTAAATCCTGACCCGGCCGGGTATAAAGATGGGGCAAACGTTTTTTCTTTTGTTAATGGCAATCCTCTGAGATATATCGATCATCGAGGTGCAAAAGGAATTGATATCAATGCGCTCACGTCTGACCAGCGTAAAACTATAGGGCTGGATGGGCCTCAGCGTGCGCCCGCTTTGGAATTGTACGAGGCCGGAATCGAGTTTGATACTGCACCTTTCACCGTTCATGAGGAGGTTGACGCAGATATTTTTGCTTCCTTGCAACACGCCCATACTACGAACTTGGTGACTAAAATGTTCATTGTGGACGGTGCTCCAAATCAGGTAATTGATCTTTGGAGGGCGCGTAAACCAACGGGATCTTTATTAAAAAGCCTCGGTGTGGTGCGACGTGTAAAATCAGAAAACAATCGGTTGGCTGCAATCCTGGTAGCGGGGGTGGGCAATTGTACTGAGCACTCTTGCGTAAGCTTTAATATTTTAGCAAGTGCTCAAACTAAAGAGCCGATATTCAGAGTAAGTGCCGGGCGTGGTGTCAATCATAAGTTTAATGTCATAGGTGACTATCGCGAGTTGTCACTGGACAAGCTGGTGATAGTCGATCCTTGGGCTGTTTTTCCGCAAGCTCACCTTGCAGACATCGGAGAATTTGAAATAGGGAATATTCTCGATAGTGCTTCTGCTGATGCGGACCCTAAATATCAGCTAGATGACCGGTTCCTTATAGTCAACTCTAAAGTCGTGTTTCCAGATACACCACCTGCAGAGAGAATGGCTGAGATAGTTGCTCGGCCCAAAATGTGGCTGCAGTCGTTTTCAACGCAGAGCGATTATCGAAGCATGGACTATATGTCGGAGGGGCGGAATGGCCACTTTAATGAGCTCCCGGAAAAATTTGTTCGGGATCGCGTTAAAAGTTACTCAGGCTACATAGCCGCATAACACAAGTGTAATTCAGAAAATGGCGGAACTCGCGATGCCAGATCAGTTGCAGGCTCACAGCGCTACCCCGACGCTGACGGTAAGCGACCCGCGCGGTCTGATCGCGCGCTCAGTTCACTACTACCGGGCAGGTCCCGCTGACGATGCAGAAATTCGGGTTGATCGCACCGTTCATGACGCGGCCGGGCGGACACTTGAGCAGTGGGATCCCCGAGTGTTTGAGTGCGCGTCGGCCGCAGCCAATTTGATCAACATTTATTCGTTGTCAAAAGCGATCTTGGCATCGAACAGCGTAGACGCCGGAATGCGTTTGAGTCTGGCTGGCGAAGCAGGGCAATCAGCGCATGAATGGGATGGCCGGTGTTCGCAGCGCTGGATGCAATACGACAAGCAATTGCGCCTGTGCGAGTTATACGAGCAAGCCGCAGGAGGCGGTCCGGTAATTGCCGAGCGTTTGACTTACGCGGCCAACGATCAGGCATTTGCCGACCACAACCAGTGCGGCCGATTGATCCGTCATGAGGATTCAGCGGGTGTTTTGCTGTTTAACGATTATGGATTGAATGGCGCAGCACTTGAGCAGGAGCGGCGTCTTTGCGCTCAAAAGATGGAGGGCTTCATTACACACTCACAATTCAATCCACCAGGTGAGTTGATCTCCGTCACAGACGCCCGAGGCAACCAGCAGCGATTTCATCAAACCGTCGGTGGCTCATTGCGTGCCGCTGAAGTGCGCTTGGACGGCACGCTAGAATGGCTGCCAATAATGCGCTCCATTGCCTACAACGCCCACGGCCAGGTCGAAAAGGAAGTCGCCGGCAACGGCGTGATCACCACTCTCGAATATGGTCCCGAAGACGGGCGACTAAAACGTTTGCTGTCCTGCCTCGATACCAAAGGTACGCTGCAGAACCTGCGATACACCTACGACCCGGTCGGCAATGTACTGAGCATCGAAGACGCCGCGCTGCCAATCCGCTATTTCGCCAACCAGCGTATCGAGCCGATCAGTCGTTATCGTTACGACACGCTGTACCGATTAGTCCAAGCCACAGGTTGGGAGGCCGGTGCCGTGAAACATGGCGCGTCAGCATCTCAATCCGCCGATCCCGCAATGCCCTGCAACTACCGCCAAACCTACCGCTATGACGCCGGCAACAACCTGCTCGAACTGACCCATCTCGGCGCGCAGGATCCCGGCCACCGCCTGGTTGCCGAGGCGCACAGCAATCGTTGCCTGCCGGTGCGTGATGGCGTTGAACCCTCGGAGCAGGATTTCCTGAACAGCTTCGACGCCAACGGTAACTTGCTTCAATTGCAGCCGGGGCAGACTTTGAGTTGGGACGTGCGCAATCAGTTACGAGAAGTGCGCCCGGTCGAACGCAACGGAGTCGACGACGATATCGAAAGGTATGAGTACGGCGCCGACGGCATGCGCGTGCGCAAAGTCCGTTCATCGAAAATGGGCTCACAAACTAACCTCATCGAAACCAGATATCTGCCCGGCCTGGAAATCCGCACCCACAGCGGCACCGGTGAGGAACTGCACGTCATTGAAGTGTCGACCGGGCGCGGCAGTGTTCGGGTGTTGCATTGGAAAGCAGGAAAACCGAAAGACATCCCCAATAACCAGAAGCGCTACAGCCTGACTGATCACTTGGGGTCGAGCACGCTGGAGCTGGATCAGGACGCCAACGTCATCACTCAGGAACGGTATTACCCGTTTGGCGGCACGGCGTGGTCGAACGGGGAGGCGGTGCAGGTCAGTTACAAGACGGTTCGATATTCAGGCAAAGAACAGGACGCGACAGGGCTTTATTACTATGGGTTCCGCTTTTACGTGCCTTGGGTGCAACGGTGGTTGAATCCAGATCCTGCTGGAACGATTGATGGTTTGAACGTCTTTGCTTTTATAAGCGGGAACCCATTGCGATTTATTGATGCTGATGGATTGGACGCAATTGATGTCGGTAATTTAACTAACTCCCAGGAAAATGCCTTGGGTCTCTACGGCGGATGGATCAGGCCGAGCAGAAATCCGGCCAGGTACCCCGATCCAAGGAAAAAATCCTCTAGGTTAGTGAATGTTTCAGATGAAATTTTTATAAGTCTCAAAGACGCCCAACTTTCGAATTTGATTACCAAGTCTATAATTTACAAGGGTTCAGAGAATCAAAGGCTCGACTTGTGGCGTACAGGTGAAAACTTGAATTTGGTAATGAGTTTGGTTCGGCCTGACCCTTCCGCTTACGCTTCTCTATCTTCGATTCAAGAATACGGTGTAGGTAATTGTGGTGAGCACGCTTCAGTCAATTTTCATTTGCTAGCAAGTACCGAGACGAAGAGGCCCGTTTTTCGGGTGGGCGCTGCTAATGACATAGATCATTCTTTTGTCGTGATTGGCGATCCTCGTGGTACACCAAGAAGTGAACTGGTTGTCGCGGACGCGTGGCCTTTCTTTCCTCTGGCTCATACGGCAGATCATGGGCAATTTGGCATAGGCACGATATTCGAGCAGGCGGGTGCAAACGCGGACCCGAAATACGCCGTTGACGGAGCTTTGTTGGAGCAACATAGTGCTATGACTTTTCCGGTTTTGAACAAGTCAAATCAGGAGGATCGCCAGTTTTTTGAGTGGATACAAAAAAAGCCTAAAACGTATGTCCAGGTATATTCGAGAGAAAATGAATATATAGGGGTGGACTACGTTAATGGAGAAGGGGCGCAGAGAGGAAGTCATCTTCTTCCTGAAAGTTATGTTGATGAGCGAATGGCCCACTACAAAAGTTATCTGAAGTGAGCGCGCCTTAAACTTCCCAAGCACACCGAGCAATTTCCTTGGGCAGAAAAAAGCCCCCACCCAAACCACTGCGGATGGGGGATCGCAATGGGCTGAGCAGGGGCTTCTTTTTTGCTTAACGCTTACTGCGCGATGGTTTTCACCGATACGCCACGTTCGATCGGCGTGGACCGGCCGTAGATATCTTCAAAGCGCTCGATATCGTCTTCACCGAGGTAGCTGCCCGACTGGACTTCAATGATTTCCAACGGGATCTTGCCCGGGTTGCGCAGACGGTGAACCGAAGCGATCGGGATGTACGTCGACTGGTTTTCACACAGCAGGAACACGTTTTCGTCGCAGGTTACTTCAGCGGTGCCGCTGACCACGATCCAGTGTTCGGCGCGGTGGTGGTGCATCTGCAGGGACAGGCACGCGCCCGGTTTTACCGAGATGTGCTTGACCTGGAAGCGGCCGCCCATGTCAACCGAGTCGTAGGAGCCCCACGGACGATAGACTTCGCAGTGGTTCTGGGTTTCGGTGCGGCCCATTTCGTTGAGGGTGTTGACCATCTGTTTCACGCCTTGGACCTTGTCCTTGTGCGCGATCATCATGGCGTCCTTGGTTTCAACGACGACGATGTTTTCCAGACCGATCACCGACACCAGTTTGCCGTTGCCGTGGATCATGCAGTTTTTGCTGTCCTGAATGATCACGTCGCCTTTGGTGACGTTGCCGTTTTCGTCTTTGGGGTTCACTTCCCACAGCGACGACCAGCAGCCGACATCGCTCCAGCCTGCAGTCAATGGCACAACGCAGGCGCGCTGGGTTTTTTCCATCACGGAATAGTCAATGGAGTTGTCCGGGCAGCAAGCGAAAGTCGCTTCGTCGATGGTCACCGTGTCGGCGTCCTGTTGGCTGCGCTCGAGCGTCAGCAGGCAGGTGTCGTAGATATCCGGATCGTGTTTTTTCAGCTCTTCGAGGAAGCGGCTGGCGCGGAACAGGAACATGCCGCTGTTCCAGAAGTAACCGCCGGACTGGACGTATTCAGTAGCGCGCTTCACGTCTGGTTTTTCAACGAAGTGGGAAACACGGCTGACGCCTTCCGGCAACAGCGAATCGTTGGTCGACTTGATGTAGCCGTAACCGGTTTCCGGTTTGGTCGCCGGGACGCCGAACAGCACCATTTCGCCGTTTTCCGCAGCAACGGTGGCCAGGGCCAGCGCGCGTTGCAGGGCTTTCTGGTCTTCGAGAACGTGGTCAGCCGGCAGCACCAGCATCAGCTCGTCACGACCTTCGTTGACCAGCATCATCGCGGTCAGGGCGACGGCAGGCGCAGTGTTGCGACCGAACGGTTCCATCAGGATGCGCTGGGTCTGCAGTTTGCGGGCGCTCAGCTGCTCGTTGACGATGAACCGGTGGTCCTTGTTGCAGACCACGATCGGGGTGTCCATGCCTTCAAACACCAGGCGTTCCAGGGTTTGCTGGAACAACGTGTGTTCGCCGGTCAGGGCGAGGAATTGCTTAGGGAATTGCTTACGGGAAAGCGGCCAAAGACGTGAGCCACTA
Organism: Pseudomonas sp. Ant30-3; assembly: GCF_000690905.1. Lineage (GTDB taxonomy): Bacteria > Pseudomonadota > Gammaproteobacteria > Pseudomonadales > Pseudomonadaceae > Aquipseudomonas. The sequence continues at coordinate 60,558 of NZ_JMCL01000093.1, read as the reverse complement.
CCACCTGACAAGATCACCGGAATCATGTTTGTTACTCCTCGAAAATCATATGGGTTAGAGCTACTGCGTTCTGTCGTTTCACTCTTGTTTTTGTCTCGTCGCCCGACTGACACCTCAGCCCTTGTGGGAGCTAGCCAGCTAGCGATTGCATCACCTCGGTGCAGCTGTAAAATCGAGTTGCCTGCATCGCCGGCAGGCCGGCTCCCCTATGGAGCCGGGTCAACCGGGCAAATTTGTTAGCGCGTCGAAACCGGGCGTTTTACCCAGACTGGCGACAGGCTGCTGCCGGTGCCGGTAACGTAAAGCACGGCGGCCTCACCACGTTCCAGGGCAACTGGCTTCAGGTCGCTGACTTTTTTCTCGCCATCGTAAAGCGCCAGGCTGACCTTCACCGGGTTGATCTCACGCTCGCCACGGCCCTTGGCAGCGACGGTCTTGACCACTTCGGTCTTGCCATCTGCGGTCTTCAGTGTCAGTGCCTTGTCGCTCAGGTTCTGTACGCGAACCAGGGATTTCTGCTTGTTCCGGAACGGTGGCTCTTCGATCAGTTGCGGCGCGCCGCTGGCGTTGTTGACCAGGGTGTAATAGTGGTCGCCTGCGAGTTTCACCGGCAGGGTCTGGCTACCGACTTTGGCGCTGTAGTCGCCGCCCGGCATGAAGCTGAAGTCGGTGCTGGACAGCGGCGCGACGTCGGCCAGGTTGGTGCTGCCGACAGTAGCGCTGACTTCAGCGTTGGCAGCGTTGTAGACACGTACAAAGCTTGAGCCTTTCGGTGCGGTCGGGCCGTAAAGTGCTGCATCGCCGGCGAAGGCTTGCAGGGACAACACGCTCATGCCTGCAACGAGTGCGAAGGTCTTGGCGAGACGGCGAGGAGTAGTAGTGAAAGTCATGTAAGTACCTCTCTTTCAGTTTTGCGCCCGGTCGGGCGTCTCGGATTTTGTGTTTGCGGCTACGTTTTGTTGGCGCGCTCCAGCTTCTTTGAGCTCTGCGACCCAATTCGGGTCGGCGTCGCCGATATCGTTGTTCACAGGCAGATAACGTTCAGGGAACTCCCAGATCAGCACCTGTGGCGGGCTATCCTTGAAAGCATCGCTTTTCAGGTAACTGAGCATTGGCTGAATCGGGCCGTGGCCGTCTTCGGCGTAATTCACCACATCGCTGTGCAGCGCTTCTTTCAGCGCTCCGACGAAGTTCCAGTTCGGGTTGGCGCTGTAGCTTGTGCCGATCAGTGCTACGGGCACTTCGGTGTCGGCGAACATCGCGTCATCGCCAATGGCCTGACCCTCGGCAAGCACTGTGTTGCGCTTCTGCAACGGCTCGGTGGGCGGCATCATGTTTTCAAACAGCGGGTCCAGCGGCAGAAACAGACGCAGGTCACCTTTGTGAGTTACTTCCTCTACCTGCTCGGTGACAAAGCGTTGCGGCTCGCCACTGAGAGGGGTTTGTTCGGCAATGGTTTTAGCCAAGGTCTGAGCGGCGATTTGTGCGCCGTCCGGAGTCCAGTGAGTGTCGGTGCGCAGGAACACTTGCTGACCGTTGAGCTTGCCCTGTTGCAGCGGGACAAGCAGGTCAGGGGCGATGATCTTGTTGGCCGCCACATGAGCGTGGAAGTCTTGGTAAAGATTGGCGTGAATGCTCGAAGGCTTCACGTCGCCCAAGTGTTCCGGGTACAAGCGAGTCTTGGCCGGCAGGATCGCCATCACCAGTTTCACGCCTTTGTTTTTCAGTTCCTGACGGACGCCTTCTACGAGCGCGTAATTGCCTTGCAGGTTCAATTCTTCGTTAACAATCGGATCAAATTCTTCGTCGCTGAACAACCACTGATCGTGACCGAGCACGACGCCCGGACGACCTTCGTTGAACAGCTTGTAATCCAGCGCAGCCCAGAGGTTGGTGCCCAGACGTTTGATCGGAAACTCTTCGTCGTAATGCGTCTCGACGGCCTTGGCCCAGCGACCGTTGAGCACGGTCGCATCGGCGTTGGTACTGAAGCCGAAGAAGCTGCGTGTCGACCACAGGCCGAGGACAACCAGCGTCACCATGAACAGGGCGATGTAGAAGAGGCGTAATGAGCGGGTCATGTTCAGATCCCTCAGAACTGGAAGTAAAGGAACGGCGAGAAGCTTTGCGCCGAGAGTTTGAAAATCGAGGCGATGAACAGCACCAGTACCAGCGTGCGCATCACATAACGCGACCAATCTGCAGTCCAGTAAGCCGGCTGCACGGTGGCTTCAACGCCAACGGTGTAGCCCGGTTCGTGAATGCTGGCCGGGTTATCGCCCGGTACGGCTTTGATCATCCCAGGCGTCGCAGTGGCAGGGCCATCGGCCTCGACCTTGACGTCCGCGGTGCTCTTGACCGGCGGCCGATTGCTGTAGAAATCACGAATGCCGAAGAACGCCAGGGTGGCGTACGCCACGAACATCGTCGCCACTTGCAGGCCGGTGAGGTTGGCCTGAGTGAGTTCCGACAGCGACCATTGGTCGAAGCTGAACATCGCGCCATACATACGGCCGGCGACGTGCAGGTTTTCTGCGCGGAAGATTACCCAGCCCATCACCACCAAGAGGAAAGTGAAGGCCCAGCGGATCGGGTTGATGCTGCGCGGCGATGTGTTCAGGCCGACGGCTTTTTCAATCGCCAGCCACATGCCGTGCCAGGCGCCCCAGATCACATAAGTGATGTTCGCGCCATGCCACAGACCACCAAGCAACATGGTCAGGAACAGGTTGCGATAGGTCATCAGCGTCCCTTTACGGTTACCGCCCAGCGTGATGTACAGGTAGTCACGCAGCCAGGTGGAGAGGCTGATGTGCCAGCGACGCCAGAACTCGGTGATCGACTGGCTGATGTACGGCTGTTTGAAGTTTTCCATGAAACGGAAACCCATCATCAAGCCCAGGCCGATGGCCATGTCGCTGTAGCCGGAGAAGTCGAAATACAGTTGCGCGGTGTAGGCCAGGGCGCCCAGCCAGGCGTCGCCCGTGGTCGGGTTCTCCAGGGCGAAGCAATGGTCGGCCACCACCGCGAGGGTGTCAGCGATGAAGACCTTTTTGATGAAACCCTGCATGAACCGCGTGCAGCCCTCGGAGAACTTGTCGACGGTGTGGGTGCGGTTGTTGAACTGGTCGGCGAGGTCGCGGAAACGCAGAACCGGGCCGGCAATCAAGTGCGGGAAGATCGCGACGAATGCAGCGAAGTCGATCAGGTTGCGCGTTGCCGGCGTGTCACCGCGGTAGACGTCGATGATGTAGCTGATGGACTCGAAGATGTAGAACGAGATACCGATCGGCAACAGCACGTGAGTCAGGATGAACGGCGACAGGCCGACCGAGGTCATCATCGCGTTGATGCTGTCGACGCCGAAGTTGGCGTACTTGAAGTAGCCGAGAATGCACAGGTCGACGCCCACGCCGAGCAGCAGCCAGCGCTGTGCCGGTTTGGTCCGCACGCCAGCGGCGCCAACCTTCAGACCGATCCAGTAGTTCCACAGCGTGACGGCTGCGAACAGCGCAAGAAAGTCCACTCGCCACCAGGCGTAGAACACGTAGCTGGCCAGCAGCAGCAGCAGATTGCGATAGCGTATTCCGCTCAAGTAGTACATGCCGAGAAAGATCGGCAAGAACAGAAACAGGAACACGTTGGATGAAAATACCATCCCGATCTCTCCAGTTTTAACCAACAGTCAAGGGCCGCAGCCCCCCCAAACCCCCCACCGTAAAACCGGGGGGTTAACTCAAAACACTCCAGACTTGCACTGACCCTGTGGGAGCGAGCCTGCTCGCGATGGCGGTGTATCAGTCGACATCATTGCTGGATATCAGACCGCAATCGCGAGCAGGCTCACCCCCACATGGGATTCGTGTTCGGCGTCAGGAACCTTTGCCTTTCTCACTCGCCGGGTCGTAGACCTTGGTCAGGTCACCCCCCAGGCGGAAGGTTTTGAAGGGCTGCATCTCGTGTTTCATTTTCAGCACGTCCGGCGAGCAGGTGTAGAGCGTGCAGTACGGTTCGAGCCAGGAGAATTTAGAGTCGACTTTCAAGTCGGTCATGTCCTGTTTCTCGCCGTTTTTCTTCTCGAAATCATCCGGGTCTTCAACGCCGGAGAGCACACGCTCGCCCAGACGTTTCAGTGCGCCGTTGTTTTCCTGACGCAGATCCACACCATTGACCTGAGCAAAACTGGCGATCATTGCCAGCGGCGGCAACGAGTAGTTGTGGTAGGCGAGGGCGCGTTGCTGGCGTTTCAGTTCGTTCGGCAGGTAACCCTCGGCATCGACCTGATTGACGCCAACCTTGTATTCCTTCACGGCCCAGTCGAACAGGTCACGACGGTTGGTGGCGATCGACGTTGCCATCACCGACCAGGCGGCCCAGTACGAATGGTTGTTGGTTTTTTCCAACGGCAGGTTGTCCCAGTCGCTGACCACCTGATCGCCCATCTTGCTGAACCAGGCTTCGATCAGCTGCGATTCCTGCTGACGGTTCGCCAATGGATGCGATTCCGAAAACTTCAAGCGGATGTACGCAGACGCCATGCTGCCCAGCGCCCACTTGCGCATGGACTTGCCGGTGTGGTTGAACTCCTTGGACATCAACGCATCGGCCTTGGCCCAGGTGGTCAACCAGTTCAGCGTGCATTCGAGCTGTTCCGGGCGACCGTCGCGCATGAACTGCATGACGCGCTTGCTGGTGCCGCGCTCTATTTTGGTAATGTCGGCGGTGCTCTCGCGGAAGGCTTTTTCCGACTGCTTGTTCAGGGTCGAACGAGCCTTGTCGGAACCTTCGTATTTGCTGCGAAATTCCAGCGAACCGGTGTACGGCGTCGGCGTCGCGTCACAGCTGTCCTTGTGGTCGCCGGTTTTGACTTTCTCGATCGGCGCAAAGTAACCCTGTGGCGGGCGCAGTGGCGCGGCGGCCTGAGTGGCGCCGGCGAACATCGCCAGCGTCAGCAGGGAGGGCGCGAGCAATCTTTTCAAAGTTCGGGTTTGCATAGTTGCCTCATTGCCCGGCCTGAGCGGTTTTCAGCCCAGCGCCCGGGAATACGTTGCGTTTGCAGATTTTCGCTTCGACTTTCTGAGGTGCGGCACCCGGTTGCGGGCCCTGGATTTCGACAGCCAGCAGGTTCTGCGAGGCCCAGTCGGTGTCCGTACGCATCTCAAAGGCGAAACGCCCGTCAGTTTCGGAGGTTTCCGGTTTTTCCAGCTTGATGTCCTCATGGCGACCGTTCATGTACCAGAGGGTGGCTTGCAAGGTTTTCACCGATGTATCGGCGAAACGGATGTCGAGCTGATGATTGCCGTTTTGCAGGTTCAGGTTGTTGCTGTTGACCATCACTTCGTTCTTGCCCGGTTTCAAAGTCTTGCTGGCGGTCAGTTGAGCATCCTTACCCTCGCAGCCGTTATCCAGCAGCGCCATCACCTGGCGGTACATGTTTTCCTGGTCGAGGGGGTAAAGCGGCGAGAATTCCCAGATCAGAATCTTCGGCGGCTTGGTCTGGAATTCTTCACTGCCCAGGTACTGCAGCATCGAACCTGACAGGCCACCGCCGGGGAACGCCACGTTAAGGATGTCAGCGCCGATGGCCTCCTGGAGGAAACCGGCGAAGTTGTAGTTCTTGCCGCTGTGGCTGGTGCCGACCAGGGTGATTTCCGGATTGCCGGAATCACTGAACAGGTCGCCGTCGCCGGCCTCGCCTTTTGGTTCTGTGGTGAACTGGTCCATGTACTGGACCGCGTAGCTGGTGCCACAGAGTTGACCAGCCATGTTGTGCAATGTTCCGGTCTTGCCCATGCGACCCGACTTGTGGGTCTCGAATTCACGCTTGGGAATGTCAGCGAAGGCCGGAAGCTGCTTGACCTTTTCACCGACGATTTTCGCCGTGCGCTGAGCACCGTAAGGCGTCCAGTGCTGGTCGCCACGGAAGTAGAAGTCGTGGGCGGGCAGGGTTTCTGGCAGCGATTCGTTGGTCAATGGCGACAGGTCCGGCACGACATAACCCATGGCGGCCAAGCGGCCGAGCATGGTTTTGTAGTTCTTCAGTGCCTTGTCGAAATCAAAGGCAGCCTTGTCCTGAGGATTAAGCTTGTCGCGGTTCACCAGACCACGGGTCGGCTGGTAAACCAACACCAGTTCTACGCCTTTGCTCTTGAACGCATCGTGCAACTGTTGCATGCGTTTGTAGCCTTCGGGCGTGGTATTGAACTCGGTGCGCAAGTCTTCCTGGGTACGGAACAGCCAGTCGCCCTGAGCCTGCACCAGCGTGGTGAAGTTCTGCTGATAACGCGTGGTGTAATTCTTCGCGTCGTGGGCGGCCGGGCACAGGTTGCAGCACGGCTCAGCCGTGAATTTCGGCGCCTGGACTTCATCCGCGCGAGCGCCGGTGCTGGCCGCGAGAATCCCGGCGGTCAGGGCCGACAGGCTGAGTAATTTGATCAAGTGTGGGTGCATAAAATTATCCTCAGTCCTGCAGGTCGGTCTGGCGTTCGACAGGGTCGATCAGCACGGCTTTCTGCTGGCGCACCAGCAGGTCAAGAATTTCGTCCTGACGCTCGCCAAGAATCCCGGTGAAACTGATGCCACTGGATTTGGTCGGAGCGAGCATGGACACGCGATACAACTCGACACTCAAGGGTGAGTCGATGGACAGCGGGCCGCTGCCGTTGCCGGCCAGTTCGCCGCCAACGATGATCAACGACACCTGGGCATCGAACGGATCGAGCTTGAAGTCGCGGTCGGTGTCGCTCAGGTCTTTGATGTGGCCGTAAACGCCAGTCAGGCCGTTGGCCATGGAGAGGTTTTCGTAAAGGCGAATGTTTACGCTGTTACGAACCCGGATACCGTGGCGACGGTTGCTGATCACTTTGTTGCCGTACAGCAGGTTGTCACCACTCTCGTAGAGCGTGATGCCGTCCGTGTGGTTCTTGTAGATCTCGTTGTAGGCAATGATGTTGTTCACGCTGTTACGGTCGATCACCAGGCCTGACAACTTGTTGTCGTAGCTGCGGTTGTTGAAGATGAAGCTGTCGTTGACCTCACGGGAAATAATGATCCCGTGCTTCTTCTTGGTCCCGTAAACGGTGTTGTCGGCAATGATCAGACCGTGGGAACGGTCATGCGGGTCAATGCCGTACACGATGTTGTCTTTGTAGGTGTTGCCCTTGACGATAAAGTCGCGGGTTTCGTAGCAGTAGAAGCCATACCACATGTCCGAGAACTCGGAATCGATGATCCAGCCGCTCGGGTCAGGACGCTTGAGCACCTTGGCCATGTTCGGCGTGTATTGGGAAATACTGACGCCGTAGGACTTACTGTTGGCGTAGCCGAAGCTGGCCATCTTGCTGTTGGAGATGTAGGTCTCGGTACCACCCCAGGACAGCAGAAACGGACGGAAAGCATTCGCCGACTTGAACGTCGCCGGGCCGTTGGCCTTTTCACGCCAGCCAGTGATTTTGGTATCACGCACAAACAGCTGGCCGTCGTTGACCAGGAATGAGCCGGCCTCTTCGGACAGGCGCAGTTCCTGAGTCTGCTTGTCGATTTCAAGGATACCTTTCTGGCCGACTACAATCGGCAACTTCGCCAGGAATACACCGGGCGAGGTTTCGCTGAGGTACTGCTTGGGCACCTTCTTTACGAGGTCCTTGAGGTTCATGTAGCCGTCGTCGATGAAGATCGCCTGCGGGATGCCGTGCTGACGCACTACCCATTCGGCCATCTTGTTGTCACCGCCGATGAAATCCTTGAGCGCGTTTTCCTGCATCATCCGACGCACACTGACCTTGCCGACCTTGGTGCGAACGATCTTCGCGGCGATGGCCTGGTCGGTGTAGCCCGTGATATCGGGCATGACCGGTTTCGCCAAGTCCAGCGGCGCAGTCGGAGCGCTGCTGACGGTGTACGTCTTGGCCTCTTGCAGTTCTTTTGCCATGGTAACCGGCTTCGCCGGCTCCACTTTGGCGAAGGCGGCCGAGCTTGCCAGCAGCATGGCGCCGGCCAGCAAGGTCAACGAGCCTCTCTTTGGTCTGTTCATGTGAGGAACTCCCTTCGCGGTTTGCATCAGAAGCGCCAAATCACGTCGACAAACGCGCGGTGCATGTACGAATCGACTTCTTTGCCATAAGCATCGCCCGGCTTGAACACACCGCCACGGAAGCGCACGAGGGCCGAAGGCTCATCGATCGACTGGCTCAATGCGGCTGGCAGCAGGCCTTGCTTGAAGTACTTGGTGACCACCAGGTCCACTTCCTGACCGAGGTCTTTTTCGCCATCCTGCAGCGGCAGCGACGAGGTCGAGAGAATCGCGCCGGTTGGATCGGTGTTGTTCTCGACGGCGTTGATGCCATTGCTGCCGACCGGCTTGTTGCCGTCGACACGCCAGAACTTGTGGTAGACCAGGCTGGCGTCGTAATCGTCGTTGAGCATCCACGAACCGAACAGCGTCGCGGTTTGCATGTTGTTCATTTCGCCGCGGAAGGCTTCGCCGAAACGGTGAACCCGCGAGCGAGTGCCGGTATAGTTCGAGCGGTTGCTTTCCAGGCCGTTCTGTTGGTATTCAGCGCTGGCGCGGGCATAGGCAGCGCCGACTTGCCATTGCGGATCGAGGCGCAAACGTACGCCGATATCAGTGGCCCAGCCGTTGAGATCTTCACCACGTTTGGCTTCGGTCGGGCGCGTGCCATCAGCGTTCAGCGCATTGACCGTATCGGTGTCACCATTCATGCCGGTGATGCTGCCCCAGTAATTGAGGGTGTTGGTGTTGCGGTAGTTGTAAGCATCGCTGTCGGCGGTGAGGCCGAGCCAGCTGATGTCACCGTTCTGTTTCTTGTCCAGCGAATCACCAGCAACACCCGGTTCCGGGTAGTCGAGCTTGCCGTCATCATAGGTTTGATGACCGCGAATGCCGACCCAATTGCCCGGCATCCATTGATAGGCGGCATCGGCGTAGAGGTGCAGGCGATCTTCGTCTTGCGGCGACAGCTCTTTGAGGTCTGTGCGGTATTCGCTGAAGCGTTCGGCAACACCGACGTTGGCGCGCAACAGGGTGGTGTCGAAGGTCCAGTTCAGGGCTTCGATGTTAGTGTCGCGCCATTGGCCGTCGTCATTGCGCAGGCGTTGGCGACCCAGCTTCAACTGCTCGCCCGGGTACGGGGTGAGGCCGCGGTAGCCAATCCAGAATTCACGCATGGCCAAGTAGTTTTTCTTGGTCTCGCGATCGCTGTTTTGAGTGGCCTGGGTGGCACTGTCGTCAGACTGCTGCAAGGTGTCGGTTTCGATGATATCGGTCGACGTGACAGCCTGACCCATCGCGTAGGCGCTCCACGCACCACGTTCGCCGTAAATCCATGGACGCAGGTCAAGGCCGACGCCGCTGACGTCGCCGCCGCTGGCGGTGCCAAGGTCACGGTCGTCTTCGGACTGGCCGGTGATTTTCACATCCAGACCGAAATTTTTGGATTCGGTCAATGCCGCCAGGGTCGGGCACGACCACAGCAAAGCGCACGTCAGGCCGATACCGGCCTTCACAAATGGGTTCAACTTCATAGGGCTTCCTCGCCTTCTTCTTCTTTCAGGGCGTGCAGTTCCAGCGTGTTCTGGCTCGAGGTGCCACGAATGGCCTGTTCTTGTTTCAACAGGCGTTGGGCCTCGGCACGTTGGGCAGGCGGCAATTGGGCTTCAAGTGTTAGTGCAAGCTCGGTGGCCTGCGGGGTGTTCTTGGCCTTGGCCAATTGGCTGAAGACGTAGGCATTCAGCGGATTGGGCTTGGTGCCACGGCCTTGGGAAAACAACTGGGCGAGAGCAAAGTCGGCGCTGTTCTGACCATTGCGTGCAGCGGTCAGCAAATGATCCAGCGCTTTTTGCGGATAGACCTGACCCAGGTAACCGCGACGATAGATTTGGCCGAGGTAGTAATCGGCGGCCACTTCGCGGCCAACGGCTTTCTGGAAATGAGCTACGGCCTGGTTGGCGTCCGCCGGTACCATTTTGCCTTCGTAGTACAGCTTGCCAAGCAACAGTTCAGCGCGCGGTTGGTCCGCAGCCCGGCCGTTGTCGAGGTACTTCATCATCTGATCGACATCGCCCAGTTCAGGGAAGTCGTAGAGCAATTGCGCCAGGCTCACCCACGAAGCGGGGTTACCCGGAGCAATGTCTTCCAGCAGCGCCTGGGCAGTTTTTTCGTCGGTCTTGCCCAGGGTGGCGTCGCCCAGCACGCGCGCGACACTGTCCACGCGTTGCGCGGAAACGGTGCCGCGGCTGTAGCCGGCCTGCATCTGCTTGATCAACTCGGCTTGCTGCTCCGGTTTGCCTTGTTTCTGGTAAACCGTGGCCAGTTCGACGTAGCAGATGTCGGTGCTGTTCAACGCGGCTTTGCAGATGGTTTCGACTTCGTCCAGATGCTGGTCGTAAGTGCCCTGGGTGCGATAGAGCAGCACCTGAGCCAGACCTGCTTCCGGCTTGCCTTCAGCGCGCCATTGGCTGATCTGCTGTTGTGCGTTGACGTTGGGGAAACTGTGCGGGTATTGCAGGTAGAGCATCGCCAGCGGGATCAGCGTGTTGCCTTCGCCTGCGGCCGAGGCTTTCTTCAACAGGCCTTCGGCTTCGTGCTGTTCGGCTTCGGTGGAACCGGGCTTGGCCACCAGCAGACGACCCAGGCGAGCCTGGGCCCGCGGCGAAACGCTGGCCGCAGCGCGGTAAGTCGCCTCAGCCTGTTTCATCTGCGCCGGGTCACGACTGTCGACCTGGATATCGGCCAGGCCCACTTGGGCCTCGCTGTAACCGAGGTCGGCCAGTTGCTGATAATTCTGCGCCGCCAGCGCGGTGTCGCCGCGCTTGAGGGCTTCGTTGGCCAAACGCTGGTCGGGCAGACCGGCGCAACCGGCCAGGCTGACGGCCAACGCCACTGCACACAACGCATAACCTTTGTGGACGCCAGTCTGCTGGCGATTCACGCGCGCAGATGCTTCAGACAGATCGCGCCGATCCCATCGCGAGCAGGCTCGCTCCCACAGGGATTGCGGTGTTCTGAGGATAAATGGAATCGTCACAGGCATGTCCTCGACTTAAAGACCGGAAGCCATGGCTTTGTCGATCAGCCAGTTCAGGTTAGGGCCGCGGTCGCTGTTCACTTCAACCGGGCGACCGGCGAACTTGCTGTCCAGTGGCTCGTCCGGCTGGATCAGGACGCGGATGTCGGAAGACAGGTCGGCGCTTTTCAGGCTGGTGCTGCTGACGATTTTGCCGGTGCGGACGGTGTCTTCGCCGGCGATCTGGAAGCTGACCGCAGAGCCTGGACGCACGTCGGCGAACTGACGGTAGGTGAAGCGGGCTTCAACGTTGGCTTCGCTGTTGCGCGGTACCAGTTGGAAGATCACGTCACCCTTGCTGGCGTATTGACCATCGGCGACCAGCTGCTGCGCCACGGTGCAATCGCACGGCGAAGTCAGGGTGCCGGTCATTTGCTTGCCGAACAGGTCTTCGACATTGGCTGGTTTCAACTGATCTTCGTTCAGATGGCCTTTGAGCACGTCGAGCATGCTGGTGCTGAAGGTCGCCAGCGGGGCGCCTTTGGCCGCAACGCCATCAGTTTTCACCAGGCTTTGCACGGTGCCGTCACGCGGCATGGTGATGTTCATGCCCGGCACGCTGACCAGACCGGCCTGAGCGTGGCTGACGAAGTACATGCCGTACACCGATTTGAAAATGAAGCCGAACGCTGCCAGACCGACCAGGAAAATCGCCAGGCTGAAGGTCACTGCACGCAGACGACCGAACGCGCTCATGCCGTGGCCGCCGTCCTTGACCTTGCGCGCCTTGGTGAAGTTGTCGCGCTGCAGAGTCGCCAGCACTTCACCTACGCTGACGACGTCGCCGGCCAAGTGCGAAGTGATCAGGTGGCGCAGGGTCGAAATGTCCTGCGGCTCCAGGTTCTGGAACTGGCAACCGACACGACCGGTCGGGCGGTCAATGGAACGAACCTGCAATTCGACGTCCATGGCCAGGCCAAGGTTATCAATCACGAATTGCAGACGCGCCTTGTGCACATCGCCCTCTTTCAGCGGTAGCTGACCGGCGTTGAACGCCAGGCCACCGGCGGAAAGGTCGAGCACTTTGGCTTCAAGCGGCGTCCGGTCAGGACCGAAGAAACGCAGCTTGGCCGGAATTTTCACTCGGGCGTGCTGGCGCTGGGCTTCTGATTCGTGCACTACGTTAGCGTTGACGGCGGTATTCATAGGGGCAATTTCCTTGTTAATTCAATAAGGGGCGGTCAGACCATCATCAGCAGGACGGCGACAAAGATGCTGCCGGCGGAGAAGGTCATGGTCCGAGACGACCAGGTGTTGAACCAACGTTGAAAGCTGGCGAGATCACGGGTCAGGGTTGTGGGTTGGCGAGTCCATGATTGTTGGTCGAGGCGGAAGAAGACGTAGATCTTCACCAGCGCGCCAACGATCTGGTTGTAATAGAGAATCGCCGGGTAGGCCGGGCCGATCGTGTGACCGGAGCAGGCCAGCAACAGGGTCAGGATCAGGCGGGTGATGCCGATCCACAGCAAGTAAACCAGGATGAACGCGGTGCCGTACTTGAAGGTGGCGATGATTGCCACAGTCAGGCCCAGCAGCGAGGTCCACATCGAAACGCGCTGATCGAACAGCACCACCGAGGTGAACATACCCAGACGTTTAACACCCAGGCCCAGCGCGCGAGCGTTCTGGCGCAGGTTGTTGCCGTACCAGCGGAACATCAGTTTGCGACTGGCCTTGATGAAGCTTTTTTCCGGCGGGTGTTCCACGGTGTGGATCGCCGCGTCCGGCACGTAAAACGTGTCGTAGCCCAGGCGCATCAGACTGAACCAGCTCGACTTGTCGTCACCGGTCAGGAACTTGAAGCGGCCCAGGCGCCAGTGCTGCAGCGAGTCGCTCTCAACGTCGGCGATGAAGTCCGGGTTGGTCACCACGGTGGCGCGGAATACCGACATCCGGCCGGTCATGGTCAGGACGCGTTTGGACAAAGCCATCGAGCACATGTTGATGTGGCGTTGAGCGAAGCGCAGTTTGTGCCACTCGCTCATGATGTAGCCGCCGCGCACTTCGCAGAACTCGTTGGTGGTCAGGCCGCCGACGTTGCCGAACATCTGGAACCACGGCACGGTCTTGAGCACGACGCCTTCAGCGAGCACGGTGTCGCCATCGACCACAGCCACAACAGCGCGGTCGTCGGGCATGTGCCGCGAGATCGCGCGGAAGCCGTAAGCCAGGCCATCGCGTTTGCCGGTGCCAGGAATGCGCACGAAGTCGAGCTTGACGCGCTCCGGTGGATTCATCCGCGACCACAGGCTTTTCACCAGCAGTTCATCGGACATTTCCACGATCGAGCACACCACCGTGGTTGGCAGGCCGCAATCGATCGCTTCACGAATCACCGAGCTGTACACCTGCGCGGTGGTCAGGGCATCGATACGGAAACTGGTGACCATCAGGAACACGTGCGACGGGTCTGCCGCTTTACCCAGCTTGCGCACTTTGCGCCGCAGGTGCGGGTAGACCACGTACAGAAACAGCATGCCGCGCAGAAAGTGCGTGGCACCCATCGAGTAGCGCCAGATACCGACGATACCGATCAGAAAAATGAAGTCCTTCGACTGAGAGTCGAACGTGGACATAGGCAACGCCATGGCGAGGCCCATTAACAAAATCAGGTAAAACAGCCAACCGGCGGCCTGTAGTAGGCCGTGCTTTAGCCTGTGCATAATCTGCATCCGTCTCGATCTCGGGCGAGCCTGTGGGCTGGCCCGATGGGGTTAAGGCAGGCGTAAAATGCCGAAGGTTGTGGCGTCCTTGGGGACGCTACCGCCCGCAAGCCGGCTCCTACAGAACTGAGTTGGTCTGTAGGAGCCGGCTCGCTGGCGATCAGCGCGAAGCGCTTACAACCTGCCGGTTACCAGCAGATGCCTTCAGTCCGGCCACTCACACTGGTGGCTTTAGACATGAAACCGACCAGGTCGATCACTTGCTTGCCTTCCGGAGCGTTCTGCGCCAGGGCGCGGAATTTCTCGTCCCGGTTGCCAAGGATGATCACGTCGGAGTTGTTGATCACTTCATCGAAGTTGGAGTTGAGCAAGGACGAGACGTGAGGAATCTTCGACTCGATGTAATCCTTGTTCGCACCGTGAACGCGGGCGTATTCAACGTTGGCGTCGTAGATGCTCAGGTCGTAGCCTTTGCCGATCAGCATTTCTGCCAGATCAACCAGCGGGCTTTCGCGCAGGTCATCGGTACCGGCCTTGAAGCTCAGGCCCAGCAGGGCAACTTTGCGCTTGTCGTGGCTGGAAACGATGTCGAACGCGTTCTGCACCTGGGATTCGTTGCTGCGCATCAGCGAGCTCAGCAGCGGCGATTCCACATCCAGAGCGCCAGCGCGGTAGGTCAGGGCGCGTACGTCTTTTGGCAGGCAAGAGCCGCCGAAGGCGAAACCAGGGCGCATGTAGTACTGCGACAGGTTCAGTTGCTTGTCCTGGCAGACCACTTCCATCACTTCACGACCATCGACGCCGCAAGCTTTGGCGATGTTGCCGATCTCGTTGGCGAAGGTCACCTTGGTGGCGTGCCATACGTTGCAGGTGTACTTGATCATCTCGGCAACAGCGATGTCCTTGCGGATGACCGGTGCGTCGAGCTCTTCGTACAGCGCTTGCAGAACGTCACCGGATGCAGTGTCGAACTCGCCGATAACGGTCATCGGAGGATGATCGTAGTCAGCAATCGCGGTGCTTTCGCGCAGGAATTCAGGGTTGACGGCTACGCCGAAATCAACGCCTGCCTTCTTGCCCGAGCAATCTTCGAGAATCGGGATGACGACGTTTGCGACGGTGCCCGGCAGCACGGTGCTGCGAACCACGATGGTGTGGCGGGTGGTCTTGTCACGCAGAACAAAACCGATCTCGCGGCACACGGCCTCGATGTAGTTCAGTTCCAGATCGCCGTTCTTCTTGCTCGGCGTACCAACGCAAATCATCGACACGTCGGTGTCGCGGATCGCTTCGGCGAAGTTGGTCGTACCGCGCAGTTTGCCGGTATCGATACCTTTCGCCAGAAGTTCGCCCAGACCCGGTTCAACGATTGGCGATTTGCCGGAGTTGATCATGTCGATCTTGTCTTTGGCAACATCCACGCCTACGACGTCATGGCCCCGAGCAGACAGGCAACCGGCACATACTGCACCCACGTAACCCAAACCAAATATGCTGATGCGCATCGCATTTACCTCTCGTTAATCGAAATCAAGACTGTTTTCAACAAGCCATTAGATGGCTGAAGTTATGGTGTCCAGTGGTCATAGCGCACTCGGAAGTGTGGCAAGCAAGCGCCACGGTGCCGTGTGCAGGCATCTAAGTTCCGAGTGTCCAAATAAATGCACTCAAGATGTGCGCAACTAGGCCTTATTGTTATGACTTGCCCTGTTATGCAGCTGGATCCTCTGGCCTGAGGTCCTTTGTGCAAAAATCCTGCTCGCTCGACGTCAGGCCCATCGCCCAAAAATCAAGCGGTTAGGTGCTCTGAAAAGCACGCTGTCAAAATGTCGCCTCGGCTGTGCAGGGGGTGACAGTGGTGCAATCCTGCGAGTCAGCCGGCGGTGCCCGAGGCAGAGCTCATTTAGCCAAAGTTATTGTGACAACTTTGCTATGTGGGTTTCAGCCCTGCGTAAGTTATCTCGTACATGTTCAGAGATAATCGGTACCGGTGGTATGAGCTGCGAGTGTAGACATAGTTCCTGGCCGCCCATCGCGAAATTCGAAATTTTTTGAAATATTGAACTGTATGGCGGTGGTTTCAAAATGCTGGCACATCCGTCGCAGCCTTTGTAAACAGGGGTTTAGAGGTGTGAGATATTTTTGTGCCACTATCAAAAAAATTTTTTCGTGCCAGCACAAAAAAACTCGAAAGATGTCGAGTGAAATAAAAGTTAGATAAGTAGTTGTTGTTTAATTGGCGCCAAGAGCTTGGCAAACAGTAGCGGAAGTTGTTGGACAGTTTAACGAAGGCGCACTACCAAGTTTGAGTTGCAGTGCGCTAACAGGGTGCGCTACTCCGGTGCGTGGTCGCGCAGGAATACCAGGTTGTCCGGCGTGGAGTGCCCGGTGCTGTAGCGGTAGCCCTGAACATCGAACTGCTTGAGTCCCGCGGAGTCATCGATACGCTCGTCAATGACAAAGCGGCTCATCATGCCGCGAGCCTTTTTCGCGTAAAAGCTGATGATCTTGTATTGGCCGTTTTTCAGATCCTTGAACTCGGTATTAATGATGCGGGCCTTCAAGGCGCTGCGTTTGACGGCCGAGAAGTACTCGTTGGACGCCAGGTTCAGCAGCACGTTATCACCCTGATCGGCCAAGGCTTCGTTCAACCATTCGCTGATTCGCGTGCCCCAGAAGGCGTACAAATCCTTGCCGCGCGCGTTAGCCAGTTTGGTGCCCATTTCCAGACGATAGGGTTGCATCAGGTCGAGTGGGCGCAGCAGGCCGTAGAGTCCGGAGAGCATGCGCAAATGTTGTTGAGCGTAATCGAAGTCGGCTTCACTGAAGGTTTGCGCATTCAGCCCGGTGTAAACGTCGCCCTTGAAGGCGAGCAATGCCTGTTTGGCATTTTCCGGGGTGAAGGCGGGCGTCCAGCTGCCGAAACGCGCGGCGTTGAGGCCGCCGATCTTGTCGGAGACATGCATCAACTCGCTGATCTGCGCCGGGCTCAACTCGCGCAATTGCTGGATCAGCTCTTGGGAATGGTCAAGGTATTGCGGCTGAGTAAAGCGCTGGGTCGCCGGCGGTGTTTCGTAATCGAGGGTCTTGGCTGGGGAAATCACCATCAGCATGAAGTCGTCTCCTTTAAACGTGGTGGCGATTCTAGGGGGTAGAGCGTGTTGACTCCAGCTATGGGTTTCATAGGTGATCAGTGGTGTCATGCAAAAGATCGCAGCCTCGCGTTGCTCGACAGCTCCTACAGGGGCTCAAGTTTGTAGGAGCTGTCGAGCAACGCGAGGCTGCGATCTTTTCATCTACCCGCGATATAGTGCCGCGCGGGTTTTGTTATGGAGACATCCCATTGCGTATTGTTCTTTTATTCTCGGCGTGGCTTCTAAGCTGCGGTGCCCTGGCGGCGCCGGGCGACGTGGCGACGCTTGATCGCAGCACCTGGCCGGAGCAGCTCAGCAGCCCGACGATGTTCGACGTCGCGTCGCGGGCGGAAATTCTCATGTTCGCGCGCATTCTGCTGGCCACCGAATCCCTGGATGAAACCAGCCTGGCCCAGCGCCTTAACCTGCGCACGGTCAACGTCGACTCGATCAACCGCCTGCGTCAGCGCATGTGGCAGCGTCTGCTGAGCAATTACAATTTCGCCCAACAGAGCTGCGATCAGGATGCCTCTTTCTGTTTCCTCGTCGAAGACATGGACACTTTGCGTCAGCAAGCCGCCAAGTTTCAGATCAGCGACGACAGCTATTACATCAAGTGGGCCGAACCGAGTCGTGTGTTCCACGTCCTGTACCTGGACGAACAGTTGCGTAAAGCCGCGCTGTTCCCGCAGACCAGCAGCGAAGTCGATCTTTTTGGCGACCATGAGCGCAACGGCGAGGCGATGCATGACCGGCTGTTTCTGCTGTCGTTCGACAGTGCCGCCAATGCCGCGCCGGACAATACCGCCTGGCTTGCGGATTACCTGCGCAAAGCCAACCTGAACGGTACCTTCTTCGTCCTCGGCAAGGATATTCAGGCGCGTTTGGCGCAAAGTTCGGTGGCCAGCCTGCAAGCGCTCTATTCAACGCAATGCATCGGCGTCCAAGGCTGGGAGTTCCGCTCCCACAGCCATTGGCAGGATTGGCAGGATTCGGTGCGGCGCAGCGTCGAACTGGTCAAAAGCAAATTGCCGGAGAACTTCGTGCCGCTGTTCCGTCCGCCCGATGGCCAGCGCCGTGCGGATGCTGAAGGCTTCTTCAAGGCCCAGGGTTTGCAGGTCGCGTTGTGGGACATCGATGCCCAGGACGGCGCTGGCAAGCTCAAGGCCGAGCAGAGCGCGCAACGCGTTCTGACCCTGATGCTGCTATGGCGCCACGGCGTGATCAATTTCAATGCGAAGCAGGACGGCGTGAAGACGGCAGTGCCCTGGCTGATGACGCAAACGGCGCACAGCGGAATCGGCTGGGAGGATTGTCAGGAGGCGTTTCGCTGAGTTCGACAAAGCCCGGGAACATTGGGCCAAAGGCGATTTTGAAGCAGCATTCGATGCAGGCGGACTTCCGACTTTAACGGGGTGATGGCCTACCGCCAAGTGTTATTGGTCACTCTGAAAAATAAACTTCAAAAAAACGTCAAAGTGCTTTTTCCTGTCACATGTTTTGGAGTATTACGAAAGCAGACCGCCGAAACCTGCAACACAGGTGGCGTCTCCCAAGACCCAGTTTGTGTGTGCAGTTCACTTGATCCCTTGCAGGTGAATTCGGCAGTCACTTCGAGGCGCAGCACCGCTCAGGTATTGCGTCTAATGGCTCCCACAAAGGTGACCGAGTATGGATGACCACGGACGTAGTTCTTCCTCCAACCAGCCAATCCTTTATGTACTCGATACCAACGTATTGATTCACGATCCAAACGCCCTGCTTAACTTCGAAGAACACCACGTCGCAATTCCGATGACCGTGCTGGAAGAGCTGGACAAGCTCAAGAGCGGGCATCACAGCGTGGCTGCGGAATGCCGTCAGGCGATTCGTCTGATTGACAAGACCCTGGGCGATGCCAGCCCGGAAGACGTCGAACTGGGCGTGCCGATTCAGCGCGGCAAAGGCGGGCCCAAAGGTTTGCTGTCGATTCTGATGAGCAAGCGCGCCGAGCCCAATATCATTCTGCCCGAACACCTGAACGACAACATCATCATCAACCAGTTGATCGACCTGCACGCTCGCGAGCCCAAGCTGCCCGTGGTGCTGGTCACCAAAGACATCAACATGCGCCTCAAGGCCCGCGCTTGCGGGATCGCGGCCGAGGACTACAGCACCGACCAACTGGTCGACGACGTGTCGCTGCTGCCCAATGGTTACCACAACATGGACGGGTCCTTCTGGGACCGTGTGAAGAATGTCGATACCCGTCAGGACCATGGCCGCACCTGGCACCAGGTGCAACTGATCGACAACCTGCCGGCGGTGCACATCAACGAGTTCATCATCGACGAGCAGGGGTTTGTCGGCTGGATCAAGGAAATCGAAGAAGACAGGCTGCTGATTCTCGACCTGCACCAGGAACCCTTGTTGCACCAGGAAGCCTGGGGTCTGAAACCGCGCGACATTTATCAGAGCCTGGCGTTGTACGCGCTGTTGGACCCGGACATTCACCTGGTCAACCTGACCGGCGCGGCGGGTTCCGGTAAAACCATCCTTGCCCTGGCCGCTGCGATCGAGCAGACCATGGTCAGCAAACGTTATCGCCGCATCATCGCCACGCGCAGCGTGCAGGGTCTGGACCAGGAAATCGGTTTCCTGCCCGGCACCGAAGCGGAAAAAATGGAGCCTTGGCTGGGCGCCATCACCGACAACCTCGAAGCCTTGCACATGGATGACGAGAACACCCATGGCAGCGTCGACTACATCCTCAGCAAAGTGCCGCTGCAGTTCAAATCCCTCAACTACATCCGGGGTCGCAGCTTCCAGCAGAGCCTGATTCTGATCGACGAATGCCAGAACCTCACGCCGCACCAGATGAAAACCATCATCACCCGTGCCGGCGCTGGCTCCAAAGTGGTGTGCCTGGGTAACCTGGCGCAGATAGACACTCCTTATCTGTCCGCGACCAGTTCCGGGCTGACCTACCTGACAGAGCGCTTCAAGGACTTCCCGAACGGCGTGCACATCACGTTGCAAGGGGTGCCTCGGTCGATTCTGGCTGAATACGCTGAATCGCATTTGTAACTGCATCACCCAAACCGGGCGGCCGTCACAGGTCGCCCGGTTTTTTTTGTGTTCAACACAAATCAAACTGTGGGAGCCAGCCTGCTGGCGAAGCGTAGTGTCAGCCAATATCTATGGCGACTGACACTCTGCAATCGCCAGCAGGCTGGCTCCCACAAGGGGATCTGCTGCGATCGGATAAACTTGCGTGCGGAAAATTGACCCGCAGGTTTACAATCGCCACTCCTGATCAGGAGTAACTCCGTGCTGACTCATCTCGATTCCCAAGGTCGCGCCAACATGGTCGACGTCACTGAAAAAGCCGTGACCTTCCGTGAGGCGACCGCGCAAGCGCTGGTGCGCATGCTTCCTGAAACCCTGCAGATGATTGTCAGCGGCGGTCACCCCAAGGGCGATGTGTTCGCCGTGGCGCGCATCGCCGGCATTCAGGCGGCGAAGAAAACCAGCGATCTGATTCCGCTGTGCCATCCGCTGATGCTCACCGGCGTCAAGGTCGAACTCAGCGCTGAGGGCGATGACACCGTGCGCATCGTCGCGCGTTGCAAACTGTCCGGGCAGACCGGCGTCGAGATGGAAGCGCTGACCGCCGCCAGTGTCGCGGCGCTGACGATCTACGACATGTGCAAGGCCGTCGACCGTGGCATGACCATCGAGAGCGTGCGCCTGTTGGAAAAAATGGGTGGCAAGAGCGGGCATTTTCAGGCGGATCAGCCATGAACATTACCGTGAAGTTTTTTGCCCGTTATCGTGAAGCGCTCGGTGTGGATTCACTGGAAGTTTCCGGCGATTTTGCCACCGTTGATGACGTGCGTGAGTTATTGACCCGGCGTGACGGCGCCGTGGTGCTGACCGAGCAGAACCTGATGTGTGCGCGCAACGAAGACCTCTGCCAACTGGACGAACCGGTCAGCGACGGTGATGAAGTAGCGTTTTTTCCGACCGTAACCGGGGGCTGAGCCATGGCGATTCGCGTGCAACCCACGGCTTTCGACCCGGGTGCTGAAGTCAACGCCATGCATGCTGCCAATGTCGGGGTGGGTGCGGTGGTAAGTTTTGTTGGTTATGTGCGCGACTTCAATGACGGGCTCGATGTCGCCGGGATGTTTCTGGAACACTACCCGGGCATGACCGAAAAGGCCTTGGCCAGGATTGCCGCCGAGGCCGAACAGCGCTGGCCGCTGCTCAAGCTGGAAGTGCTGCATCGCATTGGCTCGCTCGAGCCGGGTGAACCGATCGTCTTCGTCGGCGCCGCCAGTGCCCATCGCCAGGCCGCGTTCGATGCCTGCGCCTTTGTCATGGATTACCTGAAAACCCGTGCGCCGTTCTGGAAAAAGGAAAACACCAGCGACGGGCCGCGTTGGGTCGAAGGTCGCGACAGTGATCATGCCGCGGCGGATCGCTGGAAGAAATAACTTGGCAGCATGATCGTTCCCACGCTCAGCGTGGGAATGCTGCCGGCGACGCTCCGCGTTCCGTTGGTGGAAGTGACGCAGAGCGTCACCGGATGCATTCCCACGCAGAGCGTGGGAACGATCAAACAGCCTGCTGCTTTGTTGTCGACAGGTCTGGCCCCATCGCGAGCAGGCTCACTCCCACAGTTGGTCTCCATGAAGACAACATTTGTGTACGAGGAGATCCCTTGTGGGAGCGAGCCTGCTCGCGAAGGGGTCATCAGCTCCAGCCACCACCTTGATGGTTCAACACCTGACCATCGGTCGGCACATATTCCTCGCTGAAATTGACGTCTTATACACAAAAGTCCAGTATGGAATTCCAAGTACAAAATTCATCCGCTTCAGCTCTTCTTCCATCTTGCCAAACCAACAACAAACCGCGAGAGAACGAACATGAAGAAACTCCCCCTCATCACCGGTCTGGCCTTCAGCCTGCTGACGTGCTCCAGCCTGTTCGCTGCTGAAAAACCGCTGCGCATCGGCATCGAAGCCGCTTACCCGCCGTTCGCTTCGAAAACCGACAAGGGTGAAATCGTCGGCTTCGACTATGAAATCGGCAATGCGTTGTGCGCGCAGATGAAGGCGCAGTGTGTCTGGGTCGAAGGCGAATTCGACGGCCTGATCCCTTCGCTGAAGGTGAAGAAGATCGACATGGCGCTGTCGTCCATGACCATTAATGAAGACCGCAAAAAGTCGGTCGATTTCAGCCACAAATATTACTTCACCTCTTCGCGTCTGGTGATGAAGGAAGGCGCGTCCGTCGACGATCAGTACGCCAGCCTCAAAGGCAAATCCGTTGGCGTGCAACGTGCGACCACCACCGATCGTTTCGCCACCGAGGTGTTCGAGCCCAAAGGTGTCACCGTCAAGCGTTACAGCAACAACGAAGAGATCTATATGGATCTGGCTGCCGGGCGACTCGATGCCATTTTCGCCGACACCATCCCCTTGAACGACTTCCTGAGCATGCCGCGCGGCAAGGGCTATGCCTTTGTCGGGCCGGAACTCAAGGACCCGAAATACGTGGGCGAGGGCGCCGGGATTGCGGTGCGCAAGGGCAATACCGAACTGGTCAGCAAGCTGAACACGGCTATCGACGGTATTCGTGCCAGTGGTGAGTATCAGAAAATTTCCCAGAAGTATTTCAAATCGGATATCTACGGCGACTGAGCCATCGCATCGCCAGCAGGCTGGCTCCCACAGGTAAGTGCATTCCAGAGTGGGAGCCTGCGGGCTACCCCTCGCTCAGCAATGCATCAACAGGCTGGTTCCCACTCGCGAATCCATTTAACTGTGGACCAGCCCCCGCCAGCCCCCGCCAGGTCTCGCTTTGGAACGCGCTCAACTGTGGAAGCCAGCCTGCTGGCGATTCGATCGTGTGATCATGCAAATCTCAGGAAATAGCCCAAATTTAATCCCTTCTTAACCGCCCTGGCGTTTATTCCCCGTCATCCATTCCATGCGTCTCGGGCTCTCCAAGGTCTGGGCCAGCGTGTAAACTGGCGGGCATTCGAAATTCAGAAGGGAAACGCGATGAGCGAAGAAACAATGCGGTTGGGCCGTGAACGGCGCTATCTGGTGCTGTTGGGCATCATCTGCCTGGCGTTGATCGGCGGCGCCCTCTACATGCAAGTGGTATTGGGCGAGGCGCCGTGCCCGCTGTGCATTCTTCAACGCTACGCGCTGCTGCTGATCGCGATCTTCGCCTTCGTCGGCGCGGCCATGCGCACCCGCCGCAGCATTACCGTGCTCGAAACCCTGGTGGTGATATGCGCCATCGCCGGCGCTGCGGTCGCTGGTCATCACGTTTACACGCAATTCTATCCAGCGGTCAGCTGCGGCATCGATGTCCTGCAACCGATTGTCGACGGCCTGCCGTTGGCGAAAGTCTTCCCGCTCGGTTTCCAGGTTGATGGTTTCTGCTCCACGCCGTACCCGCCTATCCTCGGTCTGTCGCTGGCCCAGTGGGCGCTGGTCGCCTTCGTGTTGGTTATCGTGCTGGTGCCGTTGCTCACCTCGCGCAACCGCAAAGCCCTGCGCTGAGCTCAGTCGCCAAAACGGCCATCAGCTGCAAAAACGCCCCGGTCTTCGTAGAGAGCACCGGGGCGTTGTGCGTTTCAGAGCTCACGTAAAAAGTTTGTGATGTATGGCAATCGGGGGTGTGGCACATGTGCGACATGTTGTCACAGCGGTGCGGTCGTAGGGCGTTGCGAAGGCACGGATCTATGACGGCGCAGCAAACGAATCGGGTCATTCGCAGGCCTTGCGATTACAAACGTAACAATCCTGAACAGGCAGTTTTAACAGCCTTTGGCAAATTGCCAGAGGCCTTGCCCGATAGGGGCTGCGGCGGTGTCGCAGGGGGCCGTAGAACCGTGGAAGCTGTCTGAATTGCGGGCGATACACCTACTGAATTTGGTGTTTTTATTGAGAATCGATTTCGATAACATGGCGTGCTTTTGCAATAACTGCGAATGATTGTTGCTGGATTGGATATAAATTATTTCGGGATGAGACGTGGTTTCTGCATCGCTACCTAACTACAATCGCCCGCACTGAATTCCCGGCACTGCTCACCTTTGAGCACTTAACAGGGCGTCGAGAAGCGCGTGTGCTTCGTGCGACTCCCGGTGTCGGTGCCTTCCCATTATCCGCACCAAATGGAATTGGTCTGTAACCAGGCCTTTGACCACGAATTCGAATAAGAACTCACCGCTGACCCAGGATTTGTCGAACAGCGTCTGACGCGCGACGGGCAGCCCTTATTCAATCAAGAGAAATGCCAACCCTTGGCAGGGTGAAGTGTTGGCGATCAAAACCCAACTGCATTGCGCAAGCTGCTTTAGAGGTCGTGAGATGAGTAAAAACAGGTACCCCAGACTACTAGGCTTATTGCCGCTGCTCAGCATGCTGTTGCTGGGAGGCTGCAACATGACCTTGCTCAATCCTACGGGCCAGGTTGGCCTGGAGCAGCGCAACCTGATCATCACTGCAACGTTGCTGATGCTGTTGGTTGTGGTCCCGGTCATCGTCATGACCTTCCTGTTCGCCTGGAAATACCGCGCGACCAACACTAACGCCGTGTACACGCCGAAGTGGTCGCACTCCACCAAGATTGAAATCGCGGTGTGGGCTGTTCCAGTGCTGATCATCATTGCCCTGGGTTACGTGACCTACGTGTCGACCCACGAACTTGACCCGTACCGTCCGCTGGAATCCGACGTCAAGCCGATCACCATCGAAGTGGTCTCGCTGGACTGGAAGTGGGTGTTCATCTACCCGGAACAGGGTATCGCCACGGTCAACAAGATCGTGTTCCCGACGAATACGCCGGTTAACTTCAAAGTGACGTCGGACTCCGTGATGAACTCGTTCTTCATCCCGGGCCTGGGCGGCCAGATCTACGCCATGGCCGGCATGCAGACCAAGTTGCACCTGATTGCCAACCGTGACGCTGAAATGGAAGGCATCTCTGCCAACTACAGCGGCGCAGGTTTCACCGGCATGAAATTCAAAGCGATCTCAACTTCTCAGGAGAATTTCGACGCCTGGGTAAGCGAAGTCAAAAAGGCACCTAAACAGCTGGAAAAAGCTGAGTACGAAGCCCTTACCAAACCAAGCCAGAACAACCCAGTCGAGCTCTACTCCTCGGTCACGCCGGGCCTGTTTCAGATCATCGTCGACAAGTACGAAGGCATGAAACCAGGCAAGCCGATGCACCACGAGAAGAAAGAGAAAGACGTGGCGCACAACATGGAAGGGATGGACATGAGTTCGCATTCAGCTGCCGGGGCAGAGGAGTAAACGATGTTTGGTAAATTAAGTTGGGAAGCGGTCCCGTTCCACGAACCGATCGTGATGATTACCATCGCCATGATCGCGCTCGGTGGCGTGGCGCTGTTCGCTGCGATCACTTACTTCAAGAAGTGGACGTACCTGTGGACTGAGTGGCTGACATCGGTCGACCACAAGAAAATCGGCGTGATGTACATCATCGTCGCGATGGTCATGCTGCTGCGCGGTTTTGCCGACGCCATCATGATGCGTACCCAGCTGGCCATGGCCACCGAGGGTTCGCCTGGCTACCTGCCACCTGAACACTATGACCAGATCTTCACCGCTCACGGTGTGATCATGATCATCTTCATGGCGATGCCATTCTTCACCGGCCTGATGAACCTTGCAGTGCCGCTGCAGATCGGCGCGCGTGACGTTGCCTACCCGTTCCTGAACTCCTTGAGCTTCTGGCTCCTGGTGTCGGGCGTCGTGTTGATCAACCTGTCCCTGGGCGTCGGCGAATTCGCCAAGACCGGTTGGGTTGCCTATCCGCCGCTGTCGGGCCTGCAATACAGTCCGGGCGTGGGGATGGATTACTACATCTGGGCACTTCAGCTATCCGGGCTAGGAACGACGCTGACGGGGGTCAACTTCCTCGCCACCGTGCTGAAAATGCGCACCCCTGGCATGAAGCTGATGGACATGCCGATCTTCACCTGGACCTGCACCTGGGCCAACGTCCTGATCGTGGCTTCGTTCCCGATCCTGACCGCTACCCTGGCTTTGCTGACGCTTGACCGTTACATGGATTTCCACATTTTCACCAATGAACTTGGTGGCAATCCAATGATGTACGTCAACCTGTTCTGGGCCTGGGGTCACCCCGAGGTGTACATCCTGATTCTGCCGGCGTTCGGGATCTTCTCCGAAGTCATCTCGACCTTCACCGGCAAGCGTCTGTTCGGTCACCACTCGATGGTCTATGCATCGGGCGCGATCTCGATCCTGGGCTTCATGGTCTGGCTGCACCACTTCTTCACCATGGGTTCGGGTGCGAGCGTCAACGCCTTCTTCGGTCTGGCGACGATGCTGATTTCGATCCCGACGGGGGTGAAGCTATTCAACTGGCTGTTCACCATTTACCAGGGCCGTCTGCGCTTCACCAGTCAGGTGATGTGGACCCTGGGCTTCATGGTCACCTTCGCCATCGGCGGCATGACCGGCGTACTGCTGGCCATTCCGGGTGCGGACTTCGTACTGCACAACAGCCTGTTCGTGATCGCTCACTTCCACAACGTGATCATCGGCGGCGCGGTATTCGGTTACATCGCAGGTTTCGCCTTCTACTTCCCGAAAGCGTTCGGCTTCAAGCTGCACGAAGGTTGGGGCAAGGCAGCGTTCTGGTTCTGGATCACCGGCTTCTTCGTCGCATTCATGCCGCTCTACGTACTGGGCTTCATGGGCATGACCCGTCGTTTGAACGCCACCACCAACCCCGAGTGGGTGCCGTACCTGTACGTCGCCATGTTCGGTGCGGTGATGATCGCTGTGGGCATCGCCTGCCAGCTGATCCAGCTGTACGTCAGTGTGCGTGACCGCAACAAGCCGGAAAACATGTGCGAACACGGTGACCCGTGGAATGCCCATACGCTGGAATGGTCGACCTCGTCGCCACCACCGTTCTACAACTTCGCGGTACTGCCAAAAGCAGAAACCATCGATCCGTTCACTGAAGCCAAGGAAAACGGCACCGCGTACCAGGCTCCGGCCAAGTACGAGCCGATCCACATGCCAAACAACACCGCGACCGGTGTGGTCATGGGTGCTCTGTTGACCGTGTTCGGTTTCGCGATGATCTGGCACATCTGGTGGCTGGCGATCGTGAGTCTGGTTGGCACCGTGGTGTACTTCACCATCCATGCCGCCCGTGACGATCAGGGCTACATGGTGCCGGTGGATGTCATCGAGCGCATCGAAGCCGAGCAGCACAAACGTCTGGTAGCGGCCGGGAAAATTCCTGCCAATGCCACCCGTGTTGAAACCTCGTTGGAACAGGCTTAAACCATGTCGAACTTAGTGACCAATGCTGGACACACCCATGTCGATGGACATGGGCACGATGACCATCACCACGACTCGGGCGAGATGACCGTATTCGGTTTCTGGCTCTACCTGATGACCGACTGCATCCTGTTTGCGTCGATCTTCGCGGTGTACGCGGTACTGGTTAACAACGTAGCGGGCGGCCCGTCGGGCGCCGACATCTTCGAGCTGCCGTACGTACTGGGCGAAACCGCTCTGCTGCTGTTCAGCTCGATCACCTACGGCTTCGCCATGCTGGCGTTGTTCAAAGGCAAGAAGAGCCAGGTACTGGGCTGGCTGGGCATGACCTTCCTGCTCGGCGCCGGCTTCATCGCCATGGAGATCAACGAGTTCCACATCTTGATCGCCGAAGGCTACGGCCCTAGCCGCAGCGGCTTCCTGTCCGGGTTCTTCACCCTGGTCGGCACCCACGGTCTGCACGTGACCAGCGGTCTGATCTGGATGGCGATCATGATGTATCAGGTGCAGAAAAACGGCCTGACGGCGACCAACAAGACCCGTCTGAGCTGCCTGAGCCTGTTCTGGCACTTCCTGGACGTGGTGTGGATCTGCGTATTCACCGTTGTTTATCTGATGGGGACTATGTAAATGGCTAACGCTCATTCCCACGATAGCCACGACGCCGGCCACGGCAGCGTCAAGTCCTACGCTATCGGTTTCATTCTGTCGGTGATCCTGACCGTCATTCCATTCGGCCTGGTGATGTACCCGACTCTGCCGAAAGCCATGACCCTGTGGATCGTACTGATCTTCGCAGTGGTCCAGGTGCTGGTGCACCTGGTGTACTTCCTCCATCTGGACCGCTCGGCCGCCCAGCGTAACAACGTGATCGCGTTTGTGTTCGCTGCGATCGTGATCGTCCTGTTGGTTGGCCTGTCGCTGTGGATCATGTTCAGCATCCACACCAACATGATGGCGCACTGAGGAAACTCCGCATGTCCTTTAAGCACTTTATCCAAATCACCAAACCGGGGATCATTTTCGGTAACGTGCTTTCAGTGGCAGGCGGATTTTTCCTGGCCTCCAAAGGGCATGTCGATCTGGCCATTTTCCTGGCCGCCATGATCGGCACGTCCCTGGTCGTCGCTTCCGGTTGTGTGTTCAACAACTGCATCGACCGTGACATCGACGTGAAGATGGAACGCACCAAGAATCGCGTGCTGGTCCAGGGCCTGATCTCCCTGAAGCTGGCGCTGATCTACGCGACCGTCCTCGGCATTGCCGGTGTTGTGCTGTTGTACAAAGTGGCCAACCCGTTGGCGGCTTTGTTCGCGGTGATCGGTTTTGTCATCTACGTCGGTTTCTACAGCCTGTACCTCAAGCGCAAGTCGGTTCACGGCACGCTGGTGGGCAGTCTGTCGGGCGCGATGCCGCCGGTGATCGGTTACGTCGCCGTCAGCAACTCGTTCGACATGGCTGCACTGACGCTGCTGGTGATGTTCAGCCTGTGGCAGATGCCGCATTCCTACGCTATTGCGATCTTCCGCTTCAACGATTACCTGGCCGCCTCCATTCCGGTGTTGCCAGTGAAGCGCGGCATCAAAGTGGCGAAGCGGCACATCCTGCTCTACATCCTGGCCTTCCTCGTGGCGACCTTGATGCTGACCTTCAGCGGCTACGCCGGCATGAGCTACCTCGCCGTCGCCGCTGCCATGGGCATGTACTGGTTGTACATGGCCTGGACCGGTTACAAGGCAGTGGATGACACGGTTTGGGCACGCAAGCTGTTCGTGTTCTCGATCTTCACCATTACCGCGTTGAGCGTGATGATGTCGCTGGATTTCAAAGTGCCGAGTGAGTTGTTGCTGACTTACGCGCCTTGAGATTGGGTTGCTGAATTGAAAAGCCCCGCCTTCGAGAGAAGAGCGGGGCTTTTTGTTGGATGATTTTTTGGAACCGGATGTTTCAGTCGCGTGCAGGCTGACTGCCACAATTGACTCAGTGTCGCCGCGATTCTTGTGTTCGCCTCCATTCCTTTGGGAGCGAGCCTGCTCGCGATGGAAGTATTGAAGGGGGCGGAGCAGCTTGTCTGAGGGCTCATGCTGCAATTGCCAAGCTGTGAGCAAATTGCCTATAGTTTGGCCATGCAAACTGTCTTCTTTGAAACCACATCATTCACTGCCACAGTCGGCAATTATCTGACTGATGACGAGTATCGAACGCTGCAAAATCATATGCAGCTGAATCCACACGCTGGCGACGTCATGCCTCGGACGGGTGGCTTTCGCAAGCTGCGCTGGGCTGACGGTCGCAGAGGCAAAGGCAGGCGAGGTGGCTTGCGGGTAATCTATTATTGGCTTATGAATAATGGCCAATTCTGGATGTTTGCCATTTATGACAAAGACGAGCTTGAGAATCTGACGGCCGACCAGGAAAAGGCTCTCAAGAAAGCCATAGAAACAGAGTTGAAAGTACGAGGTACCCCATGAAAAAGCGCGACCTGTTTGCAGAATTGATGCAGGGCGTTGAAGAGATGGCAGCTCAACGCGAAGGCAAGATCACGCTGCGCAACACGTCGGTGGTAGATATTCCGCCTCCAGATGTTGGGGCACAAGAAATCGTCGCACTGCGGACCAAGCTACACATGTCTCAGGCTGTTTTTGCCAAGCGTATTCGGACCAGCCCGAGCACACTGAGAAACTGGGAGCAGGAAAAGTCGAAACCTAACGCCCAGGCTGCCTTGTTGATCAGGTTAGTGGAGAAGTTCCCTGACATGGTTGATCGACTGGCAACTGTATGAGCTGTATGAATGGATAGTCGAACTGCGTAGACGCACGCTCGCCACTACGGGTCCTCGCGTTGCATGTCCAGCAACCGCAAAAACCGCTCCCGCACCTGGACGTTGTCGCTGTGCGCGACGTTGAAACGCAGGAACTGGCTGGCGTCCGGCGCTTTGCTCAGCAGGGTCCCGGGCGCCAGTACCAGGTCGATGTCCAGACCTTTCCTGGCCAGGGTTTCGGCATGAAAACCTTCCGGCAATCGCGTCCACAGAAATAACCCTTCGTGCGGCAGCGATGACAGTGAGCAGCCAGCTTCGAGAAGCCAATGGGTGACCCGGCTGCTCGACTCATAAAGGCGATCCACCGTGCGCCGGGTGTGTTTGGCATAGCTGCCGTCGCTGAGCATCGTGCAGATGATCTGCTCCGCCAGCTCCGACGTCATGCCACCGCAGGCCATTTTCAGGGTGATCATGCGGGCGGCCAGTGGCGGTGACAGCACCGCGAAGCTGACGCGGCTGTTGGCGGTCAGGGTTTTGGAGAAGCCGGAAACGTAGCTGACGTTGTCCAGCCCGCCCGCAGCCAGGCGAGGGGTGCTGCGTTGTTGCAGGTCGCAATACAAATCATCTTCGACGATGTGGAAACCGTAGCGGTGGCTCAATTCCAGCAAGCGATACACCTGGGCCGGAGTGAATGAGTGCCCGGTCGGGTTGTGCAGTACGTTGTTGGTCATGTAGAGCACGGGCCGATGCACGATCAGCAATCGCTCGAAAGCCTCCAGGTCCATACCCTCCGAACCACGGGGAATGGTAATCACCTTGGCGCCGTGCAAGGCCAGATTGGTGTGCATGGTGAAATAGCACGGATCGTCGAGCAGCACCGTATCGCCGGGTTTGACCAGCAGGCGCATGAGCATGTCGATGGCCTGCACCGTGTTGGCCGTGGTGACGATCTGGTCCACGGGCGCTTCGATGCCGATGGCTGCCAGTTTGACCTGCAACGCTTCGCGCAGCGGCACGTAACCGGCGGCTACGCCATATTCCCCCATGCGCAGGGAAGTCGCGCGCAAGGTGCCGCGCACGGCTTTGAGCAATTCATCGGCCGGCAGCCACGAAGAGGGCAGAAAACCCGCGCCGGGCCGTAACGCGCCGGTGTCCTGCAGCACCGCACGGCGCACCACGCTGAGGGTGTCCTGCGGTTGCAAGTCCGGGCCGGCGTCGGTTTTCAGCGTGGTGCTGGAGCGGTGCACGTAATGCCCCGAGCCCTGCCGGGAAACCACCAGCCCTTTGGCGCGCAATCGGTCGAGCGCATCCACCACCGTCGACTTGCCCACATTCATCAGGTCAGAGAGCTCGCGAATCGGCGGCAGCTTCGCGCCGTGCGGCAGACCACCCTGACTGATTGCCGTCGATAACTGATCGACGATCTGCTGCACCAGCGGCACTCCTGGCTGGAACTCGATCGCGGCGATCACTGCGCGCTGCACCTGCATTTTACTGGTCTCTCCGGCAGTAAACTTCGTTCGATTCTAATCAGATTTGCTCTGATCAGAACAAGCCTGTGTCTCTACCATCACCTTACAGACTTTCCCGATTGTTCGCGCTGGACGCCTGAACAATCGATGTTTCCAGAGGTGTTGCATGAGTGCTCCAACCACACTGGCGGTTGCCAAACCAGTGATCAACATCCGCCTGTTCACGATCCGGATGATTACCGCTGTTTCGCTGTTTGCAGTGCTTGGCAAGGCTAACGTCTGGCTCGATACGGCTACCAATAGCATCCTCGCCCTCGGCTATCGCGCCTTGCTGTTGTTGCTGCCGCTGACGTTGCTGGTGCTTGGCCGTCGCTCCCTGAGCGTCACGCTGATGTGCGCCGCACTCGGGCTGGTGCTGCTGGCGGTCACGAGTAATCAGGGCATCGTCATGTTCGCTGCGGCCTTGTTCGCCTATGGCATCGCTATCGCCGGTTACCTGATCAAGAGTGAAGCCGCGCAGACCAAAGAGGGCGCAGCCTACAACCGCGTGGCCATGAACATGGGCAGCCTGGTGGCCGGTTTGATCCTTTTGTCGCCACTGCTCACGCCCACCCTGTTCTTTCTCGGTGCCGCAGGGTTTGTCCTGCTCTGTCTGCCGATCGCCATGGGCGCGACGTTCACCACGCAGCCCTTGGTTGCCAATCCATCGAGCCATGATGGCAGCGGGTGGCGCAACAAACTGCCGTGGGTCATCGCCGGCCTGATCATGGGCATCAAGCTCTTCGGCGTGTTCTCGATTCTGCCCCAGGCGATTCTGCTGAAGACCGGCGAATTGCCCGCCTGGTATGGCTTGATGCTGATCCTCAACAGCGCGGTGGTGGTGTTCGCCCAGATGCCGGTCATGAAACTGATCGAGCGTACCGGTCGCTTCAAGGTGGTCGCGGTCATCGCCATCATCATCGGCGGCTTCCTCGTCCTTTCATCACCGGCCGCATTTCATGTGGACACACTGATCGGCGCGCTGATCTGGGTTGCATTGCTGTCCCTTGCCGAATGCGCGTTCAGCTACCTCGACTACTTCTCGGTCAAGCAGAACAACATGTTCGTCAAGGAAGTCTCGCTGGGCGTTGGCGCCGGGCTGACGGTGCTGATCATGCGCGTCGTTCCACCGCCCTACAACGCCTTGATCCTGGCCGCCATCGGTGCGGGCGGCATCCTCGCCTGGTACTGGCTCAACCGTAAGTCCAACGCGTCACTGCACGACTGAGTCATTGCGTTTGCGTTTTTACTCCATAGTTCGGAGGCTTCATGAACACCACGTCATGCGTAGTAGTGGTCGGTTACAACGGCAATCGGGTAGACGATATCCGCAAGCTGCGTGACCTCTGCAAGACACTGTACAGCGCCCGGTTGATCCTGGTGGTCGATGGCATCCGGCCCGGCGACGATCAGGTAGCCGACCATGTCTGCAGCGCCTCGCTGGCGCCCGAAAGTGTGGTCGATTCCCTCGAATGGGTGGCGGGTTGCCTGAGTGCCGACCGCTGGAAGCTGATCGGTGTGTTGCCGTTTTCTGACCGTGGCGTGCTGCTCGGCGCGGCGCTGGCGACGCATTTCGGTTTGCCGGGGATCACGCCCGCCGAGGCTCGCGCGGGATTGGACAAACAGATATTTCGCCAGCTGGAAGCCCGCTCGATCAGCGCGCCGCAAGACTACCGGCCGGTATTCTCCGCGCGCGTCGAAAGCCTCGGCGAACTGCGCCAGCGAGTGGTCGAACTGGGCGGCAAAGCCTTCATCAAACCGGCGTGCGAAGGCGCGAGCCGAGGGTGCCGCGTCATCCATCATCCGTGCGAATGCGAAGAAGCCTGGCTGGCGCTCAAACCGTATCGCGCCGGCGGTATCGTCATTGAGGAGTTGATCCAGAACGCCCGCGAATACAGCTGGGATTTTGTCGCGGGTAGCACTTGGGTCACCGAAAAAACCACCACCGATGGCGCCTATCGCGCGGAAATCCAGCAGGTCGTACCGGCGCCTTTGACGGCTGACGTACAGGCTCGGCTTGCAGCGGCCGGGCAGCACATGTCGGCGCTGGTCTCGCTGGAAAACGGCGCTTATCACAATGAAGTGTTCCTGCGCAGCGACGGCCTGACCTCGGCCGTCGAAACCAACATGCGCCCCGGCGGCATGCACATCTGGGACCTCGCGCGACTGGCGTTCGTCGATTTCGATCCCTGGGAGCACTGGGTACGCTGGGCCGTGGAAGGTCAGCCGGCAGCTCATCAACCGGTGGCTCGCGGCTATTGCGGCATCCGATTGCTGCGAGCCCCAGCCGGCGGCCTGTTGCGCGCCGCCCCCGACATTGAATTGCTCGCCCGGGAACTGGGTATCGAGCTGGTGGAAGCGGTGTACAGCCGACGCATCGGCGATTCGGTCAGCGCTGTGGTGAAAGACAACATGTCGTTCATCGGTCACATCGTCCTGTTCAACGAGCACTACGCACAACTCAGCGACGACCTGCTGCGTTTGGCCGAAGCCGTTGAATCACGCATTGAAATCAACTGTCTTGCAGTACCGGCACGGGCAGCGGGCTAATTCTTCAGGAGTATGCGTCATGAGAGTACAAAGAATGTTTGCGCAAAAAATGTCCTGTGATGAACGCTTTATCGCCCTGGCGAAAGAGTTGCGTTACGACATCTACGGCGAGAACACCGCTGGCGGCCATTACGCGCCGCTCGTCAGGCATCACGATGAACTGTACATCAGCGGTATGGTGCCGCGCATGAATGGGGAAATTCAGTACCCGGGGCGAGTGGGCATGGAACTGACCCTGAGCGATGCGCAGACGGCTGCCAGTATCAGCGCCATGCGCGCGCTCGCACTGATCGTCGATGCGATCGGTTCGCTGGACAAGATCAAAGCGCTGCTGCGCGTTACCGTGTACGTCAAGTCCACGGCAGATTTTGTCGACCTCAGCGAAGTCGCCAACGGTGCGTCGGATGTGTTCAGTCATGTGCTCGGCGATGCGGGCAAACATACCCGTACCACCGTGGGCGTTTATCAGCTGCCGAAAAATGCTGCCGTCGAAGTGGATATGATTGTGGCGCTTCGCCCTTCGGCAATATGAAGGCAAGTGGCGTGACTTTAAAAGCGTTAGCTTTTGGCCCAGTGTCGAATGATCAAATCGATAATAAGCCGGTGTGTGCGCATGAATGATATTAAAGGTGGATATTTTCCGTATCAGGAATTTCGCGAGAGTTTGAACCGGCCGCCACAGACTGCAAAAGTGTGGAGGCGTGATGAACTTGCGCAAGTGCGCCAAAGCCTGGAGTCCAGCGATGTCGATATTGTCGCCCTGGCTCATCACAACAGCACCGATGGCTGTAACCTGATGCCAGGGATGGCGGTGTCCATGCAGTGGCTGAAGCCCGGCGGGACACTCAATGGCCATGCTCATGCCTGGTGGCACCTGTTCATCATTCAGTCCGGTAGCGGTGAGTTGACCTTAGGCGACGCCCAAGCGGTCACCGTCAGCATCGGCGATGTGCTGCTTGTGCCGGCCTGGACCCGGCACGGTTTCGTCAACAGCAGCGATCAGCCACTGGCGATGCTGAACATGAGCAACATGCCGCAAATGGCGCAACTCTGCAGTTCCGCCGAGGCAGTGGTTTGATCGTCCCGGAATAATTTCTCTTCGCTATAAAAAGGGAGTTTGCTTTGCAGACTCCCTTTTTTATTTCTGTCGCTTTTAATTTCTGTATCCGTCGAAACAAATAAATTCTGTATCTATTCAGCGAAAAGCCAACTCAATACGATCGTTCCCAAGCAACCTCTTGTGAGGTTAGAGCAAAGGAGCGTTCTATGGAAAGTACCAAGCTTGAGCTGTATCTAGGCGCCGATTATGTCAGCGCATTTGCAATGTCGGTATTTGTAGCGTTGAAGGAAAAACAACTTTCGTTTGAACTGGTCACGCTCGATTTAAAGGCACGCGAAAATTATCAGGCCAGTTATCGCGATATTTCCATGACGTGCAAAATTCCCACGCTGGTACATCAGGATTTTGCCTTGTCGGAATCGTCGGCGATCGCTGAATACCTGGAAGAACTGGCGCCGGGGCACAACAAACTTTATCCGCTCGACATCCAGCAACGTGCTCGTGCCCGGCAGCTCCAGGCCTGGCTGCGCAGCGATCTGCTGGTAATTCGCAAGGAACGCCCCGCAGACCTCATCTACTTCGGCAAGAAAGACACCCCGCTGTCAGACGACGCCTTGGCGGCCGTGGGCAGACTGTTCTTCGTCGCCGATCGGCTGCTGGAAGAGGGCGCCGAGCATCTGTTCGGTGCCTGGAGCATTGCCGACACCGACCTGGCAATCATGCTCAACCGACTGCTCGCCAACGGCGACCCGATGCCCGCACGACTTGCCGACTATGTCCGCCGCCAGTGGGACCGCGACAGCGTTCGGGCATGGATGGACATCGAGCGCGCAGCGCCCTCCATTCAGTAGTCACCGCCACAACGATTCAGGAGCGTCGCCATGCAGGGACTGTCGGAGCACGAGAGATACAAGCCCTATAACTCGCGCACCATTCGCGAGACGCCTTACTGGAACAAGCTGACGCCAGCGTTGCAGGAAGCCATGAACGTCGTCGCCAGGGTCATGCCGTTTCGCACCAATGACTATGTCCTGAGCACGTTGATCGACTGGGACAATATCCCGGACGACCCGATTTTCCGCATGACCTTTCCGCACCAGGACATGCTGCTGCCGGACGAATACGCCTCGCTCAAGCAACTGATCGAGGCCGACGATGCGGTCGCGATCAAACGTCGGATCGAGGCCATCTGGCTGCGCATGAATCCGCATCCGGCCGGGCAGCTGACGCACAACGGCGCGATGTTTGAAGGAAAACTCCTGTCGGGCATTCAGCACAAGTACCGCGAGACCGTATTGTTCTTTCCCGGCGCCGGTCAGACGTGTCACGCCTACTGCACGTTCTGTTTCCGCTGGGCGCAATTCATCGGCGAGGAAGAACTCAAGTTCAATGCGCGCGAATCGCAAGAGCTGGTGAGCTACTTGCGGGTGCACACCGAAGTCACCGACGTGCTGATCACCGGTGGCGATCCGATGATCATGAACACCCGATCGCTGGCCGCGTACCTGGAGCCGTTGCTGTTGTTGCCTCATCTGAACAGCATCCGCATCGGCACCAAGTCCTTGGCGTACTGGCCGCAGCGCTTTGTCAGTGACAAGGACGCGCCGCAACTGTTGGCGCTGTTTGAACGGATTGTCGCGGCGGGCAAACACCTGTCGATCATGGGTCACTACAACCACCCGGTTGAGCTCCGCCAGGACATCGCCCGGCAGGCCGTCGAACGTATTCGTGCCACGGGAGCAACGCTGCGCATGCAGGCTCCGGTGATTCGCCACATCAACGACAACCCGGGCGATTGGGCGGCGCTGTGGACGGAAGGGGTACGCCTCGGTGCGGTGCCTTATTACATGTTCGTCGAGCGCGACACCGGGCCCAGCCATTACTTCGCGCTGCCGCTGGCCCGTGCCTTCGAAATCTTTCAGGCGGCCTACCGCAGCGTCTCCGGGCTGGCGCGCACGGTGCGCGGGCCTTCCATGAGCACCTTCTACGGCAAGGTGTTGATCAACGGCATCGAAACCGTCGCCGGAGAAAAAGTCTTTGTGCTGCAGTTTTTGCAGGCGCGAAATCCGCAGTGGGTGTTGCGCACGTTTTATGCGCGTTTCGACCCTCACGCGACGTGGTTTGACGAGTTGCGTCCTGCCTTTGGCGAGCGGTGTTTTTTCTTTCAGACCGATTCTTCGGCGACGGCGGAATTAATACCGGTCCTGCTCGAAACCGCGTAGGACGATTCATCAGGAGATAGGGAAATGAATGGCATCCCGTTTGATCAGCGAGAAGGTTTTATCTGGCTCGATGGCGAGTTCGTCGAGTGGTCGCAGGCGCGCCTGCATGTGTTGAGCCATGGTCTGCATTACGCGAGCACGGTGTATGAAGGTGAGCGCGTGTATAACGGCAAAATCTTCAAATTGCGTGAACACAGCCAGCGTCTGTATCGCTCGGCGCAACTGATGGATTTCGCCATTCCGTTCGAGCTTGCCGAGCTGGAAGAGGCGAGCCATGAACTGTTGCGGCGCAATCAGGTTGTCGACGGGTATCTGCGCCCTGTGGCGTGGCGCGGCAGTGAAATGATCTCCACCTCGGCGCGGTTTAATCGTGTGCACGTGGCCATCGCCTGCTGGCAGTGGCCGAGCTATTTCGACCCCGCCGGGCACATGGCCGGCATCCGTTTGAAAACCGCCGAGTGGCGCCGGCCGCCACCGAGCAGCACCCCGTTCGAAGCCAAGGCTTCCGGGCATTATCAGATCGCCACACTGAGCAAACATGATGCCGAGAACAACGGCTTCCACGATGCGCTGATGCTCGACTGGCGCGGCAACGTCGCCGAAGCCACCAGCGCCAATGTGTTCTTCGTCAAAGGCCGCACGCTGCACACGCCGCTGCCCGATTGCTTCCTCAATGGCATCACCCGGCAAACCGTGATCCAGCTAGCGGAGGCTCTTGATTATCAAGTCGTCGAACGCACGATTCTTCCTACCGAGCTGGGCGACTTCGACGAGTGTTTTCTCACAGGCACTGCAGCCGAAATCACACCCGTGCATAGCATTGATCATCAGCGCTATCAACCGGGCAGTGCCTGCCGCGACTTCATTGCCGCTTACACCACAACCGTCAACGACTGATAACCGCCAGGAACTTCACCATGTCAGATCAAGGGATTGTTGCATCCAAGCCTTATGTTGCACTGGGCCACCGCCACGAAGAACTGGCGGCACAAGGTTGGGCGGTGTTGACGCCGGACGAGTTTGCCGATGATGTTGTAGGCACACTGCAAACGTTCGGTCAGATCATTCCGCAGTTCAACGGGCAAATTGCCTTCGCCATTACCCGCAAGCCGGGCTACGAAGAATTGCCGTATTCCCAAAGCATGAACGGCATCGGCCCGCACACCGAAGCGCCGGTGTACGGGCCGCCGCCGCGCTACCTGGCGTTGCACTGTCATCAACAGGCAACCTGCGGCGGCGGGCATACTGGGTTGGTCGACGGCTACGAGTTTCTACAGTTTCTGCAGCGCACCGAGCCCGCGTTGCGCGAGTGGCTCGATGACACGCCCGTGGAGTTCGTCGCCACGGCCAAACCCGGCGAGGCGGCGCAGCGTCGGGTCAAGGAGTACATCCTCACACCGACCGAGGACGGCGACATCTTCCGCTTCAGCTACAACCAGTTTCACTACGGCGATGTGAATCCGTCCAAGGCTGATTTGCAGCGCTCGAAGGTCGCTGGCAGCTCATCGCCACTGGCTCGATTCGCGAAGCTGGGCGAAGCCTATTTTGTGCAGCACAACACGCCGGTGCTGATTCCTGATGGCTGCCTGCTGATCTGGGATAACTGGCGCATGATCCACGCCCGCAGTCGTTACACCGATCCGGCGCGGAACCTGACCCGCTATTGGCTGGCCTGATGTATCCGTCGTGCACTTTTCAATTGGCGTACTCCGCGCGGGTACGCGTCCTACAGGTAATGTGTCATGCAAACAGCAATCGAGATCGCCAAGGTCGATCATCAACTGGTCGTGCGGCTCAATCAGGCCTGGACCAAAAGGGCGACCGTATGTTCGCCGGACAAGCTCGCGGTCAGCGAAGCATTCGATCCGGCGTTGGCGGACTACCCGGAATGCATGGTGCCGTTTTTCCACCATCCGACCTTCCAGGCGCTGAGCGATGAGCTCAAAAGCAGCGTGCTGAC
This sequence comes from Pseudomonas sp. Ant30-3, assembly GCF_000690905.1. GTDB lineage: Bacteria > Pseudomonadota > Gammaproteobacteria > Pseudomonadales > Pseudomonadaceae > Aquipseudomonas. The sequence continues at coordinate 21,255 of NZ_JMCL01000093.1, read as the reverse complement.
CTGGGGCTGGATCGGCTACAACCTGCGCACCGTCACTGCCGAGGAACATGTGGTCAACCCGGCCCTGAGCGTCATCGCCAATCAGTACCTCGGTAAGGACGACTGGCATTTTCGCGAGGCGATGCAGCAAACGCTGATCGATGAGCACTACCACACGCTCATGCACCTGCGCGCCATCGAGCGAACCAGAGAGCAGCGGTCGCTTGATCAGGATCTGGACCTGCCGCCGTCGGTGACCTACCTGCGCCTGATCGCCTTGCGCGAAGAACTGCCGGAGCAATGGCAGCGTGATCTGGCGGCGATCACTTTTGCAGTGGTGGCCGAAATCAGCGTCAACGCGTACCTGGATTTGCTGGCGGATGACCACACTATCCAGCCGCAAAACCGTCGCGTGGCCGAGCTGCACAATCGCGATGAATATGCGCACAGCAAGATTCTCGCCGAGGTGGCCAAGGTCATGTACGCGAACATGCCTGACGTGCAACGCAGCTTTTTCGCACGCACTTTGTCGGTGGCGCTGAGTGCATTTGTCGCGCAAGACTATTCGATGTGGGAGGCCATTCTGACGCAGCTTGGCGTCCAGGACGCCGCGCAGATCATCGCCGACACGCGGGAGAGCAACAAGAACGCGACGATCATGCGTGACTACAGCGGCCTGCATCGTCTGGCGGAGGATCTGGGCATTCTTGAGCAGATCGACTTCGATTTTCGACCGACCCTCAAAGCCTCAGCAGCCGCGTGAACCGGGAGGTGAAAATGACCATTCCTGTGTATGAAGTGTTCGCCATCCGTGTCGGCGCCAATGCCCAGCGCACCGCGCGGGAGAACTTTCTCTACGATGCCTGCTGCGGCGACCCTAACGCGTCGATGCCGCTGGATTATTACTTCTGGGTGATTCGCAATGAGCAGCGCGTCATCGTCGTCGACACCTGTTTTCAGCCGGCGACGGCGCAGCGGCGTGACCGTCAGATGTATCGCCTGCCGGAAGAATCCCTACGCTTGCTGGATATTGATCCGACGCAGGTTGATGATTTGATCCTGACGCATCTGCATTGGGATCACGCCGGTAATCTGGGCTTGTTTCCGAAAGCGACGGTGCATCTGCAGGAAGCGGAACTGCGTTTCTGCACCGGTCCGAAAATGGCCCATCGCACGGTAAACAAAACCTACGAGGTCGAGGACGTGATGTCGGCGTTGCCGCCGTTGTTCGAAGGGCGGATGCGTTTGCACAATGGCACGGTCGAGGTGCTTGCGGGCGTGTCGCTGCACTGTGTCGGCGGGCATACGCCCGGCAGCCAGGTGGTGCGTGTGCACACCGAGCGGGGCTGGATTGTGTTGGCCTCGGACGCAGCGCATTTGTGGGCGAACATCCGCCAGCGCAGCCCGTTTCCGATTCTCGATGACATGGCGCAGACGCTGGAAGCGTTCAGCCTGATCGACTGTCTGGCCGATGGCGAAAATCATGTGATCCCCGGCCACGACCCGCTGATCGCCGAGCTGTTTCCGCACTGGAACGACGATCCGCACATCATCTGCCTGCACCAGAACCCGATCTGAAAATCACTCGAGCCCCGTGGGAGCAAAGCTTGCTCGCGAACAACGATCACGCGGTTCTTCTGAATGACCGCGTCATCGTTCATCGCGAGCAAGCTTGCTCCTACGGTTGGTGGTGATTAACGCTGGTGTTTCAGCAGTTGCCCCAACGTCGCCAGCGCTTCATCTACCTTCGGCGAATACGGTGCGCCGCAGCCGATACGTACGAAATGGTTGAAACGGTTGTCGTTGGAAAAGATATCCCCAGGCGAAATCTGGATACCGGCCTTTAACGCTTCATGAAACAGCACCATGGACGAATACTCACGAGGCAGTTCCACCCACAGCAGCGTGCCGCCACCGGGGCGGGTGACACGGGTGCCTTCGGGAAAATACCGCAGGATTGCCGCGCTCATTTGCTCGCGTTGCCGGGTAAGCGTTTTCCGCAAACGTCGTAAGTAACGTTCGTAAGACGGCGTACTCATGAACGCACTCACGGCCAATTGCGCCAACGTCTCGCAACTGCGGGACTGCGTATGCTTGAGCATTTCCACCCGGGCATGCCACCGGCCCGCGCTGACCCAGCCCAGCCGCAGGCCTGGCGCGAGGGTTTTGTTCAGAGACGCGCAATAAATCACGTTGTCGGTGCGGTCCCAGTGCTTGAGCGTGGAACACGGCTGGTCGGTATCGACCAATTCACCGTAAGTGTCATCTTCGATCAGCACCGTGTTGTACGCCGCGCACAGTTGCACCAGCCGCGCCTTATGGGCGTCGGGCATGATGCTGCCCAGCGGATTCTGCAGGTTGGGCATAACGATCAGTGCCTTGATCCGTTCCGGGCCATTCAACAATTGTTCGAGGGCGAACAGATTGATCCCGGCGTGGGCGCTCGTCGGCACTTCCTTCACCCGCAGGTTCAGGCTTTCGATGATTTGCAGCAACCCGTAGAACGTCGGCGATTCCACCGCCACGATGTCGCCGGGCCGGGTGACCGCGCGCAACGCCAGGTTCATCGCTTCCGTCGCACCGTGGGTGATCACAATTTGCTCGGCGCTCAGATGGGTTTTGGCGGTTAGCGCTCGTCGGGCGAGCACGGTGCGTAATGCGATGTGGCCAGCGGTTGTGCCCGTCGTGCCCAGCACTGCCGGCGCTCGGCGCAGGGCCTTGATCATGTGGTCCTGCAGGGTTTTCAACGGATAGAGTTCCGGCGCGCAGTAGGCGCTGGCGAAGTTGACCTTGATCGTCGCGCGCTGGCTCGCCCTGAGCACCAGCGACACTTGCTCGTGAATGCCCGCATAAATATCCCTGTCCAGCGGGGGAGGAGGGGCTGTCTTGGGTTTGGCCAAGGTGTCGGGTTGGCGAATGTAATTGCCGGACCGCGGTCGGGCCTCCAGCACACCACAGTCCTCGAGCTCGCGGCACACCTGCACCGCCGTCGACAGGCTGACCGCGTGTTTTTCCATCATCAGCCTGATGGACGGGAACCGTTCACCGGTTTTCAAGGTGCCACTGCGGATCGCGTCGAGGTAGTGGTTGGCTAACTGACGGTATAAAGGGGTTGCGTGCATGATGACCTCAGCAATCGCACCACTGAAGTCTTGGGCTGGAAAGTGAGTTGACGCTCCCCGCAGGCGGACCCGTGGTGCTCAAGGGTTGGGGAAAGTAATTCTGGTGCCGTTACGGGACAGCGTAGCGGCGAGGATCAGAATTGACTGCTGAAGGATATGGCACTTTGCAACCACCTTTTGGCGGGTGCTTTAGGTGGTGGTTTCTGGAAAGCCTGAGGGCGCATCAAGCACGCAATAAAAAGCCCCACGCTGCAGGGCAACGTGGGGCTTGGGTGTATCAGCGTTATTGCGCGGTGATGCTGTAGCCGTCGAACGCGGTCTGCTGCTGCAGCGCGGTGATGATGTTCTTGCGGTTGATCGCTTGCTCGGTCCCGGCGTTGTCGAGGAAGGTTTCGCCCTCCAGCTCTGCCTCATCGCCCTCGCCGACGAAGGTGAAGCCAAGGAACTCCAGCGCTTTACGGTCCACGTTCAATCGCGAGCGCGGCGTGCGCAGCGGCAACGTCACACTCTCGCCATCCTTGCTGATGGTGAACACTTCGGCGTCTTTCTTCGCGCGAGCCGCTTTGCTCTTGCCGCTGGTCGGGTTGCTGATCGCCTGGTGCGTCTGCTTCAACACCTTCAGCGCCAGCCCGTAAACGATTTCCTGAAACGCCGGGTCGTCCTTGAAGCTGGACAGAATGCGACTGATCGGGAACTTGCTGCTCAAGTCTTCCAGAGCGGCAATGTCCGCCGCTTCGGCGTCTTTGAGTTGTTTGAGCTCGCCCATTAATTCGTAAGCTTTATCGTCGTCGAAACGGTCGTGCGCCTGACGGATGGCAGTGCGCAGTTCGCGGATCTGCTCGCTCTCACGGGTGGACTGGAAAGCGTCCAGGACCATCTCGCTGATGGTCTTGGCCTGTGGCGCGTGCTGTGAAAGATTGATGGAGTTTTCGTATTCCGCTTTGGACGACAGGGTAACTACGGATTCGGCGGTATTGGAATCGGACATTGAAATTTCACTACTTCTTTTAACTTGAGTTGAGGCGAGAAAGCCTTGGGCCTTTTCAGGGCGCCTAATCTATTGGACCTTCGCGGCGTTGTCACGAATCAATGAACCTCACGCCGAAATCACATTCTTGCCCGCGACTTTCGATCGAAACAGCGCCTGATCGGCTCTGGCCAGCAGCCCGGTTTGCTGTTCTTCGTCAAAGCGCTGGACCACGCCGAAGCTCAGGGTCAGGCGAAAATCACCGACTGCGGGCAGGGCCGCCAGGCTATGGCGTATTTCTTCAGCGAGAAGTCTGGCGTCGGCCAACGGCGTGTCGGGCAGAATCAGGATGAACTCGTCACCGCCCCAGCGCGCCAGCAGATCGCCCTCGCGCACGCAGCGCCTGACGCTCTCGACCACTTGCACCAGGGCCGCATCGCCCAGGGCATGGCCGTAATGGTCGTTGATTGCCTTGAAGTCGTCGATGTCCATGGCGATCAGCGACAGTGGCTGGCGGAAACGCTGAGCACGGTCGCACTCCTGCGGCAGGGCTTTGCTCAAGAGGTAACGGTTGGCGATCGACGTCAGTGCATCGGTTTCCGCGAGTTTGCGGTTTTCTTCCAGTTGGATTTGTAACTGTTGATTAACCTGGGACAGCTCACGGGTACGTTCTTCGACGACGGCTTCAAGCGATCGATTGCGCAACTCCAGCGCCTCGAACAGGCGCTTTTTGTCGTTGATGCTGCGATGCGCGCCGACCATCCGCGCCACCGAACCGTCGGGGTTGCGGGCCAGCACGTAACCGCGGTCTTCGATCCAGATGTAACTGCCGTCCTGCATGCGGCAGCGGTATTCGGCTTGATAGCGGGGCACGCGCTCATTCAGATAATCATCGAACAGCGCCATCACCCGCGGGTAATCATCCGGGTGGATCACGCTTTCCCAGGTCAGCACCGTGTTGTTCAGGGAGTGAGGAGGGTAGCCAAGCATCTCGTACCAGCCGGGATTACGGTAAACGAACCCGGTGTTGGCGTTCCAGTCCCAAATCCCGTCGCTGACCAGCTCCAGAATGGTGTGTAGCATCCCTTCGTTCAGATCCGACAGATTGAGCTTCAGTGACTCAGTGTTCGAGGTCTGCACCATCACACTCTCCTTGTCGCTTTGATCACAGTGAGCTGCCAGTGGCGCAGATTAGTTCAAGGCGAGTCGGGCCCGCTAGTGGTCGCCCCATTTCTGCAGTGCAAAATCGACGAAACTGCGTAATTTCGGCAAACGGTAGCGATCCTGGGCGTACATCAAATGCATCGGCCGGCTCGGTGGCCGGTAATCTTCCATCAGGGCGACCAGTTTTCCGTCTTCGAGGTCTTGCTCCACCAAAGCATCGGGCAGCATCACGATGCCCATTCCGCTTCGCGCCGCTTGATGCAGGCCCGCCGAGCTGTTGATCAGCATCGGGCCGCTGACCGCCACGGTGACCTCACCTTCCGGCGCGTTCAGGCGCCATTCCTTCTCCATCGAATACCAGTCATCCCCGGCCGGGTAGGCGAAGGACAGGCAGTCGTGCAGTTGCAAATCGGCGGGTTGCTCGGGGATACCGCGGCGGGCCAGGTACGTCGGCGATGCGCACATGGTCAGGGTGTACGGCAGCAGTGGGCGGGCGATCAGGTTGGTCTGCTCGCTCACGCCCAGCCGAAACGCGACGTCGAAGCCGTGATCGAGCAGGTCGGGGCGGCGGTTGGTCAACACCACGTCCAGTTTGACCCGCGGATGCAGCAGCGTGAATTCACTCAGCGCCGGCGCCAGTTTCTCGGTGCCGAACGTCAGTGGCGCGGTAATGCGCAGTGTGCCGCTGGGTTCATCCAGAGCCTGCTCGGCAAGGCGCTCGGAATCGGCCACCAGGCCCAGCACTTCGAGGCAGCGTTGATAGTAAGCGGTGCCAAATTCCGTCAAGCGTTGACGCCGGGTCGTCCGGTTGAGCAGGCGCACGCCAAGGCGTTTCTCCAGTGCGCGCAGATGATTGCCCACCATGGTCGTGGACATTTCGCACGCTGCGGCGGCACCGGTCATGCTGCCGGCTTCCACCACTTTGACGTAAACGGTCATTGCCTGGAACAGATCCATTATCAAGCTCTGCTTTTAGATGATTGAAGTTTTGCAGCGTTTATCCAGCTGAGGTGGCTAACCATACTGCAAATCACTGACCTGTGATGGAGCTTGATGTCATGACCGCCGCCTGCCTGATGAGCACTTACCAACCGCTGGCCCTGAGTTTCTGCAAAGGGCTGGGCACGCGTCTGTGGGATCAGGCCGGGCGCGAATACCTCGATGCAGTGGCCGGGGTGGCGGTGACCAATGTCGGTCATTCGCACCCCAAAATCGTCGCTGCGATCAGCGAACAGGCCGGTCTGTTACTGCACACCTCCAACCTGTACAGCATCGACTGGCAGCAACGCCTGGCGCACAAGCTGACGCAATTGGCGGGCATGAACCGGGCGTTTTTCAACAACTCCGGCGCAGAGGCCAACGAGACCGCGTTAAAACTGGCGCGGCTGTACGGCTGGCGCAAAGGCATCGAGCAGCCACTGGTGGTGGTCATGGAAAACGCTTTTCATGGCCGCACCCTCGGCACGTTGTCCGCCAGTGAGGGGCCGGCGGTGCGCCTGGGCTTCAGCAAGCTGCCGGGGGATTTTGTCAAAGTGCCGTTCGGAGATTTGCCGGCGCTGGACCAAGTGCAGCAGGCGCACGGCTCGCGCATCGTAGCGATCATGATTGAACCGATTCAGGGCGAAAGCGGTGTGCACCTGGCGCCGCCCGGTTACCTCAAAGCCTTGCGTGAACGGTGCACCCGGCACGCCTGGCTGTTGATGCTCGACGAAATCCAGACCGGAATCGGCCGCACCGGCGAATGGTTTGCGTGCCAGCACGAAGGCATCGTCCCGGACGTCATGACCCTCGCTAAAGGTCTTGGCAATGGCATTCCCATCGGCGCCTGCCTGGCCCGGGGCAAAGCGGCCGAACTGTTCACCCCCGGCAGTCACGGCAGCACCTTTGGCGGCAATCCACTGGCGTGTCGCGTGGCTTGCACGGTGCTGGAAATTATCGAAGAACAGCAGCTGTTGGAAAACGCCAGGCTTCAGGGCGAACGGCTGCTGGGCAGGTTACGCAGCGAACTGGCGGACAATCCGAATGTGCTGGCCATTCGGGGACAGGGCCTGATGATCGGCATCGAGCTCAAACAGCCCATCCGCGACCTTACCCTGATCGCCGCACGGGATCACGGCCTGCTGATCAACGTAACGCGCGGTAAAACTATCCGCCTGCTGCCGCCGTTGACGATAGACCAGCGCGAGGTCGAGATGATTGTCAGAGGGGTTGGTCGGGCAGTCTGTGAGGGGTGATTAATTCAGTAATGGTATCTGCACAGCACCACCAGTATCTCTTCGTCCTGAACTGCATAAACCAATCGATGCTCGCCAGTAATTCGGCGTGACCAACAGCCGCTCAGGTTGTGTTTGAGCGGTTCAGGTTTTCCGATGCCCTCGAACGGCTGACGCTGGATGGCTTTAATCAGCAAATTGATTCGTTTGAGCCCTGCCTTATCGTTTTGTTGGAACCACAAATAGTCTTCCCAACCTTCAGTCGTGAACTGAATGTTCATTCTTCGATGAGTTGGCGAGTTTTAGTGTTCCCCGCACGCAGATTGGCCATCGATTTGATCAGGCGTTCAGCATTGGCGGGTGAGCGGAGCAAATAGGCGGTCTCTTCGAGCGCGTTATATTCCGCTAGGGACATCATCACGACCGGCTCGCCCTTCTGACGAGTTACCAATAACGGAGCACGGTCTTCGTTGACGCGATCCATGGTTTCGGCAAGGTGTGCACGTGCAGTGGTGTAGTTGATGGTTTGCATTGAATAGCCCTCGCTTGATGCAAGGAACGTACAGAAATGAGTACAGGATGACAAGGCGATACCTACGAGTGGTCGTTACGCAAACGGTGCATCTGCGTCTGGACTGAGTATCGTTGAAGATGCCCCGAGACGTTTCTGCGTTTGCTGTAGTCCCTATCCGCCGCTCAACCCATCGGCGAACTGCCGCAATCCTCTTCAGGCGCGACCATCCGCGTCTTCGGCGAGCCATCCGCATTCAACTGATAAATTTCCCGCGGCTGGCCCTTCTCGTTAAAGAACACCTGCCCGACACCGGCCGAATTCCACAATCGTTCACCCGCTTCAGCATGCTCGGGAACGTGCGGGACGATGCGCATACGTCGGCGTTTGGTCAGCCAGTTCAGTGGCGAGCGGGGCGAATACAGCCAGCGGTTCAGGCGGTCAAACCACTCCAGCAGGCTCGGTGGAAATTCGTTTTTGATGCCGCTGCTGGTTACCTGCCAAATTCTCGGGCCGGCCGTGCGATGTCGGATCAATACCTCGTAGACGAAGGAATAATGCACGTCGCCGGACAGTACCACGTAGTTCCCGGGCGTTCGCGAGTGTCGGAAAATGTTCAGGATCACCTGCGCTGCGCCGCGATGGGCCATCCAGTTTTCTGCGTCCACCAGTAACGGAAAACCGAACCAGCTGAACACCCGTTGCACGGTTTCAATCAGCTTGACGCCGAATACCGGCGCGGGCGAAACGATGATTGCCGACGGGTGATCGAGCAGCTCCTGCTGCAGTTCGCTGAGCGCTTCCCAGTCGAGCAAACCCGACGGTTGCTTCAACGTCATCTCACTGCGCCAGCGCCGGGTGCGGGTGTCGAGTACGACGACGGCCGGGCTAGTCGGCAGCACGTAATGCCAGCGCTGAAACTTCAGCAGATCATCGATCAGCTCGTCCTGCACCGGGCTATCCAGATACCGGTCGTCCCCGGTCGAAATCAGCCCGGCGGTCTTCTTCAGCAGCGTGCCGAACGCATCCGGATTGTTGCCCCAAGCCTGGCACAACATATAAGCAATCAGCGCGTTGCCGATGATGCGCTTTGAGAACCGCAAGCGTTATGCGCTGGAGCAGACGCGTATCGACGACTTCAAGGCCGGGCTGCCCGGCGTGGCTCGGGCCTTTGCGCACATCCCGTGTCTGATGATTTTCGATGACCACGATATTACGGACGACTGGAATCTTTCCGCGCAATGGGAGGAAACGGCCTACGGCCATCCGGCGTTCGGGGATCAGTTTCGGCGGCTTCGGTGCGATCAGTGTCCACGGTGTCGGCGACCAAACCAAAAAGTACATGGCCATGACTTCGGCAAACGTCACCAAGTGATTGTCGGCGCTGCTGCTGGTGAAAATCGGCTTACGCGCGCCGCCGAAAAATCGCTCACGCAACGTCTCATTACCCTGCAGCGCGGGTAATAAATCCGCACGGTGGTAATAACTGGCGGCATGTTCGTAGAGCTTGGCGCTGTCGCTCACCACGGCACCTTCAAGGTGCTCCTCGAACAGGCCAAGCCGCTCGATCAGGGCATGGATCGCGCGCAACGTCGGGCCGGCAACATCGTCGGCGTACACCTGATCGCCGCTCATCATTAGCAGCGCCGGGCGATCTTTCGCTTCATGCTCCGCCGCCAGCAAACGATCCACACACAGCAAACCATCGGCCGCAGGGAAGTGCGGTTTGCGGCAGGAACCGTGCAGCAGCTGATCAATTTTTGAGCGAACAACCAGGTTGGGCGACCGCGCTTCGCCGTACAACAGATGCGGCGCCCACTCGGCGATACCCGTCGCGGCGTCATCAATCAGCAGGTCGTATTCGATCAACGTATCGCAGGGCAGGGCGGTGTCCAGCGCCACGTCGATCAAATGAACAAACGCCTGCGCACCCACCGGAATGATCGTGCACTGCCCGGCATCCAGGCGCATATCGGCACGGTTTTGCAGACGCAACGTCAGCGACAACGCCCGCGACCCGACCAGCCACAACACCAGCCGCGTTGGCTCAAGACGCCGCAACAGCGGGCCGACCAGAACGGGAGGAAGAGGTTGCGAGGCGTCGGGGAGTGGCGAAGGCATGGACATCCAATTCAAAAAAATCAAGGTGCGAAGGCGCCAGATAATACCGCAGGTGGTGTCAACGAATTGTTGCCAATCTTGCCGGAACGTAGATGTCAGTCGTGGAAAGGGCGCAAGGTTAGATACTGAACATTTGTCTAGGGAACCCAGCCTCAGTCGGCAAGCCCAGCGCTGAGAAAGGACAGCCTGGCACTTCCGGTTTGGAGTCAATGACGTCCGCTACTTGGGATATCCATTGTGAATTGGCACCGATTCCTTTGACGAGATACCAAATCACTGCAATCAGCCCGTAGAGACGGGTGCGCGCATTTGCGTCCAGGGCAAGGCGTTGAAAGTAAGGATTCTCAGGCACGGTGGGCAGCGGGTTCGTCGAGACCTGATTCCAGATACGGCAGTGGTGGGCGCAGCGGTTGCGGAGTGTGTTTATTTCCTGCAGCCATTCTTTGAGAACCTTTGCGTTCTTCAGGCCAAGCCGTTGGCTGATTCTGTTCCTGTGCAAATCTTTGAGAATTTCGAAATACTTCGATGCGGTTCCGAAATCCCATGCCTCGACTACTACCCAGAAGGGCATCGCTTTACTGTGAAGTCGATGCCATTCAATGCTGTCGTCGCCGCTGCGTCCTATCTGCTCAGATTGGCGGTTGAGCCATTCATTCCAGATATTACGTTGCCGGCCCTGCTTGTTACTAAACATCCGGGTTTGCGACGGATTGATAAACCTGCTGCTTTGGTATGCCAATGGATCGTGGTAACCCACCTCGTGCGCGATGACTGAACGCACGTGCACCTCAATACGCTCTATGGCATCAAGCATCAACTGGCGCAGTTTTTTATCAAAAAGGTAGATTTCAAACGCCGCATCAAAGTAGGTCCCTGGCGTGAAGATATTCTGTCGTAGGGGTTTTTTGCTGACATTACAGATGACCACGTTGTCATCAGCATCGCGCAAAAACTCTCGGCATGGGTACCAAAAACCGCTCAGTCGATAGTAGCCAACTTGACTGAGTTTGCGCTCCGCACGCACTACATCAGTGATCCGCATTCCTCTTTTGATGAGAAGTGCAGAGAGTTCACGATAGGACCGAAACGGTTTTGGCGGGGCTAATTGCTGCAACATTCCATGTCCCAGAAAGAAGAAGGCCCAAACATAGTGCCGGACTAGCCAGCACCAGAGGTCTGGGCGCGATTGCGGTGATTTTCTGCGACGAATCCCCCAGAGTCAATGCGATGAAGCGGGTTGGAGCCGTATTTGGACTTAAAGTGTGTAACCGATTTTTGGCAATGAATTCCAACAATTCAATATCGTCACTTGGTCCCCGAGCTGACCACCCCCAACTCCCCATTCGCCACCAGCCACCGAAACACATCGCTTACCATCACCGTGTGACTGCGCTCGATCCAGCGCACCAGCGCCGGGCCGTAGTGTTCGGTGTAGCGGCTGAGTACCAGTTGGCGACAGTCCGGCGATAGACGCAGGGTGATTTCCCGGCAATGCAGGTTAGCCGGGTCCTGCCAGGCCACCCGTTGCTGCAGAATCAGACTTTGTTGCTGTTCAGAAGCCATCGGCCGATGCTCCTGTGCACTGTGGTTTTGTGTCATGCGGTGAGCCTTGTTTGCCGTCGGCTACGAACGCCGCGCGATGCTCGGCCACCACGTTGCGCAAGGCGCTGTAATAGTCCGGCAGTTTTTGCAGGCTGTCGGTCAGCGGCAAGGCTTCTGCGCGACCGTCAATGATGCCGCCGACGGTGTTGATCGTGGACAGCGTCTCGACGGTGTCGCTGTTGCTGCCCAGGGGGTCGACCACAAAACTCAGCACTCGTCCGGCCGCATCGCGGCTGTTGGATGTGCCGAATAACGGCAACTCGAGAATCGGTCCGTTACCGATGCCCCACACGCCGAACGTCTGGCCGAAGTCTGCCTCGTGGCGCGGTATGCCGGCCATGCCCGAGACGTCGATCAAGCCGAGCACGCCGACCGTGGTGTTAAGCGCGAAGCGTCCCAGCGTGTTGACCGAACGCATTGGGTTGCCTTGCAGCACGTCGTTGATGAACACCTTTGGCTCACCGAAGTTTTCCACGAAGTTATGCACACCCGTCTGGAAAAAGTTCGGCAAGTAGCGATAGCCGCGAGCGACCGGTGCCAGGGCGTAATCGTCAACGACCCGGTTAAAGGCGAAGACCCCACGATTGAGCGGTTCCACCGGGTCGTACACCGAATAGGCAATGTCGGCGCAATTGACCTGCGTATCCGACGGCGACTGGCTGCTGCAACCCGCCAGTCCTGCAACCATCACGACAATCGAAGTGTTTCGGGCCAGCCAGGGAGCACAGTTGAAAGGCAGCATGGACGCAAGTCTCGGGTGGGAGGAAGTGGCCGTGATGCTGGGCCTCGAGGCTTGCGCGAAGATGTCAGGTTTGTTGCGGCGCTGAAGTTTTATTGCAGTGTTGAAATATATGACGCGACGCCGTTAATGGTTTTAGATGACGCTTCCATTCGGCCCTCAAGTGACCTTCGGTGAACAGCCTTTTAATTGTCGACGACGACCTCGAAGTTCTCGATCTGCTGAAAAAGTTTTTCGTGCAGCACGGCTACAGTGTCGCCGTCGCCACCGACGGCGCGTCGCTGTGGGCGGCCATCGAGGGCCAGCCGCCGGACTTGATCATTCTTGACGTGATGTTGCCCGGCGACAGCGGACTGGTCCTGTGCCAGCAATTGCGTATTCGCCACGCGATACCCGTAATCATGCTCACCGCCATGGGCGAGCTCAGTGATCGGGTCGTCGGCCTTGAACTCGGCGCCGACGATTACCTGACCAAACCTTTCGACGCCCGCGAACTGCTGGCCCGCGTGCGCGCCGTGTTGCGCCGCGTCGACGATCGTCGGCCGCTGACGCAGGAACGACCCCGGCCGCTGATCGACTTCGCCGACTGGCACCTGGACGTCACCCGCCGCGAATTACGCTCGCCCGACAACGTGATGATCCCGCTCTCGGCCGGCGAATTCGATTTGCTGCTGGTCTTCGTCGAACACCCCCAGCGCATCCTCACCCGCGAGCAACTGCTGGACCTGGCGCGCGGGCATTGCCACGACGCGTTCGATCGCAGCATCGACGTCCAGGTCAGCCGCTTGCGGCGCAAACTCGAATCCGACACCAAGCGCCCGGCGATGATTCGCACCGTGCGCAATGGCGGTTATCTGTTCACGCCCAGCGTGACCCGGCGATGAATTGGCTGAGGTGGATTCGCCGCGATACGGTGGCGCGCTGGATCGCTTTGACGATCCTCTTGGCGATGCTGATTTCGCTGGTGCTCAATGGCTTGTTTATCCAGCTGGCCGGCGTGTGGGCACGTCCTTCGCTGACGGAAATCGGCTTGCTGGAAAAAGCTGCGGCCGTCACTCGCATCATCGAAGCCGCCCCGGCAGCGTTGCGTGGCCAGTTGGCCCACGCTGCCAGCGAGGAGGGCTTCATCGTCAGTTGGCACCGTGATCGACAGGGTCTGAATCTGCCGCCCGTGGAGGACCAGATTTCCGAAGACGGTTCAAGAATATTGCAGCCATTGCTCAATGCCGGGCAGCGACGCATCGAAACCTACGAGCCCAGCGACTGGACCGAGTCCTCGGCAGACGCGCGTTACGCGCTGCTGATAGAACTGACCGATGGCTCGTGGCTGATGTTCTCGCCGCCCACCCGCAGTTGGGGCCTGGACGAAGCGCCGCGCGTGCTGATCATCATCCTGCTGGCGCTGATTTCCACTGCGCTGGTCGCGCTTATTGCCACACGCCGTCTCGCCACGCCCCTGCAACACTTCACCGAAGGCGCTCGCCGTTTTGGTGTCGACTTTCGCGCCCCACCCATCGCGCCGCTCGGCCCGCAGGAAATCCGTCAGGCGATCGTCGCTTTCAACGCCATGCAGGCTCAACTGCAACACTTCATCCGCGACCGCACGCAAATGCTCGCCGCCATCTCCCACGACCTGCGCGCGCCCTTGACGCGAATGCGATTGCGCGGCGAATTCATCGAAGATGCCGCGCAACAGCAGCGGCTTTTCAGCGACGTGGATGAAATGCAGGCGATGATCAATTCGGCGCTGGATTTTTTCCGCGACGATGCGCGACTGGAACCGGCCACCCACTTTGACCTGGCGGAACTGCTGCAAACGTTGCTGGATGATTACCGCGATCAAGGTGCCGACATTGCCTTTGAAGGGCCGGCGCGGCTGGTGTATTTCGGGCGGCCGTCCGGGCTCAAGCGCGTGATGACCAATCTGCTGGATAACGCGATCAAGTACGCCACTGAACCGGCGGTCGAACTGTTTCCCACTGCTGGGGAAGTGCGGATCAAAGTACTGGATTGTGGGCCGGGGATTCCGGAAGCCAGCCTTGAACAGGTTTTCGCACCGTTCTTCCGCCTGGAAGGCTCGCGAAACAAAAGCACCGGCGGTGTCGGTTTGGGATTATCCGCGGCGCGTGCGATTGTGTTGGAACACGGCGGCGAGTTGAGCCTGCGTAATCGGTCTATCGTTGGCCTGGAAGCGCTGGTGGTACTGCCCGTGCATTCGGCTTAGCTGTTCATTTGAAAACAGGGAATTGCAGATGATTGATTTCAACAACAAAGGCTTTTTCAAGCTCAAGCAAAACGACGAATACGCTGAGCGCGTCACCGCACTGTTGCTGGACGACGAGCGAGTTATCGACTCCTATAAATCCATGCGCGACGGCGTGGTGTTTACCAACAAGCGCATCATCGCGGTCAACGTGCAGGGCCTGACAGGCAGCAAGAAAGACTTCACATCGTTGCCGTACAAAAACATTGTCGCGTACTCGGTGGAAACATCCGGCACGTTTGATCTGGATTCCGAACTCGAGATCTATTTCTCGTCGCTGGGCCGAGTGAAGTTCGAGTTCACTGGCAGAACCTCAATGGTCGAGATCTCAAAGTTGATCTCCCAGCATTTGCTCTGAGTCTTCATTTCAAACACAACACAACCCCTGCAGGAGCGAGCCTGCTCGCGATGAGGCCAGCACCTTCAACATCAATGTTGGCTGTCTTGACGCCATCGCGAGCAGGCTCGCTCCCACAGTGTATGGATGCGTACTCTAGTTGGGGTTCGACCATGCCTATTGTGGGAGCGAGCCTGCTCGCGATGGCGGCTTTACAGTCACCATTTCGGATGGCCGATATACCATTATCGCGAGCAGGCTCGCTCCTACAGTGTCTGGATGCGTACTCTAGCTCGGGTTCGACCATGCCTATTGTGGGAGCGAGCCTGCTCGCGATGGCGGCTTTACAGTCACCATTTTGGATGGCCGATATACCATTATCGCGAGCAGGCTCACTCCTACAGTGTCTGGATGCGTACTCTAGCTCGGGTTCGACCATGCCTATTGTGGGTGCGAGCCTGCTCGCGATGGCGGCTTTACAGTCACCATTTCGGATGGCCGATATACCGTTATCGCGAGCAGGCTCGCTCCTACAGTGTCTGGATGCGTACTCTAGCTCGGGTTCGACCATGCCTATTGTGGGAGCGAGCCTGCTCGCGATGGCGGCTTAACATTCACCATTTCGGGTGGCTGATACAGCGTTATCGCGAGCAGGCTCATTCCCACAGGTTTCAGGTCAGGCTTGAGAGCGTTAAGCTCCCCAACCCGCCCCGCTGACTGCCTCCTGCGCCAGCGGATGCAACTCCGCGCCCTGATGCTCGGTCTGCCAGGCGAGCAATTCCTTGCGCATGCTCGGCGCCCAGAACATCTGCAGGTGATTGCGCACGCCGAGTACCGCCTGTTCATGGTCCGTCTGGCTGGCGAAGTAATTGGCGATCTGGTTGGCCATTTTGATCAGGTTGGCAGTGCTCATCGGCGTACCTCCGCTTTCGCCCCACGGGCCTGCAGGCGATCCTTGAGCAAACGGTCCTGTTCATCACTGAATGCCTGATAGCGTTTTTGCCACTCGGAAGGGTGATAGACGCGGCTGACTTCCACGGCGGTGACCTTGTACTCCGGACAGTTGGTGGCCCAGTCGGAATTGTCCGTGGTGATGACGTTGGCCCCCGATTCAGGGAAGTGGAACGTGGTGTACACCACGCCCGGCGCGACCCGTTCGGTGATCCGCGCGCGAAGCACGGTCTGCCCGGCGCGGCTGCCGATGCCGACCCAGTCACCTTCATTGATGCCACGGCTTTCAGCGTCAGTCGGGTGAATTTCCAGACGATCTTCGGCGTGCCAGGCGACATTGTCGGTGCGCCGGGTTTGCGCGCCCACGTTGTACTGGCTGAGGATGCGCCCGGTGGTCAGCAGCAGCGGATAACGACCGTTGACCTTTTCCTCGGTGGGCACGTAGCCGGTGAGCATGAACCGTCCCTTGCCGCGCACGAATTGCTCGATGTGCATGGTCGGCGTGCCGTCCGGTGCGGCGGCGTTGCACGGCCATTGCAGGCTGCCGTGACGCTCCAGTTCGGCGTAGCTGACGTTGCTGAAAGTCGGCGTCAGGCTGGCGATTTCATCCATGATTTGCGACGGATGCTGGTAATTCATCGGGTAACCCAAGGCGTTGGCCAGCGCCACAGTGCCTTCCCAATCGGCCTTGCCGCCCAGCGGTTCCATGACTTTGCGCACCCGTGAAATGCGCCGCTCGGCGTTGGTGAACGTGCCGTCTTTTTCCAGAAACGAACTGCCCGGCAGAAACACGTGGGCGTACTTGGCGGTTTCGTTGAGGAAAATATCCTGCACCACCACGCATTCCATGGCCGACATCGCCGCGGTCACGTGCTGGGTATTCGGATCGCTCTGGACGATGTCCTCGCCCTGGCAATACAAGCCCTTGAAGCTGCCGCCCAGCGCTGCTTCGAACATGTTGGGAATGCGCAGCCCCGGTTCGGGTTGCAGGGTGACGTTCCACGCCTGTTCAAACTGCGTGCGCACCACCTCGTTGGAGATGTGCCGATAGCCGGGCAACTCGTGAGGGAAGGAACCCATGTCGCAGGAACCCTGCACGTTGTTCTGCCCGCGCAACGGATTCACGCCGACGCCTTCGCGGCCGATGTTGCCGGTGGCCATGGCGAGGTTGGCGATGCCCATGACCGCGGTGCTGCCCTGACTGTGCTCGGTGATGCCCAGTCCGTAGTAGATCGCCGCATTGCCAGCGCCGGCATACAAACGGGCGGCGGCGCGAATGTCGGCGGGGTCGACGCCGCAGATCGGCCCGAGCACTTCCGGCGAGTTGTCGGCGCGGCTGACCATTTCACTCCAGCGAGCGAAATCACTGCCCTCGCAACGCTCATCGATGAAGGCTTGATCGAGCAGCCCTTCAGTAACGATGACGTGCGCCAACGCGTTGAGCATGGCGACGTTAGTGCCCGGCCGCAGCGCCAGGTGCAGCTCGGCGCGGGCGTGCACCGAATCCACCAGATCAATGCGCCGTGGGTCGATAACGATCAGTCGTGCGCCTTCACGCAAGCGCCGTTTCAGTTGCGAAGCGAACACCGGATGGGCGTCGCTGGGGTTGGCGCCCATCACCAGGATCACGTCGGCCTTCATCACCGAATCGAAACTCTGCGTGCCGGCCGATTCGCCCAACGTTTGCTTCAAACCATAGCCGGTCGGCGAGTGGCAAACTCGCGCACAGGTGTCGACGTTGTTGTTGCCGAACGCAGCGCGCACCAATTTTTGCACCAGGTAAGTTTCTTCATTGGTGCAGCGGCTGGAAGTGATCCCACCAATCGAGTCGCGACCGTAGGTTTGTTGCAACCGACGAAATTCACTGGCGGCGTAAGTCACCGCTTCGTCCCAACTGACTTCCTGCCACGGGTCGCTGATGTG
Source organism: Pseudomonas sp. Ant30-3 (assembly GCF_000690905.1). GTDB lineage: Bacteria > Pseudomonadota > Gammaproteobacteria > Pseudomonadales > Pseudomonadaceae > Aquipseudomonas. The sequence continues at coordinate 3,363 of NZ_JMCL01000093.1, read as the reverse complement.
TTTGCGGATCATCGGTTTGGTGATGCGATCCGGGTGAGTGGCGTAACCCCAGGCAAAGCGCCCCTTGACGCAAGAGTGGCCGTGGTTGGCCTGACCGTTTTTGTCCGGAACCATGCGCACCAGCGTGTCGCCTTTCATCTCGGCGCGGAACGAACAACCGACGCCGCAATACGCACAGGTGGTGATCACGCTGTGTTCCGGCTGACCCAGTTCCACCACGCTTTTTTCGATCAGCGTCGCGGTCGGGCAGGCTTGCACGCAGGCGCCGCAAGACACGCATTCTGACTCAAGGAAATTATCGCCACCGGCCGCCGCGATCCGCGATTCGAAACCGCGCCCGGTAACGGTCAGGGCAAACGTGCCCTGGGTTTCTTCACAGGCGCGCACGCAGCGGTTGCAGACGATGCACTTGCTCGGGTCATAGTCAAAATACGGGTTGGATGTGTCTTTCACATCGGCCAGATGGTTGTCGCCTTCGTAGCCGTAACGCACCTCGCGCAAACCAACCTGGCCGGCGACGGCTTGCAGTTCGCAATTGCCGTTGGCCGAGCAAGTCAGGCAGTCCAGCGGGTGATCGGAGATGTACAACTCCATGACGTTGCGCCGCAGGGTCGCGAGCTTCGGCGTCTGGGTGCGCACGTTCATGCCTGCAACCACCGGCGTGGTGCAGGACGCCGGATAGCCGCGCATCCCGTCGATTTCCACCAGACACATGCGGCAGGAACCGAATGCTTCGAGGCTGTCGGTGGCGCACAGTTTCGGAATAGTGGTGCCCATCAGCGCGGCGGCGCGCATCACCGAAGTGCCTTCGGGCACGCTGATGCTGCGGCCGTCGATATTCAACGTGACCTGCACCTGGCTGTCGCGCGCCGGTGTGCCGAGATCGATGTCGGTTTTCGGGTCGAAGAGAGTGATCATTGGTCGGCCTCCGAGGGCTGCAGACCGAAGTCGGCGGGGAAGTACTTGAGGGCGCTCGCCACCGGGAAAGGCGCCATGCCGCCCAGGGCACACAGCGAACCGTATTGCATCGTGTCGCACAGGTCCTTGAGGACCAGCGCCTGCTCATCGCGAGCGCTTTGGTCTGGCGCGGACAACAAGCGATCAATCACCTCGACGCCACGGGTCGAACCGATGCGGCAGGGCGTGCATTTGCCACAGGATTCCTCGGCGCAAAACTGCATCGCAAAGCGCGCCATCTGCGCCATGTCCAAAGTGTCATCTGCGACCACCACACCACCGTGGCCGAGCATCGCACCGATGGCGGTGAACGCTTCGTAATCCAGCGGCGTGTCGAACTGCGACGGCGGCACCCACGTGCCGAGCGGGCCACCGACCTGCGCAGCTTTCAACGGACGGCCACTGGCGGTGCCGCCGCCGTAGTCTTCCACCAGTTCCCGCAACGTCAGGCCGAAGGCGCGCTCCACCAATCCGCCGTGCTTGATGTTGCCAGCGAGTTGAAACGGCATCGTGCCCAGCGAACGGCCCATGCCGTAATCGCGATAGAACTGCGCGCCTTTGGCGAGAATCAGCGGCACCGAGGCCAGCGTTATCACGTTGTGCACCAGCGTTGGCAGACCGAACAAACCTTGCAATGCAGGAATCGGCGGCTTGGCGCGAACGATCCCGCGCTTGCCTTCGAGCGAATCCAGCAGCGCGGTTTCCTCACCGCAGATGTAAGCGCCGGCACCGACGCGCACTTCCATGTCGAAGGCGTGGCCGCTGCCGCCGACGTTGGCGCCGAGGTAGCCGTGGGTTCGGGCGATGTTTAAAGCCTCGTTCAACGTGGCCACGGCTTGGGGATATTCCGAGCGCACGTAGATATAGCCATAGCTGGCGCCGACGGTTATTCCCGCGATGGCCATGCCTTCGATCAGCAGAAACGGGTCACCTTCCATCAACATGCGATCGGCGAAGGTGCCGGAGTCGCCTTCGTCGGCGTTGCACACGATGTACTTTTGCGCCGCCGGGGTAGCGCGCACCGTGCGCCATTTGATCCCCGCCGGGAACGCCGCACCGCCCCGGCCACGCAGGCCTGAATCGAAGACTTCAGTGGCGGTCTGTTCGCCGCCGATGTCGATGGCCCTTTTCAAACCCTCGAAACCTTTGTGTGCCAGGTAATCGTCCAGCGACAGAGGCCGGGTAACGCCGGCGCGGGCGAACAACAGGCGTTGTTGCGATTTGAGATACGGCAACTCTTCCACCAGACCCAGTGCCAAAGGATGCGCGGAAGGCTCGCTTTGCAACGCATCCAGCAGCGACGGCACATCGGCTGCCGTCAACGGCCCGAAACCGATTCGTCCTTGCGGGGTGTCGACTTCCAGCAACGGCTCCAGCCAGTACAAACCGCGAGAGCTGGTGCGCTGAAAGTCCAGCGGCAACTCGCGCTGCCCGGCCTGAGCGGCAAACGCCACGGCCACCTCATCGGCTCCCACGGCCCGCGCAAGCGAATCACCGGGCAGATAGAAACGCGGCATCATGCGTCCTCCCGACACGCGTCGAGCAACGCATCCAGGCGCTCGGCACTCAATCGCGCATGCACCTGACCGTCCAGCTCCAGCGCGGGCGAACACGCGCAAGCGCCGAGGCAATACACCGGACGCAAACTGATGCTGCCATCGGCGCTACTGCCGTGATCGTCCAGTTGCAAACGCTCGCGCAACTGCGCCGCCAACTGCTCGGCGCCGCGACTCTTGCACGACTCGGCGCGGCACAATCGCAGGATATGCCGGGCCGGCGGTGCAGTACGGAAGTCATGGTAAAAGCTGATCACCCCGCGAATCTCCGCCTGACTCTGATTCAGCGCGTGGGCAATTTCGGGGACGGCGGCATCGGGGATGTAACCGATGCCCGCCTGAATCTCGTGAAGAATGGGCAACAGCGCAACGGGGGAGCTTTTGTGACGCTCCAGCAGACTGCTGACCATCGGCAGGTGCAACATCTCATCAGGCATACAGCATTCCTCACGGTCACGGACAAACCAGGCGGTTGTCGTTCGTCCGAAAGTGTCGGCTGCGGCACTCACACCACGTCACGGTATCGTGGCAATCTCAGGCCGGTGGCCAGGGCACCCTGAACGGGCATCTTGTTGTGCCCGGCACGGTCTTCGCCGCACCTCAATAAGGGCATTAAGGCAGCTTGCCATGGTGGTTTTGAATGGACTGCACCAAAGCGACGTGTTTGGTTCTGCCTGCGACTACGTATTGAGTCTAGATGAGACTGGCGGTCGGGGTTTGCTCGATGGGCTGGGGCGCTGCTCGCGTCTGGATGACCGACGTATACCCGCCATCCCAAGTGAGCAACAGCATCCGATTAGTGCGCAATCGTAAGAGCCGAGCGCTCAATGAACGCGCAGTCAATAACCGC
>NZ_JMCL01000092.1 GCF_000690905.1 Pseudomonas sp. Ant30-3 | reverse complement strand
CCGTCCGCCGCTCGCCACCAGGTACAAGTACCCGTGCTGCCGCTCGACTTGCATGTGTTAGGCCTGCCGCCAGCGTTCAATCTGAGCCATGATCAAACTCTTCAGTTCAAACATCTTTGGGTTTTTAAGAAACCCTAAACTTGGCTCAGCAATCGTTGGTTACATCTTTGATTTCTCGCGGAGTAACTTGTGATGCTGATAATCTTGTTGACTATCAGTCTGACCCCACAAGCACCCACACGAATTGCTTGATTCAGTTGTTAAAGAGCGGTTGGTTAAGATCTTTCGTCTCAACCGAGGCGCGCATTCTACAGCGCTCCGTGTTTCTGTCAAGCGGTTATTTTAAGAAGTTTTCAAAGTTTCGCTTGGAAATCCTTAACAACTTCAACCACTTGCGCTTCCGATCTCTCGTCAGCGGGAGGCGAATTCTACAGCGTTACTCGCTGCTGTCAACACCTCTTTTTCTGCGCTTTCGACCGAGAAGATCGAATCGTCAAAAGAGCCAAACAACACCGCTCTTCCAACTCCTTCCAGGCTTCGATGATCTGAAGCAAGCCGCTGCCGAAAACTGCGTAACTCATTGTTTACCAAGGAGTTTTCCGTTTCGACTGCGCCGGAAGTGGGGCGAATTATAGACTTCCAGAATCTGCCGTCAATACCTATTTTCACATTTCTGTCATATAGGTCAAAAAAGCCCTGAAACGCGAAGGCCGAGCCCGAAGGGGCTCGGCCTTCATCTCCCATTACAAGCTAGGGAAAGCGAATTGCGAAGCTTCATGGCTGGCACGCTGCGGCCAGCGTTGAGTAATCGCCTTGCGACGCGTATAGAAGCGCACGCCATCCGGACCATAAGCATGCAGGTCGCCAAACAGCGAACGCTTCCAGCCACCAAAGCTGTGGTAAGCCACCGGCACCGGCAACGGCACGTTAACGCCGACCATACCAACTTCAATTTCGTCGCAGAACAACCGCGCCGATTCACCGTCGCGAGTGAAGATGCAGGTGCCGTTGCCGTACTCGTGATCATTGATCAGTTGCATGGCCTCTTCCAGGCTGTTCACTCGAACAACACAGAGCACCGGCCCGAAGATTTCTTCTTTATAGATACGCATTTCTGGCGTGACGTTATCGAACAGGCAGCCGCCCAGGAAGAAACCGTCTTCGTTCCCCGCTACGCTCAGCCCACGACCGTCTACTACCAACGAAGCGCCGGAAGAAACGCCGTCTTCTATATAGCCACTGACCTTGTCCCGAGCCTGTGCGGAAACCAGGGGTCCCATGTCCAGACCGCACGATGTCCCGGCACCAATTTTCAGTGCCTTGATTTGCGGCACCAGCTTCGCCACCAACGCGTCTGCGACCTGATCGCCCACACACACGGCCACCGAGATTGCCATGCAGCGCTCACCGCAAGAACCATATGCCGCGCCCATCAATGCGCTGACGGCGTTGTCCAGATCTGCATCCGGCATCAGCACTGCGTGATTCTTCGCCCCGCCCAGTGCCTGGACACGTTTGCCGCGCTTGGTGCCTTCGGCGTAGATATATTCGGCAATCGGCGTCGAGCCTACAAAACTCAGCGCTTTGACTTCCGGCGCTTCGATCAACGCGTCGACCGCTGCCTTGTCACCATGGACAACGTTCATCACGCCTTTCGGCAGACCGGCTTCCAGCAACAACTGAGCGATCAAGAGCGTGGAGCTTGGATCTCGCTCGGACGGTTTCAGGATGAAACAGTTGCCGCAGACGATCGCCAGTGGATACATCCACAAAGGCACCATCGCCGGAAAGTTGAACGGCGTGATACCGGCCACTACGCCCAACGGCTGAAAATCCGACCATGCATCAATGTTCGGCCCGACGTTGCGGCTGTATTCACCTTTGAGAATTTCTGGCGCTGCACAGGCGAATTCTACGTTTTCGATACCGCGCTTCAGTTCACCCGCCGCATCTTCCAGAGTCTTGCCGTGTTCTTCACTGATCAGTTGCGAGATACGTGCTTCGTTCTGTTCCAGCAATTGCTTGAAGCGGAACATCACCTGAGCGCGTTTGGCCGGCGGGGTGTTACGCCAGGCCGGAAACGCAGCCTTGGCCGCGTCGATGGCTTTCTGAATGGTTTCGCGGCTGGCCAATGGCAATTTGTGGATCGCCTGGCCGGTCGACGGGTTATACACGTCGGCGGTGCGACCTTCTTCGGTCACCAGCTCACCATTGATCAAATGCGGGATAAGACTCATGCGGGGCTCCAGTAAAGTTGTACAAGCGCCCTTCAACGGACGCTCTTATAGATAGAGGGAAAAATCAGTCGATCTTGTTCAGCACTTCGCCGACCGCGTCGAACAGGCGATCAAGGTCTTGCGGCTTGCTGTTGAAAGTTGGGCCGAACTGCAGGGTGTCGCCGCCGAAGCGCACGTAGAACCCGGCTTTCCAGAGCGCCATGCCCGCTTCGAACGGACGCACGATGGCATCGCCGTCACGCGGTGCGATCTGGATTGCGCCCGCCAAACCATAGTTACGAATGTCGATGATGTTTTTCGAACCTTTCAGACCGTGCAGCGCATTTTCGAAATGCGGCGCGACTTCGGCCACGCTCTGCACCAGGTTTTCCTTTTGCAGCAAGTCGAGCGCTGCCAGACCTGCCGCGCACGCTACCGGGTGAGCGGAATAGGTGTAACCGTGCGGGAATTCCACTGCGTATTCAGGCGTCGCCTGGTTCATGAAGGTCTGGTAGATCTCGGAGCTGGCAATCACCGCACCCATCGGGATCGCGCCGTTGGTGATTTGCTTGGCGATGCACATCAGATCCGGGGTAACGCCGAAGCTGTCTGCGCCAAACATCGAACCGGTACGACCGAAGCCGGTAATCACTTCGTCGAACACCAGCAGAATATTGTGCTGATCGCAGATCTCGCGCAGACGCTTCAAGTAACCCTGCGGTGGTACCAGCACACCCGCGGAACCAGCCATCGGCTCGACGAAAACGGCGGCGATGTTCGACGCGTCATGCAACTCGATCAGTTTGAGCAGCTCGTCTGCCAGAGCGATACCGCCCTCAGTCGGCATACCTCGCGAATAAGCATTGCTGGCCAGCAACGTGTGCGGCAGGTGATCGACGTCCATCATGGCCTGACCAAACATCTTGCGATTGCCGTTGACGCCGCCGAGGCTGGTGCCGGCGATGTTCACACCATGGTAGCCACGGGCACGGCCGATCATTTTGGTCTTGGTCGCCTGACCTTTCAGCCGCCAGTAAGCGCGGACCATTTTCACCGCCGTATCGGCGCACTCGGAACCCGAATCAGTGAAGAACACGTGATTGAGATTGCCCGGCGTCAGGTCGGTGATTTTCTCGGCCAGTTGGAACGACAGCGGATGGCCGTACTGAAAACCTGGCGAGTAATCGAGGGTGCCCAACTGCTTGGCAACGGCTTCCTGAATTTCCTTGCGGGTATGCCCGGCGCCGCAGGTCCACAGACCGGACAGCGAATCGTAGACCTGGCGACCCTTGTCGTCCGTCAGCCAACTGCCTTGCGCCGCCACGATCAGTCGCGGATCGCGCTGGAAATTTCGGTTGGCGGTGTAAGGCATCCAGTGAGCATCGAGCTTTAGCTGGCTGGCCAGGGAAGACGGGGCGTTTTCAGGCAAGTTCATGGGACAAACCTCGCAAGGCAAATAGCGGCGTGGAGATGAAAAGCGTTCTTGCGACTAAATTGCCACGGCGATAAAGTCGGTGAAATCCAACTTTTCTAATGTTCAGTCTGCCCCCTACTAAACTTACGAGTAATAACAATATGAGCACTCGTCGCCCCGATCCGCTGGCCCAGGTCAGCGATTTTGATATTCGCTTGCTGCGCATATTTCGCAGCGTCGTGGAATGTGGCGGTTTTTCTGCGGCGGAATCCGTGCTCGGTATCGGTCGCTCGGCGATCAGCCAGCAGATGAGCGACCTGGAGCAGCGCCTCGGTTTACGTTTGTGCCAGCGCGGTCGCGCGGGATTTTCCCTGACCGAGGAAGGCCGCGAGGTTTACCAGTCTTCGCTGCAACTACTCAGTGCGCTGGAAAGTTTCCGCACTGAGGTCAACGGTCTGCATCAGCACCTGCGGGGCGAATTGACCATCGGCCTGACCGACAACCTGGTCACCCTCCCCCACATGCGCATCACCCACGCCTTGGCGCAATTGAAGGAACGCGGGCCTGACGTGCAGATCCAGATCCGCATGATCGCCCCCAACGAAGTCGAACAAGGTGTGCTTGACGGGCGCTTGCACGTTGGCGTCGTTCCGCAAGCCAGTGCGCTGTCCGGCCTGGAGTATCAGCCGCTGTACAGTGAGCGGTCGCTGTTGTACTGCGCGGTGGGCCATCCGTTGTTTTATGTCGATGACAAACAACTGAATGACGAGCGCCTCGATAGTCAGGACGCGATCGCGCCGACCTTTCGTTTACCCGCAGACATCCAGGCGCATTACCAGGCGCTGAACTGCACCGCCAGTGCGTCCGATCGCGAGGGCATGGCGTTTCTGATCCTGACCGGGCGCTACATCGGCTATCTGCCGGATCACTATGCGAGCCTCTGGGTTCAGCAAGGGCGCTTGCGTGCGCTGAAACCCGACGACCGTTTTTATGACCTGAGCCTCGCATCGGTCACGCGCAAGGGTCGTCGCCCGCACCTGGTACTGGAAAGCTTTCTGGAGAGCCTCGCCGCCACTCGCTAGTGCAGCGAAACCCGAGCAAGCTCTGCGCCTGCAAGTCTCACGCGGCACTTGTCTGAAGCCCGTTCGTGCGCTATCAACCTTAAGGCCGCACCCACTCACCTGTCCGGAAGTGCCTATGACCTTTGAAGTCCCCGCCCATGGCGGCAAACCCGCCAGCCGCATTCGTCAGAAGAACGAAGAGGCCATCATCAAAGCCGCCGAAGACGAGTTCGCCCGTCACGGTTACAAAGGCACGAGCATGAATACCATCGCGCTGAATGCCGGGTTGCCCAAGGCGAATCTGCATTACTACTTCACCAACAAGCTTGGGCTGTACGTGGCCGTGTTGAGCAACATCATCGAGTTGTGGGACAGCACCTTCAATACCCTGACGGCCGACGACGATCCAGCCGAAGCATTGACGCGCTATATCCGCGCCAAGATGGAATTCTCCCGTCGCCAGCCACAAGCCTCGCGGATTTTTGCGATGGAAGTGATCAGCGGTGGCGGATGCCTGAGCGAATATTTCAATCAGGATTACCGGGCGTGGTTCCAGGGTCGAGCGGCTGTGTTTCAAGCCTGGATCGACGCTGGCAAAATGGACCCGGTCGACCCGGTACACCTGATCTTTCTGCTGTGGGGCAGCACCCAGCATTACGCCGACTTCGCCACTCAGATCTGCCGGGTCACCGGTCGCAGCAAGTTGACCAAGCAAGACATGGAAGACGCCGGCGACAATCTGATCCGCATCATTCTCAAAGGCTGCGGCCTGACTTCAACTCAATAAGACACTTATGCCTTTTACCCTCAGCGGTTTTTGCGAGTTCCGCGAAGAGATTCGCAAAAGCCGTTTCATCACCTTCGCGGCGCCCATCGGCAGTCCCGCTGAAGCCCAGACGTTCATCGAACAGCACAGTGATTTGAATGCCACGCACAACTGTTGGGCGTGGAAGCTCGGCGATCAATATCGCAGCACCGATGATGGCGAACCGGGGGGGACCGCCGGGCGGCCGATTCTGGCGGCAATCGACGCGCAGGATTGCGATCAGGTGGCGGTGCTGGTGATTCGTTGGTACGGCGGCATCCAGCTGGGTACCGGCGGGCTCGCCCGAGCGTATGGAGGCGGCGCCAACAAGTGCCTGCAGGCGGCGGCGAAAATCGAGTTGATCAGCCGCGTGCCGGTGAGTTGCTCCTGCAGCTTCGCCGAACTGACGCTGTTGAAAATTCGCTTGGCAGAATTAGGCGGTTTAGTGGTGGAAGAAACGTTCACCGCTAATGGCGTCGAGCTGCAGTTGGCGATTGGTGAAGCGCAGATCGAGACGCTGCAGAACCAACTCGCGGACTTGAGCCGCGGGCGGATTTTGTTGCGGCGTTAGAAGAACTGGAGATCGCAGCCTTCGGCAGCTCCTACGGGTCTCAGAGGGAGCGATTCAATCAATGGCGCATTTGCCCACATCTACTGTGCACCCGGCTGTGGATAACCTGAGCACATCACGCTGTAACCCTTCTGTCATGCGGCTTTGCGGGCTTTGATCATTTTTTGTCCAAAGAGCCTGAAATCTAGCTAAATCCACCATAAAACAAACAGTTAGCCGCGTTTAGCACCTTTAGGACAAAGCCCTGCAGTGCTTATGCCCATTACTCCGGATTGCGCACAAATACTGTGGAGCAATCTGTGGATAACCCGTTTATTACTGCCTCGGTTGCATGCCCGGCATGGGCTGATCCCGCCTGATCGTTTTTTGATCAATTCGTCGTGAGCCAAACCAGAGCCCACTTAAAGAAATTGCCCTCAATTAGTGCCTGTTCGCTACCAATGCAACGGGCAATGCGGTTCCAAATACCCCGCGCGACGCGGTTGGATTTTTTTCCTGACCTACTGGCCAGGAAATTGCTTTATCCACAGGCATCTCTTCATGTAACTGAGCCTGTCATGTCTAACCCCGAGCCAAGTTCCGATTCAACACCGCGCCTGCAATTGCGCGCTATCAGCAAACGCTACCCGGGCTGCCTGGCCAATGACGCCATTGACCTGAGCATTGCTCCGGGCGAGATTCACGCGCTGCTCGGCGAAAATGGTGCCGGGAAAAGCACACTGATGAAGATCATCTACGGCGTCACCCACGCCGATTCCGGGGAAGTCATCTGGCAAGGGCAACGCGTGAATATGCGCAATCCGGCGCAGGCTCGCAGCCTGGGGATCGGCATGGTGTTTCAGCATTTTTCGCTGTTTGAAACCCTGAGCGTGGCGCAGAACATTGCACTGGCGATGGGCTCTGCCGCTGGAACGCCGAAACAGCTTGAACCGAAAATTCGTGAGGTGTCCCTTCGCTACGGCATGGCGCTGGAGCCGGAGCGACTTGTTCACAGCCTGTCGATCGGCGAGCGACAACGGGTCGAAATCATTCGTTGCCTGATGCAGGACATACGGCTGCTGATTCTGGACGAACCGACATCGGTGCTGACCCCGCAAGAGGCCGACGACCTGTTCGTCACCCTGCGTCGACTGGCCGCAGAAGGCTGCAGCATTTTGTTCATCAGTCATAAGATGGGCGAAGTTCGCGCGTTGTGCCACAGCGCTACCGTTTTGCGGGGCGGTCGAGTGGCCGGGCATTGCGTGCCGGCCGAATGCTCGGACCAGCAACTGGCGAGATTGATGGTCGGGCACGCGGCCGAATTGATGACTGATTATCCGAAGGTGACGGGCGGCGAACCATTCCTCGATGTCAGCGGCTTGTCCTGGCACAACCCCGATCCGTTCGGCTGTTCGTTGCAGGATATTCACCTGCAAGTGCGCAGCGCAGAGATCGTCGGCATTGCCGGGGTCGCCGGCAATGGCCAGGACGAATTGCTGGCATTGCTCAGCGGTGAACAGCGTTTGCATCGCAACGACAGCGGGATCATTTGTTTCGACCGGCAACCGGTCGCAGATTTGCGCCCGGATGCTCGTCGCCAACGGGGGCTGGCCTTCGTTCCGGCCGAGCGGCTGGGGCATGGCGCCGTGCCGGAACTGAGCCTGGTGGATAACGCGCTGCTCACTGCTTTTCAGCAAGGACTGGTGAGCAACGGCTTGATTCAGCGCAGCAAAGTCGAAGCGCTTGCCGAAGACATCATTTGCCGCTTCGGGGTCAAGACACCGGGGACGCAAATGCCGGCGCGCAGCCTGTCCGGCGGTAACCTGCAGAAGTTCATCCTCGGCCGGGAAATCCTCCAGCAACCGAAATTGCTGGTGGCCGCGCACCCGACCTGGGGCGTCGACGTCGGCGCCGCCGCGACCATCCACCGCGCACTGATCGCCTTGCGCGATGCAGGCGCGGCGATCCTGGTGATCTCCGAAGACCTCGACGAACTCTTCCAGATCAGCGACCGCCTCGGCGCCTTGTGCGGGGGTCGTCTATCGGCGCTTCGGGACACGGTCGACACCCGCCTGATTGACGTCGGCGGCTGGATGGCTGGCCAGTTCGACGCGTCTCCATCCAATGCGCACGCCACCGCTTAACGGAGTTTTCCCATGCTGCTGTCACTCGAACCCCGCGGCCAGCAATCGCGTTTGATGTTGTGGTGCTCGCCCCTGCTGGCGGCTGTCCTGACCCTGGCTTGTGGCTCGCTGCTGTTTATCGCGCTCGGCCATGATCCGTTGCTGACCTTGCACACGTTATTGATCGCGCCGGTCAGCGACGTGTATGGCGTCTCGGAATTGCTGGTCAAAGCGCTGCCGATTCTGCTTTGCGCGCTAGGCCTGGCCGTGGCGTATCAGGCACGAATCTGGAACATCGGCGCCGAAGGCCAATTGCTGCTCGGTGCGCTGGCCGGCAGTGCGCTGGCAGTGAACATCATTGGTATGGAGAGTCGCTGGGCATTGGCCTTGATCCTGATTGTCGGCACCTGCGCGGGTGCCGCGTGGGCCGGCCTGACCGCATGGTTACGCACGCGCTTCAACGCCAATGAAATTCTGACCAGCATCATGCTCAATTACATCGCCCTCAATCTGCTGCTGTTCTGCGTGCATGGGCCGTTGAAAGATCCTGCCGGTTTCAATTTTCCCGAGTCAGCGATGTTCGGCGACGCCAGCCGTTTACCGTTGTTGCTGGAGGACGGTCGGGTTCACGCCGGGGTGTATTTCGCCCTGCTCGCGCTGGTGGCCGTGTGGGTGTTGCTGCAGAAAAGCTTCGTCGGTTTCCAGATCAAAGTGCTCGGGCTGGACAAGCGCGCGGCCGGGTTGGTCGGTTTTCGCGAGAAACGTCTGATCTGGCTGGCGCTGCTGATCAGCGGTGGACTGGCCGGGTTGGCCGGCGTCTGCGAAGTGACCGGGCCGATCGGTCAACTGGTGCCGCAAGTCTCGCCGGGGTACGGCTATGCGGCGATTACCGTGGCCTTCCTCGGACGGCTCAACCCGATCGGCATTCTGTTTTCCAGTCTGTTGATGGCGCTGTTGTACATCGGCGGCGAGAACGCGCAGATGAACATGAACCTGCCGCAGGCCATCACCCAACTCTTTCAGGGAATGATGCTGTTTTTCCTGCTGGCCAGTGACGTATTGATTCTGTATCGCCCGCGCCTGAAGGTGCGCTGGACGCGCCGCACGCAGAGCACCGCCGTACATGCAGGAGCGCTGTGATGGATATCGATCTGCTGAGTAATATTTTCTACGCCATGATCCGCTGCGGTACGCCGCTGTTGTTGGTGGCGCTCGGTGAACTGATCTGCGAGAAGAGCGGCGTGCTCAATCTCGGGCAGGAAGGAATGATGCTGTTTGGTGCGGTGATCGGTTTCATCGTCGCGCTGAACAGCGGCAATCTTTGGCTGGGCGTGTTGCTGGCGATGCTCGCCGGGATGCTGCTGTCATCGCTGTTTGCACTGGTGGCGTTGGTGTTCAATGCCAATCAGGTCGCGACCGGCCTGGCGCTGACCATCTTCGGTGTGGGTTTATCGACCTTCATCGGCGCAGCGTGGGTGGGCAAACCGTTAGCGGGTTTCGAGCCGGTGGCGATCCCTTATCTGAGTGAAATCCCGCTGATTGGACGGATGCTGTTTGCACAGGACCTGCTGGTGTATCTGTCCTTCGCACTGTTTGCCTTCGTGGCGTGGGTGATTATGAAAAGCCGCGTCGGGCTGATCATTCAGGCGGTCGGTGAAAATCCGGATGCGGCCAGTGCGATGGGTTTGCCGGTGCTCGGCGTGCGGACGCTGGCAGTATTGTTTGGCGGGGCCATGGCGGGGTTGGCCGGGGCCTATCTGTCGCTGGCGTATACGCCGATGTGGGCGGAAAACATGAGCGCCGGGCGCGGCTGGATTGCGCTGGCGCTGGTGGTGTTCGCCAGCTGGCGCGTGTGGCGATTGTTGCTGGGCGCGTATCTGTTCGGGCTCGCCAGCATCCTGCACCTGGTGGCGCAGGGTTTGGGGCTGGCAATTCCGTCCAGCCTGTTGGCGATGCTGCCGTATATCGCGACGATTGTGGTCTTGGTGCTGTTGTCGCGGGATGCGCTGCGCACGCGATTGTATGCGCCGGTGTCGTTGGGGCAGCCGTGGCAGGGTGGTCACTAGGGTCGTCTGTGCAGACCTCTTCGTCGGAACGCCGCCCGGACCAAGCCCGATCCCACATGAGAACTGTGTCGGTCAAAAAAGATCAGCTCAACTCGGTCGAATGTGGGAGCGGGCTTGCTCGCGAATGGCGGACTTTAATCTGGCCGGGCTTTCGAGAATGTACTCGGCCAATTGTAGGAGCTGGCTTGCCGGCGATGGCTATGTCCCGGGTGACTTGGATTTGTCGGGTGTACATATCCATTGCTGCGGTGATGGCTTGCATTGGTTTCGCCCTTACGGCGAGTTACTTGGTGCCGGGCCGCATAGGCATTTCCAAGTGACCCGCTGTAAGAGCGGAACCAATATCAGCAACCACCGCAGCAACGGATATGTACACCTGCAAAAAACAAGTCACCCAAGACAAAGCCATCGCTGGCAAGCCAGCTCCTACAGTTGACCGAGTAAACCATGAGATCAAGCCGAGTTCAGTTTCGCCATCGCGGACAGGTGGCTCCCACACTTTGATCAGACCGCCAATGCGGGGCTTGCTCCGGGCGGCGTTCCGACGAAGGCGTCCGCACAGGCAACACCTGAGCCACGCCCCACGCCAATTCAAAAAACAGGAAAATCACCAGCAGCGAACTGGCGCCCTGCAGCAAGGCATACAACTGCCACGCTGCAAACAGGAATCGCGCCACTGCGTCATATCGCCCATAAATCTCCAGCGGATTACGTATCCGCAGCACGGCCCACACGCAGACAACCGAGCCCAACAGATTCGCCATCAACAGGTGCATGGGCTCAAACGGCGGCAGCGCTCCAGACAAGTCGAAAGTCTGGCTAACGCTTGTCAGCAAGCCATGCAACGCCGCAAAACTCCAGGGTGTGACAAACGCTGCCGTGACGATCAAGTCATACCAGGCACTGCCGCGCACCAACCGACGATATTGCAGTGAAGTCCACATCCGCGTTGCTCCAGAAATTCAAGAAGCAACGAGGCTAAAGCCTGGAGTATGCTCCAGGGTCAAGCCCTCTTCCGAGATCAACATGCGCATCGGTGAATTAGCCCAGGCCAGCGCCGTCTCCCGCGACACATTGCGCTTTTACGAGCAGCGCGGATTGATTGCGGCGCAACGTAGCGCCAACGGTTATCGCGATTATCCGAGCGAGATGGTGCAACTGGTGCAGTACATTAAGACTGCGCAACGCTTGGGTTTTACCCTCGGCGAAATCGGTAATAGCGTTGCCGCGATATGGCAGTCGCCCGACCCTGACAGTGCTGTCACGCAACTGCTGCAAGACAAACTCAAACTGATCGAAACCCGAATGGATGAACTCGGTGCGCTGCGCAGCGAACTGCAACATCGGCTCGGTCAGCGTTGTCCATTAAATCCGTGATTCTAATTTATCAAGGAAGCACTCATGTCTACGGCAAAAACCGCACTCATCATCGGCGCCTCGCGGGGCCTGGGCCTCGGGCTGGTGAAAACCTTGCTGGCCGATGGCTGGCAAGTCACCGCCACCGTGCGCAATCCGCAGAATGCCGATGCCTTGCAGGCGCTGGGCAACGTGCGCATCGAAAAACTCGACATGGACGATCAGCAGGCGGTCATCGCGTTGAGCCAACAACTCAAGGGAGAGGTGTTTGATCTGCTGTTCGTGAATGCCGGGGTCAAAGGGCCAGACATCCAGACGCCGGGCGGTGCGACGCTGGCGGAAGTCGGTCAGCTGTTTTTCACCAATGCCGTGGCGCCGATCAATCTGGCTCAGCGTTTTGTCGGGCAGATCCGCCCGCAGACCGGCGTGCTGGCCTTCATGAGTTCTGTGCTGGGCAGCGTGACCATGCCGGATGCGCCGGAAATGGCCTTGTATAAGGCGAGCAAGGCGGCTTTGAATTCGATGACCAACAGCTTCGTGACGCAGTTGGGCGAGCAGAAACTGACCGTGCTGTCGCTGCACCCGGGCTGGGTGAAAACCGACATGGGCGGTGACGGTGCGGACATTGACGTGCAGACCAGCACGCGCGGGCTGGTGGATCAGGTGAATGCCTACACCGGCAAGGGCGGGCACCATTTTGTCAATTACAAGGGTGAGACGATTCCCTGGTAACACCTAAAATCGCAGGAGCCGGCTTGCTGGCGATACGGCCACTTGGGCTGTCAGTCATACCGAGCAGACTCCATCGCCAGCAAGCCGGCTCCTACAGGATATTGATCGTCTGGTCGGGCCGGGCTTGCCGACAAAGCGGTTTTGTCTGAAACTCCGCACCTCGTCCTTCGCGGCGACCCTGGATCAGCAGACAGGGTAATCACTGAGCTGGCTAACCTGAACCCAACTTTCAGAGGAGCCGGCCAACATGCCTGCGACCCGTACCTGGTTAAAAAATCCCCTCGCCATTTTCACAGCCAACGGCCTCGATGCCCGTGGCGGCCTGGTTGTGCAAGACGGTTTGATCGTCGAAGTGCTCGGCGCCTGCCAGCAGCCCTCGGCGCCCTGTGCACAAGTCTTCGATGCCCGCGAGCATGTGATCCTGCCGGGCCTGATCAACACCCATCACCATTTCTACCAGACCCTCACCCGCGCCTGGGCGCCGGTGGTCAATCAGCCGTTGTTCCCTTGGCTGAAAACCCTCTACCCGGTATGGGCGCGCCTGACCCCGGAAAAACTTGCGCTGGCGACGAAAGTTGCGCTGGCCGAGTTGCTGCTGTCCGGGTGCACCACCGCCGCCGATCACCATTATCTGTTTCCGGAAGGTCTGGAGAATGCGATCGACGTGCAAGTCGAAAGCGTCCGCGAACTGGGTATGCGCGCCATGCTGACGCGCGGTTCGATGAGCCTCGGCGAAAAGGACGGTGGCCTGCCGCCGCAACAGACGGTGCAGGAAGGCGAAGTGATCCTGGCTGACAGTCAGCGCTTGATCGCCGAGTACCATGAACGTGGCGACGGTGCGCAAATCCAGATCGCACTGGCGCCGTGCTCGCCCTTCTCGGTGACCCCGGAAATCATGTCCGCCAGCGCCGACCTGGCAAACAAACTCGACGTGCGTCTGCACACCCACCTTGCTGAAACCCTCGACGAAGAAGACTTCTGCCTGCAGCGTTTCGGCCTGCGCACCGTCGATTATCTGGACAGTGTCGGCTGGCTCGGCCCGCGCACCTGGCTGGCGCACGGTATCCATTTCAACCCGGACGAAATCGCTCGCCTGGGCGCCGCCGGCACGGGCATCTGTCACTGCCCGAGTTCGAACATGCGCCTGGCTTCGGGCATCTGCCCGACGCTGGATCTGACCGCTGCCGGCGCGTTGCTCGGGCTGGGCGTGGACGGTTCCGCCTCCAACGATGCGTCGAACATGATGCTCGAAACGCGTCAGGCGCTGTATATCCAGCGCCTGCGCTACGGCGCGGAAAAGATCACCCCGGAACTGGTTTTGGGCTGGGCGACCAAAGGCTCGGCGAGCTTGCTGGGGCGTACCGATATCGGTGAGCTGGCGGTCGGCAAACAGGCCGACCTGGCGTTATTCAAGCTGGATGAGCTGCGCTTCTCCGGCAGCCACGATCCGGTGTCGGCGCTGTTGTTGTGCGGCGCGGATCGGGCGGATCGGGTGATGGTGGGCGGCAAGTGGCGCGTGATTGACGGCCAGGTTGAAGGGCTAGACTTGAAAGGGTTGATTGCCGATCACAGCCAGGCGGCTCGGCAGTTGATTGCGGGCGTCTGACATAGCACCGACTTAAACTGTGGGAGCAGGCTCGCTCCCACAATTGGTTTTGTGGTGGGTTCAGAGGCCCAATAGCGACAACATGATAAACGTCGCGAACAGCACGAAATGGGTCATCCCTTCGATGGCATTGGTTTCGCCATCGTTGAGATTGATCGCGCTGACGATCAAGGTGATGAAGATCATCACCGTCTGCACCGGCGTCATTGCCATCTGGAAGGGTTGACCAGTGTAAAGCGCCATCGCTTCCATCACCGGCACCGTCAGAATCACCGTCGACAATGATGCCCCCATCGCAATGTTGACCACCGATTGCATGCGGTTGGCCAACGCGGCGCGCAATGCCGTCAGAATCTCGGGCGCGGCGGAAATCGCCGCTACCAGTATCGCGGTGATCACCGGCGGCGCACCCGTTCCCTCCAGACCCAGATCAAGGGTCTTCGACATCACTTCGGCCAACGCACCGATGACCACCACGCCAAACACCAATGTGCCAATGGAGAACCCGAGACTGACCGGCTTGGGCTCGTTTTCCACAGGCTCTTTCTTGCGGCGTTTTTCCGGGTAGCTGTAGCTGAAAAAGTAACTGTGCGGCCCAACCTGCATGCGCAGGAATAGCGCATAGAGCACGACCATCGCGCCAATGGTGAACCCGGAATAAATTTTCCAGTTGGCCTCTGGAATGAACTCCGGCACCACCATCGACACGCCCATGGCCGTAAGAATCATGACGCTGTAACTGCGCGCCGAGTCGTCGTTGTAGGACTGCTCGCCATGCTTGATGCCGCCCATTAGAGCGGCCAGGCCGAGGATGCCGTTGATGTCGAGCATCACCGCCGAATAGATCGTGTCCCGCACCAGCGTCGGCGATGCTTCGTTGCTCATCATGATCGCCAGGATCACCACTTCGACCAGCACCGCGGCCAGCGTCAGAATCATCGTCCCGTAGGGGTCGCCGACTTTTTCCGCGAGCAGTTCCGCGTGATGAGCGACGCGCATGGACGCAGCGACGATGAAACCGATCAGCACCAGCCCGCCGAGCAGCGCCACGGCTTGCCCGCTGTGCAATAACCAGTGCTCCAGCGGATAGGCAACGATCACGGCGACCAAGGCCAACAGGAGAAATTTTTCTTGCTTGATGAGTGAGAGCATTGCAGGCCTTCTTGCCGAGTAAAGCGAAAACAGTGTGATGAGCTACTGACTGCGGCGCGTCGCTAACGTTTCGTTACATCTTTGCGCACCAGTGGATGGCGGCCGTGTTCGGGCGTGCACTTTTATCGGTCTCAAGGGCCCCATCGCGAGCAGGCTCGCTCCCACAGGGGAACGCGATCCAATGTAGGAGCGAGCCTGCTCACGATGGCCGCGCCACGGTTTAAGAGTTTTGTTGTCCTGTTGGTCAGCTAATTGCATTGCTCCCGCCAACCTCAAAAAACAATACGGAGTTCGAATTCATGCATAAACGTCCGCTGAAGAGACTGCTGGGTGCCATCGTCGCGGCCATCGGCCTGAGCGCCAGCCTGTCGGCCAGTGCCGCCGATCCGCTGAAAGTCGGTTTCGTCTATATCGGCCCGATCGGTGACCACGGCTGGACCTATCAGCATGAACAGGGGCGCAAGGCGCTGGCGGAAAAACTTGGCAGCCAGATCACCACCAACTACGTGGAAAACGTTGCCGAGGGCGCGGACGCCGAGCGGGTGATTCGCAACATGGCCAAAGACAAATACGACCTGATTTTCACCACATCTTTCGGCTACATGAACCCGACGCTGAAAGTCGCCAAGCAATTTCCCAAGGTGACTTTCGAGCACGCCACCGGCTACAAGCAGGACAAGAACCTGGGCACCTACCTGGCACGCACGTATGAAGGTCGATACGTCGGCGGCTTCCTCGCGGCGAAGATGACCAAGAGCAAAAAAATCGGCTATGTCGCCTCGTTCCCGATCCCGGAAGTGGTCCGCGACATCAACGCCATCCAGCTCGCCTTGAACAAGTACAACCCGGGCACAGAAATAAAAGTGGTGTGGGTCAACTCGTGGTTCGACCCGGGCAAGGAAGCCGATGCGGCCAACGCGCTGATTGATCAGGGCGTTGATGTGGTGTTCCAGCACACCGACAGCCCCGCGCCGATTCAGGCCGCCGAACGACGCGGCGTATTTGCCGTCGGTTACGCTTCGGACATGGCGCATTTCGGGCCGAAAGCGGTGCTGACCTCGATCGTCAACGACTGGGCACCGCACTACATTCAGGCGACCCAAAGCGTGATCGATCACTCGTGGAAATCCCAGGATTACTGGGGCGGTTTGAAGGAAGGCACGGTTGAGCTGCCGATCAGCAATCTGGTACCAGCTGCCGTGAAAACCGAAGCCGAGCAGATCATTGCGGACATAAAAAGCGGTGCGCTGCATCCGTTCACCGGGCCGATCAAGGATCAGGCCGGCGTCGAGAAAATCCCGGAGGGCGTGACCGCGAGCAATGCGGAACTGGCGTCGATGAATTATTACGTTGAAGGCATGAAGGCCGATATTCCCAAGTAATTCTCGAGCCGAACACAAAACCCTGTAGGAGCGAGCCTGCTCGCGATGAGGCCGTCACACCCAGCCTCATCGTTGAATGAGAATCCGCTATCGCGAGCAGGCTCGCTCCCACATTCAAGGATTGCGCATGAACAGCCTACCCATCATCGACATCGCCCCGCTCTACAGCGATGACCTGCTCGCCTGGACATCCGTTGCCGACGAGATCGACAACGCCTGTCGCGAGTGGGGCTTTTTCTACATCAAGGGCCATCCAATCAGCGGCTCGCGTCTCGACGCCGTGCTCAACCACGCGCAACGCTTCTTCGCCCGGCCTGCCGATGAAAAACTCCAGATCGACATTACCCAGACCCGCCACCATCGCGGCTACGGCGCCATCGCCACCGAGCAGCTCGACCCGAACAAACCCAGCGACCTCAAAGAAACCTTCGACATGGGCTTTCACCTGCCGGCCGATCACCCGGACGTGCTGGCGGAGAAACCACTACGCGGGCCCAACCGTCATCCATCGGTGCCAGGCTGGGAAACACTGATGGAGCAACATTACGTCGACATGCAAGCCCTCGCGCAAACCCTGTTGCGCGCGATGACGCTGGCGATGAACATCGAGCGCGACTTCTTCGACAAACGTTTTCATGAACCCGTCAGCGTACTGCGCATGATCCACTACCCACCCCGCCACACCGCCAGCTGCGAAGAGCAGCAAGGCGCCGGCGCGCACACCGATTACGGATGCATCACGCTGCTGTACCAGGACGCGGCGGGCGGAC
>NZ_JMCL01000091.1 GCF_000690905.1 Pseudomonas sp. Ant30-3 | reverse complement strand
GTCGGCGTGGAACGGCTCCCGCCGAATTGAAAAAAAATCCCTGTGGGAGCGAGCCTGCTCGCGATTGCGGTGTGTCATTCAATAAAGCTGCTGATGACACACCGCAATCGCGAGCAGGCTCGCTCCCACAGTGAATCGTGCCGAGCATACGATCTGCGTTTGCTGAATCGCATCAGTTACTCCGGTAACACCCCCCACGTAACAACCCGGTAACACACGCAATTGACTTCCCGAGTTCTCCTCACGACTATAGGCGTCCCGCTGCCGCCAACACGGCATTCAAGGGCGCAATTCAGGCCTTAAAAGCACGACATCAGACCGTGCGCCTGTATTTCACGAAGAATCACGCGCGTTACTCGCAGTAGTGTCAACAGCGCCTGAACGAGGAACTTTTCATGCCAGCCATCACCCTGACCACGCTGCAAGGTCTCAAGCAAAAAGGTGAAAAAATCACCATGCTGACCTGCTATGACGCAACCTTCGCCCATGCCTGTAACGAGGCGGGCGTCGAGGTGTTGCTGGTGGGCGACTCTCTCGGCATGGTGTTGCAGGGTCACGACAGCACACTGCCAGTGACCACTGCCGAAATGGCCTACCACGTTGCGTCGGTCAAACGCGGTAACACCGACGCGTTCATCCTCGCCGATCTGCCATTCATGGCCTACGCCACCACCGAACAAGCGATGACCAACAGCGCCCTGCTGATGCAGGCCGGTGCGCACATGGTCAAGGTTGAAGGTGCGTTGTGGCTGGCGGATTCGATCCGCTTGCTCGCTGAGCGCGGCATCCCGGTGTGTGCGCACATGGGTTTGACGCCGCAGTCGGTGAACATTCTGGGCGGTTACAAAGTCCAGGGTCGCAACGAAAACCAGGCACGGCAGATGCGTGCCGACGCGATTTCCCTCGAACAGGCCGGTGCGGCAATGCTGTTGCTTGAGTGCGTACCGAGCGAGCTCGCCGAAGAGATCACGCAAGCGGTGAAGATCCCGGTGATCGGCATCGGCGCAGGCAGCGCCACCGATGGCCAGGTGCTGGTTTTGCACGACATGCTCGGCTTGTCGATCACTGGCCGGGTGCCGAAATTCGTCAAGAACTTCATGGCCGGGCAGCAGAACATTCAGGCGGCATTGGGCGCCTACGTTAGCGAAGTCAAAGCCGTTACTTTCCCGGGTACCGAACACGGATTCTCCGCATGAACACCGTCAAAACCGTTCGCGAATTGCGAGCCGCCGTGGCCCGCGCCCGTGGCGAAGGCAAACGTATCGCCTTCGTCCCGACCATGGGCAACCTGCACAGCGGGCACATCGCGCTGATCGCCAAGGCCAGCCAACGGGCTGATTTCGTGGTCGCGAGTATTTTCGTCAATCCGCTGCAATTCGGCGCCGGCGAAGACCTCGACAAATATCCGCGCACCCTGACGGCGGACCAGGAAAAACTGCTGCAGGGCGGATGCCACCTGCTGTTCGCGCCGACGGTCGAAGAAATGTACCCCGACGGCATGGCCGGGCAGACTCGGGTCAGCGTGCCGCAACTCTCCGAAGGTCTGTGCGGTGCGAGCCGTCCCGGGCATTTCGAAGGGGTGGCTACCGTGGTCAGCAAGTTGTTCAACATGGTTCAGCCGGACCTGGCCATTTTCGGCCAGAAAGACTTTCAGCAACTGGCGGTGATCCGCGCACTGGTGCATGACCTGAACATGCCGGTGCAAATCATTGGCGAGCCGACGGTGCGTGCGGCGGATGGCTTGGCATTATCCTCTCGCAATGGCTTCCTCAGCGAGGAACAGCGGGCGACTGCGCCGGTGGTGTATCGCGCGTTGAATGCGATTGCCGAGGCGATCAAGCAAGGTGACCGGGACTTTCCGGCATTGGTGAGTGGGCAGCTGCAGAAGCTGGAGGCAGCAGGCTTGCGTCCTGACTACCTGGAGATTCGTCATGCGCTGAGCCTCCGCCCGGCCACGGCGGAAGATCGTGATCTGGTGATTCTGGTGGCGGCGTTTCTCGGCACCACGCGATTGATCGATAACCTGCACCTGAATCTCGACGCACCGGCCTGAGACAACTGACCCATTTGTGGGAGCAAAGCTTGCTCGCGAAGAGGTAGTCATATTCGGCATTGGCGTCGACTGACACGAGCCTTCGCGGGCAAGCCTTGCTCCCACAGAATCACGTAGGTCGCGCCTGTTGCTGCCTCAGGCTTCCCGGCAAAATACCCGCCGTTCAAAATCTCTCCCCGTTTGTCGGACCGTTCCCGAGTTAATGTATAAAAAAGTACTGCCGTCGGGTCTGACAAAGTCAAGACAGATCGCAGCGCGAGGTTTACTGTATTCGCCCTGTGCCATGAATTCGTGTCGACGCAGTTGACCGGACGCTCACTGCAGCGCACCGGGATTTTTAGTGTTCAAAAGCCGTTCAAGTAATAAGGAAACCCGCAGCGATGGCGTATTACCGCACTCCTCACGATGTGACCGCCCTGCCCGCCTGGCAGGCGTTGAAAGATCACCGCCAAGCCATGCAGGATTTCAGCATGCGCGAAGCCTTTAATGCCGATCCGCAGCGCTTTACCCAGTTCACCCTTAGCAGTTGCGGCCTGTTTCTTGATTATTCGAAAAACCTGATCAACGCCGAGACTCGCAATTTGCTGGTGGGTCTGGCCAACGAAGTTGATCTGCAGGGCGCGATCAAAGCGCTGTTCGACGGCGAAATCGTCAATTCTTCCGAAGGTCGTCCGGCCCTGCACACCGCACTGCGCCGCCCGGTGGGCGACAAACTGTCGGTCAACGGCGTCAACGTGATGCCCGAAGTACACAAGGTACTGAATCAGATCACCGACCTCGTAGGCCGCATTCACGACGGTCTGTGGCGCGGTTACACCGAGAAGCCGATCACCGACGTGGTGAACATCGGCATCGGTGGTTCTTTCCTCGGCCCGGAGCTGGTCTCCGAAGCGCTGTTGTCCTACGCCCAGAAAGGCGTGCGCTGCCATTACCTGGCGAACATCGATGGCAGTGAGTTCCACGAGCTGACCATGAAGCTGCGCGCCGAGACCACGCTGTTCATCGTCTCGTCGAAGTCCTTCAACACCCTCGAAACCCTGAAGAACGCCCAGGCCGCTCGCGTCTGGTACCTGGCTCAGGGCGGTTCGGAAGCCGAGCTGTATCGTCACTTCATCGCCGTGTCCAGCAACAACGCGGCAGCCGTAGCCTTCGGGATTCGTGAAGAAAACATTTTCCCGATGTGGGACTGGGTCGGCGGGCGTTACTCGCTGTGGTCGGCGATCGGTTTGCCGATTGCTCTGGCCATCGGCATGTCCAACTTCAAGGAACTGCTGTCCGGTGCCTACACCATGGACCAGCATTTCCAGAGCGCGCCTTTTGAACAGAACATGCCGGTACTGCTGGCGTTGCTCGGTGTCTGGTACGGCAACTTCTGGGGTGCGCAGAGTCACGCGATCCTGCCGTATGACCACTACCTGCGTAACATCACCAAACACTTGCAGCAACTGGACATGGAGTCCAATGGCAAAAGCGTGCGTCAGGACGGCACGCCAGTGTCCACAGACACGGGCCCGGTCATTTGGGGTGGCGTCGGCTGCAACGGTCAGCACGCGTATCACCAGCTGCTGCACCAAGGCACTCAAGTGATTCCCGCCGACTTTATCGTGCCGATCGTCAGTTTCAACCCGGTGTCCGATCACCACCAGTGGCTGTACGCCAACTGCCTGTCGCAAAGTCAGGCATTGATGTTGGGCAAGACGCTGGCAGAAGCTGAAGCAGAACTGCGCGACAAGGGCTTGAGCGAGGAAGAGGTGCACAAGATTGCACCGCACAAGGTCATCCCCGGCAACCGCCCGAGCAACACGTTGGTGGTCGAGCGCATCAGCCCGCGCCGCCTGGGTGCGCTGGTGGCCATGTACGAACATAAAGTCTTCGTGCAAAGCGTGGTCTGGGGTATCAACGCCTTCGATCAGTGGGGCGTGGAACTCGGCAAAGACCTGGGCAAAGGTGTTTACAACCGTCTGGTCGGCAGCGAAGAGTCCCCGGCGGATGATGCGTCTACCCAGGGTTTGATCAACTTCTTCCGCAGCCGTCACCGCGGATGATCTGACGCCGTTCCTACGGGGTACTAACCTTGTAGGAGCCGGCTTGCTGGCGAAAGCGGTTTGTCAGTCGACATTTGTATTGACTGATACACCGCTTTCGCCAGCAAGCCGGCTCCTACGAGGGTCGCGTAGCTTCCCTCTTGTCGAAAAACAAGAATAAGGAACCGTCATGTTCGATATCAGCACGTTCCCCAAAGCCGATGCCGTCCGCCGGGCTGCGAATTTGAGTCAAGACGACTATCAGCGTCTGTATCGCCAGTCCATCGAGCATCCCAGCACCTTCTGGGCCGAACAGGCCACCAGGTTTCTCGACTGGAGCAAGCCTTGGGACACCGTCCAGCGCTATAACCTGAAGACGGGCGAAGCCAGCTGGTTCGCCGGCGGCAAGCTGAATGTCAGTTACAACTGCATAGACCGCCACCTGGAAAAACGCGGCGATCAGATCGCAATCATCTGGGAAGGCGACGACCCCGCCGAATCCGCGCAAATCACCTACAAAAAACTCCATCACCACGTCTGCCGACTGGCCAATGTGCTGAAAAGCCGTGGCGTCAAAAAGGGCGACCGCGTGTGCATCTACATGCCGATGATCCCCGAAGCCGCGTACGCGATGCTCGCCTGCACCCGCATCGGCGCGGTGCATTCGGTGGTGTTCGGCGGTTTCTCCCCGGACTCCGTGCGTGATCGCATTC
>NZ_JMCL01000090.1 GCF_000690905.1 Pseudomonas sp. Ant30-3 | reverse complement strand
CGATCATCGCCACCCCGGTGTACAGCACCAGAGAACCGCCCGGAGCCAGTCGATTCATGGCTTGCTCGACGATGCGCAAAGACAGTTGTTCGCCAAACTCGCCACCGCCATGACGATAGGCACGCTCGGCGGGATCGGCCATGTACGGCGGGTTGGCAACGATCAAATCGAATTGACCGTCAACGTCCTGAAGCACATCGCTGGTCTCGATAGTGAGGTTGGCCAGCTCCGCCAACGCAGCATTGACGGCCGTCATGCGTAGAGCCGCCGGGTTGATGTCAACCGCCAACACCTCGGCTTCGCGACGGGCGCGGGCAATCACGATCGCGCCGACGCCGGCGCCACAACCGATGTCGACGGCGCGCCGCACGGGCGCGAAACTGTGCTGCAAATGAGCGTGGATCAACTGCGCGAACCGGTAGGAGTCCGGACCGAAAAACACCGCATCGGCTGCTTCTGTGGGGAACCCGGAATGGACGAACAGCAGGTCGTCCAGACTCGACCAGCGCACGAGGCTTTTCAGTCGTCCGTTGCTCTCTTGAAGAATCTCCGCTTGCTCGAGCTGACGCTGTTCATCCACCGACAACAACCCCGGTTCAAATGGGCGCGACCAACCGAACACCTCGCGCAGGTTGCGCGCGGGCTGCCCGAAAGCTCGGTCGTTTAGGCGCTGATGAGTGAGCGGGGTTGGAGTGATAAAACGGTAACCATCAGCCTGCAAACGGCGGCCCAATTGCAATAATGCGAGATCGGCGCCGCCGAGTTGTTCTTCCTGATTCATGCAGTGCTCCTAGCGCAGACTGGATTTGAGTTCGATAAATCGTCGCGTGGCCATCAGCCCGGCAGGATGGGAGTGGCGGCGCGCCGTCAGCCAGGGAATCAACGCCTGCATCTGGTCATGGGCGGACACGCCTTCGAGTGCCGACTGCAGGCTTTGAATGTCTGGATCGTTGGCAGGCAGCGCAGGTTCTACAGCGGCGCATGTTCCCCGACGCGGCACAGAAGGCGAACGCTCGGGTTTCCAGTCACCGGCAATCCAGTCTTGCAGGAGTTGTTTTTCGTAAGGGCTGAACACGCCGAACATGGCCGCGCCGTCTCCATCGATCAACTGCCAGAAGCGGCTTTCCTGCGGGTCCTGATGCCGCTTGATCCAGCCCTTGTTTTCCATGGCCGTAAGAAAAGCGGGCAGTTGCTCTGGCGAAGACAACCACTCGTTGACGGTCTTGCCTTCGAAGCGGCAATAGTCGGAATGCATGTGCTGACCGAACGGGCGTTTGCGCTCAAGCATGTTCAGTACTTCGCCGTACAGGTCGAATGACTCGATGATCGCGCGACTGCCCTGCCCCAGGTCATTAAGCCGATAACCCAGCGCAACCCTGCGCATGAAATCTTCGCGGTCGCCTTCGATTGGCAGCAATTCAAGGACCGACTGCACAGCTTTGTGCGCGTGGCCGGTGCTGGCATTGTCGATGGTCACATGGAGCGTGAAGTAATACGGGTCGATGCCCAGCTCACTGAGTTCGTAAGAACTGATCAGCAGGTGCAACGGCAGTTGCTCGTAGCCGAGGTTGTAGCCGATGACTTCCGGCAGGAAGCTGTCCGTGCATTCACCCAGAGCCAGTTGAATGGCGCCCTGCAGGTAGTGTTCGTCGGCAATCACGCCGTGGTCTTGCAAGCCGTGTTCGGCCAGCAATTTGCGATAGATCACCACATGGTTCTGCGCGGGGTTGCCATCGCCCAGCTCTTCCAGATACGTGCAAATCAGGCCTTCGAAACGCGGGTCGCGCCAGTGTTGCAACAGTCCATACAGCCATGCGCCATCCACCAGTTTGGTCGGGCCGACGGCTTGCAGGAAAAACAACGCGTGGGATTTGTTGCTGAAGAACTGCCGCGGCCCGCCCGCCTTGCGTTGTCGCAGGTAGTCGGCGTATTGGCGGGCGACGTCAGCGCTCTGCTGTTCGACGAAAGACTGCAAGGCCGACAGGTCCCGGGGCATTTCCTCGGGCAGCTGCGCTGCTTCGAGTATCTGTGATTCCAGAAAGCTGTGGGCCAACGCGCAGCGGTGCTCGGCGTGGTCGCTCTGCAGCAGCTGTGCATATATTTGCTTGGTCGTGCCGGCGCCAGGAATTGGGTGTTCGTGGGCGGGCCGGGATTCAAGTCGGGTCAGGGCAGTCATGGAAATATCTCTTGGTCTGAGGCCAGTGGCAGGACGCTGGATCAGTTCGTCTCTACATAGCAGAGCGATGCTTCCCAAGAAAAATTCCATTCGGGTTGAAAATGCCCTGACAGACGGCTTTCAGAGCGATGCCGGGATTGGGGTGCAATCACTCAGGCGAGTTCACCTTTGGCCTGGTTTTCCAATTGCACCTGCAACTGCGGATCGATCTTCAGAGCAGCGGCGAGTTCGTCCAGATAATTGCGCTCGGTATCCTGCTGATCACCTACCAACATGACGCTGGCCAGGAACATTTCGGCGGCCATCGCCGGGTCCGTCGCGGCGCGAGCCACATCGGCAACGTCCAGCGGCCGGGCCACCTCGGCGTCCAGCCATTGCTGCAATTGCGGGTCGTCCGTATGCCGACGGATCTCGGCGCTGATCATCTGCTCCTCGGCTTTATCAATATGGCCGTCGGCTTTGGCCGCTGCAATCAATGCACGCAGGATGGCGTGGCTGTGCTCCTCGACCTCCGGGCCGGACAACAGGTCCACGGTGCGCGGCGTCTCCTGCGGTGCTGTTGCCTGGTTGCGTTGCCAGGCTTGATAGGCTTTGAAGGCCATCATGCCCAGTGAGGCCAGTGCCGCGTAGTTGGCCCCGCCGCCTGAGCGGCTACGGCCCGTTGCCGAGCCGCCGCCCAGCACACCACCGAGCATGCCGCCCAGCACACCACCGAGCATGCCGCCCAGGCCTCCCAAGCCACCCGCGCCGGCGCCTGAACGGGCACCGCCACCCAGCAGACTGCCGAGCAAGCCACCCAAACCGCCCAAGCCACCGAGCCCGCCCGGGGCCGCTGCATTGCCGGCGCCGCGTTGCGCCGAGGTGCCCTGGCCGCCGCGCAAGAGTTGTTCGAGCAGATCACTGGTGTTCATGACGAGGCCCTCTTCGATAGTGTCAGGCAACAATAGTCTTCACAGGCGATTGCGCCACCACCGTTTGGCCGACACTAAGGCACATTTATCCGCAGTTTTTTGCCGCGACCCAGCTAAGATTCATGAGTGATGAACCTTATTCGCGAATTTTCGGTCGATACCTGCAACCCGACCGGTTTGCCGCCGCCCTCAATCATCGAGGGTGATGACCGGCTTGCTTTACTTTTTGGAGAACACCCCCGTGATATCCACCCTACACATCGCCAGGCTCAAAGCATGGGGCGCCCATGGTTTTACCGCCACTGGCGTGGTCACCGCGTTCCTCGCCACCCTTGCGCTGCTGGAAAACCAGCCGATCAATTGCCTGCTCTGGCTGGGCGTCGCCCTGATTGTCGACGGGCTCGACGGCGCACTGGCGCGCAAGGTTAATGTGCAATCGGTGCTGCCGAGCTTCGACGGTTCAATTCTCGATCTGGTTATCGATTACCTGACTTACGTGTTTATTCCGGCGCTGTTCATTTACCGCTATATACCTTTGCCGGACTACACCCTGCTGCTGACGGTGTCGCTGATTCTGGTGTCGTCGCTGTTCTGCTTCTGCAACGTCAACATGAAAAGCAAAGACAACTACTTCCAGGGCTTCCCCGCTGCCTGGAACGTGGTCGCGCTGTGCCTGTACATTATTGGCCCGTCGCCGTGGATTACCCTCCTCACCGTCATCGGCCTGGCGCTGCTCACCGTGACCCGGATGAAATTCCTGCACCCGTTCCGCGTACGCAAGTTCATGCCGATCAACATCGCCGTGACTGCGATCTGGTTGCTCTGCAGCATGTCGCTGGTGATCAATCATCCGGTGATCAACCCGATGGTAATGGGGCTGTGGTTGCTGATGTCGGCCTACTTTTTGGGCATCTGCATCTGGCGTACCGCGATGGAATGGTTTGATGGTTCGCGGTCGTAGGAGCAGGCTTGCTCGCGATATCGGTGAGTCAGGCGACATTGATGTTGGATGTGCTGAACTCTTCGCGAGCAAGCTTGCTCCTACGGAATAATGGGCGATCACCAATAATTTGAACGCCGCAAAACTGCCGTAGGAGCAAGCTTGCTCGCGATAGCGGTGGTTCAGGCGACATGGATGCTAAATGTCCCGCCCTCATCGCGAGCAAGCTTGTTCCTGCCAGGTCTCGGGGTGTCATCAGAGACGTCGGTTGATAACCACCTCAAGATATTCGCTCGGGACTACCAGCGAGTTCTCCCCTGCCCGGTTCAGGCTGTTCAACAATTCGGTCAAATCGCCTTCCAGTAGCGTGGCGCCTTCCGGCGGCAGTGTGGCGAAAGCTTTGTGGACAGGGCCGTACCAGTTGCGGAAGGTGTCGATGAAATGCGCGGCGGAACGGTAGCGAAAGTTGAAATGCCGACGCGTCACCTGGGCCAGAAAGTCGCTTTCGTCGAACTGCGAACGCAACCAGTCCTCCCGCCCCCAGTTCGACGGTGGTTGCGCCCCCGCCGGAGGTGGCAGGTGCTGACCCAGCGTCTTGAACATCTGCCCGACGAAACCTTCCGGCGTCCAGTTGGCCATGCCGATCCGGCCACCCGGCCGACAAACCCGCCCCAGCTCTGCCGCTGCCTTTTCCTGATCCGGGGTAAACATCACCCCGAACGTCGACAGCACCGCGTCAAAACTGGTGTCCTCAAACGGCAACGCCTCGGCATCGGCCACTTGAAAGGTGACATCAAGGTTTTCCGCCCGCGCCCTATCCTGGCCTCGCTCGAGCAGCGCGGCGACATAATCTGTAGAGGTGACGACGCACCCCCGCCGCGCCGCTGCGAGTGTCACGTTGCCGTTCCCCGCCGCGACGTCCAGCACCTCTTCGTCGCAAAGCAAGTCGCAGGCTTCGGCCAACTGCTCGCCGACAATTTGCAGGGTGGTGCCGATCACGGCGTAATCGCCACTGGCCCAGGCGGCCATCTGCCGGTTTTTCAAGGCGGTGAGATCAATGGGGGTACTCATAAGATCTGCTCCGTAAGAATGCACGCCCCCGGCTTATTCTGCCGTGGTGGGATCAATGATTGTCGTGACGCGAGAAACACTGTTCGCAGGTAAACCCACCCTTATTCCTGTTATGGATGACAGGGTCGACAACATCACCCCTGCTCGCTGACTATCGCTCTGGAGCGCATCATTGGCACGACCGGTGGTCCGGCCGCATGACGAAACCGTGCATTCGCCGATAGGCGGCGCTGATCTGTTTCAGCGGCTTAACAACCGGCGCATCGAGGTGCAGGAAAACTTCCAGAAAGGATTCAAAAATGACAATTCGCTTGATGTGGCTGGCTGATCAGATGCAACACAGCGACACCTTCGCCGCATGGATTCACCAGCAGTTTCGTTACGAATATGCCGAGCAATCACTTATCGACTGGCAACGGGAGTTTGCTGGTGGCCAGGCCAACGAGCAATGGACATGCCTGATCGCGCTGGACGGGGATCGACTGTTGGGAGGTGCGGCATTGGCCAAGTCGGATCTGGCCCGGCGACCTGATCTCGGACCATGGCTGGCTTGCGTGTTCGTAGCGCCGGACGCGCGTGGCCAAGGGCTGGCCGAGCGTTTGATCGAGGGCATTTGCGCGCAGGCGAGCATTAGGAAGGTAGAGCGCATTTATCTGCACACGCAGGACAAACGCGACTATTACGCCCAACGCGGGTGGACGGTGCTTGAGGTTTTTGAAGCCTGGGGGAAAGCACAATGGCTCATGGTCCGTCACCTCTGAGCCATTGTCTTTCAGCATTTATGCAGCAGGCGCCTTGGCCTCCTCCAGCAACTGTTGAATCATTTTCTCCTGCGCCTGATAGCGCCCTTCGCCGAAGTGAGTAAACCGAACCTGTCCCTTGGCGTCGATCAAGTAGTGCGCCGGCCAATACTGATTATCGAAGTTGCGCCAGATCGCGTAGTTGTTGTCGATGGCCACCGGGTAGGTGATGCCAAGTTTTTTCACCTGATCCCTGACGTTGTCGATGATGCGTTCATACCCGTATTCAGGGGTGTGAACACCGATGACCACCAGGCCGTCCTTCTCGTATTTTTTCGCCCAGTCCTTCACGTACGGCAAGGCGCGCTGGCAATTGATGCAGTCATAGGTCCAGAAATCCACCAGCACTACTTTTCCCTTGAGCGATTCAGGGGTGAGTGCCGGCGAGTTGAGCCATTGCACGGCACCGTCCAGCGATGGCATCGCGCCGTGGGCGTTATCCATCGACGTGTCAGCCTTGACCTTGCTGACCAGGTAATCGACCACCTTTGGCACGGTTTCGAGCACCTGAGTTTCGAGGCTGCTGATGCCCTCGGATGAAGTGCTTGCGAGCAGATTTTTGTCCGCGCCAGTGCTGATTACCGCAGCCGCAGCCAACACGGCCACGCCGGTACCTCGGCGCAACCAGCCGGTCACAGGAATCGAGGCTTTCAGGCGATTGACCAGGCCGCGACCGGCGAAGATCAGCGTGCCGAGGGCCAATGCGCTGCCGAGTCCGTAAGCCACCAGCAACAGGCTGGTTTGCGGGTTGGCACCTTGCAGCATGGCGCTGGTGAGGATCACGCCGAGGATCGGCCCGGCGCACGGCGCCCACAGCAAACCGGTGGCGACGCCGACCAGAATCGAGCTGAGCGGACCGGACATTTTTCGACTGTCGGGGTCGATGCGATTGCCCAGCAGCACGAACGGACGCGCCAGCCACTCACCGACCCGCGCGAAAATCAGCGACAGGGCAAACAACACCATCACGATCAGCGCCACGTGACGACCGGTGCTGCTGGCCTGCACCACCCATTCGCTGCTGACCACGGCCAGGCTGGAGATCAACGCGAACGTCAGGGCCATGCCGCCGAGGGTCAGCAGGATGGATGAACGCGTGCGGTCGACGCCGGCGAACAGGAACGGCACGACCGGCAGGATGCACGGGCTGAGGACGGTCAACAAGCCGCCCAGGAATGCGATCAGTAACATGGGATTCACCGGATGCGAATGAAGTGGTGGTTTACGCGATTGTGTGGGAGCGGCGGTTCGACCTGCTCGCTCCCTCATTCAAGCCCGGCCTTCAAACCGTCTGGCTCTCCAGCCACTGTCCCTGCGGCGTACGGTCGGCGCCGTTCTCGGCGACCCGTTGGCCCTGGGTTGTACGGCTCGCGCCGTCTTCGGCGATCAGCCCGTTGCCGCCCTTCGCTACCGGCGCCAACTGAAAACACGTGTGGCTGCCACAGTGACTTTGTTCAACAGCCACATTGGCATGGGCGGCCGCGCCGGCCAAGGCGAAAACACTGGCGGTCAAAAAGCGTGTGAGGTTTTTCATGATGTTCTTCCTGTTTCAAAAGGGATTGGCAAGGGTCCAACTGGCGGCTCAGTTACCTTCGTTGCAGCTGTCGGCAAATTTGCGATAGTCCAGCACCTGGGTTTTGCCGCTGGAATCCAGGTAGGTCATCTGCGCATTCACCACCCCACAGGAAGGTGCGGCATCCTCTGTCAGCGACACGACTTGCTTGATGTCCAGATGCGTCCCGTAGGTGTAGGTAGTCGGCGTCACGTCGGCTTCGGCGCGGGCCGAGAAGGTGCAGATATTCAGTGCGGCAAACAGGCAAGTGGCGTAGATGGCTTTAGTGTTCATGGTGGTGTCCTCAAGGCTTCAATGGGTAGGTCGTTCAATTGAGCCGAGGCGGTTTGGTTTGCCTCGATGGAGCTCATTAGAAGCCCGCGAGGTATCTCGTCTGTGTCAAAAACAGGCGCGGATAAATCGGTTCGTATCAGAACCCCGTTCTGATACACAGCCATACAAAACCCCTGAAATTTGCCGTTTTTGCCTCTGCATGTATCCCTCGTCAGAGCAGATACACTGCAATACAAACCGCAGCGGGCGAACGGATGAAGGCTCTATAGACTGAGCAGCAATCCCCATTTACAGAGGCTTGGCCCATGGAACACGTTGACCACATTCTCATCGTCGACGATGACCGCGAGATTCGGGAGCTGGTAGGCAATTACCTGAAGAAGAACGGACTGCGTACCACCGTCGTCGCCGATGGACGCCAGATGCGCTCGTTTCTGGAATCCACGCCGGTGGACCTGATCGTGCTGGACATCATGATGCCCGGCGACGACGGCCTGATGCTCTGCCGTGAAATCCGCGCGGGTAAGCACAAGGCCACGCCGGTGCTGATGCTGACCGCCCGCAACGATGAAACCGATCGCATCATTGGCCTGGAAATGGGCGCCGACGATTACCTGGTCAAGCCGTTCGCCGCCCGTGAATTACTCGCACGCATTAACGCCGTGCTGCGCCGCACGCGCATGCTGCCGCCCAACCTGGTGGTGACCGAAAGCGGCCGGCTGCTGGCGTTCGGACGGTGGCGTCTGGACACCTCCGCCCGCCATCTGCTCGATGACGACGGCACCATGGTCGCCCTCAGCGGTGCGGAATATCGACTGCTGCGGGTGTTTCTCGATCATCCGCAGCGCGTGCTCAATCGCGACCAGTTGCTCAACCTGACCCAGGGCCGCGACGCCGACCTGTTCGACCGCTCCATCGATCTGCTGGTCAGCCGCCTGCGCCAACGCCTGCTCGACGATGCCCGCGAACCGGCCTACATCAAGACCGTGCGCAGCGAAGGCTACGTGTTCTCCCTGCCGGTGGAAGTACTTGGAGCGCGAGCATGAAAATCTCCATGCGCTGGCCTCGCACCCTCGCCTCCCGGCTATCGCTGATTTTCCTGATCGGCCTGCTTCTGGCTCAGGCGCTGTCTTTCGGCGCGCAATACTACGAGCGTTACGAAAGCTCGAAGACCACCATGCTGGGCAACCTGGAAACCGACGTGTCGACGTCCGTGGCCATCCTCGACCGCTTGCCCGCCGAAGAACGCGCAGGCTGGCTGCAGCAGCTGGATCGGCGCAATTACCGCTATCTCCTGAATGAAGGATCGCCCGGCACACACATGAGCGACACGCCCATCGCGATGACCTCGATCAAGGACGCCATCGGCATGGATTACCCGATGACTGTCACCGACATTCCCGGATCGCAGAAGCACTTTCAAGTGCACCTCAAGCTGTCGGACGGCAGCCCGCTGACGATCGACGTGCGACCGGCGATGGTGCCGTTGTCGCCGTGGTTGCCGATGGTTTTGCTGGGCCAATTGGCGTTGATGATTCTCTGCACCTGGCTCGCGGTGCGGATCGCCATTCGCCCGCTTACCCGCCTGTCTCAAGCGGTTGAAAGCCTGGATCCCAACGCCCATGCCGTACTGCTGGACGAAAAAGGCCCCACCGAAGTCGCGCATGCCGCCAGGGCGTTCAATGCCATGCAGGCACGTATTGCCGCGTACCTGAAGGAGCGCATGCAGCTGCTCGCGGCGATTTCCCACGACCTGCAAACGCCGATCACGCGGATGAAACTGCGTGCCGAGTTCATGGATGATTCCAGCGAAAAAGACAAACTGTGCAACGACCTCGGCGAGATGGAACATCTGGTGCGCGAAGGCGTGGCGTATGCCCGCAGCATCCATGGTTCGACCGAGGAAAGCCGGCGCACCGATCTGGATTCGTTTCTCGACAGCCTGGTGTTCGACTATCAGGACGTGGGCAAGGATGTGAAGCTCGATGGCAAGAGCGGCGCGGTGATCGACACCCGTCCGCATGCCCTGCGGCGAGTTCTGGTGAACCTGACCGACAATGCGCTGAAATTCGCCGGTGCAGCCGAGTTGCAGGTGGCATCGAAACACGATGGCAGTCTGTCGGTGAAAGTCCTGGACCGTGGCCCGGGGATCGCCGAAGCGCAACTGGCGCACGTCATGGAGCCGTTTTACCGCGTCGAAAACTCGCGCAACCGCAGCACCGGCGGCACTGGCCTTGGGTTGGCCATTGCGCAGCAACTGGCGCTGGCGATCGGTGGATCGCTGGCATTGAGCAATCGCGAAGGCGGTGGATTGTGCGCAGAGTTGACATTGCCAGCGCAGAACGCGCCGCACTAAACAGCCGCAAGGACGGGGGAAAGCCTTTATATTGTCGGACGCTGCGGGCGCGTCACGGCCGGCTGCAATTTTCACTTATAGGGACATTGGCTGAATGGATGACAACAGAAGACCCATCAAAACGCGTTCTGCGGGTTGGGCGAAAGGCTTTACCGGGTATCTGGTGAAAAAGGACATCTCCCCCAATCAGATTTCCGTGTTCAGCATCGTATTCGCCGCGGCGGGCGCCGTGGCGCTGAACATCGACACCGGGATCGCCGGATCAATCCTGTGTGCTCTGGGCATACAACTTCGCCTGCTGTGCAACCTCTTCGACGGGATGGTCGCCATTGAAGGCGGCAAGAAATCCGCCATCGGCAGCCTCTACAACGAATTCCCGGACCGCATCGCCGACAGCGTGTTGATTGTCGGGCTTGGCTACGCCATCGGCCAGCCCGACCTCGGCTGGTTTGCGGCGCTGGGGGCAGCATTGACAGCGTATGTTCGGGTGTTTGGCGGTTCGATCGGGCTGAGCCAGAGCTTCATCGGACCGATGGCCAAGCAACACCGGATGGCCCTCATGACAGCGGCGCTGGTGCTTAATGCGATCGAAGTGTCGATCTACGGGAGCCATTACGCGCTACTTGTCGCGCTGGCGGTGATCGCCATCGGCTCAGCCGCAACGTGCGTGACGCGCACACTCGCGATTTCCCGGCAGCTTAAAGGAGCCGTCCATGTGGATCAGTAATGCGTTGATCTCTGTGCTGCGTTTCGTCATTGGCGTCACGGCACGTTGGGAAAGCCCGCCGGACCTGTCGCGCCAGCGCATTTATTTCGCCAACCACACCAGCCACATGGACACGCTCGCGATCATCGCCGCCCTGCCCCCCGAGGCCAGGAAAGATGTGAAGCCGGTGGCAGCCGCCGATTATTGGGGAAAGAATCGCTTCCTGTCTTACATCTCGCAGAAAGGATTGAACGCCGTTCTGATCGAGCGCAATCCAGCCCCCGGCACCAACGTGCTGGAGCCTATTTTCGATGTGGTCCGCGCCGGTCACTCGATCATCATTTTTCCGGAAGGCACGCGTTCCAGCCAGGCATTGCCGGGGGAGTTCAAGTCAGGGATCTACCGCTTGAGCGAAACGTTCCCCGATGTCGACCTGGTGCCGATCTATCTGGAAAACCTGCATCGCTCCATGCCCAAGGGCAAGCACGTGCCTCTGCCGATCATCTGCACCATCCGTATCGGCAACCCGATAGAAAGGATTGCCGGGGAAGACAAACAGCAGTTTCTGGAGCGGGCGCGTGACGCCATTGTGAGGCTGTCGAAATGAGTCTTGAAGCAAAGTTCATGTGGTTCTTTTTTGCCATTGCCTGCCTGTTGGCGGTTGCCTCGATCACCGGCCGGGTATTGGCGGGACGTGCGAAATCCGAGGCATCGACCGCCACCATCGAAAACCTCAACCAGCGCGTGAACGCCTGGTGGGGGATGGTGATCATTTTCTTCGTGTCGTATCAGTTGGGCGGCAATGCGACGGTGGTGCTGTTTGCTTTCATCTCGTTGTTCGCGCTGAGGGAATTCATCACCCTCACGCCGACCACACGCGGTGACCATAACGCCCTGTTTTCCGCGTTTTTCATCCTGATCCCGCTGCAATATGTCTTGATCGGCACGCACTGGTATTCGATGTTCACCCTGCTGATTCCGGTCTATGCATTCCTGCTGCTGCCGGCGATTGCGGTGCTCAGCCAGGACACCGAAGGGTTTCTGGAACGCACGGCGAAAATCCAGTGGGGGGTGATGATTTGCATCTATTGCATCAGCCACGCGCCAGCCTTGTTGCTGCTGGACCTGCAAGGCTTCAACGGGCAAAACGCATTGTTGCTGTTTTACCTGGTCTTCGTCGTGCAGTTGAGTGACGTGTTGCAGTACGTATTCGGCAAGCTTTTCGGCAAACACAAGGTTGCGCCGCTGGTGAGTCCGTCAAAAACTGTCGAAGGCCTGGTAGGTGGCGGCTTGTCGGCGACGTTGATCGGCGGCTGCATGTTCTGGATGACGCCTTTCAGTTTCTGGCAATCGCTATTGATGTCTTTTGTCATCGTGGTGATGGGCTTCCTCGGTGGCCTGGTGATGTCGGCGATCAAGCGCAGCCTGAGCGCGAAGGACTGGGGCACCATGATCAAGGGTCACGGTGGCATGCTCGATCGAATGGATTCGATCTGCTTTGCGGCGCCGATTTTCTTCCACCTGACGCGGTATTTCTTTTCGGCCGTGTAAGCGCCGGAGCCGGCTTGCTGGCGATAACGGACATTCAGTCATCCTTTGTGGCTGAATAAATGGCCTTTTTCGCTCGCAAGCCCTCGCCCATAGGCATGGCGATCAAGCGACGCTGAGTACCCCTTCCGTGTGCATCTGCCGCAACAACTGCGCGCCGTTTTCGATGAAATCCGGCGAACCGGTGGCACCCGCCTCCTGCGCCAGACCATCCAGTTGTTCGCCGCCGTTCAGCTCAGGCAATTCCGCTATCCGCTGCAATAAACGCCATGCCAGCGGGCTCAATTCGGAAAACTTCACACGCCAGTCCGCCGCTCGTCGAACCAATAACAAGGTCGGCTGAGCAGGCGCTGTTTGCGGCTGGAAGTCTGGACCAACCAAGTGCACCGGCCAGGCGTAGGCCAACGGCCATGCCAGCGGTGAAATCAGCAAGGATTGCTGCAGCAGACGCTCTGCAGACCCAGACGGCAAGGGCTCAGCGTCGGACTGTTGCAGGACCATCTCGACCCATTCGTAATGTGCCAGTTCGACCATGAACCGCGGCCAGGTACCTTCCTTCAACGCATCCGGTTCAGCAGCGAGAAACTCGACAAACTCGTGCGCAATCTCACCGAATTTTGGCGTTCGGGCGCGATGATCCCGCAGGAAGATTCGCATCAGTGAACGCCATTGGTCATCGCCAATAATTTTGATCAGGACGGGAAAGGTGCCGCTGAGCAGCGTCGAAAGATTCCGCAATACCAGATCGCGATAGACCTCGACCCGTGCCAATGGCATTTCGGCCGGTGGCGCGTTGTGCTCGGGATCGCGCAGATAGAGACCCAGCGTGGTCTGTTGTTCCTGCAGCGTGCGCTTAGCCACGGTTCACCTCCTGATCTTGCAAACGGCGGATGGTGCGCAGCTCAAGCACCAATTCGGAAAACGCCGGGAAATTGAAATCCCGTTCCAGCAAGGTGGGTTGCGCGCCGAAACGGCCATACGCCTCGGCCAGTAAAGCCCAGACCACCGGTTTAACCGATGCGCCGTGGGTGTCGATTTTCAACGTGTCGGACTCATCAAAATGGCCGGCGACATGCATCGCCACCACCCGGCCCGGGTCGATGCCCGCAAGAAAGGCCTGAGGATCCAAGCCGTGATTGATCGAATTGACGTACACATTATTGACGTCCAGCAACAGGTCGCAGTCGGCTTCGCGCAGTACCGCGTTGGTGAATGTGAGTTCGTCCATGTCTTGCTGCGGCGCGGCGTAATACGACACGTTTTCCACCGCCAGGCGCCGGCCGAGAATGTCCTGGGACTGGCGGATTCGCGCGGCGACGTGATGGACTGCTTCATCGGTAAACGGCAATGGCAACAGGTCGTAGAGGTGACCGTCATCGCTGCAGTAACTCAAGTGTTCGCTGTACAGCGGCACGTTGTAGCGATCGAGAAAGCCACGCACTTCACCGAGGAATTTGACGTCGAGCGGCGCCGACCCGCCAAGCGACAAAGACAATCCGTGACAGGACAAAGGATAGCGTTCGGCCAAGGTCCGTAATGCGTGACCATGGGCACCGCCGATGCCGATCCAGTTCTCCGGCGCGACTTCGAGAAAGTCAAAATCGCCTGCCCGTGCGGCTTGCAGGTCTTTGATCAAACCGCGGCGCAGGCCGAGCCCGACGGTTGATTTCGTTGGCATGACGGGGGTCTGCATGGTGTCGATCTCAAATTGTCTGAACGGAAGTCCAGTTGAGCAAAGCGGTGTATCGGCGCTGTGTTCCGGCCCTGCGCAAATACGCTGGAAGTGTATCGCCGAGGGGTCTGTACACAGTGTGATACTCGCTGCACTTTCGTCGCCTCGACCGACACAGCACGGCCCGCGAGCTAAAATTAATCCACGCGGGATGCGCCGAGCGTTTCCTGCTCACTCCCACGACCACAGCCCAGAGGTGCAAGCCTCGACCAAAACGCCTCTGGACCGTGATCCTGCAACAGGAGCACAGGTGATGGACGAGGCCAGACTTAATGATTTCATGGGCAAACTGGTGAACGACATGGGCGGCGCCGCGATGCTCGCCAACGTCATTCTCGGCGATGAGCTTGGCTTGTACCGGGCCATGGCCGACAGCCAGCCAATGACCCCGCAAGCACTCGCCGATAAAACCGGCTGCAACGCCCGCCTGGTGCGCGAATGGCTCAGCGCCCACGCCGCTTCCGGCTACATGGAACACCGCGACGGCCAGTTTCGTCTTCCGGAAGAACAGGCGCTGGCCTTGGCGATCGAAGACTCGCCGGTGTACATCGCCGGTGGCGTAAGCGTGGTTGCTTCATTTTTTCATGACAAGGACAAGCTGATCAAAGCCATGCGCGGCAACGGCGCCTTGCCCTGGGGCGATCATCACCCGTGCATGTTCAATGGCACGGAACGCTTCTTTCGTCCCGGCTACAAAGCGTTCCTGGTCGCCGAATGGTTGCCGGCCCTGGAAGGCGTGGTCGCCAAACTGGAAGCCGGCGCGAAGGTCGCGGACATCGGCTGCGGGCATGGCGCATCGACCGTGATCATGGCCCAGGCCTTCGCCAATTCGCGCTTCCTCGGCTTCGACTACCACGCGCCTTCGATCACGGTTGCCAGCCAGCGCGCCGAAGCCGGTGGCGTGAGGGAGCGGGCGCAGTTCTTTCAAGGCACGGCAAAAGACTATCCCGGCAACGACTACGACCTGGTCTGCTACTTCGACTGTCTGCATGACATGGGTGACCCGGTGGGCGCGGCGAAACATGCCTATGAAACGCTGAAGCCAGATGGCACGGTGCTGCTGGTGGAGCCGTTCGCCAACGATTCACTGGACGACAACGTCACCCCGGTGGGCCGGCTGTTCTACGCCGCCTCGACGTTTATCTGCACGCCGAACTCGTTGTCTCAGGAAGTAGGATTGGGACTCGGAGCCCAGGCCGGTGAAGCGCGCCTGCGCAAGGTGTTCACCGAGGCGGGGTTCAAAACATTCCGACGGGCGACCGAAACGCCATTCAATCTGATTCTGGAGGCGCGAAAGTAGAGCCCCGCGATCGCCAGCAAGCCGGCTCCTACGGATTTGGGCCTTATCGAAAATCGGCAACCAACCGTGATCTGTAGGAGCTGGCTTGCCAGCGATGGCGGCCTCATATTCACCATCGCAATCGCTAACGCGATCGCCAGCAAGCCGGCTCCTACGGATTTGGGCCTTATCGAAAATCGGCGACCACCTGCAATCTGTAGGAGCTGGCTTGCCAGCGATGGCGGCCTCACATTCACAATCGCAATCGCAATCGCTAACGCGATCGCCAGCAAGCCGGCTCCTACGGATTTGGGCCTTATCGAAAATCGGCAACCACCTGCCATCTGTAGGAGCTGGATTGCCAGCGATGGCGGCCTCACATTCACCATCGCAATCGCTAACGCGATCGCCAGCAAGCCGGCTCCTACGGATTTGGGCCTTATCGAAAATCGGCAACCAACCGTGATCTGTAGGAGCTGGCTTGCCAGCGATGGCGGCCTCATATTCACCATCGCAATCGCAATCGCAATCGCTAACGCGATCGCCAGCAAGCCGGCTCCTACGGATTGGGGCCTTATCGAAAATCGGCAACCACCCCTACAGCCATTTGGCGTCCCACAGCGGGTAGTCTTGTACTCGGCTTACAAGACCGGCACGTATAGGGTTCGCGATGACGTAACGCGCTGTTGCCAGTAAATCTTCTTCATAGCGAATGGCACGGTCGTGGAAGCCTTTTTGCCAAACACTTCCTGTACGTCCCAAGTGAGCATTGATTGATCGTGCACTGCGGGATTTGGTAGCCAGCATCACTGCCGGCAGGGTGCTGTTTTTCAGCTCGACCAACCAATGAAAATGATCAGGCATGATTACCCAGGCCAAGGAATCCACTAAGTCATCGGCCTGAGCCTGCTGGAATTGCCGTACCAAGAGCCGCCCAGTCAGCCAATTGGTGAATAGCGGTTCTCGATTGCGGGTCACCGCGGTCAGCAGATAAATTTGCCCGGTTTGCGAATAGCGCCCGGCGCGCAAGCGCTTAGCGTGGGGAAGATCAGGCATTCCATTGCCCTCCTGTGTTCAAACTGAAACACAAGGCTAGCGCGCGGGTTCGAGGAGCGTAGTCACAGTTATGTTCCGGATGTGACAGTACGGACACCATCGCCAGCAAGCCGGCTCCTACGGATTTGTGCCTAATCGAAAATCGGCAACCACCCGCGATCTGTAGGAGCTGGCTTGCCAGCGATGGCGGTCTCACATTCACCATCGCAGTCGCTAACGCTATCGCCAGCAAGCCGGCTCCTACAGGTTTTGCGGGTTGTCAGGTAGATTGGTGTCACCTGAACCCGGAGTGCGGAACATGCTCGACAGCCCTATCCGCGAACAACTTGAGCAACTTCAGCGACTCATGGCCGATCAACCCTTTGTGGTCCTGACCGGCGCGGGCATCAGCACCCCTTCGGGAATTCCCGATTACCGTGACAACCAGGGCGTGCGGCGGGGTCGGCAGCCGATGATGTATCAGGAATTTCTCGCGGCCCCGGAATCACGTCGGCGCTACTGGGCGCGGGCGATGCTCGGTTGGCCGCGCGTGCGCCAGGCCCGGCCCAACGTAGCGCACGAGTCGCTGGCCAGTCTGCAACGCTCGCAGTTGATCGGCGGCCTGATCACTCAGAACGTCGATACTCTGCACGATCAGGCCGGCAGTCATGACGTGATTGAACTGCACGGCAGCCTGCATCGGGTGCTGTGTCTGGACTGTGGCCAGCGTGCCGGTCGCGATTCGATTCAACACATGATGGAGGCGCAGAATCCGTACCTGGCCGGGGTTGATGCGGTACAGGCGCCGGATGGCGATACCCTGCTGGATGCGGCGTTCGAGGCAAGGTTTCAGGTGCCGCATTGTCCGCATTGCAAGGGCGAGCGAATGAAGCCGGACGTGGTTTTTTTCGGCGAAAACGTCACCCAGGTCACGGCGGCCAAAGCAATGGCGGCGGTTGATGAAGCCGCAGGTTTGCTGGTGGTAGGCTCTTCGCTGATGGCGTATTCGGCGTTTCGCTTGTGCCGGGTGATGGCGGATCAGGGCAAACCGTTGATTGCGATCAATCTGGGCAAGACCCGGGCGGATGACTTGCTCGATATGAAAATTGAAGCGTCTTGCGAGCAGTTGTTGCCGTTGCTGGCAGAGCGCCTCACACGCTGATCCTTCCCACGCTCGGCGTGGGAATGCATTCAGTGGCGCTCCGCGTCACATCAAGACCCGAACGCCGAGCGCCCGTTGAGGATTCCCACGCGGAGGAGCATGGGAACGATCAGCGTGAGAGGCGCTCGCCCAGGTTCTCCTGCTTGAAAATATCGAACAACGCCTGAGCCGCCGCCGACAGCTCCACGCCAGGCTTGGTCAGCACGCCAATTGCCCTCTCCACCACCGGATCATTCAACGTCAAACAGCGCGCGCCCAACTCGCGCATCTGCCCGGCACACAACGCCGGCACTGCGCTCACGCCCAACCCGCTGGCAACCATCCTGCCCACGGTCGCCAATTGATGACTCTCAAACTCCACCGGTAATTTCATCCCGCGCGCCTGAAGGTGTTCTTCCAGCATCACCCGCACGGTCGACGGGCGTTGCAAGGTAATAAAGGGTTCTTTGAGCAACGTCTGCCAATCGATGTCACTGCGTTGCGCGAGCGGCGAATCTTGCGGCACCACCGCCACGAAGCGGTCCACATACAACGGTGTGAAGTGCAGCGACGAGCTCTGCAATGGCTCGAACGCCACACCCAGCTCCACCTGCCGGTCGCGGACCATTTCCAGCACTTGCTCGTTGATCACGTCGTTCACCGTGACATTGACTTTGGGATAGCGGGCGCGGAAGGTCTTCAGGATTGGCGGCAGTAAATTACCGGCGAACGACGGCATCGCTGCCAGGGTGACGCGCCCCCGCTCAAGGGTGAATCGCTGACGCAATTCGTCTTCGGCATTGTCCCAATCCGCGATCAGACGACGCGCCAGCGGCACCAGCGCCTCGCCTTCGGGCGTCAACGCTACATTGCGCGTGTTGCGGGTAAACAGCCGCCCGCCCAGCCCGTCTTCCAAGGCCTTGATAGTCAAACTCAGCGCCGATTGCGACAAGTGCAACCGCTCGCAGGCCACCGCAAAGCTCAAACTCTGCGCTACGGCCAGAAACGCCCTGATCTGCTTCACTGTCATGTCTGATTGCCTGTAGGTGCAAAGCTTGCGCGCGATGAGACCGCTATAAACATCATCACCACTGCGCTATTGCAAAGAATCATATTCGTGAGTTTTATCTATCAATCGAACGCAAAAATCAACTTAACAAATCAATCGTCCAGCGAGACACTCAACCCATACGGCTAGCCAGCCGCCCACAAAGAATAAAAGAGGTGC
This sequence comes from Pseudomonas sp. Ant30-3, assembly GCF_000690905.1. Lineage (GTDB taxonomy): Bacteria > Pseudomonadota > Gammaproteobacteria > Pseudomonadales > Pseudomonadaceae > Aquipseudomonas. The sequence goes on along the minus strand of NZ_JMCL01000090.1, from coordinate 20,989 downwards.
ATATGGCAGGTTTTGACAAGCGCGTGAGTTCCTACGAGGAAGCTCTGGCAGGACTCGAAGACGGCATGACCGTAATCGCCGGTGGGTTCGGCCTGTGCGGCATCCCGGAAAATCTCATCGCCGAAATCAAGCGAAAAGGCACCCGTGAACTCACCGTGGTTTCCAACAACTGTGGCGTCGACGGTTTTGGCCTGGGCGTGCTGCTGGAAGATCGGCAGATTCGCAAAGTGGTCGCCTCTTACGTCGGCGAGAACAAAATGTTCGAGGAGCAATTGCTCAGCGGCGCGATCGAAGTCGACCTCACCCCTCAAGGCACCCTCGCGGAAAAAATGCGAGCGGGCGGCGCTGGCATTCCAGCGTTCTTCACTGCCACCGGCGTCGGCACCCCGGTTGCCGAAGGCAAGGAAGTGCGCGAGTTTCACGGTCGCCAGTACCTGATGGAAGAATCCATCACCGGCGACTTTGCCATCGTCAAAGGCTGGAAAGCCGACCATTTCGGCAACGTCATCTATCGCCACACGGCGCAGAATTTCAATCCGCTGGCCGCCACTGCCGGCACGATCACCGTGGTCGAAGTCGAAGAAATCGTCGAACCCGGCGAGCTGGACCCGTCGCAGATCCACACCCCCGGCATCTACGTCGATCGGGTCATTTGCGGCACGTTCGAGAAGCGCATCGAACAGCGCACCGTGCGTAAGTGATTCCCTGCCCCCGGACCGAATGAAGGAATAACAACAATGGCACTCTCCCGCGAACAAATGGCTCAACGCGTCGCCCGCGAAATGCAGGATGGCTTTTACGTGAACCTCGGCATCGGCATTCCGACCCTGGTCGCCAACTACATCCCGGAAGGCATGGAGGTGATGCTGCAGTCGGAAAACGGCCTGCTCGGCATGGGTCCTTTTCCTACCGAAGAAACCATCGATGCCGACATGATCAACGCCGGCAAGCAGACCGTGACCGCGCGGGTCGGCGCGTCGATCTTTTCTTCCGCCGAGTCCTTCGCGATGATCCGCGGCGGCCACGTCGACCTGACCGTGCTCGGCGCTTTTGAAGTCGACGTGCAAGGCAACATCGCTTCGTGGATGATTCCCGGAAAAATGGTCAAGGGCATGGGCGGCGCCATGGATCTGGTGGCTGGCGCCGATAACATCATCGTCATCATGACTCACGCGTCCAAGGATGGTGAGTCCAAGCTGTTGTCCCAATGCAGCCTGCCGCTGACCGGCGCCGGGTGCATCAAACGCGTGCTCACCGACCTTGCCTACCTGGAAATCGATAACGGCGCGTTCATTCTCAAGGAACGTGCACCGGGTGTCAGCGTCGAGGAAATCGTCGCCAAAACTGCGGGTAAACTGATCGTGCCCGATCATGTTCCGGAAATGCAGTTCGCTGCCCAGTGAGGAATCATTCCATGCAAGAAGTCGTCATTGTTGCCGCCACCCGCACCGCCATCGGCAGTTTTCAGGGTGCCTTGGCCAACGTATCCGCCGTTGATCTGGGCGCTGCGGTGATCCGCCAGTTGCTCGAGCAAACCGGCCTGGACGTGGCTGAAGTCGATGAAGTGATCATGGGCCAGGTGTTGACCGCTGGCGCCGGACAAAACCCGGCGCGCCAGTCAGCGATCAAGGCCGGCCTGCCGTTTACCGTGCCGTCGATGACCCTGAACAAGGTCTGCGGTTCGGGCCTCAAGGCACTGCACCTGGCAACCCAGGCGATCCGTTGCGGTGACGCCGACGTGATCATTGCCGGCGGTCAGGAAAACATGAGCCTGTCCAATTACGTCATGCCCGGTGCGCGCACCGGTCTGCGCATGGGTCACGCGCAAATCGTCGACACCATGATCAGTGATGGTCTGTGGGATGCGTTCAACGATTACCACATGGGCATCACTGCCGAAAACCTGGCCGAGAAGTACAACCTGACGCGCGAGCAGCAGGACGCCTTCGCCGCGGCGTCTCAGCAGAAAGCTTCAGCGGCCATTGAGGCCGGGCGTTTTGCCGACGAGATCACGCCGATTCTGATTCCTCAGCGCAAAGGCGATCCACTGGCCTTCGCCACCGATGAGCAACCAAGGGCCGGCACCACCGCCGAATCCCTCGGCAAATTGAAAGCCGCTTTCAAGAAAGACGGTTCGGTGACAGCAGGCAACGCGTCCTCACTGAACGACGGCGCTGCGGCTGTCATCCTGATGAGCGCCGAAAAAGCCAAAGCCTTGGGTCTGCCGGTGCTTGCAAAAATCGCTGCGTACGCTAACGCAGGTGTGGACCCGGCGATCATGGGCATCGGTCCGGTCAGCGCCACGCGCCGTTGCCTGGACAAGGCCGGCTGGTCGATTGATCAACTCGACCTGATCGAAGCCAACGAAGCCTTCGCCGCGCAGTCTCTGGCGGTGGCCAAGGACCTGGAATGGGACTTGAGCAAGGTTAATGTCAACGGCGGTGCCATTGCGCTGGGCCACCCGATCGGCGCATCGGGCTGCCGCGTGCTGGTGACCTTGCTGCACGAAATGATCAAGCGCGACGCCAAGAAAGGCCTCGCCACCTTGTGCATCGGTGGTGGCCAGGGCGTGGCACTGGCAATCGAGCGGGCATAAAGCGTTCAACGGTCGACGCGGGGACCCACGAAGATCCGCGCCGTCCGGCAACACCCCCGGTGCGACCCAGTCGCACTGGGCTTTTCCACGCATCTGTAGCAGCTGCCGAAGGCTGCGTCAGGCTCTGGACGCGATTTTTCTGTTGCAGCAGATAAGCCGGTTTAGGCCGGTAACGCCGCCGGACACAGCCTTCGGCAGCTGCTACAGGTTTCAGGTTGATCGCGCGGCATCGTCATTAGGCTCCAGCGAATTCAGGTGAAAACCTTGTATACAATATTGACTAATCGATAGAGCAATCCAACCTCCACAGTGCTACCGTTGCCCTCTCACATTGGAGGTGTACGCGTGCTGTTGCTCAAACTGCTGGTCATTCCCGGATTCCTGTTGCTGATTTCCCTCGCGGGTAAACGTTGGGGCCCAAGCGTAGCCGGGTGGTTGGCGGGGCTGCCGGTGGTGGTTGGGCCGATTCTGTTTTTTCTCGCCGTCGAGCAGGGCGAGGTTTTTGCCGCCCACGCAGCGACCGCAGCGTTGTCGGCAATGTTCGCGATGATCGCGTTCTGTGTGACTTACGCCCAGGTTGCACAGCGCACCGGTTGGCGCCTGGCCCTGGCGTCCTCCTTATTGGTCTGGGCTGCGGCGGCGGTTGGCTTGTCGGTGATTCCGCCTTCGCTGGCGTTATCGGTGAGCGCCTCTACTGCCGCGTTGCTCGCTGCACCCTATCTGTTTCCCAAAGTGCAGCCTATCGTCGCGGGGCCGGCGCCGAAGTCGGATAAATTGTTCATGCGCATGCTCGCTGGCGCCCTGTTGACCCTCGCGGTGACCTTGTTGGCCAGCACGGTCGGCGAACGCTGGAGCGGTCTGCTCGCGGTTTTCCCGGTGCTCGGCAGCGTGATGGCGGTCTTTTCCCAGCAAACCCGAGGCCCGGCGTTCACCGCTGCGTTGTTACGCGCTACGGCCACGGGCATGTATTCGTTCGCCGCGTTTTGCCTGGTGGTGGCACTGACGCTGCCTGATATGGGCCTGGCCTCGTTCGGTCTCGGCGTTGCAGTGTCTGTGGCGATGCTCGGTGTCACCAAGCGCTTGCTGGCCAAACCGGCTGCTGTCGCCGCCCCCGACATTCACAAATCGTGAAGATGGTCGCGGCTTCACAATTCACGATTCCATGGGATGATTGAGCCCACCGCGTCGCCATCCCTGGAGAGTTCCGAATGTCATTGTTGAGTAAAAAATTTGTCGTCCTGTTGCTGGCGGCGGTCGCCAGCCTGGGTGCATTGAATGCCTACGCGGCGAAGGCCACACCTACAGGCACTGAACTAAAAGTCTCGATGCTGGGCGACAAACTCAAATTCACCCTGCCCAAAGGCTTCAGCGCCAACCCGCTGCCCGCGAGCCCGACCGGAGCGAGCGGCACCATGTACACCAACGAGACCACCAAAACCGTAGTGATCGTCGCCGAAAATACTATCCCCGGTGGCGTCAACGTCAAGGATAACGACGGTGCGTTTCTCGACTCCGCAGCGGCCGACTTCGCCACGGAGCAGGCCAAGGCACTGCCCGATTTCACCAAAATCAGCGAGAAAAGCCTGACTCAAAAAGGCACCGGCCTGGGCATTCGCCAGATCGACAGCTCGGCCACTCAGGGCGGCGGCAAAACCCTCGACACCACGCTGATGGCCGCGTCCGGCACGCGCATGGCACTGGTTCAGGTCATTTCTCGCCTGAGCGACAATGCCGGTCACGACACACTGGTCAAAAAAATCATCAGCGGCAAATAAGCCTCATGGGTTCAAGCGTTGCAGCCAGCGCTGCAGATCCTGCAGCTCCACGCCACTGATGCTGTGACCAACGCCAGGATAGGCGTGAAATTCAGGCTTGAGTGACAGGCTCTGCAGCAGGCTGTCAGCCTCGGTACCGTCGTTGAAAGGCAGACGTTGATCCAGCGTGCCGTGGCCGATGAATATCGCCAATGACTGGCGTCGTTCATCGGGTTTCAGTTCGGCTTTGAGCACCGGCAGAATCCGCCCGCTCAGCGCCGCAATGCCGCCCACTGCGTCGGGGTGCCGCAGTGCGACCTCATAGGACATGATCGCGCCCTGGCTGAAACCCACCAGGAAAACCTTGTTGGGTTGGGTGCGATATTTCTTCGCAGCCTGTGCGATGAATTCCAACAACAACTGAGCGCTGGCCTTCAGATCCTCGGTCTCCCCGTCGTAGCCCGCGTTGCCTTTCTCGCGAAACCACTTGTAACTCCCCTCCTCCATGACCATGGGTGCCCGCACGGACACATAGTTGTACTGCGAGGGCAGTTCATCCTTGATGTCAAACAGGTCTTCTTCGTTACTGCCGTAACCGTGGATGAAAATGATCAGCGGCTGCCCAGCGGATTCAGCGTGGGTTTGCGCCAGATATTTCAGCGGCAGGTCAGCGTGCAGCGGGGTTTGAGCGTGGACGGCGGCGGACGCCAGGAGTGTGATCAGTGCCAGAAACTTCAACATGAGCCTTCCTTCACAAGTGCAGGATTCACCTCAGAGCCTAACACTGTGCAGTAGGCGTCCGAACTGTGAGGCAAAAAAAATGGCCTCCGTTTTAGCGGAGGCCATTTTTTTCAAGCGGTGCGATTAATGACCGTAAACGTCAAAGTCGAAATACTTGTCCTGCACTTGCTTGTATTTGCCATTCGCGCGGATCTCGGTGATCGCCGCGTTGAATTTGTCTGCCAGCTCCTTGTCGCCCTTGCGCACGGCGATACCGGCACCGCCGCCAAAATACTTGGCGTCTTCATAGGTGGGGCCGACAAAGGCAAACCCTTTACCTGCGTCGGTTTTCAGGAAACCGTCGTCGAGGGTGACCGAGTCGGCCAGCGTCGCGTCGAGGCGACCCGAAACCATGTCCAGGTTGGCTTCTTGTTGGGAGCCGTAACGCACCAGGAAAATGCCGGCCGGTTGCAGCACTTCAGTGGCGAAGCGGTCGTGGGTACTGGCGCGCAGTACACCGACTTTCTTGCCTACCAGTTCTTTCAACGGGTCTTTCACGTCGGTGCCTGCCTTCATCACGAAGCGGGCCGGCGTGTGGTAGTACTTGATGGTGAAATCGACGTTTTTCTTGCGATCATCAGTGATGGTCATGGACGACAGGATCGCGTCGATCTTCTTCACCTTGAGTGCCGGGATCAAGCCGTCGAATTCCTGCTCGACCCAGGTGCACTTGACGTTCATCTGTTCGCACAGAGCGTCGCCGATGTCCACATCGAAGCCGGTGAGTTTGCCGTCCGGGGTTTTCATCGAGAACGGCGGGTAGCCTGCTTCGATACCGATGCGAATCGGTTTGGCGTCCTCGGCCACAGCGGTCAGGGACAATACCGACAGTGCCAAGGCACCGAACATCATTAGCTTCTTCATTTATAACTCCTGTAGGCGGAGACTTTTATTGGCAGCATTCGATAGACAGCATTCGGCGAGAACGCCGACGTGGCCGGCAGTCTAGAGCGGCTCCAGGAGTTCGAACAGTGTTCAGGCGACAAATTTCCTTAAATCCGCGCCTTTGTCCAAATCAGCATTCGCATCCGATCGGCTGGCTGTTCGCTCGCGGCGCGGCAACGCTTAGTTCAAACCCTTCATCCAGCCATCCGGTCACACCTCCGATCATTTCCTTGACCGAATAACCCAGCGCCGCCAGTTTCACCGCAGCCTTGTTGGCGCCATTGCAGTGCGGCCCCGCGCAATACACCACAAACAGCGTTGATTGCGGATAGGCGGCCAGCGCTTCAATAGTCAGCAATCGCCCGGGAATGTTGATCGCGCCAGGCACGTGGCCTCGTTCGAACGCCAGCGGACCGCGCACGTCCACCAGAGTAAAATCTACAACGCCGGCCTGTTGGCTGCCATGCACGTCAGAACAATCGGTTTCAAAGGTCAGACGGTTGCTGAAATGCATCAAGGCAATCGCCGAAGGGGCTGCGGGAATTTGACGGACCAGACTGGTCATGGGCGGTGCTCCGTTTCGGTAGGTGTAGGGCGACTTTATCGGCGTCAGGCTTGGCGCTACAGTGGCGCACAGGACACTCACCGGGAATTTTCAGCCAAATGCACACATACCCTGGATCAGTCGCGATTCTGGCCTACGATGGCCTCTGCACTTTCGAGTTTGGCATTGCCGTAGAGATCTTCGGCCTGGCCAGGCCCGAGTTCGATTTCCCCTGGTATGAACACTGCATTGCCGCCGTCGATCAGGGCCCGATGCGCGCCATGGGTGGCATCCAGGTGCTGGCCGACGGCGGCCTGGACCTGCTGAATGACGCGCGAACGATCATTATTCCCGGCTGGCGGGACCGTAACGCGCCAGTGCCAGCGGAGCTGATTCTGGCCCTGCGACGAGCGTACGAGCGCGGTGCGCGTCTGCTATCGATCTGCTCAGGTGTATTTGTACTGGCGGCAACCGGCTTGCTCGACGGCCGCGGGGCCACAACGCATTGGCGTTATATCGCGGAACTGGCCGAGCGTTTTCCAGACATTCGGGTGGACCCGGACGTGCTGTATGTCGATTCAGGTCAATTGATCACCTCGGCGGGCAGTGCCGCGGGCATCGACGCCTGCCTGCATCTGGTCACCCGCGATTTCGGTACGCAGGTGGCCAACTCGGTGGCACGGCGGCTGGTGATGTCGCCGCAACGGACCGGTGGCCAGGCGCAGTTCATTCCCAGCCCGGTCAGCCCTGCGCCGCGCAGCGATCTCTCGCGCGTGATGCAATGGGCGCGGCAGCGTTTGCACGAACCGCTGGAAGTGCGCGAACTGGCCAGTGAAGCCGCGATGAGCGAACGGACATTCTTGCGTCGATTTACCGAAGCGACCGGCATGCCGCCCAAAGCCTGGTTGCAGCATGAACGGCTCGGACGCGCCCGTGAGTTGCTGGAAACGACCTCATGGAATACCGATCAGATCGCCCAGCGCTGCGGCTACCGGTCCGTGGAGAGTTTCCGCGTCGCCTTTCGCAGCGTGGTCGGCGTGCCGCCGTCGGTGTATCGACAGAGATTTGGTCGGGAGATGAAGGCGCGGCTCTAGACGCCCGGCTTGCCCGCGATGGCGGTTTGTCTGCTGGCGCCAGTGTTGAGGATGTCTAGGGCTTGCGCAGCAAATAGGTGTCCATGATCCAGCCATTGGCCACTCGGGCCGCTTTGCGTACGCGCTCGATTTCATCCGCGACATCGTTGAGCTTGCCGCTGATGAGGATCTCATCCGGTGTTCCCAAGTAGGCGCCCCAATAAATCTGTGTCTCCTGATCAGCCACCTGGTGGTAGGAATCTTCCGCGTCCAGCATCACCACCAGGCTGTCTGCATCGCTCACCTGCCCCGCCGCCAGTCGCCGTCCCGTGGTGATCTCAATCGAACGGCCAATGCGATTCAGCGGTACTTTGTGCTGCGCCGCCAGCGCTTGAACGCTGGTGATACCGGGGATGACTTCAAACTCAAATACGCATCGCCCTGACGCCAGAATTTCCTGGAGGATTCGCACAGTGCTGTCATACAACCCAGGGTCACCCCACACCAGGAAACCCGCGCATTGGCCGTCAGACATTTCGTCATCGATCAGCCGTGCAAAAGTCTGCTGTTTGACCAGGTTCAGCTCTTCGACAGCCGACGTGTAGTCAACATCACCGCGCGCTCGCTCCGGGCTACGCGCCTCGACGAAGCGCCAGGCGTCATGAGTGATGTAGCGCTCGCAGATTTCGCGGCGCAAATCGATCAGTGTGTCTTTGCTGCTGCCTTTATCCATGAGGAAAAAAACATCAACGCTGTTGAGTGCTTTCACGGCTTGCATAGTGATGTAGTCCGGGTTGCCCGCACCGATGCCGATAACCTTGAGCTGTTTCATCAGATCTCCTGCGCTTCAACGCTGCTTAAACGTAACCGCCAACGCCCGTTGAACCGGAGTTCGATCGACGACAAGGGTTCGACGTCGATGTCGTTAAACGCTGCACTTCCCAACACCTGTGTCAGTGCGGCGCGAATGACATAAGGATGGGTGACCGCAACAATGTGTCCCGGCGTCGATTCCAGCGTTGCCAGCCATGCGCCAACACGGTTGCAAAGCTGCACCCGCGATTCACCACCATGTGGCGAAAGTTGCGGGTTTTCAAGCCAGTATTGCAGGGCCGCCGGCTCGGACATTTGCAGTTCTTTGATCCGCACGCCCTGCCACCGTCCGATATCGTAATCGCGCAATGCGCTGACAATTTCCACTTCACTCCCGAACAACTCGGCGGTCTGTCGTGTTCGCAGCTCTGGACCACACACTAATCGAAAAGCTTTCTTGAACACGTGTCTTCGCGATTCTCCCACCGCATGCCGATCCATCTCGACGGGCTCATCCGCAGGAAATTGCGCCATTTTTTGTGCGTCGGTTCGAGCGTGACATATCAGGGTTAGACGGGTTGCCTGCACGAAGAACTACTCGGTGATAAAGATGGGCCGGCACCAGGCCGGCGGTCATCGAGCAATTGTGCCGTATTGTAGGGCGTCAGCGATGTTTCCCGTCGGTCAGTGACAGAAAGTCAGTAATGTCCGACACAGTTGTCAGTCAGAACCTACACCCACTATCGACATTGACGTAGGCCCCGGCTTACGGGCATCCCGCCCTGTTTTTGACGCTTGAAAAACGCATGAAATTTAACTAGACAGGAATCGCGGGTTGCATAAATACTTGTTTAAAAGCTGAATAAAAATAAACGATATCTCATCAGCACGCGTGGAACTGACAGTGATAGTCAGGTTTGGCCAACAGCCAGATCCATTGATACAGGAGTGCATCCATGCTGGTCTTTCGTCCAGTTGATCCAGGCGACCTGCCCCAGTTGCAGCGGCTTGCCCAGGAAAGTCTCGTTGGCGTGACTTCGTTGCCCGACGACAGTGAACGCTTACAACGAAGAATTCTCGACTCATGCAATTCGTTGACCGACGACGTGCAGAACCATGGCCCGGAGAACTACTTTTTCGTGCTGGAAGACCAGGACAATCAGCGACTGGCCGGCTGCTCGGAAATTCTCGCGACAGCGGGTTTCAACGAACCGTTTTACAGTCTGCGCAATCGGAAATTCACCAGCGCCTCGCGTGAGTTGAACATCGAGCACGGCGTTTCGGCGCTGTCACTGTGTCAGGACCTCAACGGTCATACCTTGCTGCGTGGTTTTCATATTGAAGCGCAATTGGAGCGCTCCGCGCACTGCGAGTTGTTGTCACGGGCAAGGCTGCTGTTTATCGCTGCTCACCCGCACCGGTTTGCCGACGCAGTGATCAGCGAGATCGTTGGTTACAGCGACGATGAAAGTTGCTCGCCCTTCTGGGATGCGGTGGGCAAGCATTTTTTCGACCTGCCTTATGCGGAAGCCGAACGCCTCTGCGGGGTCGAGAGCCGGACTTTTCTTGCTGAACTGATGCCGCATTACCCTATTTACGTGCCCATGCTGCCACCCGAAGCCCAAGCCTGCATCGGTCGGGTTCACCCCGATGGTCAGCCAGCCTGCGATATTCTCGAGCGCGAAGGGTTCGAAACCAACAGTTACATCGACCTGTTCGACGGCGGCCCAACGCTGTACGCGCGCGTCGCCGCCATCCGCTCCATTGCGCACAGCAGAACGGCGACCGTGGCAGTCGGCGCATGCATCGATGCGCGCGGGCGCTACCTGGTCAGCAACGATTCGTTGCACAACTACCGAGCCATCGTAGCCGACCTCGACTACACCGCAGGGCAACCCGTCGTCCTGAATAGCGAAATGTGCGCAGCTCTGAACGTCAGCGAAAACAGCCTGATCCGGGTCATAGAACTTTGAGTGTTACCTGGCACGCAACCAGAGCTCAGCGCCCGAGCATGCGCTCCAAGGGAGCTGCGCAATGATCGTCCGACCGGTTCAGGGCACCGACCTGCCGGCCCTCATGGCACTGGTGCAGCAGGCGGGCCCAGGTTTCACCTCGTTGCCGGCCAGCGAAGACCGTTTGGCCCACCGGGTGCGCTGGGCGCAACGGACCTTCGCCGGACAGGTCGAGCGGGCCGATGCCGATTACCTGTTTGTGCTGGAAGATGACGATCAACAAGTGGTCGGGGTCAGCGCCCTGACCGGGGCCGTGGGGCTGCGCGAGCCCTGGTACAACTATCGGGTCGGGCTGACGGTCAACTCATCAGCGGGTCTGGGCATTCAACGCCGCATTCCGACATTGTTTCTCAATAACGAAATGACAGGCCAGTCGGAAATGTGTTCGCTGTTCCTGCGAACTGATCAACGCCACGGTCACAATGGTCGTCTGCTGTCGCTGGCTCGTTTGCTGTTCGTGGCGGAATTTACCGAGCTGTTCGGTGACAAGCTCATTGCCGAGTTGCGCGGCAGCGCCGACGAGAACGGCTGTTCACCCTTCTGGGACAGCCTTGGCCGGCATTTTTTCAAGATGGAATTTAGTCACGCCGATCATCTCTCGAGCCTGGGCAGCAAATCATTCATCGCAGAACTGATGCCACGTCAACCGCTTTACACCTGCCTCCTCACCGAACAGGCACAGGCGGTAATAGGCAAACCTCATCGTAATATAGAGCCGGCGCTGAAAATCCTCACTGATGAAGGGTTCGCTCACAATGGCTACATTGACATTTTCGATGCAGGCCCGGTCATCGAAGCTGAGCTCTCGAGCATCCGCACCGTTCGTGACAGCCAGTCTTTGTTACTTGCCATCGGCGCACCGGACGAGCAAGCCCCGGTCTGGCTGATTCACAACCGCCGTCTGGAAAACTGCCGAATCACCGCAGCGCCCGCGCGCCGGGATGCCAACACGCTGGTGGTCGACCGACTCACCGCCAAACGCCTGCAATTGCAACCGGGCGATTCCATTCGGGCGGTGCCGTTGCCTGATCGGCAACGTCGAGCTGTGGCGGCCTGATTGCCGCAAAAACCTGCTGCCGGGCAGGCTACCAGGTAAATTCGTCATCATTCCCGCCCCTCTTGCGTGATAGCCTTTTGTTTCTTCGGCGTTGACACTTTTGCTCAGGCCTTCCATTCCATTGGTGGAACTCTCTATGTCCCGGCTTTCTCATCAAGATTTGCGCCGCAATTTTCGTGAATTGTTTGCATCCAATACTTGCTATCACACGGCTTCGGTTTTTGACCCTATGTCGGCGCGGATCGCCGCCGACCTGGGTTTTGAAGTAGGCATCCTCGGCGGTTCGGTAGCATCCTTGCAGGTACTGGGCGCACCCGACTTCGCCTTGATCACCCTCAGTGAATTCGCCGAGCAGGCCACCCGCATCGGCCGCGTGGCCCAGTTGCCAGTAATTGCCGACGCCGACCATGGCTACGGCAATGCGCTCAACGTGATGCGCACCATCGTTGAGCTGGAGCGCGCCGGCATCGCGGCACTGACCATCGAAGACACGCTGCTGCCCGCCCAATTCGGACGTAAGTCCACCGATCTGATCTCGGTGGCAGAAGGTGTCGGCAAAATCCGCGCGGCCCTCGAAGCCCGCGTCGATTCGGAGATGGCAATCATCGCGCGCACCAATGCGGGCATCCTGCCGGTGCAAGAAATCATCAGCCGCACCCAGCAGTATCAGCGTGCCGGCGCCGACGGAATCTGCATGGTGGGCGTGCAGGATTTCGAGCAACTGGAAAAAATCGCCGAACACCTGAGCGTCCCGCTGATGCTGGTGACGTATGGCAATCCGCTGCTGCGCGATGACAAGCGTCTGGCGGAACTGGGTGTACGAGTTACCATCGACGGTCACGGTGCTTACTTTGCCGCGATCAAGGCCACTTACGACAGTTTGCGCGAACAGCGACAGATTTTTACCCAGGCTTCGGATCTGAGCGCGACGGAACTTACGCACACTTACACCCAGCCTGAAGAGTACATCCGCTGGGCAAAAGAATTCATGAGCGTGAAAGAGTGATATTGCTTTAGCCTGGTGTCCTGACCCACTGGGTCACACCAGGCCTTTGTTACGCCTGCATACATAAAACATTACCCACTTGGGCACATTAACTCTGGCTTGATTCGGAAACACATCATTTAACAGCGATCCGGTTGCAGCACCTGTTTTGCGGTGGAACTATAGTGTTGTTTATCGGCATCAAACACAACACACTAACTTCCAGAAAAGCGAGACTGTTATGGATAACGCACTCAGTGAATGGAGTAGCTCCCCGCTATTTCACGCCAGCACCAATGTGATCAATACTTCTACCCAAACAGGCTCAACCAGCTCCTGCGCAGGCGGCGGATTTGTGCCTCGCCTCAATGTAGGTAACATTCATGAAATAAAACGCTTCTGGCAATTGCCCAACGTTTCCCAGGACAAACAGCACAATTGATGCCAACTTGCCGCGGCAAGCGCCAGGCGTCCTATGTACGTCAGGCGTTCATAACCTGTAGGAAACCGATTGATATTAGTGGGTACTTTCATGATCGATGTATTTCTCGACTCAAATCTGAGCCCAGATCAACTTGTGGTCGCTATTAAAGCAACAGACATGACCGCCGAGGTCAATCATCTGATTGAGCGACTGCACCATCAAATCGATATACAAACAGAAATCAACCAGAAGGGTCTCCTTCTCGACGCTACCAATGTTCATACCGGAACGGTTACATTGTTTTTCAACGATAAAGGCAATATCAGTCTTAAAGCTCCGGACAGCACACCACCGTTTCCGCAGCTCTATTCGATCCCCGGTTACAGCGTTTTATTTGCCATAAACGGCGAAGCGTATCCTGTTCAACTTTACGCATTGGATGGTGATCAACTGACCCGAAGCGCACGAGTCATCGTTGATGCCGAGCACCCCTTGCTCATCGATGGTGCCGGGTTCTTGTATGACAGCAACCCTGATGGCAAAGGGCATCCGGCTTTCATTGGCAGCGTGAATCTACCGGACAGGAAGATGGATATTCACGTCTTCGACCGTGCGTCATTGCTCGAATGCGCATGGTTCCCCCACGACAACAGCGCCGCACGTTATCTGGTCAGTCTGAATCTGCTGGAAGCAATACAGGATCCGGACAGGGTGAAAGTTGCAGAGGAATTGATTTATCACTATCACCCCGCCGTTGCCTGGAGCGCGCTCGTGCTGATGTACCGCGCGGCCCCGGACAACGCGCATCGTCATGTGGCGCAACTGCGGAAATTCGAAAACGCGCGTATCAACGCCCTGCTTGACCTGCACGAGGGCAAGGTCGCATGAACTTGCAGACGTTCATCGAGCGTATGGATAGCCATGATCTGGAGCGTGACAAAACGCACATCGTCGCCGACCTGCGCCAACTCGCAAGCAACCGGTCGTTGCTCAGCGAACATCTTTACCACACCCTTCAGCGCGACGGTTTCAATACCGAAAACAGTCTGTACAACGCTTATGCATTCGTGCTGCATTCCTCCCAAACCTACACGATTCGATTAGGGTTCTGGGCACCAGTGACCAGCAAGGACGAAAGCCAAACCTTCATCTATCACTTGAACCACACCCACGATTTTGAAATGTACGCTGTTGGCTACAGCGGCGATGGCTACACCACCATCAAGCGCGACATTCTGCAACGCACACCATTATGCGTTGGCGTTCGTCCGCTGCTGGGAGAGGAAACAACACTTAAGCTCGCGCCAGGCGAAGTCCTGCATATGCGAGCGTTATATGAAGTGCACCGGCAACTTCCGCCGCGAACCTTGTCTTCTTCGATCAGCCTGTCGATCCATCCGCAAAAAAATCTCATGACCGATCCGGCGTGGTGCTTCGACGAGCACTATTTGCCCACTTATCCCGGGATCGCCGCGCAAGAAACCGAGCTCTATGAGCGCACGTTAGCCCGGTTGAAAAAACAGAATCAAATCGAGTTGAGCAGCGCATGATGCGGCCGGATATCGCTGCAACATATGACGCGATTGCGCCCTGTGGTCTTGGCTTCGTACAGCGCTTCATCGGCATCGTTCAGCCAAAGCATTGCATCGTCGTGCGCCGGGTTGAACACTGCCAGACCAATGCTCAGGCTCACTTTCAGCGCCGGGTTCTGCTCATAACCGAGTGTGGCAAAACGGTCGCGCAAGGCGTCCATTGCCGCCGCGGCACTGCTGAGCGGAAGGTCGGGAAGGATCACGCAAAATTCATCGCCGCCATAACGCCCGGCGATGTCAGAGGCCCGCAGGTTGTGCTTGAGCATCTTGCTCAGTTGCCGCAGCACGATGTCGCCGGCAACATGGCCGTAGGTATCATTGATGGTTTTGAAATGGTCGATGTCGATCAGCGCGATGGCCGCGCCCCGATGCTGACGCTTGCAGCGCTGGTATTCGACTTCCAGCTGATCCTTCCAGGCACCATGATTCAAGAGGCCAGTAAGGCTATCGGTACGGCTCAGCGCCAGCAGCTCGCGCTTGCGCCTACCGAGCGTAGTGGCCTGTTGAAAACTGATCCACCCCAAGGCCAGCGGGTAAAAAACCAGTAGCGGTAAGCAAGCATAGAGCTGCAGCGGGCTGGTTTGCGCGACGAACGCTGGCGTGAACACCAGCCAGCCGACGCCAAGCCCGAGGATCTGCGCGGTAGTACCCACCAGCAAAAAGCGCAAACCGCCGATCGCCACATTGTTCATCGCCATCATGGACAGGGTGGCGGCAGCGGGCAGCGGATTGAAGTGCATCGCCGCGACCCAGAATCCGCCAAGAAACGCGTCTACCAGAATATTCCGATGCTCGGCGTGGAACGGAACCCTGGCCCGGCGCGCCCATAGATAAGCAACATGCGGCCAGAGCAAGCCGTTAAACAGCATCAGCCCCCATACCCACGCTGCCGGCTGCAACGGGTACATCGCGGCGCCAACACATAACAGGCCCAAAACCAGGCCAAGCGTGCGCGATGCGTAGAGCCTTCTCGCCAGCGAAAGTCCTTTTCCTCCGGTTTTTTCCATGGGGGACACCTCTGCGCGAGACCTGATGACACCGGGGGTGACAGGTTTGGTGAAAGTCTATCAGTGCAACTTAAATTAGCCATCACCGACGGGCAGTCTGAATGAATAAGGGCGACACGCCAGAGTTTGGCTATACATGAAGGGGGCGTCCGCTTGGCTGGCGTTAAAAGGAGAGGCATGCAGACTTTTCAAGTATTGATCATCGGCAGCGGTTTTGGCGGGCAATGCGCGGCAATCAACCTGCTCAAGGCAGGCATCGACGATTTCCGGATTCTGGAGCGACGCAATTTTTTCGGTGGCACCTGGTGCCAGAACACCTATCCGGGTGCCGCCGTCGACGTGCCCTCTCCTCTCTATTCACTGTCGTTCGCACCCTACCGCTGGACACAAATGTTCGCCGCACAGGCAGAACTTCATCAGTACACGCAGCACGTGATCGAACGATTCGGTTTGCGCGAGCGGGTGGAATTGGACGCTGAAGTCGAACAGGTTGAATGGGACGCGGCCGGCAAACGCTGGACCGTGCAAACCGCCGGCAAAGGCACGTTCCATGCGCAGTTCCTGATCAACGCCAGCGGGCCGTTGAGTCAGCCGGTTATCCCACATTTCGAAGGGCAGGAACGCTTCCAGGGCAAGTCCTTTCATACCAACCACTGGGATCATTCCTACGATTATCGACATAAGCGCGTGGCAATCGTCGGCAGCGGTGCCAGTGCCGCTCAAATCATCCCGGCGATTGCGCCGCAGGTCGCGCACCTGCACGTCTTCCAGCGCTCGCCGCACTGGGTGCTGCCACGGGCCGACCGTTTCTTTGGCCCGTTCCAGCGCTGGCTGCTGGGTCTCAAACCCGCCTATAAGCTGCTGCGCTGGATGATCTATTGGCAATTCGAAACACGAGTCATCGCTTTCAAATATTCGAAGCCGGCGATTCGCATGGTCCAACAACACGCACTGCGCTTCCTGCAACGGCAGGTGAGTGACCCCGAGCTCAGAAAAAAACTGACCCCGGACTACGTCATCGGCTGTAAGCGGGTCATCGTGTCCAGCACGCTGTATCCGGCGCTCACGCGCAGCAACGTCAGCCTGCACACTCGCGAACAGGGCATCGCGTCCATCGATGAAACCGGCATCGTCATGCAGGATGGCGAACATCTCGACGTCGACCTGATCGTCTGGTCGACCGGTTACGACGCCACAGACGGTGTTATTTCCTACCCCGTGAGCGGAAAAAACGGTAAACAGCTCAGCGATTTCTGGTCGATCTACCCCCGAGCCTATCTCGGCACCAGCCTGCCGGACTTTCCCAACCTGTTTATCGTCACCGGGCCTAACACCGGCATTGGCCACACTTCAGCGCTATTCATCATCGAATCGCAGATGAACTACATCGTCGATTGCATTCGCACGATAAAAAAGCGCGGCCTGCGCAGCATCGAAGTACGCGCCGAAGCGGAACGTACCTACACTGAAATGATCCACCGGGAGATGGAGCGCACCGTATGGAAATCCGGCGGCTGCCACAGTTGGTATCAAAGCAAGAGCGGTCATGTGATTGCGATGTTTCCGGGATTCAGTTTCAGTTACTACCGGTTGACCCGGGCGCTGAAACCCGCCGATCACATTCTGTCCTGACTTTCTCAAAAAGAGCGATCTGAAAAGGGAGGCGCACGATGCTTCTACTGTTGGCTGCATTGGCGGTATTCGTGGCTTGGAGCTGGTTGAGCTATCCGGCGATCGGTTACTGGCTGTATGACTTGAGCATGGCGGCTGAAGCCAGGCTGTATCGACTGCACAAGATTGTCGTGCCCATCTCCGAGATGACTGTCTCGACCTGGCAAGGCGGGCCCTATGAAGCTTCAAGCAGCGTACTGATGCTGCATGGCTACAGCGCCGACAAGAATCTGTGGCTGCGTTTTGCCCGGCACTTCGTTGGCACTTATCGAGTGATCATCCCTGACATTGCCGGGCACGGCGATACTGGCTTCAAAGCGGGCGGCGGCTATGACATTCCGTTGCAGGCCAAACGGATGATTCAGTTGCTGGATGTGTGTGGAGTGGAAAAGGTCCATGTCATCGGCAACTCCATGGGCGGCTACATGGCGGCGTGGCTCGCGGCGACCTATCCGGACCGCATCGCATCAGTCGCTTTGATCGACCCGGCGGGCGTTAGCGCGCCTGAGGCCAGTGATCTGGAGCGGCATTTGGCCAAGGGGCACAATCCGTTTCTGATCCATTCGCGTGAGGAATTCCGCCAGTTCTATGAAATGACCATGGCTCAGCCACCGTGGGTGCCCGGCGTCGTGCTGGACGCGGTTGCGCAACGCTATCAACGCTGCCGCGAGGAGCTGGAAGAGATCTTCCGGGATTTTCGCGCGAGCCCGCCCATGGAGCCGATGTTGCCGGAGATAAAATGCCCGGCCCTACTGGTGTGGGGGCGCAAGGACCGCTTGATCGATGTGAGCAGCGTCTCCGTCTGGAGCAAGGGCATTGAGGACCTGCGCGTCGAGGTGCTGGAAGGCATCGGTCACATGCCCATGGTGGAAGATCCTTCAGGCACGGCGAGCCTGTATCGAGAGTTTCTGGCATCCCGACGCCTCGAAAGCCCGCAGGATCAGCGTATGCGTTGAGCAACCAGTCCTTTGCAGAATGAAGTCCGTAAGATTCTTCGTTTGTCGGCGTCGCTGAAGGCTGCGATCTTTTCTCGCAACCTCCATGTCACCGCGCCAGGAATTTTCCATGAGCCACCCGAGCTTCGTCAGCCCTGACCTGATCCGCCAGCGCTTCTCCAAAGCGATGTCCGATATGTACCGCGAAGAAGTGCCGCTGTATGGCGCGCTGATGGAACTGGTGGAGCAAACCAACCGTCATGTGCTGCAAAGCGATCCGCAAATCGCCAGTCAGTTGAACAGCACCGGCGAAATTCAGCGTCTTGACCTGGAACGCCATGGCGCCATTCGGGTTGGCACCGCCGAGGAACTGGCCACCCTCGCCCGGCTGTTTGCGGTGATGGGCATGCAGCCTGTCGGCTACTACGATTTGACGCCAGCCGGCGTGCCGGTGCATTCGACCGCGTTTCGCGCAGTGCATGAAGCCGCGTTGCAGGTCAGCCCGTTTCGGGTATTCACTTCGCTGCTGCGTCTGGAGTTGATCGAGGATTCGGGATTGCGGCCTTTTGCGCAGTCTGTGCTGGATAAACGCTCGATCTTCACGCCGTCGGCCTTGGAGCTGATCGAGCTTGCCGAGGCTCAGGGAGGCCTCAGTGAACAGGATGCTCAGAACTTCGTCGAGCAGGCACTGGAAACCTTCCGCTGGCATCACAGCGCCACCGTCACTGCCGAGCAGTACCAGCAACTCAGCGCTCAACATCGGTTGATTGCCGACGTGGTGGCGTTCAAGGGCCCGCACATCAATCACCTGACGCCGCGTACCCTCGACATCGATATCGTCCAGGCTCAAATGCCGGCACATGGCATCACTCCCAAAGCGGTGATCGAAGGCCCGCCCCGCCGGCAGTGCCCGATCCTGTTGCGGCAAACCAGTTTCAAGGCGCTGGACGAGCCTGTTGCATTCACCGATCAAGGCAAAACGCACGGCAGTCACAGCGCCCGTTTCGGTGAAATCGAACAACGTGGCGCCGCCCTCACCCCTAAAGGCCGCGCGCTTTATGATCGCCTGCTTAATGCCGCTCGCGACGAACTGCAGGACTTCCCCAACGAAGCCAATGCCGCACGTTACAACACACTGATGACGCAGCACTTCAGCGAATTCCCTGACACCGTCGAGGGCATGCGCTTACAGAAGCTGGCGTACTTTCGCTATTTCGTGACGGAAAAAGGCCTGTCAGCGGACGGCCTGTGTGATGCATCGCTTGAGGACCTGCTGCGCGATGGTCATGTGCGGGTGGAACCGCTGGTGTACGAAGATTTCCTGCCCGTCAGCGCGGCAGGGATTTTTCAGTCAAATCTGGGGGATGCGGCACAGACCCATTATGGCGAACATTCCAATCGGCAGGCGTTTGAAACGGCGTTGGGGCGGCCTACCGTTGATGAGTTGGGTTTGTACGCCGAGACTGAGCAACGTTCGATCGGCGATTGCTGTTTGGCTCTTGGTATTGCCATAAGCAGGTGATGGGCGTTTGCAGCGGCTGACGCAGGCGGCGCCAGCTGCTACAGGTCGCTGTTATTTCAATTTTGCCAGCAATGCTTGCGCCGCAGCCTCAGACGACGCCGGATTCTGCCCGGTGATCAGCAGGCCGTCAGTCACTGCATAACTGGCCCAATCAGCGCCCTTGGAGTAGTCGCCGCCCTTCTCCTTGAGCATGTCTTCCACCAGGAACGGCACGACATCGGTCAACTGCACCGCCTCTTCCTCGCTGTTGGTGAACCCCGTCACCCGCTTGCCTTTGACCAAAGGCTGACCTTCTGCGTCTTTGACGTGACGCAGCACGCCCGGCGCATGACAGACCGCCGCCACGGGTTTGCCGGCCTGGAAAAACGCCTCGATCAACGCGATCGAAACCGGGTCTTCGGCCAGATCCCACAATGGACCGTGGCCACCCGGGTAGAACACCGCGTCGTAGTCATCCGCGCGCACGCTGCTCAGCAACCCGGTGGAGGCCAATGCCGACTGGGCGGCGGAGTCCTGGCGGAAACGGTCGGTCGATGCGGTTTGCGCATCCGGCTCATCGCTTTTCGGGTCAAGCGGTGGTTGACCGCCCATGGGTGAAACCAGTGTCAGCTGGGCGCCCGCATCCTTGAAAGCAAAATACGGTGCGGCGAATTCTTCCAGCCAGAAGCCGGTTTTCTTACCCGTGTCGCCCAACTGATCGTGGGACGTCAAGACCATCAGGATTTTCATGTCGCGCTCCTTGAATAGGAAGGTGTTCGGTTAGCCTGGCGCTGGGTTGGACCTTCGGGCTGCGCCGTTCGTTGCACGTTTCAGCTGGTTGTTTAGTGCGAACGATGCGCCAGTCAGGTGACCAGGCCAAAGTGATGGCTCTCAGCCATGATGCGCAAGAAGTTGCGCAGTTGATCGTAATATTTAGCCGCTCCAACGCCCTGCACGCCTTCATCTACGTGGCCTCTAGCCAAGTGTGCAAGAAGTTGCGCAGTACTGCGCAACTTCTTGCGCACTTGGCTGGGTGTTTTCCCTTGAGAATCACCCAGGCGATTGAAAAACTTCGGCCATCCCCCCGGTTTATATAGCCCTCAAGATTTCTGGCACGCTCCTTGATAACTGTCAGACACCCACCGGGCGATTTCGCCTCCCGGGCACTCTTATTTATTCAGCAAGGAGCACACCCATGGCTACACCAGCGTACATGTCGGTAACCGGCGAAAAACAAGGCCTGATCACTGCAGGCGCATTCACCGCCGACTCCGTTGGCAACACCTATCAGGAAGGTCACGAAGACCAGGTCATGGTTCAGGCTTTCAGCCACGACGTGATCATCCCGCGTGACCCGCAA
>NZ_JMCL01000089.1 GCF_000690905.1 Pseudomonas sp. Ant30-3 | reverse complement strand
TGAAGCGCTGGCCATGACCTTCTTGCCGGTGTCGGTACCGCCGGTGAAGGAGATTTTCTCGATGCGCGGGTGCTCTGTCAGCCAAGTGCCAACTTCACGGCCGCTGCCGGTCAATACGTTGAACACGCCTGCCGGCACGCCCGCTTCGGTGTAGATCTCGGCCAGTTTCAGGGTGGTCAGGGAAGTGACTTCGCTCGGCTTGAAGATCATCGCGTTACCGGCGGCCAGGGCCGGTGCGGATTTCCACAGGGCGATCTGGATCGGGTAGTTCCACGCGCCAATACCGGCGACCACGCCCAGCGGCTCGCGACGGGTGTAGACGAACGAAGTATCGCGCAGTGGAATCTGCTCGCCCTCGATGGCCGGCACCAGGCCTGCGTAGTATTCCAGCACATCGGCGCCGGTAACGATGTCGACGTACTTGGTTTCGGAGAAGGATTTACCGGTGTCCAGGGTTTCCAGGGCGGCCAGTTCATCGTTGCGCTCGCGCAGGATGTCGACGGCACGACGCAGGATGCGCGAACGCTCCATGGCGGTCATCGCAGCCCAGATTTTCTGGCCCTTTTCGGCGCTGACCACGGCGCGCTCAACGTCGTCTTTGGTCGCACGCTGAACGTTTGCGAGGACTTCACCGGTAGCCGGGTTGATGGCTTCGAAGGTGGCGTCGCTGCTGGCGTCAGAGTAGCCGCCATCGATGTAGAGTTTTTGCAGTTCGAAACGGGCCATAGTGTCCTCGCAAGTGCATAAGTGGTTGGGCTAAAAACTACTGCGCTCGGTAATACTGCGTTGAAAACTTCCTCGTAATGCTCATTGACTAAAGTCAACTCCGCTTACTCGTCAGTTTTCGCCTTGTCTTACCTTCGCTCGCTACGTTTTTAAACCGCGGTGTATTTCATTTTTTTGGCCTACGCACTTGTGTTTTCACACCTGCTTGGCCAATTGAAAATCCATGTATTCGTAAGCGATCCGGAGCGCCTGGGCAGTGTCGAAAGCATCTCCCGACAGCGCTCCGCGCAACCACAAACCGTCAATCAATGCGGCCAGGCCGCGAGCTGCACTGCGCGCATCATCGAGCGGCAATACACGGCGGAACTGGCAGCACAGGTTGGAATACAGGCGGTGATCGTTGATCCGCTGCAACCTGTGCAATGACGGGTGGTGCATGCTGGTGGCCCAGAAGGCCAGCCAGGTTTTCATTGCCGGGCCATTGACCTGGCTGGCGTCGAAGTTGCCTTCGATAATCACCTGAAGATGCGCTCGTGGGCTGTCATCTGTCAGCGCTTGACGACGCGCGGTGACGTTCTCGCTGAGGACACTCATCAGGTGCTGCGCCGTGGCAGCGATCAGGCCGTTCTTGTCCTGAAAGTAATGGCTGATGATGCCGTTCGAGACACCGGCCAAACGGGCGATCAGCGCAATGCTGGCATCTCCCATGCCGACTTGATCTACCGCCTGCATCGTGGCTTCGATCAATTGCTGACGGCGGATGGGTTGCATACCGACCTTGGGCATCTTGCACATCTCCTTAGGCCTTCCGGCAGACGACGTGCGTCTATCGGATTGAGGGCCAGTCTATTTTGTTTTGATTGAACGTTCAATCAACAAAGAATAAGCTCTGCGACAAATCGTCGCTGCTTACAGATTTTTCCTACGTGTAAATGGCGTAAATCCGACTCCCCAAACGGCTCGAAACCTGTACGCCTCGGCGCTTTCGCGGTTTCGGCCATTGTCGGGCTGTCTTTATATCACCCGTCCGTCGGCTGCCAATCACCGATGGTTCGGGTAATGCGTTGCCTTGCGTTCTTCTCTCGTACTGCCGGAGCCGCTGTGCCATGAGTTCTGCCTCTCTAATAAAGACCCCGCCCGAGAAGGTGACGGTTAACGGTTGGGTGTTTTACACCTCTACCGCATTGATTCTGCTGCTGACTGCCATCCTGATCATCGCCCCGCAAGAGGCCGGCAGAGTGCTCGCCACGGCTCAGGCCTGGTTGTCGCGCAGCTTCGGCTGGTATTACATGGTGGTGATCGCCGCTTACCTGGTGTTTGTAGTCGGCCTGGCGTTTTCGTCGTACGGCAAACTCAAACTGGGTAGCAAGGACGATACACCGGACTTCAGCTACGGCGCGTGGGCGGGGATGCTGTTCTCGTCAGGCATCGGCATTTCGCTGCTGTATTTCGGCGCATCCGAGCCGCTTGATCACTATTTCAATCCACCCGAAGGCGTGGCCGCCAGCGGCACCGCTGCGCGTCAGGCGGTGCAGCTGACCTTCCTGCACTGGGGCCTGCACGGTTGGGCGATTTATGCGTTGGTGGGTTTGGCGGTGGCGTATTTCGCTTACCGGCACAATCAGCCCCTGGCGCTGCGTTCGGCGTTGTATCCACTGGTGGGCGAGCGTTGGGTCAAGGGCGCAGCCGGCCATGCGGTGGACGGCTTTGGCATGTTCGTGACGCTGCTGGGGCTGGTGACCAACCTGGGCATCGGTTCGCTGCAAGTGTCCTCCGGGCTGGAAAACCTGTTCGGCATGGAACACAGCAACACCAACCTGTTGATCGTGATCATTGTGATGAGCACCGTGGCGACCATCGCTGCCGTATCTGGCGTGGAAAACGGCATTCGTCGGCTGTCCAACCTGAACATTGTGCTGTTCAGCGGCTTGCTGATTTTCGTCCTGCTGTTCGGGCCGACCTTGCACCTGCTTAACGGCTTTGTGCAAAACGTTGGCGACTACCTGAACGGCATCGTGCTGAAGACCTTCGACCTGTATGTGTACGAAGGCGACGGGCAGAAAACCGAGCGCTGGATGGGCCTGTGGACCTTGTTCTACTGGGCCTGGTGGATTTCCTGGGCACCGTTCGTGGGCATGTTCATCGCGCGTATTTCCCGCGGTCGTACCGTGCGAGAACTGGTCGCGGGCGTGCTGTTGATTCCGCTGGGTTTCACCCTGGCGTGGCTGTCGATTTTCGGCAACTCGGCCCTGGACCTGGTGATGAACCATGGTGCGGTGGAGCTTGGCAGAACAGCCCTTGAACAGCCGTCGATGGCGATTTATCAATTGCTCGAGCATTACCCGGCATCGAAGATTGTGATTGGCGTGTCGATTTTCGTCGGTTTCGTGCTGTTCCTGACCCCGGCGGATTCCGGCGCGGTGATGATGGCGAACCTTTCGTGCAAGGGCGGCAACGTCGATGAGGATGCGCCACACTGGTTGCGCATTTTCTGGTCGGTGGTGATCACCCTGGTGACCATCGGTCTGCTGTTTGCCGGTAACTTCGAAGCCATGCAGACCATGGTGGTGCTGGCCGGGCTGCCGTTCTCGGTGGTGTTGGTGGTCTTCATGTTCGGTTTGCACAAGGCCATGCGCCAGGACGTGCAGATCGAACAGGAGCAAGCCGAACTCGCCGCCCGTGGTCGTCGTGGTTTCAGCGAGCGCCTGACGCAACTGGACCTGCAACCGAGCCAGTCGATCGTTCAGCGTTTCATGGACAAGCAGGTCAGCCCGGCGCTGGAAGATGCCGCCGCGCAACTGCGTGGACAAGGCCTGGACGTGCAGACGTTGCTAGGCAAGGCCAAGCGCTGCATGGGCCTGCGAATCGAGATGGAGGAGGGCAATCCGTTTGTGTATGAGGTGAGCCTGGATGGGTATCTGGCGGCGGCGAGCGACACGGCGTTGGCGGAAAGTGCTGACGAAGCGCGCGCCCGTTATTACCGCGCCGAGGTTTACCTGCACAACGGCAGCCAGGATTACGACCTGATGGGCTTCACTCAGGAGCAGATCACCCGGGATGTGCTTGATCAGTTTGAAAGCCATCGCCAGCTTCTTGGGCGGGTTTATAGCTAAGGGCCGACTAATTGCTTTTGTAGGAGCCGGCTTGCTGGCGATGGCCGCGATGCGATAATCCTGCGAACCGCTATCGCCAGCAAGCCGGCTCCTACAGGATCGGGGGTTGACACAAAAACCAGTCATGCCGTCAATTCCTGTGCACAAACAAAAACGCCGCGATCCTCTCGCGGCGTTTTTGTGTGTGAGGGGTTAACCCAGATTCTTGCCCAGCAACGCGTGATACAGCTCGCTGTCGCCGAGGATCCCGACCACTTTGTTGTTGTCGTGCAACACCAGCTTGTTGCCCGTCTGATAGCGAATCTGCAACGCATCGCGCATGCCGATGTTGGAATCCACCAGCGTTGGCCGACGCCCCAGACCTTCTACCGCTTGCCCGGGAATCCAGTTCTGCAGGTCGAGGCTTTCACCGTTCTGGCGAGCGCCTTTGATGGTGTTGCCTTCGGCCAGGTCCAGCCACGAATCACCGCCCGGATCGAGGCAGACCGAACCGTTGATGCGTTTGCAGTTGTCCAGCGTGCGCATCAGGCTGCGACCGCACAGGACGTTCAACGGGTTGGTGTGCGCAACAAACGTACGCACATAATCGTCCGCCGGGTTGAGGACGATTTCTTCAGGTTTGCTGTACTGAATGATCCGTCCGTCTTTCATGATCGCGATGCGGCTGCCGAGTTTCAGCGCCTCATCAAGGTCGTGGCTGACGAAGACGATGGTTTTGCTCAGTTTGCGTTGCAGCTCCAGCAGTTCGTCCTGCAAGCCCTGGCGGATCAATGGGTCAAGCGCCGAGAACGGTTCGTCCATCAGCAAAATGTCGGCGTCCATTGCCAACGCACGGGCCAGGCCAACACGTTGTTGCATGCCTCCAGAAAGCTCATCGGGCTTCTTGTTGCGCCACTGGGTCAGGCCCACCAGTTCGAGTTTTTCATCGACCAGTTTCTTGCGTTCCTTTTCCGGGCGACCCTGCATCTCCAGACCGAAACTGATGTTCTCGCGCACCGTCAGCCACGGCATCAGGGCGAACTTCTGGAACACCATCGCGATGCGCTTGGTGCGCATCATCTTCAGCTCGGCCGGCGTGCAAGAGGCGATGTCGATCTGCTTGCCTTCGTGCTCGACGAACAACTTGCCACGGCTAACGGTGTTGAGCCCGTTGATGCAGCGCAGCAGGCTGGATTTGCCGGAGCCGGACAGGCCCATCAGTACGCAGATTTCACCTTTTTCGACGTCCAGGCTGGCTTTTTCAACGCCGACAATCTGCCCGGTCTTCTTCAGGATTTCATTGCGCGTCATGCCTTGATCAAGCAGTTTCAGCGCTTCACGCGGATCCTTGGTAAAGATTACGTCGACGTCTTCGAAGCGAATAATGCTCATGCGTCACCCCCTGCTTTAGCGTCGGGTTGTTTGCAGATACGGTCGAGCATGATCGCCAGCAGTACGATCGCCAGGCCGGCTTCAAAGCCCAGGGCGATATCAGCAGTGTTCAGTGCGTTGACCACGGGTTTGCCCAGGCCGTCGGCGCCCACCAGTGCGGCAATCACCACCATCGACAGCGACAGCATGATGCACTGGGTGATCCCGGCCGCGATGCTTGGCATGGCGTGGGGCAATTCAATCCGTGAAAGCAATTGACGACGCGAGCAGCCGAAGGCTTTGCCGGCGTCCATCAGTTCCTGGGGAACATCGCGAATGCCCAGGTAGGTCAGGCGGATCGGCGCGGCAATCGCGAACACCACCGTTGAAATCAGACCCGGGACTACGCCCAGCCCGAACAGGGTCAGGGTAGGAATCAGGTACACGAACGTCGGCACGGTCTGCATCAGATCGAGCACCGGCCGCATCACGGTGTAGAACATCGGTTTGTGCGCGGCGATGATGCCCAACGGCACGCCGATCAACACGCACACGAAGGTGGCGAACAGCACCTGGGCGAGGGTTTCCATGGTTTCCTGCCAATACCCCAGATTGAGGATCAGCAGAAAGGAGGCGATGACAAAAACGGTCAGTCCCCACTTGCGTTGAATGAAATGAGCGAGGAGCGCAATCAGGCCGATCAATGCCAGCGGATTGAACCAGGTCAGCGCGAACGTCACGCCGTGGATCATCGTTTCCAGTGACATGGCGATGGCATCGAAGGTGTCGGCGCCATTGTCCGTCAACCATTCAACGAAGCCCGCGATGTACTGGCCTAAAGGGATTTTCTGATCAATCAGCATGGTAGTGAACGTCCGCATGCAAGGAAAAAACAGCCCGGACGACAAGTCGCCCGGCGTAAGCGATGCTCCTGAATTCAAGGCTGAGCGAGCTTGGCTTTCACGGCCTCCAGGCCTGGTTTACCGTCAATGGTGGTTACGCCAGCGAGCCAGGTATCGAGCACCTGTGGATTCTTTTTCAGCCAGGCCTTGGCGGCCGCGTTAGGCTTTATCTTGTCGTCCAGGACGTTGCCCATCAGCGTGCTTTCCATGTCGAGGGTGAACGCCAGGTTTTTCAGCAGCTGTCCTACGTTGCTGCATTCCTGGGCGTAGCCCTTGCGGGTGTTGGTGAAGATGGTGGCCTGACCGAAATTCGGGCCGAAGAACTCGTCGCCGCCCGTCAGGTATTTCATCTTGAAGCGTGTGTTCATCGGGTGCGGTTCCCAGCCCAGGAACACCACAGCGGTTTTGCGGCGCTGGGCGCGATCGACTTGCGAGAGCATGCCTGCCTCGCTGGACTCGACCACCTTGAAACCGGCTTCTTTGAGGCCGAAGGCGTCCTTGTCAATCATGCTCTGGATCAGGCGATTGCCGTCGTTGCCCGGTTCGATGCCGTAGATCTTGCCGTCCAGTTCCTTTTTGAACTTGGCAATGTCGGCGAAATCCTTGAGCCCTTTGTTATACAACTCTTCCGGCACGGCGAGGGTGTACTTGGCGTTTTCGAGGTTGGCGCGCACGGTTTCCACGGTGCCGGCATCGCGGTAGGCCTTGATGTCGTTTTCCATGGTCGGCATCCAGTTACCGAGGAACACGTCCATGTTCTTGCCGTCGGCCAGGGATTTGTACGTCACCGGCACGGAAATCATCGTGGTTTTGGTTTTGTAGCCGAGGGCTTCGAGCACGACGCTGGTGGTGGCGGTGGTGACGGTAATGTCAGTCCAGCCGACATCGGAGAAATTTACGGTGCTGCATTGGGCCGGCTCTGCAGCTTGCGCCAGAGCCGGCAGACTTAGCATGGCGGCCAACAACAACGACGGGGAACCTTTCATGGATGGACTCCTTGGTGTTTTTTTTGGCAGTGTTCCGACTGGACCACCGCACTTATAGGTTGCGGTTGGATGGCGTTTTGAAGACATCTCTACCACGGCGCCTTGCAATCGAGTCGATACGATCATGTACCAGTGAAAATCTGACGCCTACAGGGAGCGTCGTAACCAGTACAGGGATGGTCGCATCCAGTGTCGGTGACGTCGTTTACAGCTTTTTTCAGCCCTGATCAGCGTGACGGATCAACAGAAAACGGCGAAAACGGCGCTTCACACCCGTGCGGCGTTAGTGGGCATGATTGCGTCGGTGTCAGACGCCGCACGACCTGGTAAAAGCCCGATGATGCGGCCATTCCGACGGATTGCAGCTTGAGCGTAGCAGCTCCGTCACCGGGCGCTTTTGCGCCTGGAGTTGGCACATCCTGGAGTTTTGCAGTCATGGCTATCAGCGTTTTCGACTTGTTCAAAATCGGCATCGGCCCTTCCAGCTCGCACACTGTGGGACCCATGCGCGCTGCAGCGCTGTTCGTGCAAGGTTTACGCGAGCAGGGTCTTTTGGAGCGAGTACGGCGCGTCGAAGTTCAGCTGTTTGGTTCGCTGTCCGCCACCGGCATCGGTCACGGCAGCGACAACGCGGTGATCATGGGCTTGATGGGCGAATGGCCGGACGCCATCGACCCGTCGCAAATCGGCATCCGCATTGCCACGCTGCGGGAAACCGACACGCTGCTGCTCGACGGTCGCTTTTCGGTGCCATTCACGTGGGCGCAGGACATGCGCCTGATCGATGAAAACCTGCCTTTCCACCCCAACGCCATGACCCTGGTTGCCGAAGGCGATGCCGGCGAACTGCATCGTAATACCTACTATTCCATCGGCGGCGGCTTTGTGGTTGATGAGGCGCAGGCGTCGAGTGGCGTGGTGGACCTCGATCGCACGGTGCTGCCTTACGATTTCTCAAGCGCGGTTGAACTGCTCAGCCTGTGTAAGCAGCACAACCTGCGCGTTGCCGAACTGATGATGGCGAACGAAAAGGTCTGGCGCAGCGAGGAAGACATCCGCGCGGGCCTTATGACGCTCTGGCGTGCCATGCAGGATTGCGTCGAGCAGGGCCTCAAGCACGAAGGCATCCTGCCGGGCGGCCTGAATGTGCGGCGGCGCGCGGCAAAACTGCATCGCAGTTTGCAGGAGCTCGGCAAGCCCAATGTGATCGGCTCGACACTCAGCGCGATGGAATGGGTCAACCTGTTCGCCCTGGCGGTCAACGAAGAAAACGCTGCCGGCGGGCGCATGGTGACGGCACCGACGAATGGCGCGGCGGGGATCATTCCGGCGGTGTTGCACTACTTCATGAAGTTCAGCGAAGTGGTGACCGAGGCTAATGTCGTTGACTACTTCCTCAGCGCTGCGGCGGTGGGGATCTTGTGCAAGAAAAACGCTTCTATTTCCGGCGCGGAAGTCGGCTGCCAGGGCGAGGTCGGCTCGGCCTGCGCCATGGCGGCGGCGGGGTTGGCGGAGATTCTGGGTGCTACGCCAGAGCAGCTGTGCAACGCAGCGGAAATTGGTCTGGAACACAACCTTGGGTTGACCTGCGATCCGGTGGGCGGGCTGGTGCAAGTGCCGTGCATCGAGCGCAATGCGATTGCCGCGGTGAAGGCGATCAATGCGGCGCAAATGGCGCTGCGTGGGGATGGTCAGCATTTCATCTCGCTGGATCGGGTAATCCGCACCATGCGCGATACCGGCGCGGATATGCATGATAAATACAAAGAGACGTCGCGGGGTGGGTTGGCGGTGAGTGCGGTTGAGTGTTGAGTCAGAGTGACCCTGTGGCGAGGGAGCTTGCTCCCGCTGGGTTGCGAAGCGACCCTAAAATTTTTACGGCTGCTGCGCAACCGAGCGGGAGCAAGCTCCCTCG
>NZ_JMCL01000088.1 GCF_000690905.1 Pseudomonas sp. Ant30-3 | reverse complement strand
TGGCGAGGGAGCTTGCTCCCGCTGGGTTGCGCAGCAACCCCGAACTGTGGACTGCGGTGTATCAGGTACACCGGGTGCAATGGTTTAACGACTGCTACGCAGCCGAGCGGGAGCAAGCTCCCTCGCCACACGAGCCAGCCTTCATATAAAGTCCGTGCAAGGCCATACATATGCCCACCGCCCTTTACCGCTTCATCTTCGCAATAGCACTTTTATTGCCATTGGCCGCACACGCCGGCGATGCCGAAGACTTCGTCGCCGCCAATCCCGTGCAGCAGGCCAAGCTTCTCGAATCGTGGGCCGCGCAGCCCGATCCGGCGCGTATCGAACTGATCAACGCCCTGCAACAAGGCGTACTGACGGTCGACGGTCAGCCGAAGACCCTGCGCCTGAATAACCGCCTGCGAGGTCTGATCGACACCGCATTGGCCAGTCACCAATTGCTCGCCGCCGACGCGAAGATCCGCTTGGGCGCTGCGCAGCAACTGCAAAAAAGCGCCAAACCGGCGCAGCTGAAATTCCTCGACCTGCAACTGGCTAACGAGAAGGACGAGTCCGTCCAGTCAGCCCTTAGCCTGGCCCTGGCCAACCTGCAGCTGGTCGACAGCGACCCCAGCGTGCGCCTCGCCGCCGTGCGACTGCTCGGCGAAACCGGCGATCCACTGGCACGCACGCGACTCGAAGGCTTGCTCGAACCAGGCATCGAAAGCGACGCCACGGTGCGCACCGCCGCCGAAACCAGCCTCGCGCAAGTCAAACGCAAACTGCTGATCGGCGAGATGCTCGGCCAGGCCTTCAGCGGCATGTCGCTGGGCTCGATCCTGCTGCTCGCCGCCCTCGGCCTGGCGATCACGTTCGGCCTGCTCGGCGTGATCAACATGGCCCACGGCGAGATGCTGATGCTCGGCGCCTACTCGACGTATGTCGTGCAACTGATGTTCCAGCGCTACGCCCCGCAGGCTATCGAGTTCTATCCGCTGATCGCCTTGCCGGTGGCGTTTTTTGTCACCGCCGCCATCGGCATGGCGCTGGAGCGCACGGTCATTCGCCACCTCTACGGGCGCCCGCTGGAAACGTTGCTCGCCACCTGGGGCATCAGCCTGATGCTGATTCAGCTGGTGCGCCTGATGTTCGGCGCGCAGAACGTTGAAGTGGCTAACCCGGCATGGTTGTCGGGCGGCATTCAAGTGCTGCCGAATCTGGTGCTGCCGTACAACCGCATCGTCATCATCGCTTTCGCGCTGTTCGTGGTGGTGCTGACCTGGCTGCTGCTGAACAAAACGCGCCTGGGTTTGAACGTGCGCGCAGTTACGCAGAATCGCAACATGGCGGCGTGCTGCGGCGTGCCCACCGGCCGCGTCGACATGCTCGCCTTTGGCCTCGGCTCGGGCATTGCCGGCCTCGGCGGCGTTGCCCTCAGCCAGATCGGTAACGTCGGCCCCGACCTCGGCCAGAGCTACATCATCGACTCATTCCTGGTGGTGGTGCTCGGTGGCGTCGGGCAACTGGCGGGCAGTGTGCTGGCAGCCTTCGGCCTGGGCATCGCCAACAAGATTCTCGAACCGCAGATCGGTGCGGTGCTCGGCAAAATCCTGATCCTCGCGCTGATCATTCTGTTCATCCAGAAACGTCCGCAAGGCCTCTTCGCACTGAAAGGACGGGTGATTGATTAATGAACCAGCCTCTAATGCTCACAGCTACTCAAAAGGCCGGCCCGAAAGTCACGATCGCAGTCGGGGCCGTCATTCTCGTCTTGCTGCTCGCATTGCCATTGCTTTCGCTTTTACCTGCCGACAGCGCATTTCATGTGTCGGCCTACACGCTGACGCTGATGGGCAAAATCCTCTGCTACGCGATCGTCGCTTTGGCGCTGGATTTGGTCTGGGGTTACGCCGGTTTGCTGTCGCTGGGCCACGGTCTGTTCTTCGCCCTCGGCGGATACGCGATGGGCATGTACCTGATGCGCCAGGCCTCGGGCGATGGTTTGCCGGCCTTCATGACATTTTTGTCGTGGACCGAATTGCCGTGGTACTGGACCGGCACCAGCAGCTTCCTCTGGGCGATGTGCCTGGTGGTGCTGGCGCCCGGTTTGCTCGCGCTGGTGTTCGGTTTTTTTGCCTTCCGCTCGCGGATCAAAGGCGTGTATTTCTCGATCATGACCCAGGCACTGACCTTCGCCGGGATGCTGCTGTTCTTCCGCAACGAAACCGGGTTTGGCGGCAACAACGGCTTCACCAATTTCCGCACGATTCTCGGTTTCGGCATCACCGAGCCCGGCACCCGCGCGGTGCTGTTTTTCGCCACGGTGGTGTTGCTGGTGGCCAGCCTGTTTATCGGCTGGCGGCTGGCTCAAAGCAAATTCGGTCGGGTGCTGACGGCGTTGCGCGATGCGGAAAATCGCTTGATGTTCTGCGGTTACGACCCGCGCGGTTTCAAGCTGTTCGTGTGGGTCTTGAGCGCGGTGTTGTGCGGTCTGGCCGGGGCGCTGTATGTGCCGCAAGTCGGCATCATCAACCCCAGTGAAATGTCGCCGACCAATTCCATCGAGGCCGCGGTGTGGGTCGCGCTGGGTGGACGCGGCACATTGATCGGGCCGCTGTTGGGCGCCGGCGTGGTCAACGGCATGAAGAGCTGGTTCACCGTGGCATTCCCGGAATACTGGCTGTTTTTTCTTGGCGCGCTGTTCATCATCGTCACCCTGTACCTGCCCAAGGGCGTGATTGGTCTGCTGAAGAAAAGGGGCGAACAATGAGAGTCACGCCAACCGCCGAGTTCATGCTCGAACCGGTACTCGAACCGAGCGTTCTTGATCCAAACAAGGATGCCGGCAGCAGCCGCGACGCCATCGGCCTCGGCCAGCGCGCTGGCAAAGGTCTGGACACCCGTCATGGCACGATCCTGACGCTGGAAGACATCAGCGTCAGCTTCGACGGTTTTCGTGCGCTGAACAATCTGAACCTGTACATCGGCGTCGGCGAGCTGCGCTGCATCATCGGCCCCAACGGCGCGGGCAAGACCACGCTGATGGACGTGATCACCGGCAAGACCAGGCCCAGCCATGGCAAGGCCTGGTTCGGTGAAACCCTCGACCTGACGTTGATGAGCGAAGTGCAGATCGCCCAGGCCGGGATCGGGCGCAAGTTTCAGAAGCCGACCGTGTTCGAAGCGCTCAGCGTGTTTGAAAATCTGGAGCTGGCGCAGAAGACCGACAAATCGGTGTGGGCCAGCCTGCGTGCGCGGTTGAGTGGCGAACAGCAAGACCGTATCGCCGAGGTACTGGAGACGATTCGCCTGACCACGTCGGTCAATCGTCCGGCAGGCTTGTTGTCGCACGGTCAAAAGCAGTTCCTGGAGATCGGCATGCTGCTGATGCAAGACCCGCAACTGTTGCTGCTCGATGAACCGGTGGCAGGCATGACCGATGCGGAAACCGAATTCACCGCCGAGCTGTTCAAACGCCTCGCCGGTAAACATTCGCTGATGGTGGTGGAACACGACATGGGCTTCGTCGGCTCCATTGCCGACCACGTCACCGTGTTGCACCAGGGCAGCGTACTGGCCGAAGGCTCGCTGGAGCAGGTGCAGGAGAATGAGCGGGTGATCGAGGTTTATCTCGGTCGTTAGCCGAATAATTGTGATCCCTACTCTTCCCTGTAGGAGCTGTCGAGTGAAACGAGGCTGCGATCTTTTGATCTTCGCCAGGCACATTCTGAAAGATCAAAAGATCGCAGCCTCGTTTCACTCGACAGCTCCTACAAGAGATTGAGGGAGGTCAAGCAGGCGATTTGGAACAGAAGGAACTTGAACATGCTGCAAGTCGACAAACTGCATCAGTACTACGGCGGTAGCCACATCCTGCGGGGCCTGACGTTTGAAGCGAAGGTCGGCGAAGTCACGTGCCTGCTCGGGCGCAACGGCGTTGGCAAAACCACCTTGCTCAAATGCCTGATGGGTTTGCTGCCCGCCAAAGAAGGCGCAGTGAATTGGGAAGGCAAGCCGATCACTACGTTCAAGCCACATCAGCGGGTTCACGCGGGCATTGCCTATGTGCCTCAAGGCCGGGAGATCTTCGGGCGCCTGACCGTCGAAGAAAACCTGCTGATGGGCCTGTCGCGGTTTCCGGGAAACGAAGCCAAAGAAGTGCCGGCATTCATCTACGAGCTGTTCCCGGTGTTGCTGCAAATGAAGCAGCGACGCGGAGGTGATTTGTCCGGTGGCCAGCAACAGCAGTTGGCGATCGGTCGCGCGCTGGCCAGTCGGCCACGCCTGCTGATTCTCGACGAGCCCACCGAAGGCATTCAGCCGTCGGTGATCAAGGAAATCGGCGCGGTGATCAAAAAGCTCGCAGCACGCGGTGACATGGCTATTTTGCTGGTGGAGCAGTTCTACGATTTCGCCGCAGAACTGGCCGATCAATACCTGGTCATGTCCCGGGGTGAAATCGTTCAGCAGGGGCGCGGCGAAAACATGGAAGCCGAGGGTGTGCGCGGCCTGGTCACGATCTAATTTGCAGCACGGAAATCATGAATTTACCTGTCTCAACTGCCCTGTTTACCCCCAGCTGGCACGCCGAACTGGAGCTCGGCTACGCCCGATTCGGCGCCAGTACGCGCCCGGTCCTGCGTCGGCATCAAGGCCCGTTGCGCGTGCAGAAACATCTGTATGCCGAAGGGCCACAAGTCTGCCAGCACATCATCGTCCACCCGCCCGGCGGCATTGCCGGAGGCGATCGGCTGGACATCTCGGCGCACGTCGGTGCGGAAGCCTGGGCGCAAATCACCAGCCCCGGCGCGGCCAAGTGGTATCGCGCGGCCGGGCCGGCCTATCAGCAACTAACCCTCAAAGTTGCCGAAGGCGCGACGCTGGAATGGCTGCCACAGGAGACGATCATCTTCAGCGCCGCTCAGGCCGAACTCAGTACGAGCATCGAGCTGGAAGGTGACGCGCGGCTGTTCTACTGGGACGTCGTGGCACTGGGTCGACCGGCCAGTGGCGAGCGTTTCGATCGCGGGCATTTCCAGGCGCACCTGCAGATCCGCCGCGACGGCCAGTTGCTCTGGCACGAACGTCAGCGCATTGTCGGGGCGGACGGTCTGCTCGATTCGCCGATCGGACTGGATGGCCAACCGGTGTTTGCAACGTTGTTGGTGACGGGGGAAATTGATGCCGATTTACTCGAGCAATGCCGCTCGCTGAACAATGATGTGCGCGGCGATCTGACCCAGCTGCCAGGCTTGCTCGTCGCCCGTTGCCTGGCCAGCGAAGCGCTGTTGGCGCGAGGCTGGCTGATCGATTTGTGGCGTTTGCTCAGGCCAGCGTTACTCGGCCGGGAAGCCGTAGCACCCAGAATATGGAGCACCTGAAATGCCTGTCCCAATGTGGGAGCGAGCCTGCTCGCGATGGCGTCGGCACACACCACATTGAAGCCGCCTGATTAACCGCTATCGCGAGCAGGCTCACTCCCACAGGGGTGATGTATTTCAGATTTGAATACCCTTTTTAACTGCCGAATATGGATTCCAACGATGGACCTGACCCCACGCGAAAAAGACAAGCTGCTGATATTCACCGCCGGCCTCGTTGCCGAGCGGCGTTTGGCACGCGGCGTGAAACTCAATTATCCGGAAGCGATGGCGTACATTTCCGCAGCGCTGCTCGAAGGTGCTCGCGACGGTCAGACCGTCGCCCAACTGATGCACTTCGGCACTACCCTGCTGACCCGCGAGCAGGTGATGCAAGGCATCCCGGAAATGATCCCGGAGATTCAGGTCGAGGCGACTTTTCCCGACGGCACCAAACTGGTCACCGTCCACCAACCGATCGCCTGAGGCCGCGCCATGACTTACCACATCCGCGATGCGCTGCACGCCGACCTGCCGGCGATCCGCGATATCTACAACGATGCCGTGCTCAACACCACGGCCATCTGGAACGAACAGGCCGTTGACCTGGGCAACCGTCAGGCCTGGTTCAGCGCCCGGCAGTCTCAGGGCTATCCGATTCTGGTGATCGTCAACGGTGACGATGCCGTGTTGGGCTACGCTTCATTTGGTGACTGGCGCCCCTTCGACGGCTTTCGCCACACCGTCGAACACTCGGTGTACGTGCGCAGCGATCAACGCGGCAACGGTCTCGGTCCGCAATTGATGACCGTGCTGATCGAACGCGCCAGGCACTGCGACAAACACGTGATGGTCGCCGCTATTGAAAGCGGCAACGCCGCCTCTATTCATCTGCACGAACGCGCCGGTTTTATCACCACCGGACAGATGCCCCAGGTGGGCACCAAGTTCGGGCGCTGGCTTGACCTGACCTTCATGCAATTGACCCTCGATCCTGGCGCCGAACCCCCGCCCGCCAGCAAGGAGTAACGTGCGATGAACGATGCCCAACTGCGCCGTGTCAACGCTGAAAGCTTTGCGCATTATCGTCAGGGCCTGATTGATCTGCTGCTCGACGCCGTCGGTTATGGCGCGAGCGTCGGCTTCATGGCCGATCTCGACGCGGCTCAGGCCCGCGCCTATTTCGATGACGTCCAGGACAACCTCAACACGGGCAACGTGCTGCTGTGGGTGGTGGTCAAGGACGAACAGGTGCAGGCGAGTGTGCAACTGGCGCTGTGTCACAAACCCAACGGGTTGAACCGCGCCGAAGTGCAAAAACTGCTGGTGCGTGAACAGGCGCGTCGACGCGGATTGGGCCAGCAGTTGATGACCGCGCTTGAGACTGCGGCGCTGCAGCAAAAACGTGGAATGCTGTTTCTTGATACCGAAGCCGGCTCACCCGCGGAAGATTTCTACAAGGCCTTGGGCTACACCCGCGCGGGTGAAATTCCCGACTACGCCTGCGACCCGAGCGGCCAGTACAAACCGACCGCGCTCTATTACAAAATCCTGCAAGGAGCCCATTGATGATTCCCGGCGAATTCCGGATCCAGCCCGGCGACATCGAACTCAACGTTGGCCGCCGAACGATAAGCCTGAAAGTGGCCAACAGTGGTGACCGGCCGATCCAGGTCGGCTCGCATTATCATTTTTTCGAAACCAATGACGCCCTGACGTTCGATCGCGCAGCCAGCCGCGGCATGCGCCTGAACATCCCCGCCGGTACCGCCGTGCGCTTCGAGCCGGGGCAGAGTCGTGAGGTCGAACTGGTGGATTACGCCGGGCAGCGCCGGGTGTTCGGGTTTGCCGGGCGGATCATGGGTGATCTCGATTGATAGGTGCCCCGCTCCAAAAGATCGCAGCCTCGCTCCGCGAGTCAGCTCCTACAGGGCGGGGCCGGTGCGGGGTATGACTGATCGGTCCCACTCCGCGTGGGAACGCATCCCGTGACGCTCCGCGTCACAACAAGCGGACGCAGAGTATGGCCCCATCGCCAGCAAGCCGGCTCCTACAAAATCGCAGTCCAATGCTGATGTGCGGGTGAAATGCGATCCCCTGTAGGAGCCGGCTTGCTGGCGATAGCGAGCAACGCGAGCGGTCTCAAAAACAATTGAATCTCAAGGCATGCGCATGAAAATCTCAAGACAAGCCTACGCCGACATGTTCGGCCCCACCGTCGGCGACAAGGTTCGCCTGGCCGATACGGAGCTGTGGGTCGAAGTCGAAAAAGACTTCACCACCTACGGTGAAGAAGTGAAATTCGGTGGCGGCAAAGTCATCCGCGACGGTCAGGGGCAAAGCCAGCTCCTCGCTGCCGACGTCGTCGACACAGTGATCACCAACGCGCTGATCATCGACCATTGGGGCATCGTCAAAGCCGACGTCGGTCTCAAGGACGGGCGCGTTGCCGGCATCGGCAAGGCGGGTAATCCGGACGTGCAGCCGAACGTCACCATCGCCATCGGCGCCGGCACCGAAGTGATCGCAGGGGAAGGCATGATCCTCACCGCCGGCGGCATCGACACCCACATTCATTTCATCTGCCCGCAGCAGATCGAAGAAGCGCTGATGAGCGGCGTCACCACCATGATCGGCGGCGGCACCGGCCCGGCCACCGGCACCAACGCGACCACGTGCACCTCCGGCCCGTGGCACCTGGCGCGCATGCTTCAGGCCGCTGATGCCTTCCCGATGAACATTGGTCTCACCGGCAAAGGCAACGCCAGCCTGCCGGGACCGCTAATCGAACAGGTCGAGGCCGGCGCCATCGGCCTCAAGCTCCATGAGGACTGGGGCACCACCCCGGCGAGCATCGACAACTGCCTGAACGTAGCCGACCAGTACGACGTACAGGTCGCCATCCACACCGACACGCTCAACGAGTCCGGCTTCGTCGAAACCACACTCGGCGCTTTCAAGGGCCGCACCATCCACACCTATCACACTGAAGGCGCGGGCGGCGGCCACGCCCCCGACATCATCAAGGCCTGCGGTTTCCCCAACGTGCTGCCGAGTTCGACCAACCCGACCCGACCCTTCACCCGCAACACCATCGACGAACACCTCGACATGCTGATGGTGTGTCACCACCTCGACCCGAGCATTGCCGAAGACGTGGCCTTCGCCGAAAGCCGCATTCGCCGCGAAACCATCGCCGCCGAAGACATCCTGCACGACCTCGGCGCCTTCTCGATGATCAGCTCAGACAGCCAGGCCATGGGCCGCGTCGGCGAAGTCATTACGCGCACCTGGCAGACCGCTGACAAAATGAAAAAACAACGCGGCCCGCTGCCTGGCGATGGTGAGGGCAACGACAACTTTCGCGCGAAACGCTACATCGCCAAATACACCATCAACCCGGCAATCACCCACGGCATCAGCCATGAAGTCGGCTCGGTGGAAGTGGGCAAGTGGGCCGATCTGGTGCTCTGGCGCCCAGCGTTCTTCGGTGTCAAACCGACGCTGATCCTCAAGGGCGGCGCCATTGCCGCAAGCCTGATGGGTGACGCCAACGCCTCGATCCCGACGCCGCAACCGGTGCACTATCGCCCGATGTTCGCCAGTTACGGCGGCTCGCTGCATGCCACCAGCCTGACCTTCATCAGTCAGGCCGCGCGGGAGGCAGGGCTGCCGGAAACGTTGGGGTTGAAGAAGAAAATCGCCGTGGTCAAAGGCTGCCGTGACGTGCAGAAAACCGATCTGATTCACAACGACTATTTGCCAGACATCGACGTCGATCCACAGACGTACCAGGTCAAAGCCGACGGGGTTTTACTGTGGTGCGAACCCGCCGACGTGCTGCCCATGGCGCAGCGTTATTTCCTGTTCTGACCTCTGGAAACCGCTGGAACAGGCAAAAAAAAGCCCCGAAAGCACTGTCGCCTTCGGGGCCGCTCCAAACAGAAATCAATCCACCGACTGCACCGTAAACGGCACTTCGGTTCGCTGCAGCTTCGCACGCTCGATGGCTTGCTTCGTCAGGGTTTTCTCCAGCGTTTTGATAGCCGTGAACTGCGCCATTTCATCCTCGCCTTCCATCCTGAGAGCCAGGTCGTTGAATTCCTGGCGATAGGCGTTTTCCAGGTAGGTCTGCCAGAAAGGCTGCTCAAGTATCCGGTCCACCAGCAAGTCGCCAGCCTCTAGCGCCAGCACCCTTGCCTCGGCCGCGTCAATCATCTCATGAGTCACCCGAGCCATGTTTCTGAAGAGCATGCCCCGCGCCTGCCAAGGCAAATCGAGACGCTCGGCGAGCTCAGTCATATACGCCAGATGCACCTCCACTTCGTCAATGTTGCCGGTGACGTCACCGTTGGCGGCAACTCGCCTGAACGTTTCGCCCTGTGCAATTCGATCGGAAACGCGGCTGCGGGCGATGGCGCCCAGCTCATTCAGGCGCGACTTGCCTCTGGCGAGTTCCACCAGCTGTGCTTCGACGAGTGCTGGATTCTGCAGCGCGTAGGCCTCGTGCACCAAGACCTTGACGCCTAGAGCGTTGAACAACTGCACCCCGCCGTCGCCGCATTCGGAAGGCACAACCGCCTCTGCAAACAGCTGCTCGCGCAGTTCGGCGTTTTCGCTCATGGCTTCGAGCATTCGCCACACCTTGGCGGTCAATGCGGCCCGGTAGCTCACATCACTCGCCATGAAATCGGCAGATTGAGTCAGCATCCGGATTTCATTGAAGAACGCCTCAGAGTTGAACTCATCCTCAAGATTGTCCCAAATCGGTATCTTTTCCTTGAGCACTTCCTCACTCATGCCCTCCCCCCAGTTCAGGCTGTCCACCAGTCCCAGCGGAGGGTAAGAGCGGTCCGGGTCCAGGCCGACCGACTCGGTATAAAGCCGCAGCTGCTCCAGAACATCGACCGGCATCCACTCGGCTTCGCGACTGACGATGGTGCGGGCGAGCAACTCTGCGCGAAAGGAGCCAGGGGCAACCTCTGGAATTTCGGTCAGGCGGTTGTCGCGAAGAATCACGCTGATATGCCGTGACCGCGACTGGCCGAACAGCCCGGGAGGCCAACGATTAATGCCTGTCTGCTCGAGATTGATCAGTTGGAGCTCAGGCATTTGGCTGATATCAGGCACGAGCCCCAAGGGGTTTCGTTGCAAGCCCATGGCTCTCATGCGCGTCAGCCCGCGCAGGCGTGTAACCGCTTGCGGCGTCAGCATGATGTGGTTGTAGCCCAGCATCAATTCGTTCAGATGGGGCAGGTTGCCAATGATCGGCGGCACGCCCGTCAACAGATTATGCCCAAGGTCCAGCGAGCGCAGGTTGCGGAACGGCTCAAGAAACTGCACCTGGCTACTCAGCAGATTACCGTCACGTATGCTCAAACTCGTCACATGGTCAAAGTTGGCGGCAAGCTTGGGGAAACTGGCAAGGTGCCGGCTCATAGGCAGGCCATCCAGGATCAGGCTTTGCGCGCCAATGATGCCTGGTGCATCGACCCCTGCCGGCCCTGTCCTCTGCCAACACTGCCTGATCAATCTGTAAAGTCGATCTCGCGACTGCCACTCAGCCACGCCCGCAGGGCTGAAGCGGAAGGAGATGGTCGGAGAATTCATCCATCGCTGCAGCGAACGGTTCAACTCGTTGAACTCGGTTTGCAGGGCCGCCACGCGCGCGTGCGCCTCGTCGCCGAACCCACTGATCAACGAGCTGACCTCCTCATCGGAGAAAGCCGGATATAGGGCTCGGACCCGCTGCCTGAGCATAGGCTCGTCGACCAGTTGTCGATACCCCTGCATTCCGCCTCGAAGGCGCATCTTGTCAGGGACATAGGCCGGCTTTCGATCCGGATGCTCATCCAGAATCGCTTCGAACCGCTCCCGTTCAAGGGGCGAACGTTGCAGATCGAGCCTGAGCCGCTCGCCTTCGTAGATGTCGTACCCCAGCGCACTGCGCTCGTCGTCTGGCAACGCCCGCAACAGCGACGCGTAAAAATCGTCAGAACCGTGCAAATGCTGGTTCGACTCATCGCGCGCCTGATAGCTGCCCTCGTCTTCAAGCACCAGCACTTTGCGGACAGTCGCGTTTTCCGGGCCCACACTGGCTTTCAGTTCCCCGGTGAAAGAAAACGCCCGCACTTCGATTCGGACGTCGTTCGACCAGCCTGGCAAGTTGGCCAACGACGCCAGCTCCAGCCTGCGCGTGTCGTTATTTTCCAGATTTTCAAGATATAGCCCTTCATAGGCACGACTCACGCGCACTTGCTGTTGAGCCTTGCGAGCCTGCTCGTGCATGCGCAGGGGAAGGCTCGACTTTTGTTGCAGATGCTCGAGATCAGCCGGAGTAGCGTCTTCCATCAGCCGTTGCACGACGGCTTCAGGAAGTTCGGGATAGGCAGCGGCCAGACGATGATGTGTTGTCCTGCTGGAGGCCTCCTGCTGTTGGTATAAGGACTCGAACAGGCGCTTGCGGTGTTTCACGGCGTCGTTGGCCAGCCGCTCTTTCAATGCCTGGATGCGCGCCTGTTTGTCAGTGGAGATTGCCTGACCGAGCAAGTCATGAATTTCTTTTTCAGTCAAAGTGTCCAGCGTCTTACGCGGCAACTCACCGGCGCAAAATTCGCTTCGGGTCAGCGTGATGCGGTCTGCGGGCGCGGCGTCAATGTTGCCAATGACGGTTGAATCGCCGCTCAACTCAGCCCCTTCGAAAATTTCGACGGCCCTGTTTTGCGGCCAGCGAGACAAATCGGTCATCAGGCTGGTTATTTCGTCCATCAGCGTTTCGGGTGGCTGGCCGGCCAATATCTGCTCGCTGACTTCGCCGGCTTGCGCATATAGACGGAAACGCTTGGCCGTATCGGCCAGCATGACGGGTGGCCTTTCAAGTTCCACATGCAGACGACGCAGAACGTCTTCCGAAACACCGGCCACCGTATGGATCTGCTCCTGCGTTTCGGCGGGCCATGGCTCAGCGCAGGCATTGAAGCGTTGGGCCAGACGTGCCTTGTCCCAGGTCAGCGGCTGGTCGACTTCGGTTTTCCAGGCCCCCGCACCGTTGTGCTCGACAACGGGCTGATAGGCACCCGGTCGGGTCGGATGTTGCAAGCGATGCTGCCCAGACTCTATGTCGTGGCTGACCGCATAATGTTTGTCATCCAGCGGCAATACATCCCGCCCCTCGTGTTGATAAATTCCCAGGCGATTCGCCTGGGCGGTTTCGGGCAGCACGGTGGCATGCTCGTAAGCTTTGAGGTCGGGATTCCACAGCCGCTCTTC
The DNA here is from genome assembly GCF_000690905.1 of Pseudomonas sp. Ant30-3. Classification (GTDB taxonomy): domain Bacteria; phylum Pseudomonadota; class Gammaproteobacteria; order Pseudomonadales; family Pseudomonadaceae; genus Aquipseudomonas. The sequence goes on along the minus strand of NZ_JMCL01000088.1, from coordinate 6,165 downwards.
ACCGTTAATCTGCACCGGTTTGAGCTGCTCCACAAACGGCGACGGCTTGATCGGCACGACCTTCTCCGGCAGCACGTGCCCCGCCCCCATCAGCGCCAGTTGAGCGAAGTTGATCAACACGCCCGTGAAGTACGCCGACGCTTGTTCTTTATCGCCGTTGCTCCAGTCCTCGACGCCTTCGGCCAGCTCCGCGAGCATTTGCCCGACCATGATGCCCAGCATTGCCTCACCCAGACCGGGCACCAGCATCGCGCCGAAGTTGAATATGTTCCAGCCGATCTCCAGCACACTGGTCAGGCGCTTCCAGCGGGTGGCTGCGTCTTCATCGCCGGTAGGCACCGCAATGCGTCGGGCATCGGCGATGGCCTTGCCACGTCGCAGCAGGAACAGCGTGCGCCACAGGTCACCTTCAAGAATGTTGGTGATCGGTTCGGCATTAGGGTTTTCGATCACGGTTTCGCGCCACCACGGCCCCATATCCAGCGGTTCGCGCTGCTGCCAGGTGAAAGTCTTCAAGCGCTCGTTGACCCGGGAGAAAAATCGCCCTTTGTCCTTCTGCTCGACGAAGCGGCTGAAGAATTCCTGATACTGCGGGGTGCGCAACTGGCTGAGCAAGGTTTTCATGAAGTCCGCCAACGAGGCGTACTCTTTCAGCGGTTGGTCCGGATCATCGGGTATGTAGGCGATCAAGGAACCGCTCAGGCGAGTCTGTTGATAGATATCGTCCTTGCGCAACATGTCTTCGACGACGCCCTGAGGGCCATTGGCAAAGAAATTTTGAAGAAATTTGAATTGCGAATATTTGTCGCCGGGCAAGAACGGCAGGCGACGGGACCAGTCGAGCCAGAACTTCAGGCCCTGGGGCGTCAGTGCTTCGATAGCTTTTTTGACCTCCGACGGTTCACTCACGGCACTGAACAAAACAATCCCGCTCATCTTGAAACCCATCAACGACAAACGATGGTTGAGCAGCGGACGCCCGGACAAGGTCAGCTCCGATTTACCTTCGACGACTTCGCGAAGGCAATCGTAGCCAGAAGCGCTGACATCGCCTTTCAGACGAGCAATGAGTGCAGCCATTCTGAACGCGGCTTTCTCACTGGCGATCGAGCACGCCTGCAAAGCGCGTTGGGCAGCGGGATCCTGCGGCTGCAACTGCGCTTTGATGTGCGTTTGATATTGCTTGCCGATGTCGAGCTCGCGGCAAATACCGGCAAACCGTTGCGGGGTGATTTCGTCGATGCGCAGGGGATTGCCTTGCGCGTCATTACGAAATACCCCTGACCCGCTTCTGAACGCATCTGCTTCGGTCTCCGGTTCTTCGAAGTTGTGCAGCGCTGCGGCAAGCAATGAACTGTGCCGCATGTGATTGGCGCCGGTATCCAGGCCAAAAATAATCGTGTCCGGAACATACAACTTCAAAGACAACGTTTCGGAGTCTTCAACAATATTGAAGTTTTCCTTTAACGAGGCTGCCAGTAACGGCTTGGCAAAAACATCAATGTCACTTTGCAGGTCAAGCAGGGCTGTGTTTATCTCCCCCTGCAATCGCCAGTGGTCGTCGATCAACACCTTGAGGTTCTGCTTGTCTGTGGCTGAGGCTTTGCTGTACCAATCAGGCGTCGTGGCGTTGAGCTTCAGCACGGGTTCAAGCATGGCAGGCGATGCATTTTTTATCGCAGCGGGAATGACGCTGATAACGCGATGTTCGTGAATACTTTTGTCGATAGGGCGCTCGGACAAAATGTCGGTCGAGTTGCTTCCTTGCACTTCAGACACTGGATATACCTTGGGGTGGTTAGTTGAAGACCTAGCCTATTCAAAGTCCACCAAAACAAAAGCGCGAATAACTGCTCATGCAACCCACATAAAACGCCTGCACGTTTCGAGAAACAGGCGGATGAATATATATCTGTACCGCACTGAATCTTGTTGAGTATGCCGCCCGCTCGCCGGAGGTTTTTTTCCGGGCCAAAGGAGCTACCATGTGCGACATTCAGCATGCTCAGGAACTCCCATGCGCCTTCCCGATTTCATCCGGCAACACGTAGACCGTATCGTCGATGAATGGGAGCAATTCGCCAAAACCATCACCCCGGCGGCAGACACCATGGATCGTGAGGCCCTGCGCGATCACGCCAAAGCCATTTTGCTGGCGGCCGCGCGGGACATGAACACCGCGCAAACGGCCAGCGAGCAACTCGCCAAAGCCAAAGGCGAAGGCGTCGAAAAAACCCCAAGTCTGTATGAAGCCAGTGCCAGCCATGGTGAGCTGCGACACACCGTGGGCTTCGATCTGGTGCAGATGACCAGCGAATTCCGCCATTTGCGTGCCTGCGTGATTCGCCTGTGGGTTGATGACCTGAAATCTCCGGACATGGCCTATTTTCAGGACATGATTCGTTTCAACGAAGCGATTGACGAAGCCCTCGCCGAATCGACGGCTGCCTATGCTGAACAGGTCAATCATTCCCGCGACATTTTTCTGGCCATCCTCGGCCACGATCTTCGTGCGCCGCTGCAAGCAGTCAGCATGTCCACCGAATTGCTCATGCGCAAAATCACGCTCGAAGACGATGCGCTCGCTTGCGCGATCAACATCAAGCGCGGTGCGCGGCACATGGCGGTGATGGTGGGTGATTTGCTGGAGCTGGTGCGCAGTCGTCTGGGCAAGAGTTTGCCGATCCAGCCTTTACCGATGGACCTGGCCGACACCGCGCATGCGGCGATTGCCGAAGCCTGCGCCGGCAACCCCGAGTGTGATCCGACGCTGACCGTGCACGGCGACACCCGAGGCGTTTGGGATGACGGACGGCTCAGCCAGTTGCTGCAGAACCTGATCGGCAATGCCTTGCAGCACGGTGCGAGCAAACGCGAGGTAACGCTGACGCTGACCGGTGAGGCCGACACGGTTCGTCTCGAGGTGCACAACTTCGGCACCCCCATCCCCGAAGAAGCCATTGGCACGATTTTCGATCCGCTGGTGCGCAGCGCGGATGAAGAGCCGGGACAACCGTCCACCAGTTTGGGTCTGGGTCTGTTTATCGTCAAGGAAGTGGTCAACGCGCACAAAGGCTCGATCGCCGTGAGCTCGAACGAGACCGATGGCACGCTGTTTACAGTGATATTGCCCCGCAGAATCTGAACAACAAACGCCCGCAGGAATTACAGATCCACCACCAACCGCCCCAACCGCTGCTTGAGCATGCTGTTTTCGGCCCGCAGCTGCTGAACCTCTTCGAGCAGATCAAGCGCGAGCGCAACCCCTTCCCATTCCAGCTCCAGGTCGTGCCGCAACTTGGCGGCACGCTTGGCCAGCGCCAGCTCCAAATCGTTAAAACGCCAATCCTTGGGCTCTGTGCCCTGCGGCTCCAGAATCCCGTGTTCGACGATTTCGATCACGTAAACGTCCGACAGATCCGACGCCTCGCAGAACTCTGCCATGTCCAGTTGAACGATCAGGGGGTTGCTCATAACGGGCTACTCCGTGTCTTCGATCAGAAATTTTCCCGCGGATTGAACGCGGCTTTGCGGGCCAGCTCCTGCCATAACGCCTTGACCTCATCGTCTGCAGTTTTCGGCATGACGGCCTTGAGCTGCACGAACAGGTAGCCACGTTCGCCCGCTTTGTTCAGCAAGCCGTGACCTTTGGCGCGCATACGCTGGCCATTCTGGCTGCCGGCCGGCACCTTGAGGTTGATCTTGCCGGTCAGCGTCGGCACCGCCACTTCAGCGCCCAGGGCCAATTCCCACGGCGCCAGCGGCAAGGTGATGATCAGGTTTTCGCCTTCGACGTCGAACTTGGGATGCGGCGCGAAACGGATAATCAGGTACAAATCGCCGTTCGCCCCGCCACCAATGCCGGGCGCACCCTGCCCCTTGAGGCGGATGCGCTCGCCGTCGGTCACGCCGGCCGGAATCTTCACGTTGAGGCTTTTGGTGGTGTTGCTCACATGCTGGCCGGCAGCGTTGTACTGCGGCACCTGGAACGTAACCTTCTTGGATTCGTTCGCCAGAGTCTCTTCGAGAAAAACCGCTAATTCCATTTCCACGTCTTGCCCTCTACGTCCGGTGCTGCGACGCGACTCTCCACCACCATTGAAGCCCGGCCCACGGCTGCCGAAGATCGAACTGAAAAAGTCCGAAAAATCGCCCGTGTCCTGACCACCACCGAATCCGCCTGCACCGCGACCTTGCCACCCGGGCGGGCCCTGAAACGGCTGGCCATGCTGACCATACTTGCGCAGGTCGTCATATTCGGCGCGCTTGTCGGCACTTTTCAGCGCCTCATAGGCTTCCGACGCGTCCTTGAATTTGGACTCGGCGTCTTTTTCCTTGCTGACATCGGGGTGGTACTTGCGCGCGAGTTTGCGATAAGCGGCCTTGATGGTCTTATCGTCCGCGGTCGGTTCCACACCGAGAATCTTGTAATAGTCTTTGAAGTCCATCGTGGGAATCACCATCCATTATCGAAATCGCGCAGCCAGGTACAGCATGCTCTTGTTTGGCGGTGTCTGGATTGACCGATCTCAAGGGTGTGACCGGGCGGCGCAGCAGAAGTTTATCGGCAGCGGCGGGCGGTTCTTGCGACCGCCCGATGGCTGCCAGAGCCAATGCAGACAAGTTTGGGGCATCCGGCCATCTTATCAAGGCGCTTGTCAGTGATTTAGCGGATAGTCGGCCTTCGAATCTGTGCCGCACTGACATACACTGCGCGGCCGTTTTTTAACCGGAACCCGAAAGACATGAAGAACGCATCTCCAGCCCGTGCCTGCGGTATCGACTTCGGCACATCCAACTCCACCGTCGGCTGGCTGCGCCCCGGCATGGAAACGCTGATCGCGCTGGAGGACGACAAGATCACTCTGCCATCTGTGGTCTTCTTCAACATGGAAGAACGCCGCCCGGTGTACGGCCGCCTGGCGCTGCACGAATACCTGGAAGGCTACGAAGGCCGGCTGATGCGCTCGCTCAAGAGCCTGCTGGGTTCCAAACTGATCAAGCACGACACCAGCGTCCTCGGCACAGCCATGCCGTTCAAGGATCTGCTCGGGTTGTTTATCGGCCAGTTGAAGCTGCGTGCCGAAACTGCGGCCGGTCGCGAGTTCGAGGAAGTGGTGTTGGGCCGCCCGGTGTTTTTCGTCGACGACGATGAAATGGCCGACCAGGAAGCCGAGAACACCTTGGTCGATGTGGCCCGTGCCATCGGTTTCAAGGACGTGTCATTCCAGTACGAACCGATCGCAGCGGCCTTCGACTACGAGTCGACCATTGAGAAAGAAGAGCTGGTGCTGATCGTCGACATTGGCGGCGGTACCTCCGACTTTTCCCTGGTGCGGCTGTCGCCCGAGCGGCGCCACTATGACAACCGTCATGACGACATCCTCGCCACCGGCGGCGTACACATCGGCGGTACCGATTTCGACAAGCAATTGAGCCTGCAAGGCCTGATGCCGCTGTTCGGTTATGGCAGCCGGATGAAGAGCGGCGCGTACATGCCGACCAGCCACCACATGAACCTGGCGACCTGGCACACCATCAACTCGGTGTACTCGCAGAAATCGACCCTGGCCTTGGGCAGCATGCGCTACGACATCGAAGACACCGGCGGCATCGACCGTCTGTTCAAGTTGATCGAGCAACGCGCCGGGCACTGGCTGGCCATGGAAGTGGAAGAAACCAAGATCCAGCTGACCCACGCCGACAGTCGCCACGTGCCGCTGGACCGCATCGAGCCGGGGCTGAGCGTGGAGCTGAGCCGGGCGCTGTTCGAGTCGGCCATCGACAACCTGCTGGAGCGCGTGCGCAACAGCGTGACCCGGTTGCTGACCGACGCCAATGTGCGCGTGGATCAGGTCGACACGGTGTTCTTTACCGGTGGTTCGAGCGGGATTCCGGCACTGCGCAACAGTGTCTCGGCGATGTTGCCGAACGCGCGGCATGTGGAAGGCAACATCTTTGGCAGCATCGGCAGCGGTTTGGCGATTGAAGCCGCCAAGCGTTACGGCCCGATGGATTGACACCAACACCCTGTAGTAACGGGGATCCCTTGTGGCGAGGGGATTTATCCCCGTTGGACTGCGCAGCAGTCCTAAAACCATTCACTCAGTAATCCTGAAGAAATGCAGGGACTGCTTTGCAGTCCGACGGGGATAAATCCCCTCG
>NZ_JMCL01000087.1 GCF_000690905.1 Pseudomonas sp. Ant30-3 | reverse complement strand
CTATGGCAGCGTTTAGCTTGGCGATGCGAGCTTGATCTTCGGCAGCAATCTTCAACTGCAGGCGTCTGAGTTCTTCAGCGCTTTTGATTTGGCTCTTCTTAAACTCTTCCTGCGCTCGTTGACGCTCTTCCATATTACGGCGATTCGCGTCCACCACCGCGCGTTGAGTTTCTTCCTCCTTCAAGCGGGCCAATTCCGCTAAGACACGCTGGGCCTCCTCTGAGGTGATGCGGGCAAGGTCCGCCGCGGCCTGCTCCGCCGCCGCATGCGCGGCAACTCGGGCCTGCTCGGCTGCTATTCGTTCGCCTTCGGCCAGCGCCGCGATTCGGGCTTGCTCCGCCGCTATTCGTTCAGCTTCGGCCAGCGCCGCAATTCGGGCTTGCTCGGCTGCTACTCGCATAGCTTCGGCCAGTGCCGCAACACGCGCTTGCTCAGCCGCAGCGATCTGTTCTTGCACTTGTGCAGCGGCAAGCAGGTTTTGTACGTGTGCTTGCTGATTGTTTAATAGCTGAATTTGCTCAGTTAGCAGTTTAGCCGTGTGGGCAGACTGGTAAGAGTTTGCCCATTTTGAATAAGCAGGCCCATAGGGGGTGACTGATCTGTCCAGAGCTTGAGCTCGGATAAGATAATCCCCGATAGTTGCATTGAAAGGACTGTGCCCATAGAAATCATTAGCCTGCACCGTATAAGCGTAAAGTGCGGTCGTCTTTTGCTGTATTAATATGTTTCTGATATTGACTTCGTGCTGATATGACTGTGCAGGTGTAGCCACATGCGCCGGATGTAACTCTCTTGCAGTAGCGAGCTCAACTTCGGTTAGCCTCGGCAAACCCTGAGACTTCGCCGAGTATTCGTTTTTTACCCATGCTTGCGTGGCTTTTATTTTATCTCTTGTTTCACGTCTAAGGCCTTCGGTATGGGTGATGCCTGAGCCCATTCCGCCAGGGCGGGTTGGCGGCACACGAAAACCTCCACCTGCTGGATTTGTTCCGGGCTTTGGTTGTTTTCCGACGTAGGTGGTGTCTAGATAGACGGTACTGTTTTCTCCGTTAACAGTTGTCTGTGCCAGGTCCAGCGGAGGACCGTGTTTCTCGATCATGATTTATCTTCCTTGAGCAATAAGTGGGTAATGCTCAATCAGATTACTTTAAGGCACATCAAACTGGGTCTGAACTGGTTGTGAGGAGTTCGATATAGAAATTGACTGAAAATTCACGGGTTAGACATGTAAGGAGAATTCTCTTACGTCTTATCAGATATTTCTTATGTGTTTGCAGGATGATTCTTGTGAGATATGTTTAAGCAATAAGGAAATTTTCGCTCTGCAAAAAAACCAGCGCACATAAAAAAGGCCGCTGCAAACGCAGCGGCCAAAGTAAGACGTGGATCAAGGAGCAACAAATCAACGTCAGAGAACACGGGGGAGGCGATGTGGTAACAACGCCTCGAATGCTTTGCTGACAGACCGGATTAACCTGCCTGATATTTCACGGCGATTGCCGTGACAGCCCGTCAAGAATAAGCCCTGGTGCGCACAGGAAAAATATCGATTCCAGACATGCACTGTTACAGCCTCGGCAACAGTGCGCGCCTCCCTCGTGCGCACCACCATCCCTTGTAGCAGCTGGCGCAGCCTGCGTCCGGCTGCGCAGCAGTCGCCGGTTTGTCGTATCCAGTCGATGTCATCGGTAGCTTGACGGCTGCTGCGCAGCCGGACGCAGGCTGCGCCAGCTGCTACGGGATGGTGGTGCGCATGACGCAGGCTTCGCCAGCTGCTACGGGGATGTTGGTCGCCTGCCTCATGCATTGCGCTGATGGCGCTCCATCCAGCCCGCCCATACCCTGCGCAAATCCCCCCACCACAAGGCCATTCATCCTTTAGAGGTACACGGCAAATACCTCCTTCGTGCGCTTATCGCTCTCGGCGTGCGGCAGTAGGGTGGGGCCTTCTGTCACTCACCGGGGAAGACGCATGACAAAAACAACAATGCGCGCCATCTTCAAACCGCACGCGCTTGCCGCTGCGGTGGCCATGGGTTGCTGTGTCCAGGCACAGGCGGTTTCATTCAATATCGGCGAAATCGAAGGAACGTTCGATTCCTCGCTGTCCGTGGGGGCGAGTTGGGGCATGCGCGATGCCGAGAGCTCGTTGGTGGGCATTCCCAATGGCGGAACCGGCCAGGCGTCGACCGGTGATGACGGGCGTTTGAATTTCAAGAAAGGCGAAACCTTCTCCAAGATCTTCAAGGGCATCCATGACCTCGAATTGAAGTACGGCGATACCGGCGTGTTCGTCCGTGGAAAATACTGGTACGACTTCGAACTGAAGGACGAAGACCGCGAGTTCAAGCCGATCAGCGATCGCAACCGCAAGGAAGGCTCCAAGTCTTCCGGTGCGCAGATTCTCGATGCCTTCGTCTATCACAATTATTCGATCGGCAATTTGCCTGGCACTGCCCGCGCCGGCAAACAGGTGGTCAGTTGGGGCGAAAGTACCTTCATCGGCAACTCCATCAACAGCATCAACCCGGTGGACGTTTCCGCGTTTCGACGTCCCGGCGCGGAGATCAAGGAAGGCCTGATTCCGGTGAACATGTTGTTCGCCTCGCAGGGGCTGACTGAAAAGCTCACCGTGGAAGGTTTCTATCAGCTGGAGTGGGATCAGACGGTTCTCGACAACTGCGGCACCTTCTTCGGCGGAGACGTAGCAGCAGACGGTTGCACCACTGGCTACACCGTTGCCAGCCCGGCGATTGCGCCGCTGCAACCGATAGCGGCTGCGTTCGGCCAGGGCTTCCAGGTCAGCCGTGAAGGCGTGATCGTGCCCCGTGGCAGTGACCGCGACGCCCGCGATTCCGGGCAATGGGGCACAGCGTTGCGCTGGCTCGGGGATGACACCGAGTACGGTCTGTACTTCATGAATTACCACAGCCGCACACCCAACGTCGGCACCATGACGGCGGGCCCGGGCACGCTGGCGCGGATACCCGGCATCACCGCTGCGGCCAATGCCATTGCGCCCGGCAGCGGTGGGGGATTGGCCCAGAGCGTGATGCTCGGTCGCGGTCAGTATTACCTTGAGTACCCGGAAGACATTCGCCTGTACGGCGCAAGCTTCTCCACCACACTGGCCACAGGAACGGCGTGGACCGGCGAGATCAGCTACCGGCCCAACCTGCCCGTGCAGATCAACACCAATGACCTGACCCTGGCTCTGCTCAACCCTATCGCCGGCGGTGCGGCATCACCGATCGCCAGCGCACCTGGCGCCGACAACAAGGGTTATCGGCGCAAGGAAGCAACTCAGATTCAGAGCACCCTGACCCACTTCATCGATCAAGTGGCAGGTGCCGATCGGCTGACCCTGGTGGGCGAGGCGGCAGTGGTTCATGTCGGCGGGCTGGAAGGTCGCAGCAAGTTGCGTTACGGCCGCGATTCGGTCTACGGCCAATACGGTTTTGGCGGTGACACCGACGGCTTTGTCACATCGACATCCTGGGGCTACCGGGGCCGCGCGATTCTTGATTACAACAACGTGATTGCTGGCATCAACTTCAAACCCAACCTGTCCTGGTCACACGACGTCTCCGGTTATGGCCCCAACGGCCTGTTCAACGAAGGCGCGAAAGCGATCAGCGTCGGCGTCGATGCCGACTACCGCAACTCCTATACCGCGAGCTTGAGTTACACCGATTTCTTCGGCGGTGACTACAACACCCTGGAAGACCGCGACTTCCTGGCGCTGAGCTTCGGTGTGAACTTCTGATCTGGCTGAGAAGGATGATTTCAATGCGCAAGATGATTCTGAAATGTGGTGTTCTGGCCCTGAGCCTGTTGGCGGCTAACGTGATGGCCGCGGTATCGCCGCAGGAAGCCAGCAAACTCGGGACCAGCCTCACGCCGCTGGGCGCCGAAAAGGCCGGTAACGCCGACGGCTCGATCCCGGCCTGGACCGGTGGTATCGGCAAGAATGCGGGAGCGGTGGACAGCAAAGGGTTCCTGGCCGACCCGTTCGCCAATGAAAAACCGCTGTTCACGATCACCGCGGCAACCGCGGACAAGTACAAGGACAAACTCTCCGATGGCCAGATAGCGATGTTCAAGCGCTATCCGGAAACCTACAAAATCCCTGTTTACCCGACCCATCGCACGGTGGCCGTGCCGGCGGATATCTACGAATCGGCCAAACGCAGCGCCCTCAACGTCACGCCCATCAACGACGGCAACGGGCTGGCCAATTTCACCGGCAATCGCTATTACGCGTTTCCGATTCCGAAAAATGGCGTCGAGGTGATCTGGAACCACGTCACCCGATATCACGGCGGTAACCTGCGCCGGACCATCACCCAGGCGACGCCGCAGTCCAATGGTGATTTCACCGTGATCCGCTTCAAGGATGAAGTGGCTGTGCCTTCGTTGCTCGGTGACTTGAAGCCAGGCAGCGAAGAAAACGTACTGAGTTATTTCAAGCAGGAAGTGACTGCGCCGGCGCGACTGGCGGGCAATGTGCTGCTGGTTCACGAGACGCTCGATCAAGTCAAGGAACCGCGCAAGGCGTGGATCTACAACGCCGGCCAGCGACGTGTGCGGCGTGCTCCGCAAGTGGCGTATGACGGCGTCGGTACGTCGTCGGACGGCTTGCGCACCACCGATAACTTCGACATGTTTTCCGGCGCGCCGGACCGCTACGACTGGAAGCTGGTCGGCAAGAAAGAAATGTACATTCCCTACAACAGTTACAAACTCGACTCGCCCAACCTCAAATACACCGACGTGATCAAGGCCGGGCATATCAATCAGGACCTGACCCGCTACGAGTTGCATCGCGTCTGGGAAGTAGTCGCTACGGTCAAGCCTGGCGAGCGCCATGTGTATGCCAAGCGCCACATGTACATCGACGAAGACAGCTGGCAGGTGGCCCTGGCCGATCATTATGACGGTCGCGGCCAGCTCTGGCGGGTTGCCGAAGGGCACGCGCAGTTCTATTACGATCATCAGGTGCCGGCTTACACGGTAGAAGCACTGTATGACCTGATCGCCGGTCGTTACATCGCGCTGGGCATGAAAAACGAGGAGAAGCGCAGCTTCGAATTCGGAATCGACGCCAAAGCAGGGGATTACACGCCAGCAGCACTGCGGAGTACAGGGGTGAGGTAAACAGTCCTACAGGCATCACAGAAAAAGGTGACTTTGCGGTCACCTTTTTTATGGGGACCAATAAGCGTTTTGAATACTTCTCAACAAGCTGCGGAGAGAGGGCTAGGGTAATGGAACAACTATAAGCAGGCGCCTTCCTATGACCGCCATGACCCCGTGGCCAGACCTTCCGGGATTTCTGCCCCGTTTGTCGTCCCATCATTTGTCGCGCAAGCGCTTGATCGAACCGTTACTGGCGTCGACAGCGCGGGTGAAATTGTTGTGCGCACCCGCCGGCAGCGGCAAGAGTGCGTTGCTGGTCGAATGCCTGTTGCAGGCGCCTGCACAGTGCCGGGTCCACTGGCTGCCAATGTCCGGTGCCGCGATGAGTGCTGGCGATTTACAGCAGCGACTGGCCCAGGCGCTGGGGCTGGGAGCGTTCGATGAGGCAGCACTGGTGGATTGCCTGAGTCGTTTGCAAACGCCGACCTGGCTGTTTCTCGATGATCTTTGCCGCGTCCCCAATCCTGAATTCGACCGCTTGCTGGATCGTCTTTTAGCCATCGCCAGCCCGGCGCTCACCTGGTGGTTGAGTTCGCGTCGACGTCCGGGATGTAACTGGCCGAGGTTGTTGCTGGATGACGAATTATACGAGTGCGAAGGCCGCTTACTGGCATTGACCGAAGCCGAGATCGAACAGTTGCTCTGCCGTAACGAGCCTTCCTCAGGATTACTCAACAGTAAAAAACTGTACGAGCGCACGGGCGGCTGGTGCGCCGGAGTGCGCATAGCACTGCTGGAAGGGTGTCACAAAGCGGGCGAGCAGGGGCGTTCTGCGACGCTGCTTGATTACATGCAACATGAACTGTTGAACACGCTGCCTGCTGAGCTGGTTGAGGTCTGGCAAGTGCTGGCTCACCTGCCACGTTTCAACGCCAGCCTGTGCGAGCATTTGTTCGGCACCGGTGAAGGTGCGCAGTGGTTGCACGCGTTGCAGGAAATGGGTTGTTTCATCGAGCCGTGGGAAGACTCCGCCGATTGGCTGCGGATTTTCGTGCCAGTGGCGCTGGCGATGCACGATGAGCGAAACACCGCCGGACGTTCCTGGCATCGGCGTGCGTGCCAGTGGTTCAGTGCCCGGGAGGACTGGCAGGGTGCATTCGAACAGGCTTTGCTGGCGCAGGAGTTCGAATCGGCTGTCAGCCTGTTGCAGCATTTTAGCTTCGAGCACCTGTTCACGCGTCAGAACGTGACCTTGCTATTGCGCCTGCATGAGCGTTTAGGCGATCAGCTGACACTGGGCACGCCGCAGCGGATCGGGCTCATTACGGCAGCTTTGCTATTCGCCGGGAGGTTCGACCAGGCCGCTGCGTGCATCGAGCAAATGGCCCGGTTTGCGCCGCAACCGAGTGAAATCCTGCAACGGCAGCTGCTTGCACGCTGGCAGGCGCAACAGGGTTGGCTCCTGCATCTGCAGGGGCGCATGCCGTCTGCGCGCGCGCACTTCAGTGAGGCACTCGAGGCGCTGGACTCCAGCGCCTGGTCGGCCCGACTCCTGTGCCTGTCCGGGTTGACGCAGCAGGCGCTGCTCAATGGCGACCTCGACACGGCGCAGACGATAAATCGGGAAGCGTTATGCCTGGCGCGGGCGCACGGTTCGCTGTTGTTCGAAGGGCTGCTGGAACTGGATCACGCGCAGTTGCTGGAACAACGCGGTGCCCCTCGACGTGCCGAGCGGCTACTCGCCGACGTGCATGAAAGGCTCTGTCGTGAAGCTGACCGGCCGACACCTTTGATCGGCCGGGTCGCTTTGCGTAGAGGCCGACTGGCGCTGTGCCAGGGGCAGGATGAGCTGGCCGGGGTGTTCTTCCATTCCGGGCTGGAAGATTGCCTGCAAAGTGAGGACAAACGCGCCTTGTATGGTTTTCTCGGGTTAGCGCAACTGGCGGCCAACCAGCGAGATTACGCTCAGGCCTTTGATCGCTTGCGAGAGGCCGAGCGATTGATGCAGCAGCGGCAGATACCCGACACGGTCTACCGTGGCGCTTTGTTGCAATTGAGCAGTCATATCTGGCTGCAACAAGGTCGCCCGGAATTGGCCCGCGAAGCGTTGACCCGCGTCTTGCGTCATTACCATGGGCCTCATGCGCGACAAGCGCCGCCCGCAACGCTGGCACTCATTCCGCGTATCGAATATCAACTGGTACTGGCGCAAACCTGTCTGCATCAGGCGCACAAGCCTTTAACGCGTTTGAGCGAGTTGCTTGATCATGCGCAGCGCCACGGCATGCTGGCGCTTGAAGCCGAGCTGCATTTGGCGATGTGTGAAGTGGCTGACCTGATCGGTGAGCCCGCGCTGGCACGCTCGGCGCTGGACGCAGGGCTGGAGCTGGTAAGCCGCTGCAACGTTCAACAGGCGTTGCGGGAATTGCAGTTGCGGACGCCAAACCTGCTCTGCCGCTTGCAGGGCGAACCAGTCGACGCGGACATCGTTGATGCGGGAGTGCTCAGTGCTCGCGAGCTTGAAGTGCTAAGTCTGATCGCCTTGGGCAACTCCAATCAACAAATCGCCGAACAACTGTTTATCTCATTACATACAGTCAAAACCCATGTTCGACGGATCTACAGCAAGTTGGGCGTTCAACGACGTACACAGGCAGTTGCTAGGTTAAAGGTGATGGGGGTTGTTTGTTAAATACTCATTGCTCATGATTTAAAACATGTTTTTGATGTTTTTGTAAGTCCTGTCCGTTGTATGGTCTGTTTCGGCGGCAACCAAGTGATAGTCCTCGACTGAATCGAGTTGGTTGTTTTCGGCCAATTAAACAATTCAATCATTTCACAGGTCGAACAAGACGTTCGAACCTGAAAATTGACAGGACGTTAATAATGAGTTCCGATTTTTTTTCCTTCAAGAAACTTGCGGTCCTGAAGAGTATTCGTACCGAGTTCGCGGTCCGGGTCCTTTTGATCGAATGCCTGAAAAAGCATGCGCTGGGTCCTTTCAACGCTTACCTGAACACGATTGACTTTCGCACTGACGAAGTAATTGCATCGGAAATGCTTTTCGATGAAGCGCTGAAATATGTCAGGCGCGACGAAATACCTAATTATGATCAGGGCATAAATGAAGTATTCAGTCGTCGCTATTCTTTCAATCCCAAGGACCGTATCAAGGGTTTCGATGTGATAGCGTTCGAGAGCATTGTAATGCGCATTATCAGCGCATTCCGCGGAGTTGACGCTGTCCAATTCAGTGATCGTTCCATCAAGTCTGTCAGCCTTGAAGAAATTCACGCAGCGCTCAAACATCGTGTGCCGTCGGTAGATATAGATAACGTGTACGTGACAGGATTCATGGGCGCTCATGGTGAGCGCAAAGTCATTCAGTCGAAAACGCTCGCTGAGGATATCCACGCACATCTTCGTGATAATGAAATCCCGTATTACTATGGCGACAGGATCGGCGTTTACACTGTTGCGTACAGCGCACAGGAAGAGCATGTTCACCCGAATCTGACAGCAGATGACATCAACATCCTGGTGATCGAAATCATCCCCGGCTTTCTAATCTGACGCGCCGCGCTCTTCAAAGCCCATCCGCCAACTCACGGCTCGCGTCGCCGCCAGCAATCGCTGCGCCGCCGGGCCGTTTTCGTCCGCGTGGAACAGCGAAGTCGGCCCGACGATCGTCATCACCGCCGCTACGTTTCCAACCGCATTGAACACCGGAGCCGACAGCGCATCGACTCCGGGCATCAACAGGCCGTGCACATGGTGCAGGCCGCGATCGCGTATTTGCTGACTTAATTGGGCGTAGTCCTGATCGTCAGCCAGTGCGTGAATGTCGCTGGCCTGCAGCTCTTCTGCGCGCAAGTCCACGGTTTCGCGTTTCGGCAAATACGCAGCGAACACCAAGCCTGTTGATGAGGTAAGCAGCGGCAATACCGAGCCCAATTGCGTCACGACCGTCACCGCGCGCACCGCCGGTTCGATATGCACCACGGTTGCACCCTGATTACCCCACACGGCCAGAAAGCAGGTCTCGTTCAATTCATCGCGCAGTTCCGCCAAGGGCAGGGCGGCAACCTTGAGCACGTCCATACTGTTAAGCGCGGCCAGCCCGACACGCAGGGCTTCGCGACCCAGACCGTAGTGGTTGGTGGCCGCGTTCTGTTCGGCAAAACCGCTGGCAATCAGCGCCTGCAGATAGCGGTGAACCTTGCTCGCGGGCATCTGCACGTGGTCGGCAAGCCGCGACAATGAAGTGGAGGGCGATAGCTCGGCCAAGGCCTTGAGGATGTCAGTGCCGACCTCCGCCGAGCGGACTTTTTGCTTATCGTTGTTGCGCGGCGTTTCCATGAAGGTGGTCGATCCCGGGACGAATGGGCGTCTTTATAACTTGACGGTCATAACCAATCAAATTACGTTATGCGTAATCGAATTACGACAACAATAACCGGGCATGCCGATCCTCTTGTACCGAGTGACAGGCCATACCTGATCCCTGTTCAGGAGGCTCCATGAACCTCGATTCAACGGCGACCGAGCTCGCTTATCAGTCCGGCTTCGGCAACGAATTCAGCAGTGAAGCACTGCCCGGCGCGCTGCCCGTCGGCCAGAACTCTCCGCAAAAAGCCCCCTACGGTCTTTACACCGAACTGTTCTCCGGCACTGCGTTCACCATGGCGCGCAGTGAAGCCCGGCGCACCTGGTTGTACCGTATTCAGCCTTCAGCGAATCATCCGGCGTTCGTCAAACTGGAGCGGCAACTGGCCGGCGGGCCTTTGGGTGAAGTGACCCCCAATCGCCTGCGCTGGAACCCGCTGGACATTCCCGCCGAACCCACCGATTTCATTGATGGCCTGGTGAGCATGGTCGCCAACTCGAGCCCGGAGAAACCGGCCGGGATCAGCATTTACAGCTACCGCGCCAATCGCTCGATGGAGCGCGTGTTTTTCAATGCTGACGGCGAATGGCTGCTGGTGCCGCAGCTGGGCCGTCTGCGTCTCGTCACCGAACTGGGCGTGCTGGAAATCGAGCCGCTGGAAATCGCCGTGCTGCCTCGCGGTCTGAAGTTTCGCATCGAACTGCTCGACGCACAGGCGCGCGGCTACCTTGCGGAAAACCACGGTGCGCCTTTGCGTCTGCCGGATCTGGGGCCTATCGGCAGCAATGGCCTGGCCAATCCACGAGACTTTCTGGCGCCGGTCGCGCACTACGAAAACCTCAAGCAGCCGACCACGCTGGTGCAGAAATTCCTCGGTGAATTGTGGGCCTGTGAACTGGATCATTCACCCCTGAATGTGGTCGCCTGGCACGGCAACAACGTGCCCTACAAATATGACCTGCGCCGATTCAATACCATCGGCACGGTGAGTTTCGATCATCCCGATCCGTCGATTTTCACCGTCCTGACTTCGCCCACCAGTGTCCACGGGCTGGCCAATCTCGACTTTGTGATCTTCCCGCCACGCTGGATGGTGGCGGAGAAAACCTTCCGTCCACCGTGGTTTCACCGCAACCTGATGAACGAATTCATGGGCCTGATCAAAGGCGAATACGACGCCAAGGCTGAGGGTTTTCTGCCCGGCGGGGCCTCGTTGCACAGTTGCATGAGCGCTCACGGGCCTGATGGCGAGACGTGCACCCGCGCGATCAATGCCGAGCTGACACCCGCAAAAATCGACAACACCATGGCGTTCATGTTCGAGACCAGTCAGGTGCTGCGCCCCAGCCGTTTCGCGCTGGACTGCCCGCAGCTGCAAACTGGTTATGACGCTTGCTGGGCGACCCTGCCCGCCACTTTCGACCCAACCCGGAGATAACCCATGACTCAGACTTCCATCGCTCGTAGCTGGGTTGCCTCCGCCAACGATCACGCCGATTTTCCGCTGCAAAACCTGCCGCTCGGTGTGTTCAGCGTGCAGGGCTCGGCGCCCCGCAGTGGCGTGGCCATCGGTGAGCACATTTTCGATCTGGAAGCCGCGCTGGACGCCGGCTTGTTCGATGGCGCAGCGAAAGCCGCCGCCGAAGCGACCCGTGGCGGTCAGTTGAATGCTTTTTTTGAATTGGGCCGCGCCGCGCGTGTTGCCCTGCGTGAGCGCCTGATGGAGCTGTTCGCAGAGGGCAGCACCCTGCACGGCAAGATCGAAGCGCAGGGCGCAAAATTGCTGCCACTGGCGGCGGATTGTGCGATGCACCTGCCGGCGAAAATCAACGATTACACCGACTTCTACGTCGGCATCGAGCACGCGCAGAACGTTGGCAAATTGTTCCGTCCGGACAACCCGCTGCTGCCGAACTACAAATACGTGCCGATTGGTTATCACGGGCGCGCTTCAACCATTCGCCCGTCTGGCACTGACGTTCGTCGACCAAAAGGCCAGACCTTGCCGGCCGGGCAGACCGAGCCGACCTTCGGTCCGTGTGCGCGCCTGGACTACGAGCTGGAACTGGGGATCTGGATCGGTCAGGGCAACGCCATGGGCGATTCGATCGCCATAGGCGACGCTGCCGATCACATCGCCGGTTTCTGCCTGCTCAACGATTGGTCGGCGCGGGACATTCAGGCCTGGGAATACCAGCCGCTGGGTCCGTTTCTGTCGAAGAGTTTCATCACCAGTATTTCGCCTTGGGTCGTGACGGCTGAAGCGCTGGAGCCTTTCCGTCGGGCGCAACCGGCACGCCCTGAGGGCGATCCGCAGCCTTTGCCGTATCTGCTCGACAAACGCGATCAGGCCGCTGGGGCTTTCGACATCGAGCTGGAAGTGCTGCTGCTCACCGAGACCATGCGCGAGCAAAATCTGCCGGCCCATCGCCTGACTTCCAGCAACACCAAACACATGTACTGGACCGTGGCGCAAATGGTTGCGCATCACAGCGTCAACGGCTGCCAGTTGCAGGCCGGCGATCTGTTCGGGTCGGGCACTCTATCGGGGCCGGAAAATGGACAGTTTGGCAGCCTGCTGGAAATCACCGAGGGCGGCAAAACGCCGATCGAACTGGCATCGGGCGAGGTGCGCAAGTTCCTCGAAGACGGTGACGAAATCATCCTGCGTGCGCGCTGCACCCGGGAAGGTTTTGCGTCCATCGGTTTTGGTGAATGCCGCGGCACCGTGACGCCGGCGCGTTAAGAGGATCGAGCCATGCAGCTTTACACCTACTATCGCTCAACGTCGTCGTACCGGGTGCGTATCGCGTTGGCACTCAAAAGGCTGGACTTTCAGGCGTTGCCGATCAACCTGATCGCGCCGCCTGGGGGGGAGCACCGGCAGGCGCCCTACCTGGCGATCAACCCGCAAGGTCGTGTGCCGGCCTTGCGCACCGAGGAGGGCGAGCTGCTGATTCAGTCGCCGGCGATCATCGAGTATCTGGAAGAGCGTTATCCACAGGTGCCTCTGCTGTCCCGAGACCTTGCAGCGCGTGCGCGTGAACGGGCGGTTGCGGCGGTGATTGGTTGCGATGTGCATCCGCTGCATAACGTCAGCGTGCTCAACAAACTGCGCCAGTGGGGCCATGACGAAACGCAGGTGGTTGAATGGATCGGCAACTGGATTGGCCAGGGGCTGGCGACGGTTGAGCAGATGATCGGGGATGAAGGTTACTGCTT
Source organism: Pseudomonas sp. Ant30-3 (assembly GCF_000690905.1). Taxonomy (GTDB): domain Bacteria; phylum Pseudomonadota; class Gammaproteobacteria; order Pseudomonadales; family Pseudomonadaceae; genus Aquipseudomonas. Next base: position 27,563 of record NZ_JMCL01000087.1, on the reverse strand, counting down.
TGGTGCCGAACCGGGCCTGGCGGACGCTTATCTGATTCCTCAGCTGTACGCAGCAGAGCGTTTCAATATTTCTCTTCAGGCGTATCCAAGGATTCGGCGGGTGGCGGAGTTGGCCGCAGCTCATCCAGCGTTTATTAATGCGCACCCGGCCAATCAGCCCGATACACCTTGAAGGTCAACCGAAAACCCTGTGGGAGCCGGGCTTGCCCGCGATGAACGGTGACACGGTTTACCTGATGAACCGCGTCGATGCCATCGCGAGCAAGCTTGCTCCTACGGATTTGATTTCGATTACTCATCTATGCTTCGACCCAGCTCACTGTGGGAGCGTGGCTTGCCCGCGATGGCATCGACGCGGTTTGCCTCATGGACCGCGCCGCCTGTATCGCGAGCAAGCTTGCTCCTACGGATCGTGGGGCTCAGTGGACGATTGAGTTGGGGGGTAAATGCCCCAGGCGCTCCGTCAATCGAATCCGCTGAATCGGGTCATCGCTGAGCATCAGCGCGTGCTCCAGATCAAATCGCTCGGCGTTGGGGCAATCCAGTCGCTGATACAGGCTGGCCCGCGCCAGATAGTCCGCCGCACTGGCGTTACCCAATTCCAGCACACGCTCGGCGTCAATCAACGCGCCGATGTAATCATCGTGAGAAAGGTGCAGCTGGCGCAGGTTGCGTGACAGACGCTGAAGCATTTGCACCGGCTGGGCGGTGAGCAAATGGTCGGCGCTGAGCTTCATGTTCGGGCCATATTGGCGTTGCAACAATTCGCGACAATCGTTGGGGTACAGCCGGCGGCCGCCGCACGGGTCGAGCAGGTGATCGGCGCCCGGCACCCGCAGCAGAAAATGCCCCGGAAAGTTGACCCCTGCCAGCGGGATTTCCAGCCCTTTGGCCAGTTCAAGTGCAATTAACCCCAACGCCAATGGCTGACCACGGCGACGTTCCAGCACCTTGTCGAGCAACGCGACCTGCGGACGCAGCGGCGTGAAATCATCCTGGGCGTAACCCAAATCATTCAGACGTCGCAGTAACGGCTGAGCCAGTTCGCTGACCGGCAACATGGGCAAGCCATAACTGACGCGCTGCTGCAGATCCTTGAACTGCGCCATGACTGCCTGCGGATTCACGTCCTTGTCGTGCTCGACCGCAATCCATAGCGCCGCCTCGAACAGCGCAGGCGGTGATCGTTGCAGGCAATCGAAGAAGTGTTGGCGCGGTGTCATCAAAATCTCCGGGGGATGCCTCGTTTTTAGCCTCGTCTGCGGCATTCGTCCAGTGCCATGCAGGGTTATGTCTGAAAGCCTGAAGAACGGCAGCGCTTATTCCGGTGCGCTCCTGCAATTTTTGGGTGCAAGCCTATACTGGCGACTACAAGAAGTGATTCGGGAGCCTTACGATGTTCGCTCTCATGCAAAGCACTCGCCTTGAATCGCTGCATCTGAGCGTCGACCCGGCCACCGGGTTGAAGGCGGTCATTGCCATTCATAACAGCCGTCTGGGGCCTGCCCTGGGTGGTTGTCGTTATCTTTCCTATCCTGACGACGAGACAGCGGTCGAGGACGCCATTCGCCTGGCCCAAGGCATGAGTTACAAAGCGGCGTTAGCCGGCCTTGCGCAGGGCGGCGGTGTGGCCGTGATCATTCGGCCGGTCCATGTTGAAAGTCGCGGCGCACTGTTTGAAGCGTTTGGCCGTTGCATCAATCAGCTCGACGGGCGCTACATCACTGCCATCGACAGCGGCACGTCGGTGGCAGACATGGATTGCATCGCCCAACAGACGCAACACGTCACCAGTACCACATCGGCGGGCGACCCGGCGCCGCATGCGGCCATGGGTGTATTCACCGGCATTCGCGCGACCGCGATGGCCCGTCTGGGCAGCGACAATCTTGAAAGCCTGCGCATAGCCATTCAGGGTTTGGGCAATGTTGGCTTTGCCCTCGCCGAACAGTTGCACGCCGCCGGCGCCGAACTGCTGGTCAGCGACATCGATCACGGCAAGGTGCAATTGGCGATGGAACAACTGGGGGCACATCCGATTGCCAACGATTCCCTACTCAGTACGCCGTGCGACATTCTGGCGCCGTGCGGGCTGGGCGGGGTGCTCAACAGCGTCACGGTCGCGCAGTTGCGCTGCTCGGCGGTGGCCGGTTCAGCGAATAATCAGCTGACGCATCTGGACGTTGCCGATCAGTTGGAGCGGCGTGGCATCCTTTACGCGCCGGATTATGTGATCAATGCTGGTGGGCTCATCTACGTGTCGCTCAAGCACAGGGGCGAAGCGCTGACCACCATCACTGCGCACCTGTCGAAAATCAGCTCGCGGCTGACCGAAGTCTTCGCCCATGCCCAGGCGGAGAAACGCTCCCCGGCGCGGGTGGCGGACGAGTTGGCGGAGAAAGTTTTGTATCGCTGACACGTTGTGCGCATCAAAAGATCGCAGCCTGCGGCAGCTCCTACTGGAACCTGATCAAATTTTCGCCATGAAAAAGGCCTTGAGCCATTCGACTCAGGGCCTATTCAATTCTGTGCTGCTTATTTCGCAGCTTTTGCAGCCTTCGCTGGTTTGACTGGCGCAACGGCTGGTTCATCAGGCTCAGGCTCAGTCGCTGCAACCGGCTCAATCACTTCGGCTGGCGCGCTCAGCAATTCGGACAGGGCGTCCGGCTGGCTCTTGAATGCCTTGGCGAACACATCGCGATTTTTCGCCATGTAGATCCCGGCTTCTTCCACCTGCTGTTCGCTCAAGGACGGAACGGCTTTGTGCAACACTTCAGCCAGCAACTCAGCCAGCTCGAGCATTTTGTCATGACGGTCAGCTTCGGCTTTATCCATGAACAAGCGCTCCAGATCTCGGCTGCTGCGGTATACCACTTCGACGGCCATTCACCACCTCACATGCCTTCACAAAAGTAGCCTTAAGCGACTACTGTATTTATATACAGCGAAAAGGATAAGCGAATCGCTGCGGTTTGGGTAGTGGCTTTTCAATGTAGACGCAATTCAGGTTTTGTCAGGTCCGTGTGGAGCCGTTTGCGGGCAAGTCGGATCGCCCACCGGCTCGTTCGTCCGGATCCGGATAGCCCGCAGGGTGCGACCAAACGCCACGGCGCTTGTTTCAGGGCGTCTCGCCATCATATGGCAGCCTTGAATGGCCTTTTTTCTGCATGCAGAACCGTCACGTCCATCGCGCATCATCCGCTCGAGCCGAGCTAAGGAAGTATCACTGTGAAAATCAACTGGGCCGAGAAACTACGGCAGAACGTGCATCAACTGGCCGAGTCGCTGGGCAACCTGTTCGTCGAGACGTTCCATTACCTGGCGCTTTTCGCCATCGGCGCAGTGACCGCATGGGCAGCGGTGATGGAATTTTTGGGAATGCTGGAGGAGGGGCACATCAAGATCGATGACATCCTGTTGCTGTTCATCTATCTGGAATTGGGCGCGATGGTCGGGATTTATTTCAAGACCAACCACATGCCGGTGCGCTTTCTGATCTACGTGGCGATTACCGCACTGACGCGGTTGCTGATCTCCAACGTGTCGCACCACAACCCGCCCGATCTGGGGATCATTTATCTGTGCGGCGGGATTCTATTGCTGGCGTTTGCGATTCTGGTGGTGCGTTACGCTTCGTCGCAATTCCCCTCGGTAAAGATCGAGCACCCGCAACGCAAGGTTGGTGCGGGTTCCGGTGAACATCCCGAGGTCGAGAAGGGCGAGATTTAAAGGCCCATCGCAGGTCGTGGCTGATCTTTGACGGGTGGCGGCGGCAGCGCGCGGCTGTCGCTATCGGTCATGGCTTCGAGGATCGACATGGCGCTATGGCCCTGCTCGATGGCGATGCCGAACTGAATGCTTTGCACAAGCCGCTTCAGACGCTCGGGGTCGTTGCGCTGTTCGGCGCTGATCATCCGCTTGGCAACGACGCGGCCGCTGTTGGACAGGGTCAGCATGATGCGACCGTCGAGTCCCTGAATGCTCAGGTTGATCTGATAATCCGGCGCAAATGCATCGGTAATGAGCTGAAAAGGGTTGTCCATGTTGCGTCACCGCCTGATTGAACGTGCAGTTGTTGACGACCGTGATCGGGATTAGTTCGCAACACCGGACCATCGGCTCGTACAGCGCTTACCTTCAGGGGTGATCTAGCAAGGGGCATGCCGCAAACATTGTCGGACAATGTCATGGCCGACTCAGGGCTATGTGGGTTTGTAGCAGCTAGCGAAGCCTGCGTCTGGCTCGACGGGAGTCAGACGCAGGCTTCGCCAGCTGCTACAGGGGGGCGTTGTAGCAGAAAGGTTTTATGCATCGGGTTGTGGATTTCTGCCCGTTTCCGGGCAAAAACAGGGAAACGTCCTCAAGCGGTGCGATCAGCACTCCACCCAGTTCACGGCCAGACCACCGCGCGAAGTTTCCTTGTACTTGTCGTGCATGTCGGCGCCGGTGTCGCGCATGGTGCGGATGACCCGATCGAGCGAAATGAAGTGTTTGCCATCGCCGCGCAGGGCCATTTGCGTGGCGTTGATAGCTTTCACCGCCGCGATTGCGTTGCGCTCGATGCACGGGACCTGAACCAGACCGCCGACCGGGTCGCAGGTCAGACCGAGATTGTGCTCCAAACCAATTTCGGCAGCGTTTTCCAATTGTTCCGGCGTCGCTCCGAGGATGTCCGCCAAGCCAGCAGCCGCCATGGCGCACGCCGAACCGACTTCGCCCTGACAGCCAACTTCCGCGCCGGAGATCGACGCATTTTTTTTGCAAAGAATGCCGACAGCGGCAGCAGCTAAAAAGAAGGCGACGACGTCATCGTCCGAGGCGTCCGGATTGAATTTCATGTAGTAGTGCAGCACCGCCGGGATAATCCCCGCCGCGCCGTTGGTCGGCGCAGTCACCATACGCCCGCCGGCCGCGTTTTCTTCGTTCACGGCCAGGGCGAACAGGTTGACCCATTCCATCGCCGACAGGGTGGAAGTGATGACATTCGGCTTGCCGATTTCCAACAGGCTGCGGTGCAGTTTCGCCGCACGCCGCGGCACATTAAGACCGCCCGGCAGGATGCCTTCGTGACGCAAGCCCTGCTCGACGCATTCGCGCATCACCGACCAGATATGCAACAGGCCCTGACGAATCTCGGCCTCGCTGCGCCAGGCCAGTTCGTTGGCCATGATCAACTCGGATACACGCAAGCCGTGCTCGTTGCACAACGTGAGCAACTCGGCGGCGGTGGAGAAATCGTAGGGCAGGACGACGTCGCTGGCGGGCGCGATGCCCGACTCGGCTTCAGCCGCTTCAACGATGAAACCGCCGCCGATGGAATAGTACGTCTGTTCCCACAGCTCACCGCTCTCGCCGAAGGCGGTCAGGGACATGGCGTTGGGGTGGTACGGCAGGCACTCGTCGAGCAGCAGCAGATCACGCTGCCAATCGAAGGCAATGGTGGTTTTCCCCGCAAGGCTGAGTTCGCCGGTTTCGCGTAACGCCTGGATCCGGCTTTCGATGGTCGTGGGGTCGATACTGTCCGGCCATTCACCCATCAGGCCCAGGACGCAGGCGCGGTCGGTGGCGTGGCCGACGCCGGTGGCCGACAGCGAGCCGTACAGGCGAATTTCGATGCGACGCGTGTCACCGAGCATTTGCTGGTCGGCGAGCGCCTGAGTGAAGGTCGCAGCAGCACGCATTGGCCCGACGGTGTGGGAGCTGGAAGGACCGATACCCACTTTGAACAGATCGAAAACACTGATAGCCATGCTAAACCCTATACAAGCAATGGAAGAAAAATCGCTGCCATTTTTGTAGGACGAGCGCAATGTCGACGATACTGAGCTGCAACGTCCTACGTGACCAACGAAAATTCCTAAGACAGCCTTTAGCAGGACTAAACGATGAGTCGTCAATTGCATGCGCAGACCTATGTCTGGCTGCACGTGTTTTCCTGTGCGGCCCGGCACCTCTCGTTCACGCGATGCGCCGAGGAGCTGCACATCACGCCGGGTGCGGTCAGCCAGCAGATCCGCCAACTGGAAGAACGCCTGGGTTTTCGCCTGTTTCATCGCCGCGCGCGCGGCGTTGAACTGAGCGCGCAGGGGCAGCGGCTGGCCATTACCGTCAACGAGGCTTACGGCAGCATCGATGCCGAATTGCGCCGACTGGATGCGGGCATGATCAGCGGCATCTTGCGCGTCCGTTCAATTCCCTCTTTTCTGAGCAAATGGCTGACGCCGCGATTGCCCCGGTTGCAGCAGCGCTTTCCGGACATTCAGTTGCGCCTGGTCGCGGAAGACAGCAGCGTGCCGTTGCATGAGGGCGATTTCGATCTGGCGATCGACTTGAACGACGGCAGCTATCCCGGCCTGTTATCCACAGCCCTGCTGGATGAGCAGATTTTTCCGGTGTGCGCGCCGAGCCTGTTGCGTGGCCGACCGCCGCTGCACGGGCCGGCGGACCTGATGCATTTCCCGCTGCTGCACGACATCACTGCCTGGCGTGGCAGCTATGAATACGCGGAGTGGGAGTTTTATCTCGATGCCATCGGTTTCGAGGGCGCGGATGTGCGGCGCGGTCACACCTTCAATCGTAACCACCTGACCATTGAAGCGGCCATTGCCGGCATGGGCGTGGCCATTGCGCGACGAACGCTGCTCAACGATGAGCTGGAGCGGGGGGCGTTGATCGTGCCGTTTGGCCTGGCGGTGCCCAATCACAAACGCTACGTGCTGCTGTATGCGCCGGGTGCTCTGAGCCATCCGGGCGTGCGCGCGGTGCACGATTGGCTGGTGGAAGAGGCGGGCGTTTTTCGCAGCTTGCATCCATTGGCGGAGCAGCAGATGTGAGCAATTCGGGGCAGGAGCGGGGCGACCCGACTCCCGACCTTAACAGCGCTTTTAACGGTTGTCCGGCTTTTTTTGCGAATGAATATTTATCTTTTTTCAGGGGTTGAATTGTTCGCCGGACGAACCGATTGTGTAAGTAAGAGGTCACAGTGATGACGCCCAAGGGCGAGCTGAAAGGCCTCTCGCGAGCTAGCTGAAATAAGGGATGAACTATGCAAATCCAAGTCAACAGTGATAACCATATTCAAAGCAGCATCCGACTGGAGGAGTGGGTACGTACTACCATTGAGAGCACGCTCGAACGTTATGAAGAGGACCTGACCCGCATCGAGGTCCATCTGCGGGATGAGAACGGCGACAAGCCCGGTCCCCACGATATGCGCTGCCAGCTGGAAGCGCGGCCAAAAGGCCATCAACCGATTTCCGTCACACACAAGGCTGATTCCCTGGAACTGGCAATAGACGGGGCCGCTGAAAAACTGGAACACGCGCTGGAACATTTGTTCGGCAAACTGCGGGGTAAACCACGTGCCGCCGTCGTGCCATTCGAGCGTGTAGAGGCTGACGCACTGCTTGAAGACGAGTTTCTGGAAAACGAACAGGCCGCGCAAAACGGCTGATGCCGGATTGCTCTTTCCCTTCCCAACGACAACGGGCCTGCAAACGCAGGCCCGTTTTTGTTGGCGCTTGATATAAATCGGCAGCGCCTGAACCGCCTGCGAATCACCGATTTCGTCCGAAGCCTTTTGCGTATGAGAATATTTATCATTATTATTGCGCCCATGCTGGCGCCGTGATTTGCACGAGGCGTCATCCCGTTTCGGGTTGAAACATGAAAGGCAAAACCACCACGCTCCCTGTTTCCTATCGCATGGCCGTCGCCTCGCGGGCGCTGGCCGCTGTGCTGGGCGGTTATGCCGTCGCCGCGCTGGCCAGCGTCTGCCTGACGATGTGGTTGCCCATGGCCCGCGCCGACGCGGTGGTGACCGGGATGATGACGTCATTCTTGGCTTATCTGTGCGCGGTGCTCTGGTGTTTTGCCTGCCATAGCGCCTGGCGAGCCTGGCACGGGCTGATCGTAGCCAGCCTGTTGCTGGCGGCGGCTGCCGGTTTGGGCTACTGGGCGGGCCAGCCATGAAAGAAGGTTTTCGTCAGACCATGGCCTGGCTGCACACCTGGGCGGGGTTGATATTCGGCTGGCTGCTGTTCGCGATTTTCCTGACCGGCACGCTCGCCTACTTCAAGGACGAGATCAGCCACTGGATGCAGCCAGAGATTCCGGTGCGCTCCGTCAGCTCCGAAGCCAGCCTGGCCTTGGCGCAAAACTATCTGCAGCAGCATGCAGCCGGCGCCTCGCGCTGGCTCATTGATCTACCCGATGCCCGAGAACCAGGCTTGTCGGTGCGGTGGCAGCAAACCACGGCCAAGCGCGGTGAGCGCGGTCAGTTCACGGAAAAACACCTCGACCCGCAGGCCGGTGCCGAAGTGCAGGGCCGCGCGACCATGGGCGGCGAATTCTTCTACCGCTTCCACTTTCAGTTGCAGATGCCGCACCCATGGGGCCGCTGGCTATCCACCATCGCTGCGATGGTGATGTTTGTCGCATTGATCAGCGGGATCATCACCCACAAGAAAATCTTCAAGGACTTCTTCACGTTCCGCCCGCGCAAAGGTCAGCGTACCTGGCTCGACGGGCACAACGCGGTGGGTGTGCTGGTATTGCCGTTTCACTTGATGATTACCTACAGCAGTTTGGTGATCTTCATGTCGATGGTGATGCCGGCGAGCATTCTGGCTTCGTACCACGGTGATGTGCGGGCGTTTTATGATGAGAGTTTCCCGGCGTCGACCACCCCGGAGGTGGCGGGTAAACCGGCCGCGCTGGCGCCGCTCGCGCCGCTGTTGCAACAGGCGCGTGAGCAGTGGTCGGGCGGTGATGTTGGACGGATTACGGTGAATAATCCGGGCGATGCCAACGCTTCGGTGGTGCTGCTGCGCGATGCCGCCGATCGCCTGGTTTACGATTTCAGCAGCGCGGTGACCTTCAACGGTGTGACCGGGCAACTGCTCGGCGCGACGCCTGAGCAATCGCTGCCGCGAGCCGTCGCGGGTGGTTTTTACGGCTTGCACATGGGCCGGTTTGCCGAGCCAGTGTTGCGCTGGATGTACTTTATCTGCGGGTTGGCCGGCACGGCGATGATCGGCACCGGGCTGGTGATCTGGTTGGGCAAGCGTCAACTCAAACATGTGAATAGCGGCGTCATGCCGTTCGAGTTGCGCCTGGTGGAAGTGCTGAACATCGCCAGCATGTCGGGGCTGATGCTCGCCGTGGCGGCATTCTTCTGGGCCAATCGCTTACTGCCGGTCGAGCTGGCCGGGCGCTCGGATTGGGAGGTCAACAGCTTCTTCCTGGTCTGGGGGCTCAGTCTGTTGCACGCCGTGGTCCGCCGTGGGCGCGCGGCATGGGTTGAGCAGCTCGCGTTGGCGGCACTGTTGTTCGCCGCGCTGCCGCTGTTGAATGGGCTAACCACGCCTTATCACTTGGGCTTCACGTTGGCGCAGGGCGATTGGGCCATGGCCGGGTTTGATTTGACGTGCCTGGCCAGCGGCCTGTTTTTCGCCTGGGCTGCGTGGAAAATGCAGCGCGCAGGGCGGCCAGAAATCGTCCTGCGCCAGCGTCGGCAATCGATCATTCTTGAGCGAGAGACGAACTGATGTTGCTGGCCTTGTTGCTCTGTTACGGCGGCTTCACCGCACTGTGTTTATCGATGGACCGGCGCCATGCCGAGCTGCTCGGACGCAAGCCATCGGCTGCTCGTCGCCGGGCGCTCAAAGTGGGCGGAGGGTCGCTGTTGGCGTTTTCCTTGTGGGCGGCGGTGGCTTCGACCGGTTGGGGCCTCGGCGTTGTCGAGTGGTGTGCGGTATTGATGCTTAGCGCTTTGCTGCTGGTATTACTGCTGCCATATCGCCCGCGGCTGGCCATGGCGTTGGGCGGATTGAGTCTGCTCGCCAGCCCCGTCGTGGCATTTGCGCAGTCATGAGCACGTGATCGCCAGTCCACCGGATTCCCACGATGAGGAACCTCGGGGGGCTCGTGCGCATTTTCTGCAGGTGTTCCTGTCTCAGCGCGCGCAGATGGAAGCGCTGGTCAATCGGCGCGTGGGCTGTCGGGCCACGGCGGCGGATCTGGTGCAGGATCTGTTCCTGCGTTTTTGGCGCCGGCCGCTGGTGCAGGTCGAGGAGCTCAGCACCTATTTGTTGCGCTGCGCCGGCAATATCGCTATCGATCACCTGCGCAGCGAAGGTGCGCGGGTGCGGGTGAACGAAGGCTGGTTGCCGGAGCAGCCAGACAGCCACGGCAGCGAACCGCAAGCGGCGCTGGAAGCGGGCAACGATCTGCGTCATGTCGAGGCGGCGTTACGCGCATTGCCCGAGCGTACGCGGCAGATCTTTCTGCTCAATCGCATCCATGGTCGCAAATACGCCGAGATCGCCAAGGCCATGGGTGTGTCCCAAAGTGCTGTGGAAAAACATATGATGCGCGCCCTCGACGCCTGCAAGGCCAGCTTGCGCGAACCTCAACCGCGCACGCCAGGGAAAGCACCGTGAAGCAGCCAGAGCGAATTATTCCGACACTCGCGCAGGAGCAGACGGCTTTCGCCTGGCTGGGCCTGCTGCATGACCAGCCGAGCAGCGGCGATCAAGCCACCTTCAGTCATTGGCTGCAGGCTGATCCGGCGCATGCCGAAGCCTATGCCCAGGCGCAGGTGGTGTGGGAACTGACCGAAGCACCGGCCCGCACGCTGGCCGATGAAGACGCATCAGCCCTGCAGGGCTACCTCGATGCCATGAACCCTTCGCGCCGCAACAGCGTGCGACGCTGGTCCGCTGCGTTGGCGATGGCGGCGTGTCTGCTGCTGATGATCGGCATCGGCGCCGGTTGGCAGCCGTCGCGCTGGATCGATGATATGGGCGCCGATTACGTCTCTGCACCGGGCGAGATTCGCACCGTTACGCTGGCCGATCAGTCGCAGGTCACGCTGGATGCCGACAGCGCCATCGCTGTGGATTTCAGCCGCGGCGAGCGCCACGTGCAACTGCGCCGCGGGGCCGGTTTTTTCAGCGTGACGCACAGCCGCGAGCCGTTTGTGGTCGAGGCTGAAAAGGGTCAGGCGCGGGTGTTGGGGACACAATTCGAAGTGCGTCTGCAACCTCTTGGCGCGCAGGTGACGGTGTTGTCGGGGCGCGTCGCAGTGACAGCGGACCCACAGGCCGAAGCGCAAATTCTCAGCGCCGGCGAGCAAGTCGCATACGCCGACGGCACAGCGCAGCAACTCCACGCCGTGGACAGCGAAGCGCAGCTTGCCTGGCGCCAGGGTTGGCTCAATTACTACAAGGCAACCCTGGCCGACGTGATGGAGGATCTGCGCCGGTATTACCCGGGACGGATTGTGCTGCTCAACGATGAAATGGCGGCGCGGCGGGTGAGCGGAAGTTTTCCGGGCAAGGATCCGCAAGCGGTGTTGAATTCGTTGCAGGGCGTTTTGGGGTTTGAACAACATCGATTGGGGCCGATGATTATTGTGCGTTGAGGCTGCCGGCGTCATCGCGAGCAAGCTCGGCTCCCACAGGGACAGGCGCTGATCGCTCGAATGTGGCTTGACCTGTAGGAGCCAAGCTTGCTCGCGATGACGGCAGACCAGACCCCAAATTTCTCAAGCAGACCTTATTTTCAAATTTCTGATGAGGTAAATCCGGCCGCCATCCGTGTAGTGACTGAAACTGCGAGTCATTCGCATCCGTCACGGTTCTACACAGGTCATGAGCAATGAAGTCCAGGGCAACATCCGGTTCGCTGAAACAGTGGTTGAGTGCATCTGCGCTGGGCATTTCGATGCTGGCCTGTGTGCCGGTCAGCGTGGCGCTGGGCGCTGATCAAGCCACTGCGCAGCACGCGCAATTCACCTTTGCGATGGCTGCCAAACCGCTACCGCAGGCGCTCAGCGACTTCAGCCGGATCACCGGCACCAGCGTGGTCTACACCGATGAAGCACCCTACGGCGTAACGGCGCCCGCGCTTAATGGACAGATGACAGCCGAGCAGGCGATCCAGCGCTTGCTCAGCGGTTCGGGTTTCACCTTCCGCCGCAGCGATGACCACACGATCGTGCTGGAGCCGCTGCCCAGCCAGGGCACGCTGAGCCTCGGCGCGACCACCATTACTTCGGTACTGGACCAACCTATGAGCTACCAACCGCCGCCCACCAGTTCGGTGATGCGTTCTTCGGCGCTGCTCCAGGAAATCCCGCAGACGGTCAATGTGATCCCGGCCCAGGTCATTCGTGATCAGGCGCCGCGCAACCTCGATGATGCGTTGGCCAACGTCAGCGGCATCACACAGGGCAACACGCTGGGCGGCACCCAGGATTCGGTGATGACCCGTGGCTTCGGCGACAACCGCAACGGTTCGATCATGCGCGACGGCATGCCGGTGGTGCAGGGACGTGGCCTTAACGCCACGGTGGATCGGGTGGAAGTGTTGAAGGGCCCGGCGTCCTTGCTGTACGGCATCCAGGATCCGGGCGGTGTGGTCAATATGGTCAGCAAGAAGCCGGAATTGCAGCAGTACAACGCTCTCACCCTGCGCGGCTCGACTTACGGCGACGGCAAAAACGGCAGCGGCGGCGCGTTCGACAGCACCGGCGCGGTCGGCGATTCCGGGTTGGCGTATCGCATGATCGTGGACCACAAAGACGAAGACTACTGGCGCAATTTCGGCACCCAGCGCGAAACGCTGGTGGCGCCGTCATTGGCCTGGTTCGGCGAACGCACCGAGCTGTTGTTCGCCTACGAGCACCGCGAATTTCTCACCCCGTTCGACCGCGGCACGCTGATTGATCCGCGCGACAATCACCCGCTGGACATCCCCCGCGAACGTCGCCTGGACGAGCCCTTCAATAACATGGAAGGCCGCTCGGACCTGTATCACTTCCAAGCCGATCACGAACTCAATGACAACTGGAAAGCGCACTTCGGCTACAGCTGGAACCGCGAAACCTACGATGCCAGTCAGGTGCGCGTCACGGCCATCGACACCTCTCGGGGCACGCTGACGCGGAGCATGGACGGCACGCAGAACGCCGTCAGTACCGACCGCTTCACCACCGCCAGCCTCGAAGGCAAAGTCAATGTGCTGGGCCTGCAACATGACCTGGTGTTCGGCGTCGATGACGAGTACCGCAAGATTTATCGCGAAGACCTGATCCGGCAGAAAAGCCTCAGCACGTTCAGTTACCTCAATCCGGTGTATGACCGCGAAGTGGCGGGCACCACGGTCAGCCCGGCGGACAGTGCGCAGACTGACGAGCTGCGCAGCAATTCGCTGTTTCTGCAGGACTCGATCCACCTCACCGATCAGTGGATTCTGGTGGCCGGCGGGCGCTTCCAGGAGTACGACCAGTACGCTGGTAAAGGCGTGCCGTTCCAGGCCAACACCGACAGCAATGGCCAGAAGTGGGTGCCACGCGCCGGCCTGGTGTATCGCTACACCGATGAGTTGTCTTTCTACGGCAGCTATACCGAATCGTTCAAACCCAACTCGACCATCGCCCCGCTAAGCGGCAGCAGCACAGTGCTCCACGGCAGCATTGCGCCGGAAGAAGCCAAGTCCTGGGAGGTGGGTGCCAAGCTCGATATACCGGGTCGTGTCACCGGTAATGTCGCGCTGTTCGACATCAAGAAACGCAACGTGCTGGTGGCCAATGCCGAAGGTCCGGTGACCCTCTACAGTGCCGCTGGCGAAGTGCGCTCGCGCGGGCTGGAAGTCGATTTGACCGGGCAGTTGAGCGAACGCTGGAGCATGATCGGCAGTTACGCCTACACCGATGCCGAGGTCACTGAGGACCCGACCTACAAAGGCAAAAAGCTGCAGAACGTGGCGAAGAATTCGGGTTCGCTGTCGGCGGTGTATGACTTCGGCACCCTTGTCGGCGGCGACCAGTTACGCATCGGTGCGGGCGCTCGCTATGTCGGTGAGCGGGCGGGAAATGCGGTGAATGATTTTGATCTGCCGAGTTACACCGTGGCCGATGCTTTCGCCACTTACGACACTCGATTTGACGGGCAGAATGTCAAGTTTCAGTTGAATGTGAAGAACCTGTTTGACCGTACTTATTACACGTCGGCGGCGAGTCGGTTCTTTGTGTCGATGGGGGATTCGCGGCAGGTTTCGCTGTCCGGCACATTGGAGTTCTAGGGGAAGACTACGTCATCGTTCTTCGCGGGCAAGCCTCGCTCCCACAAGAGTGACGCGAAAGACTCGGACTAACGCAAAAACGCCTGTCGATATTCCCCAGGCGTGCCGCCCAGCCCCTGGCGAAAACGATGAGTGAAATGACTCGCGCTGGCAAACCCGCACGCCAGCGCAATGTCCCCCAACGGCCTCGACGTGCTGCGCAGCAATGCCTGCGACCGATTCAAGCGCCGCGCCAATAAATACTGATGCGGCGGCAAGCCAAAACTCGCGCGAAACATCCGCGCGAAGTGATATTCCGACAACGCGCACAATCCCGCCAATTGCCCCAGGCTGATCGCCTCTGCCAGATGGCTGTCGATGAACTCGACCAATTGCCGCCGCTGATGCGCCGCCAACCCGCCCTTGAGCCGCAAGCCGTCGCGCTGGCCCACTTGACTGAGCAGCGCGTGGCTAAGCATTTCATGGGCCAGGCTGCTGGTCAGCAGGCGTTCGCCGGGCTCGTCCCAATTGAGCGTGATCAACTGCCGGAAACGCTGGGCCTGCACCGCATCATCGAGAAAGGTGTTTTCGCGTAGCTGGAGTTCGCGGGGCTCGCGGTCCAGCAAGGTGACGCAGCCGAGGGCAAATTGTTCGGGACTGAAATAGACGTGGGCGAGGCGGATGTCACCGTTGATCACCCAGGCTGACTGATGACCGGCCGGCAGCGTGCACAGTTTGTCCGGCGCACCCTTGGTGCCGGGTTGATCACGGCGAAAGGTGCCGGTGCCGCCCGCGATGTAGCACGACAGCGTGTGGTGACTCGGCCCGGCGTAATCCTGCGCGTCATGATGGTTGCTCCACAACGCCGCAGCCATGCCGTCACCGAGCTCGGCACTGTGCTCGAGTCGAGCATGGGGCGAGCGGTTAAGGGCTTGAAAAACTTGCAGCGTTTCCAGTGCGGGCATGATCGGTTCTCTCTGACGCTTTGCATCCTACTCCGTAGGCCCTGGCCTGCCAGCCCGTCCGCTGACAAAAGCGCAAGATTACGCAACTGCGGCATGGCATCAGCCAGGACACTGAGCGCCTATCGAGGAGCGTTGCCATGAACCTGTCGTTGTATTTGCTGACCGTGCTGATCTGGGGCACCACCTGGATTGCCCTGAAATGGCAACTGGGTGTGGTGGCTATTCCCGTGTCGATTGTTTATCGCTTCGGTCTCGCCGCGCTGGTGCTGTTCGTGATGTTGTTGCTCAGCCGCAAGCTGCAAGTGATGAGCCGTCGCGGGCACCTCATTTGTCTGGCGCAGGGCTTGTGCCTGTTCTGCATCAATTTCATGTGTTTTCTGACGGCCAGCCAATGGGTTCCGAGTGGCTTGATCGCCGTGGTGTTTTCTACCGCAACCCTGTGGAACGCGCTGAACGCGCGGGTCTTTTTTGCGCAGAAAATCGCCCGCAATGTGTTGATGGGCGGCGCGCTTGGCTTGATGGGGCTAGGCCTGCTGTTCTGGCCTGAGCTGGCCGGCCACACCGCCAGCCCGCAGACGTTGCTCGGCCTGGGTCTGGCGTTGCTCGGCACGCTGTGCTTCTCCGCAGGCAACATGCTTTCCAGCCTGCAGCAAAAAGCCGGCCTCAGACCCCTGACGACCAACGCCTGGGGCATGGCCTACGGTGCGGCCATGTTGTCGATGTGGTGCCTGATCAAGGGCATTCCATTCGAAATGGAATGGAATGCGCGCTACATCGGCTCGCTGCTGTACCTGGTCATCCCGGGTTCGGTCATCGGCTTTACCGCTTACCTGACCTTGGTCGGGCGTATGGGGCCGGAGCGCGCGGCGTACTGCACGGTACTGTTTCCGGTGGTGGCCCTGAATGTCTCGGCGTATGCCGAAGGCTACCAATGGACCGCGCCGGCCCTCGCGGGGCTGGTGTTGGTGATGCTGGGCAATGTGCTGGTGTTCCGCAAACCCAAAGCCCTACGGGTGCAGGAACATCGAAGCCTGGCCTGAGATGGATCGGGCAATCAGCGCTCAACGTTCGATCCTGAGGGCCACATACATCATCAATGGCATTACGAAGTCGACAATATGTCGCGCCCAGTCTTTATAGTTCCAGCGGTCCGATTCATCCATGTTAAACCATTCACCACCAATAACCTGGAAGCCAACATAGTAAATGGCGATTGCAATCAGTAACCCGATCAACGCGAACTTCTTTGCCTCGTGAAATTTTTTGGCGCTGCTGTTTAAATGCTTGTACAAGTGGTAAGTGCCCACTACGCAAAAGCAGGTAGATAGCACTTCAAGTGTAATGATCAACCAGTAGATACGGTGATGGGCCATCGGTGAAGTGATGGCGCGGTACTTGTACAATTCATCAGCTCGGACCGTGTCCATGCTGAGGATATGGCCCAGGTATTCATAATTGGTGGGGTAGTCGGTGAAGTTGCTGTACATAACCAGTAATCCGAAGATGCTTATGTACAGCATGAGCAAGACTTTACTGATTCTTATGGTCTGAGCCGTTGTCAGATAGTTCACGATACGATTTCTCCAAAGTTGGTTCCCGTCATAATGGGCAAGTAAGGAGAGCTTATCGTGTGGCCCGTTTATTTGGGCGGCGGCTGAATTGCAAAGTGTGTATCAGCAATTATTTGGGGGTATGAAATAATGGGCAGGGGTTAGTTACGCCTGCCCGTTTTGTATCAGCCTTTCCAGACTTGAGCGTTCACCAAGTCCTGTGGTCGCTCACCCGACAGGGCGCTGCGCAAATTCGCTACGGCGCGATTGGCCATCGCCTCACGGGTTTCATGCGTGGCGGAGCCGATGTGCGGCAGGGTCACGGCATTTTTCAGCTTAAAAAGCGGCGATTCGGCCAACGGTTCTTTTTCGTACACGTCCAGCCCGGCGCCGCGGATGCGGTTGCTTTGCAGCGCTTCAATCAGCGCGGTCTCGTCCACCACCGGGCCACGCGCAATGTTGATCAGAATCGCGCCCGGTTTCATCAGTGCCAACTCACGGTGGCTGATCAGGTGTTTGGTTTTTTCGCTGAGCGGCACCACCAGGCAGACGAAATCCGCTTCGCCCAATAACTCGTCCAGGCTGCGCATTTGCGCGCCCAGTTCTTGCTCAATCTCGGTTTTGCGGCTGTTGCCACTGTAGATGATCGGCATGTTGAAGCCGAGGCGGCCACGGCGGGCGATCGCCGCGCCGATGTTGCCCATGCCGACGATGCCCAGGGTTTTGCCATGCACATCACAGCCGAACAACGGCGCGCCGACGCTGGCCTGCCATTGACCGGCTTTGGTCCAGGCATCCAGTTCAGCCACGCGGCGGGCACTGCTCATCAGCAAAGCGAAAGCCAGGTCGGCAGTGCTCTCGGTGAGCACGTCGGGGGTGTTGGTCAGCATGATGCCGCGCTCATTGAAATAGCCGACGTCGTAGTTGTCGTAGCCGACCGAGACGCTGGACACCACCTCAAGCTTGCGCGCAGTTTCCAGTTGCGCACGGCCGAGCTTGCGACCGACTCCGATCAAACCATGTACGTGGGGCAGGGCTTCGTTGAACTGGGCGTTGATGTCACCGTTTTTCGGGTTCGGCACGATGACGTCGAAGTCTGACTTCAGCTGTTCGATCATGTCAGGCGTGATGCGGCTGAAGGCGAGGACAGTCTTTTTCATGGAGGAAGGCTCGTCGGGCGTGGAGATGCCAAGCACGCTAACATTCTTCGCGGAGGTTGCGCGAGTGCCAAGCTTTCGGACGCGCGCGGACTTTGCAGGAGCTGGCTTGCTGGCGATAGCGATCGTGGCCTGAACATGAGGGCTGGTTGGCCGCCATCGCCAGCAAGCCGGCTCCTACAAAGGAGGAACTGCGTCCCGGGCTAATTCGCCAGCCGCGCGCCGCCCAGACTGCCGCTCAATTCATAGGCCACCAGTTCCGCCTGATGCGCGGCCAGAATTTCCGGCAGCGAGCCCCGTAAATACTCGACCCAGGTTTTGATCTTCGCATCCAGATATTGCCGCGAAGGGTAGATCGCGTACAGGTTCAGTTCCTGCGAGCGGTAATTGGGCATTACCCGCACCAGCGTGCCGTTGCGCAAGCCTTCGATCGCTGCATACACCGGCAGAACGCCAACGCCCATGCCGCTGATGATTGCGGTTTTCATCGCGTCAGCGGAATTCACCAGAAATGGCGAGCTGTTGATGGTGACCATTTCCTGGCCTTCCGGCCCATCGAACGTCCACTTTTCCAGCGGAATTACCGGGCTCACCAGGCGCAGGCACGCGTGGTTGAGCAAGTCGCTGGGTTTGTGCGCGCAACCGTTGGCTTTGACGTAAGCCGGCGAGGCGCAAACGATGCTGTAGGTGATGCCCAGGCGCTGGGACACAAAGCCCGAGTCCGGCAGCTCACTGGCCAGCACAATGGACACGTCATAGCCCTCATCGAGCAAATCCGGGACACGGTTGGCCATGGTCAGGTCGAACGTGACATCGGGATGCGTCTTGCGATAACGGGCGATCGCGTCGATTACGAAGTGCTGACCGATGCCGGTCATGGTGTGCACCTTGAGCTGCCCGGCCGGGCGGGCATGAGCGTCGCTGGCTTCGGCTTCGGCTTCCTCGACGTACGCGAGAATCTGCTCGCAACGCAGCAGGTAGCGTTTGCCGGCCTCGGTCAGGGCGATGCGCCGCGTGGTGCGGTTAAGCAGGCGGGTTTGCAGATGGGCTTCGAGATTGGAGACCGCGCGCGAAACGTTGGCCGTAGTGGTGTCGAGCTGCACGGCGGCGGCGGTGAAACTGCCGGCCTCGGCCACGTAGCTGAAGGCGCGCATGTTTTGCAAAGTGTCCATGAGGTGCTCTCGTGTGCGATGGCAAATTGTGACACAAGGTTTCAAGGTCTGAGACCCCGACCAAGGGATTATCGCTTGAACGGTAACAAAGATTCACAGGTTTGCCGGCTTATCGCCATTTCAGCCGAGCCCTAGAATCGCGCCGTTGTAACAACCGGGTTTCTGTGCCGACACGTGTGTGTGGTGAGGGGGCTGGTGTGGCGAGGGGGCTTGCCCCCGTTCGTTTGCGCAGCAAACGTGAAATCAGCGAATGCGATTTTCATGAACAACGCGCGGTCAAGACTTGGGGGCGCTGCGCAACCCAACGGGGGCGAGCCCCCTCGCCACATGAAGCCAGTACCGGTGAACCTCGTACGTCCTTCCATTTCAGGAAATCTCAGCAGTGCCGCGTCGCATCAACAGAGCGCTTAAGACGCTCAGTCTTTTAGCTTTAACTCTCATCATCAGTGGCTGCATCGGCACCGGTGGCATTGCGCCGCAGGGCAAGGTGCACGCACCGGATTCGCTGGCTACTGACGAAGCTATTCGCAGCGCTGAACAGGATGCGCACTGGCCTGATGCTCAATGGTGGCAAGCCTACGGCGACCCGCAACTGAATCGCTGGATCGACCTCGCACTGCGAGGCAGCCCGAGCATGGCCATGGCCGCCGCGCGGGTGCGTCAGGCCAAAGCCATGGCAGGCCTGGCGGAATCCGCCGAGTCGCTGCAGATCAACAGCCAATCCACCCTCAAACGGCATAACTGGCCCAGCGATCAGTTTTACGGACCGGGCGAACTGGCCGACACAACCACCTGGGACAACAACACTGCACTGGGTTTCAGCTACGCCCTTGATCTCTGGGGTCGTGAAAGCAATGCCAGCGAGCGGGCCGTCGACATGGCGCACGTGAGCGCGGCCGAAGCGCGCCTGGCGCAACTCGAGTTGCAGAGCAACGTCGTGCGCGCCTACATCGAACTCTCGCTGCACTACGCACAACGGGACATCGTCGCCGCGACTCTGCAGCAGCAAAAGCAGATGCTCGAACTCGCACAGAAACGCCTCGACGGCGGGATCGGCACTCATTTCGAAGTCAGCCAGGCCGAGACGCCTTTGCCGGAAACTCATCGGCAGATCGATGCACTCGACGAAGCCATCGCCCTGAGTCGCAATCAGCTGACGGCGCTCGCGGGGTTTGGCCCGGGGAAAGGCGCGCAGTTGCAGCGGCCAACACTGGCGCTGGGCGCGGCGCTGAAATTGCCGTCGAGCTTGCCTGCGCAGCTGCTCGGGCAACGCCCGGATGTTGTCGCCAGTCGCTGGCAAGTGGCCGCGCAGGCGCGCGGCATTGACGTCGCGCATGCCGGTTTTTATCCGAATGTGGACCTGGTCGGCAGCCTTGGCTACATGGCCTCGGGCGGCGGGGCGCTGGAGTTTTTGACCGGCAGGAAACTCAACTACAACGTCGGGCCGGCGATCTCGCTGCCGGTTTTCGACGGCGGGCGGTTGCGCGCCGAACTCGGCGAAGCTTCCGCCGGTTACGACATCGCCGTGGCGCGGTACAACCAGACGCTGATCAATGGGCTGAAAAATATCTCCGACCAGTTGATCCGCCGCGAATCGATGGACAAGCAGCAGATGTTCGCCGCCGAATCGGTCGCGACCGCGCAGAAAACCTACGACATTGCGATGATCGCCTACCAGCGCGGCCTCACCGACTACCTCAATGTGCTCAACGCGCAAACGTTGTTGTTCAAGCAGCAGCAAGTCCAGCAGCAGGTTCAGGCCGCGCGTCTCAGCGCGCATGCCGAACTGGTGACAGCCCTCGGCGGCGGGCTTGGCGCGGGTGACGATGCGCCGCAAGACCGCCAGATCAGCGCACCGAAAACTCCGGTCCTTTTGCGTTAAACGCACACCCTGTGGGAGCCAGCCTGCTGGCGATAGGGCCCTGACTGTCAACACAGCAAGCTCGCTCCTACAAAGTGAGTGGCCTGTCTTCACCAATTTCAATGACTAAGCAGGAATCCATGACCCCGTTGCTCGCACCCTTGCGCTGGCTGTCCTCCCTGGAATGGCGCCGGGGTTTCTTCGACTGGGCACGCAGCGACGGCGTGACCTGGGTGTACATTTTCAAAGTCTTGCTCGCGGCATTTCTGACGCTGTGGCTGGCGATGCGTCTGGAGTTGCCGCAGCCGCGCACGGCGATGATTACCGTGTTCATCGTCATGCAGCCGCAAAGCGGTCAGGTGTTCGCGAAAAGCTTTTATCGCTTTCTGGGGACTCTGACCGGCTCGGCAGTGATGGTTGCGCTGATTGCCCTGTTCGCGCAGAACACTGAACTGTTCCTCGGCTCGCTGGCGATCTGGGTCGGCATCTGTTCCGCCGGTGCCGCGCGTTACCGCAACTTCCGCGCTTACGGTTTTGTGCTGGCCGGGTACACCGCTGCAATGGTCGGCCTGCCGGCGCTGGCGCATCCGGACGGCGCATTCATGGCGGCGGTGTGGCGCGTACTGGAGATCTCTCTGGGCATTCTTTGCGCCACACTGGTCAGCGCCGCGATCCTCCCGCAAACCGCCAGCGCGGCAATGCGCAGCGCCCTGTATCAGCGCTTCGGCGTGTTCGCCTTGTTTGTCACCGACGGCTTGCGCGGTCGCAGCCAGCGCGAGGCTTTTGAAGCGAGCAATGTGCGCTTCATCGCCGAGGCGGTTGGCCTTGAAGGGCTGCGCAGCGTTACCGTGTTCGAAGACCCGCACATGCGTCGACGCAACGGCCGGCTCAGTCGATTGAACAGCGAATTCATGAGCATCACCACGCGTTTCAACGCCCTGCATCAGTTGCTCGAACGCTTGCGCAGCAGCGACGCGGATCATGCAGTGGCCGCGATCAAACCAGGCTTGCAGGACCTTGCCGAAGTGCTCGACGGTTTCAGCGGTCGCGCCTTGACCAGTCCCGACGCAGCGCGTTTGGTAACTGCGCTGATTGCCTGCAAGGAAGGTTTGCCGGCGCGGGTTCGCAGCCTGCGTGCGGCATTTCAGCAAAGCCACCCGAGCGAAGCGCAGCTGCTGGATTTTCACACTGCCTATGAGCTGCTCTATCGCTTCGTCGACGACTTGCACGGCTATGCGCAAACCCACGCGTCGCTGGCCGATCACAACCATATTCGTGAACACTGGGACGAGCCCTTCACTCCGCAAACCAACTGGATGGCGTCGGCAGCCTCGGGGATTCGCGCGGCATTCATTCTGGTGGTGCTCGGCAGTTATTGGGTGGCCACGGCCTGGCCGAGCGGCGCGACCATGACCTTGATTGCGGCAGCCACCGTTGGCCTGTCCGCGGCGACGCCCAACCCGAAACGCATGGCGTTTCAGATGGCCTGCGGCACTTTGCTCGGCGCGCTGATCGGCTTTTTCGAGATGTTTTTCGTGTTCCCGTGGATCGACGATTTTCCACTGCTGTGCGTGATGCTTGCGCCGGTCATCGTGCTGGGCTCATTTCTTTCTTCGCGCCCGCAATACGCGGGTGTCGGCCTCGGTTTGCTGATTTTCTTCAGCACCGGTTCGGTGCCCGACAACCTGACGGTTTACAACCCGTACGCGTTCATCAACGACTACATCGCCATGGTGCTGGGCATGTTGGTGTGTGCGGCAGCCGGCGCGATCATTCTGCCGCCGAACAGTCGCTGGCTGTGGCGCCGTCTCGAGCAGGATCTGCGCGGGCAAGTGGTGTATGCGATCAGCGGCAAGCTGAAGGGGCTGGCCTCGAGTTTCGAGAGCCGCACCCGCGACTTGCTGCACCAAGCTTACGGCTTGGCCGTCGGGCAGCCGCAGGTGCAATGCGACCTGCTGCGCTGGATGTTCGTAGTGCTGGAGGTCGGACACGCGATCATCGAACTGCGCAAAGAACAGGCGATCCTCCCGGTACACCCTGCCTATGCCGAATCACAACCGTGGCGTCAGGCCATTCGGGTCATGGGGCGCTCGCTAATGCGGCTTTTTGTGCAACCGAACCAAAGCAATCTCGAACGCGCCCTGATCGCCGTCGATCATGCGATCAGTCGCGTGCAAGCCACCGATGAGCCGTTCGCGCCGCACTTCGACACCTCGGCATTGCGCCGGGTGAAAAGTTATTTGCACTTCATCCGCACCTCGTTGCTGGACCCGCAATCACCGCTGGCAGCCTATGTGCAAGCGCCGCGCGAAGGACTCGAACATGCCTCGTGAAATTGCTTTCCACGGCGTGTACATGCCGACCATGACGCTGATGTTTTTTATTGCCGCAGCGCTGGCCTGGGCGCTTGACCGGTTCCTGTCCGGATTCGATCTGTACCGTTTTTTCTGGCACCCGGCGCTGCTGCGCCTGAGCCTGTTTGCCTGTCTGTTCGGCGCCTTGGCGCTGACCGTCTACCGTTGACTCTCCATCACTGAAGAAGGCCCTGATGAAAAAACTGTTCAGCCTGCTCGCCACGTTGTTGGTGCTGGCCCTCGCCCTGTGGATCGGCCGGACCCTTTGGGTGCATTACATGGACACGCCGTGGACCCGCGACGGCCGGGTGCGCGCCGATATTATCAACGTCGCCGCCGACGTCACCGGGGAAGTGGTCGAGGTGCCGGTGCGCGATAACCAGTTGGTAAAAAAGGGCGATCTGCTGATGCGCATCGACCCCGAGCACTACCGCATCGCGGTCAAACAGGCGCAGTCGCTGGTGGCTTCGCGCAAGTCGACCTGGCAAATGCGCAAGGTCAACGCACACCGCCGCGCCGACATGGACAACTTGGTGATCTCGCGGGAAAACCGCGACGACGCCAGCAACATCGCCGACTCCGCCCTGGCCGATTATCAACAGGCCCAGGCGCAACTTGAAGCGGCACAACTCAATCTCAAACGCACCGAGGTGCGCGCTACGGTGGACGGCTTCGTGACCAACCTGAATGTTCATCGCGGCGACTACGCACGTATCGGCGAGGCGAAAATGGCCGTGGTCGACATGAACTCTTTCTGGGTTTACGGCTTTTTCGAAGAAACCAAACTGCCGCACGTGCGGGTCGGCGATAAAGTCGACATGCAATTGATGAGCGGTGAAGTGCTGAAGGGGCATGTGGAAAGTATTTCTCGCGGCATCTACGACCGCGACAACCCGCAAAGCCGTGAGCTGATCGCCGACGTGAACCCGACATTCAACTGGGTGCGATTGGCGCAACGGGTGCCGGTGCGGATTCACATTGATGGAGTGCCGGAGGGCGTGCTGTTGGCGGCGGGAATTACGTGTACGGTGGTGGTGAAGCCGGGTGAGGGTGCGTAACCGGTGCACCGAGTCGTCGGCCTTCGCGAGCAAGCCCGCTCCCACAATTGACCGAAACCGGGCATGCATCCCCAATCTCCTGTGGGAGCGTGGCTTGCCCGCGAAGGCGTCACCTCGGTCTCACAGCTGCCCCTTCAACCCGAACCGCTTCATCAGCCCCGCTTGCAGCAAGCCCTTCGGCAGCAACGCCGCCATCAACGGCAACGCACGACTACCGTTGCCCAATCGAATTAGCCGCGGTGGCTGGCTTTGCTGCACAGCCTTGAGCAACCCCGCAGCAAATTCACTGGCCGGCGTCGGATTGTCCTGGGACGCTTTGGCCCGCGCGCGAATACCTTCACGTAGCGGAAACCAGGGCGATTGCTCGCTGATCAACTGCTCCGCCTCGTGCCCGGCATTCTTCGCGAAACTCGACGCGATGGCCCCCGGCTGCACTTCCATGACCTGAATGCCAAACGGTGCGAGCTCCATGCGCATGGCATCGCTCAAGGCATGCACCGCCGCTTTTGACGCACAGTAGGCGCCGGCAAATGGCGTGACCAGAACCCCGGAGACGCTGCCGATATTCACCACCAATCCTTTACCTCGACGCAACACCGGAAACATCGCCCGGGTCACCCCGACGATGGCGAACACATTGGTTTCAAACTGCCGCTGCATGGCCGGCACACCGCCATCGAGCAGAGGCCCCATCGCGCCATAACCGGCGTTATTGATCAGCACATCGAGGCCGCCCGTTTGCAGGTTGATCCGTTCGCTCAGTTGTTCGAGCGCAGCGCCGTCATTGACGTCCAGTTGCACCGCTGTGAATCCGACGGCGGCCAGTGCCGCCACATCTTCAGCCTTGCGGGCGCTGGCCCAGACTTCATAGCCGGCCGCTTTGAATGCATCAGCCAAGGCGCGGCCGATGCCGCTGGAACATCCAGTAATCAACGCAACGGGCATGGCGCGGTCCTTGTGCAAAAGAGGGAAAGGGATCAGTCGGAGAAACTACCCTGCAGTCGCTCAGCGCGAAACTCCAGGGTTTGCGGCCGATAACCGGGTCGTAGCGGAGGCACTGGTAAACAGTCTTGCCAATTGGCACCGGCCTGCAATTCACCGGGGCCGCGATAGCGTGGCGCGGTGTATTGATTGTCGGCCAGGTTCACGGTATCGCCGGGCGCGTAGGCGGCGATGCGCCAGCGCAGTTCGGTCAACGGCACGTCGTTGCCGTTGTTCATGGTCAATTGCAGCGGACGGTCGGCAGGGCATTGCTCGGGGGCATAAGTGATGCGCAGTTCCAGACGCGCGAGTTGCTTGACCTCGCGGTTGTCCATCCAGATCACCCAGGTTGCCACCAGGCCCAGGCCGATAGCGGCTGCCACGGAAACGGGCAAGGCCTTCGCCGGGTAACGCAGCAACAGGACTAACCAGGTGAAAACCAGCAGGACGCCGATGAACATGGAGCAGACCTCTGAACAGGGAGGAGGCCATCCTACCTGAAGTGGGGGATGAAGTTACGTCCTGCAGCCGAGATCAGTCAGGGGCTTGAGTAGAGCAAGTGCGCTATCGGGCGGCCGGTCCAGACTGTTCAGATGAAAGTTTTATGCATTTGTCGGCACTGTAACTTGTGACAGTAGTCCCGTCGCCAATTTGGGTGTTAGCTCATAAAAAGGGCGGAATAACTGATGCAGTATCTGCAGACCATACACGACAATACCCCGACTTTAGCGGCAATCGACCCGCGCGGGATGGTCGCGCGTGCTGTCCAATACGACTGTGCCGGTGCTGCTGGCACCGCGCGAACTCGAGTTGATCGCACCGTCCATGATGCGGCAGGGCATGCTGTTGAATTGTGGGATCCGCGCTTATTCGTGCTTGGGTCGGGCCCGTCTAATTTGAGCAATATCTACTCGCTGTCCGGCGCTATTTTGGCTTCGAACAGCGTGGACGCCGGGCTGCGGATCACTCTGTTTGGCGAGGCGGGTCAACCGGTGCTGGGTTGGGATGGTCGCGGTTCACAGTGCTGGATGCGATACGACGAACAACTGCGCCTCAGCGAGTTATTTGAGCAAGCCGCAGGAGGCGATTCGGTTTGCGCCGAGCGTTTGGCTTACGCGAGCAACGATCAGGCATTCGCCGACCATAACCAGTGCGGTCGACTGATACGTCATGAAGATCCAGCAGGTGTTTTGCTGTGCAACGATTATGGATTGAATGGCACGGTATCTGAGCAGGAGCGGCGTCTTTGCCCTCAAAAGATGGAGGGCTTCATTACGCACTCACAATTCAATCCACCCGGTAAGTTGATCTCCGTCACAGATGCCCGAGGTAACCAGCAGCGATTTCATCAAACCATCGATGGATCATTGCGCGCCGTGGATTTGCGCTTGAACGACACGCCCGAATGGTTGCCAATGGTGCGCACAGTCACCTATAACGCCCACGGCCAGGTCGAACAGGAAGTCGCCGGCAACGGCGTGATCACCACTCTTGAATATGGCGCCGAAGACGGGCGACTAAAACGTTTGCTGTCGCGCCTCGATACCAACGCTCCTCTGCAGGATCTGCATTACACCTACGACCCGGTCGGCAATGTACTGAGCATCGAAGACGCCGCACTGCCAATCCGCTATTTCGCCAACCAGCGCATCGAGCCGATCAGCCACTTTCTATACGACACGTTATACCGATTAGTCGAAGCCACCGGTTGGGAAGCCGGTGCTGTAAAACATGGCCCGTCAGCATCCCGAGCCGCCGATCCCGCAATGCCCCTCAACTACCGCCAAACCTACCGCTATGACGCCGGCAACAACCTGCTCGAACTGACCCATGTAGGCGCGCAGGATCCCGGCCATCGCCTGGTTGCCGAAATGCACAGCAATCGTTGTCTGCCGGTGCGTGATGGCGTTGAACCCTCGGAGCAGGATTTCCTGAACAGCTTCGACGCCAACGGTAACTTGCTTCAATTGCAGCCGGGGCAGACTTTGAGTTGGGACGTGCGCAATCAGTTACGAGAAGTGCGCCCGGTCGAACGCAACGGAGTCGACGACGATATCGAAAGGTATGAGTACGGCGCTGACGGCATGCGCGTGCGCAAAGTCCGTTCATCGAAAATGGGCTCACAAACCAACCTCATCGAAACCAGATATCTGCCCGGCTTGGAAATCCGCACCCACAGCGGCACCGGTGAGGAACTGCACGTCATTGAAGTGTCGACCGGGCGAGGCAGCGTTCGGGTGTTGCATTGGAAGGCAGGAAAACCGCCAGGCATCTCCAACAACCAGCAACGTTACACCCTGACTGACCATTTGGGGTCGAGCGCACTGGAGCTGGATGAGCACGCCAACATCATCACCCAGGAACACTATTACCCGTTTGGCGGCACGGCGTGGTCGAA
>NZ_JMCL01000086.1 GCF_000690905.1 Pseudomonas sp. Ant30-3 | reverse complement strand
CCGAAGCCCCATCATGGCCAGCTTTGACCAGAAAGCGGAACACGGACAGTCGGTGACTATTCCCTAGCTCAGCTAAGCTGGCTGCAACCTTTTCGTGATCCATAGCACGCCCCAATAATTCGATGTTTCTAGAATTATAGTTGACAGGTCGGATAAACGCAAGTAGGCTGCGTACATCATTTCGACAATACTAGAAATATAGGAGTAATATTGAATGTCATCTCAACTCCAAGACGCTCTAGGCATGTTCGCCTTTCTCGCTATCGAGCTATCGGTTTTATTCATTGGCATTAGCTTGCTGGTCGGAGTTCTTCAACGTCACATCCCACCATCCAAGGTGGAAGCGTTACTGACTTCCAGTGGGAAGCGAGGCTATTTTCTTGCTGCTGGTTTAGGAGCTATAACGCCCTTCTGTAGTTGCTCGACTATCCCCATGTTGAAAGGGTTGATTCGGGCACGGGCCGGTTTTGGGCCGATGATGGTGTTTCTTTTCTCATCTCCGTTGCTGAATCCTATCGTCGTCGGCCTGCTGGTTGCCACGTTTGGATGGACACTTACTGCTATCTATGTGCTCGCCGCTTTGGTGGTCGCGGTAGGTGCCGGATGGCTGCTTCACACGCTTGGCTTCGAGCGTTATGTGCGCCGGACGGCGACACAAGAGAGCAGTGGATGTAGTTCATCAGCAAGCCCGTGCAGTGCTACATCGACCGCATCGAGTTGCGGCACCAACAGCTGCGACACCACTCCGAAGACGGCTTCTTGCGGGGCTGATAGGAAGACAACAGTCTCTACGTCTAGCGAATGCTGTGACAGTCAACCCACTGTCACGGTTAAGAAAGAAGGGAAGTACAGTGGTGTGTGGCGGGAAGCTTGGTCGGACTTTATCGATGTGTTGCCTTACCTGCTCATCGGTATTGCGATTGGCAGCGTGATCTATGGTTTCATGCCCACTGACTTATTGGAGCAGTATGCAGGCCCAGATAATCCCTTTGCCATTCCAGTTGCCGCTGTCATCGGCGTGCCGTTGTATATTCGCGCTGAAGCCGTCATACCTCTGGCAGCGGCTCTGATGGCCAAAGGCGTGGGTGCCGGGACGGTGCTAGCGTTGATCATCGGCAGTGCCGGAGCCAGCCTGACTGAGCTCATTCTGTTGCGCTCTTTGTTCACGCTGAAGCTTTTAGCGGCGTTTTTAGCAGTCATTTTTGCTATGGCGATGATTGCCGGTTACGCCACCTACCTGTTTTTCTGATCAAGGCGGGAGATGATTAATTCGTTAAGCCTTCCTGGGTACCAGTTGGTGGATTCTGATGAGCAGAATGAAGACATACATTTTCGGCTTGAAGCACCTACACCAGTAGCCTGCGAGGGGTGCGGCGTGCAGGGTGAGTTCGTGCGGTTCGGCAAGCGTGACGTTCCCTATCGTGATCTGCCCATCCACGGCAAGCGGGTCACTCTCTGGGTGGTCCGCCGCCGATACACCTGCCGGGCCTGCAAGACAACATTCAGGCCCCAGCTACCGGAGATGGTGGACGGATTCCGTATGACACTGCGGCTGCATGAGTACGTGGAGAAGGAATCCTTCAACCACCCCTACACCTTTGTGGCGGCACAGACCGGCCTGGACGAGAAGACGGTGCGCGACATCTTCAACGCCCGCGCCGAGTTCCTGGGGCGCTGGCACCGCTTCGAGACGCCCCGCATCCTGGGCATTGACGAGCTATACCTGAACAAGCGCTACCGCTGCATTCTGACCAACATTGAGGAGCGAACCCTGCTCGACCTGCTGGCCACCCGCCGCCAGGACGTGGTGACCAACTACCTGATGAAGCTGAAAGACCGGCAGAAGGTCGAGATCGTCAGCATGGACATGTGGAACCCCTACCGGGCAGCGGTCAAGGCTGTGCTGCCCCAGGCCCGTATCGTGGTCGATAAGTTCCATGTGGTGCGCATGGCCAACGATGCCCTAGAGAGAGTGCGCAAGGGCCTCAGAAAGGAGCTGAAACCGTCCCAGAGCCGGACTCTCAAGGGAGACCGGAAAATCCTGCTGAAACGCGCTCACGAAGTCTCAGACCGGGAGCGCCTCATCATGGAGACCTGGACAGGCGCGTTCCCGCAACTGCTGGCCGCCTACGAGCACAAGGAGCGCTTCTACGGCATCTGGGACGCCACCACACGGCTCCAGGCAGAAGCCGCCCTGGACGAGTGGATAGCCACCATCCCGAAGGGCCAAAAGGAAGTCTGGAGCGATCTGGTCAGGGCAGTGGGAAACTGGCGCGAAGAGACCATGACCTACTTCGAGACGGACATGCCCGTCACCAACGCTTACACGGAGTCCATCAACCGACTGGCCAAGGACAAGAACCGTGAAGGGCGCGGTTACTCCTTCGAGGTGATGCGGGCACGAATGCTCTACACCACGAAGCACAAGAAGAAGGCACCGACTGCGAAGGTCTCTCCTTTCTACAAGAAAACCATCGGTTACGGACTGCCGGACTTCGCAGAGGAACTCAACTACGGAGTCGATCTATCAACCATCTGATAATGGTATCAGGTTGGTGGGGTAAAGGTGCCCCATCAACCATTAAATCCGTATACCC
>NZ_JMCL01000085.1 GCF_000690905.1 Pseudomonas sp. Ant30-3 | reverse complement strand
CTCGAAGGCCGGGACATCTGGTATCACCAAGCCCTGCGCGACGTCAGCGACGATTGCCCGCCCGAGCCGATGGACGCAGAAGATCCACTGTTCATCCTCTACACCTCCGGCAGCACCGGCAAGCCCAAAGGCGTGCTGCACACCACCGGCGGTTACCTGTTGCAAGCGGCGATGACCTTCAAATACGTACTCGATTACCGCGACGATGAAGTGTTCTGGTGCACCGCCGACGTCGGCTGGGTCACCGGTCACAGCTACATCGTCTATGGTCCGCTGGCTAATGGCGCTACCACGCTGATCTTCGAGGGCGTGCCGAGCTACCCGAGCAGCTCGCGCTTCTGGCAGGTCATCGACAAACACCACGTGAATATCTTCTACACCGCGCCGACCGCCCTGCGCTCACTGATGCGCGAAGGTGCCGAACCGCTGAAGGAAACGTCCCGCGCCAGCCTCAGATTACTCGGCAGCGTCGGTGAACCGATCAACCCCGAAGCGTGGGACTGGTACTTCAACGCGGTCGGCGAACAGCGTTGCCCAATCGTCGACACCTGGTGGCAGACCGAAACCGGCGGCATCATGCTCAGCCCATTGGTCAGCGCTCAGCGAATCAAACCCGGCTGCGCCACGCAACCGATGTTCGGCGTGCAACCGGTGCTGCTGGATGAAACGGGCAAGGAAATGAAAGGCGCCGGCAGTGGCGTGCTGGCGATCAAATCCAGCTGGCCAGCGCAGATTCGCAGCGTTTATGGCGATCCGCAACGGATGGTCGACACCTATTTCAAACCCTACCCCGGCTACTATTTCACCGGTGACGGTGCTCGTCGCGACGAGGATGGCGATTACTGGATCACCGGGCGCATCGACGACGTGATCAACGTTTCCGGGCACCGCATCGGTACCGCCGAGGTGGAAAGTGCGCTGGTAGTGCATGACAGCATCGCTGAAGCCGCCGTCGTAGGTTATCCCCATGACGTCAAAGGCCAAGGCATATACGCCTTCGTCACCCCCATGAACGGCACCGAGCCCAATGACGAGTTGAAGAAGGAACTGCTGGCTCACGTCAGCAAGGAAATCGGCAGTTTCGCCAAGCCGGACCTGATTCAGTGGGCGCCGGCCTTGCCGAAAACCCGTTCCGGCAAGATCATGCGGCGGATTTTGCGCAAGATTGCCTGCAACGAGCTCGATACACTGGGCGACACGTCTACGCTGGCTGATCCGAGCGTGGTGCAGGACCTGGTGGATAAACGTTTGAATCAATAATCTGTACGCAGCTCCCCGGTGGGAGCGAGCCTGCTCGCGATGGCGTGAACGGTAACGCTGGTCTCCTGAGGAAACGCGGCGCGCTTGAGCCTATCGCGAGCAAGCTTCGCCCCTACATGGAGCTTCTTTTTCACCACAGAGTCGCCATGGAATTTATCCGCAGCCGCATCGAAACCCAGGTCATGAGCCTTACTGGTCTATCCCTCGGCAAGCTTGATCTGGAAAACCCCAAAGGCGATCCCGGCCTGTTCGGCCCCGATTCGGTGAGCTGGCAAATCCACGGTGATTTCAGCAGCATGCTTATCGGCGGCATCAGTGCGTTGATGCTCCAGGCCCTGCATCCGCTCGCACTGGCCGGGGTCTGGGACCATTCGAATTTTCGCGAGGACATGCTCGGTCGGTTGCGCCGCACCGGGCAGTTCATTTCAGGCACTACCTTCGGCTCGCGCCAGGATGCCGACTGGTTGATCGAGAAAGTGCGCACCATTCACTTGCAGGTCACCGGCACAGCGCCGGATGGGCGGACTTATGCGGCCAGTGATCCAGACCTGTTGACCTGGGTGCATGTGGCCGAAGTCAGCAACTTTATGGCGGCGCATCTGCGTTATCGCAATCCGGATTTATCGCTCGACGATCAGGACCGTTATTACGACGAAATCGCGCTGATTGCCGAACGCCTCGGCGCCCGTGATGTGCCACGCTCGCGACAGCAAATTGCCGATTACCTTGAACGAATCCGTCCGCAACTGCTGTGCGATGCGCGCAGCCGCGAAGTCTTGCGACTGCTGCTGAATGCGCCTGCGCCGAGTCGTCTCGCCAAGCCGTTCGGCGGTCTGATGATGCAGGCCGGGATCGATTTGCTGCCGGACTGGGCGAGCGACATGCTCGGCGTCAGGCAAAATCTGCTGCAACGCAAAATGATCCGCGCCAGCGTCAACCGCAGCGCGCCGATGCTGCGCTGGGCGGTTCGTAATGGTTCGGTGCAACGGGCGCGACGGCGGATGGGGCTGAGCTGACGCTCAGAGCTGCAAGCTTGAAGCTTGAAGCTTGAAGCTTGAAGCTCAGTAACTGCTAAACTCCCGCGCCAAATTCCCTCCTGCAAGGCGCCCAGCATGTCTTCCTTGAATCAGGCGCTGCGCGCCGCCCTCGATCATCGCCAGGACTTGCTTGCCGAACTGCATCAGCAAGGCACCGATTGCTACCGCCTGTTCCACGGCAGCCAGGAAGGCGCCGGTGGTCTGACCATCGACCGTTACGGCCCGCAACTGTTGGTGCAAAGCTTTCACCAGTCGCTCGAACATGACGCTCTCTTGCAGTTGCACGCCATCGTCAATCAGCAACTGGGCCTCGATACCCTGCTGGTCTACAACGATCGCTCACGAGGCAATTCGCGCATTGACCGGGAAGACAACGTCTACCGCGCCGACGAGGCTGCGCTGCAAGACTTGATCGGTCACGAATGGGGTTTGAATTATCGCGTCCGTGGTCGCCATGCCGGCCAGGACCCGCTGCTGTTCCTCGACCTGCGCAACACGCGCGGCTGGGTCAAGGCGCACAGCAAGAACAAAAGCGTGCTGAACCTGTTTGCCTACACCTGTGGCGTTGGCCTCAGCGCAGCAGCGGGGGGCGCGAGTGAGGTGTGCAACCTGGATTTCGCCGAGGGCAATCTCGCCGTCGGTCGCGAGAACGGGCTGCTCAACCCGCAGCTGCCGACCATGCAGTTCATCCAGTCGGACTATTTTCCGGCGATCCGCCAACTCGCCGGCCTGCCGATCAGCCAGCGTCGCGGGCAAAAACTGCCAAGTTATCAGCGCCTCGAACAACGTCAGTACGATCTGGTGCTGCTCGATCCTCCGGCCTGGGCCAAGAGCGCGTTCGGCACAGTCGACCTGTTGCGCGACTATCAAAGCCTGCTCAAACCGGCACTGCTGACCACCGCTGACGACGGCGTGCTGATCTGTTGCAACAATTTGGCGAAAGTCAGCATGGACGACTGGCGCGAGCAGGTTTTGCGTTGCGCGGAGAAAGCCGGACGGCCAGTGCGTGAGTGGACGGTGATGAAGCCGGGCGGCGATTTCCCGTCAATGGATCAACAACCGCCGCTGAAAACCCTGATCCTGCAGCTGTGAAAACCAGAGAAACTTTCAGATAAATCCTATAACGCGAGGTGGCTTCGGAACCGGATTCGCGTGCCATACTCCAAGGCATTCCGATTCAGACAGATGAAGCCGCACATGCCCAAAGGATTGATCCGCGCTTTCGGCGCACTGTTGACTGCTCTGGCCCTCTACAGCCTGTTGGGTTTTTTGATTTTGCCGGGCATCGCGTTGCGTGTGGCCAATCAGCAACTGGCCAACTACGCGACGACGCCCGCGACACTTCAACGGATCGAAATCAACCCCTTCAGCCTTGAAGTCACCTTGTGGGGTCTGGTGGTCGGCGAGCCGGGCAAAGAGCAGATCGGCTTCGAACGCCTGTACGCGAATCTGCAGCTCGACAGCCTTTGGACCAAAGCGCTGCATTTGTCCGACATCGAGCTCGACAAATCCAAAACCGAAATCCTCTTCGGCAAGGACGGCAAGCTGAATCTGCTGGGGCTGTTCAAAGTGCCCGCCAGCGAGCCAACCCCTGCCGACCCGGACGCCAAACCGTTCCCGCTGCGCATCGAGCGCATCAAACTGGCCGACGGTTCCGTGCACTTCAAGGATGAACGCCCGAGCGAACCGATCGAGTTTCTCTACGACCAGCTCGATTTCGAACTGAATAATCTCAGCACCTTGCCTGAAGACAGCGCCGACATGACGCTGGTGGCCGTCGGCCCGGCAGGCGGCAAGATCGACTGGACCGGAAATTTCAGCCTGATCCCGATCGCCTCCGAGGGTAAGCTGAAGATTACCGACGGCAAAATGAAATCCTTCTGGCCTTATGTGCGTGACGCTGTGCCATTGGTGCTTGAGGACGGCGTCTTCAGCCTCAGCACCGACTACAAGCTGAACCTGTCCAAGAAAACCGAACTGCTGCTGAGCAACGTCGCGCTCAACGTTGCACCGTTCGCCATCAAGGCGCCGGATGGCCGCCCACTGGCGAGGCTTGCACGCCTGGACCTCAGCGAGACAAGCGTCGATCTGGCGAAGCAGCAAGTGATCGTTGGCAAGATCCGCAGCCAGAAACTGGAAACCTGGGCAGCGCTCGAAGCGGACGGGCAACTCGACTGGCAAAAACTGTTTGCCAGCCAACCGTCCAAAGAGGCCGCCAAGGCCAACGCCGAACCGGTCGACACGCCGGCCGCCGCCGATTCACCTGCGGCAGAACCGACGCCACCGAGCAAACCGTGGCAAGTGCTGCTTAAAGACGTGCAGTTGCGCGACTACCAAGTGCATTTGGAAGACCGCAAAGCGCAGCCCGTGGTGGCGCTGGATGTCGGCCCGCTGAATCTTGATTTGCAGAATTTCGACAGTCTCAACGGTTCGCCCTTCGCGCTCAAGCTCGACACTGGCGTGGGCAAGCAAGGCAAACTGATGGCAGATGGTCAGGTCAATCTGGCCCCGGTCAGTGCCAGATTGAACGTGCAAACCCGGGACATTGACCTGCGGATCGCACAGTCCTACATCAATCCGTTTATCCGCCTCGAGCTGCGCAGCGGCATGCTCGGCAGTGATCTGGCGGTGGACCTGAAAAGCACCGAGCCGCTGGCATTCAGCGTCACCGGCAAAGCCCAGGTTGATCAACTGCACACCCTCGACACCCTGAAAACCCGCGACTTTCTCAAGTGGCAGCAACTGGTGCTCGAAGGCTTGAATTACCAGCACGGCGACAGCCTGACGATTGCCAAGGTCAACCTGTTCCAGCCCTATGTGCGCTTCATGATCAACGACGACCGCACCACCAACGTCGATGATCTGCTGATTCCGCAGCCGGCGGATTCAACCGCCAAGACGACCCCAGGCAAACCCGCCAACCGGGAAAAACCGCTGGGTATTCACGTGGGCGGTGTTGCCATCAATGACGGTTCGGCGAATTTCGCCGACTTCAGCCTGACGCCGAATTTCGCCACGGCCGTGCAACAGCTCAATGGCCAGATCGGCACCATCGACAGCCGCCAGGCAAAACCGGCGACGGTGGACATCAAAGGCAAGGTCGACCGCTATGCACCGGTGACCATCAAGGGCGCGGTCAATCCGTTCGACCCGATGGCCAGCCTCGACATCGCCACCAGTTTCAAGCGTGTAGAACTGACCACGCTGACGCCCTACTCCGGCAAATTCGCCGGTTACCGCATCCGCAAGGGTCGGCTCAATCTCGACCTGCATTACATGATCACCAAAGGCCAGCTCAAAGCCGAAAACAAAGTGGTGGTGGAACAGCTGCAACTGGGTGAAAAGGTCGACAGCCCCGACGCCACCAGCCTGCCGCTGAAGCTCGCCATCGCTCTGCTCAAGGATGTCGACGGCAAGATTTCCATCGAGTTGCCGGTCACTGGCGACCTCAACAATCCGCAGTTCAGCGTCATGCCGATTGTCTGGCAGACCCTGCGCAATCTGATCGTCAAAGCCGCTGCGGCGCCCTTCAAGATGATAGGTGGTCTGGTCAGGGGCGGCGGTTCGGAAGATCTGGGCACGGTGTCGTTTGCGGCCGGTTCCAGCGAATTGAACAAGGATGCCGAGGGTTCACTGATCAAACTGTCACAGGCGCTGAAAGAACGTCCGACCCTGCGTCTGGAAATTGAAGGCACTGCCGCTGCTCGCAGCGACGGCCCGCTGATTGCCAATGAGCGCCTGGAACGTGAATACCAGTACAACTACTACAAGATGCTCCAGCGTCGCGGCGACAAAGTACCGGCGCAAGCGTCATTGCTCGAGGTGCCCGAGGGCGAGAAAGGTGCGTTGCTGGAAGGCATCTACCGCACCCGATTGAAAACCCAGCCACCGACGGAATGGAAGGACCTCGGCAAGGAAGAGCGCACGGCGAAAATGCATGAGGGTGTGATCGCGTTCTGGAGTTCCAGCGAAGTCTTGCTGCGTCAGCTCGGCCAGGACCGTGCCAGCAGCATCAAGGATTACCTAGTCGACAAAGGTCAGCTGGCCGACGACCGCGTGTACTTCATCGACTCCAGCCTCGGTGAACCCGAGAGCGATGGCCGCGTGGTTACGCCTCTGCACCTGGATGCCGAGTGATGATCAAACGTTTTGTGTTGGGCCTGATACTGAGTGTTGCCGCCAGTCATACGATGGCCGCCAATACGTTGCGTTGCGGTAGCCACTTGGTCAGCGTCGGCGATCGCTCGGGCGAGGTTCTGCAAAAATGCGGAGAGCCAGTGAGTCGCGATGTGCTGGGCTACAAGCGCAGCGCCAACCGGCGGGAAGAGTTTCAGGTCGAGGAATGGACTTACGGTCCGAACGGCGGGATGTATCAGTACCTGCGGTTCGAAGGTAATCGCCTGAAACAAATCACCAGCAACCGCGGCAATTGAGCCACCGAGCGCTTTTGTAATTGGATGGACTCGCCCTCGCTGTCGATGGCTGTTTAGACTGCCACCGTGGCGCATTGACGCCTCGGCTTGGGCGAGTCCATCCAATTACAGGTTTTGCGTTGCCCACAATAGAACAGGCCCCGGACACGCATGTCAGGGGCCTGTAATGGCCACAATCCTTGTGGCCGTCGCATGAACTCTCAGTTGCGGTAGACGTATGACTCGGCTCGTCTACCGCGCCTTCTCCCGGTTCAGGCGAGAAGTCTTAACTTACTCGGATTTCAGGCCGTCAGCGGAGACCGCTTTAACGCCTTTGATCTTCTTGGCAATAGCGACTGCAACGTCTTTTTGCGAATCAGTCACTGCAGTAGTCGACGACAGGGAAACAACGCCTTTGTTGGTTTCTACCTTGATGTCGGTACCAGGAATGCCTTTTTCGGTAACCAGATCAGCTTTGACTTTAGTGGTGATCCAGGTGTCGGAGGTAACTTCTTTTGCTTCAGTCACTTCACCGGCGGCCAGAACCATTGGAGCCTGGGATGCCTGAGTGGCGGCGAAGGCAGCGTTGGCCATGGTCAGGGTCAGCGCGGTAGCAGTAGCGGCAGCGATAGCGAACTTCTTCATACGAGTAACTCCTGTTTTTCTTTAAAGTCTGCTGCGTGTGTTGTCAGCAGGGTTACTGGGTATGTTGCGAAGGGTGTGCCAACTTTGAGACAGGATTTTATTTGTTATAAATCAATAGGTTATGGAGATGGTTGATTTTCGGAATCATGCATTTTGCATGAGTTGGAAATTATCGACATGCAAGTTGCGGGATTTGGGGTGGGCGTAAGGCCATGAATTTCTAAGGTTTTTACTCTTGCTGAGCCTTCTGTAAGAAAACTTTATCAATCAGCAAAAAAAACCCGCCTTTAAGAGGCGGGCATTTCGTTATGAAGCATTTATCAGGTGCCTGTAGGGCAACCAGCTGGCGCGTAGTCCGCTGTAGCGGTTGTTTTGCAAGACCACCCAGCAGCAGCATCACGGGTCAGGGTAACAGTAGAGTTGGCAACTGCGGGTGGCGCCCCTTTCAGAGTACAGACGATCCCGGTGGCTGGAGCTGTTGCTACTGTAATTGTGCAGTGCGTGGTATTGGCATTGCTTGTGATATCCGCTACAGCAGGAGCAGCAGTGCCGGAATTGAGCTTGTCCTCATAATTCACCTTCAACGCAGAAATTTCCGCCAACCCCGCCGTCACCTTCGCCCGCGCCTGATACTTCGAATAAGCCGGCAAAGCAAACGTCGCCAAAATCCCGATAATCGCCACCACGATCAGCAGCTCGATAAGGGTAAAACCTTTCTGTGTGTTCATTAACAAGCTCCGGTGCATGAGTCAAAATCCCATGATCTGATTAGCCCAAAGCACAGCTCATGCCAAAGCCGTTACCCGCAGTCGGCCGCGCGCGAAAAACCTCAGAGCGCCCTTTCCTACCCCCACCGTCCGCACTTTCTGACAATTTTTGTCACCTCGGCATCCATGGTTTGGCTCCGCCGGTTGACTACGCTATAAGTCATGCATAGTTTGCGTCCGGAATCCCCATGAACGATATCGCCCTAAGCGGCCTGGCCAAGCAATTGGTCCTGGCCGAACTGATCACTGAAAAAAGCGCACAACAGGCGTATGAGCAAGCTCAGCGCAGCAAAACCTCCCTGATCAGTTATCTGGTGCAGAACAAACTGGTGGGCAGCCGCCAGGTGGCCGAGATTGCTTCGGAGCATTTCGGCATGCCGTTGCTGGACCTCAGCTGCCTAGACAAAGAGTCCCAGCCCACCGGCCTGGTCAGTGAGAAACTGCTCCGCCAGCACCACGCGCTGCCCCTGTGGCGACGCGGCAATAAGCTGTTCGTCGGCGTTTCCGACCCGACCAATCTTCAAGCCATCAACGATATCCAGTTCAGCACCGGGCTCGGCACCGAAGCCATTCTGGTCGAAGACGACAAGCTCTCGGACGCGTTGGACAAGTTCTTCGACAACCAAAGCACCGGCCTCGAAGACATGGCCGATGTCGACCTTGATGGCGTGAACATCGAGTCGGGCGACGACAACCGCCAGGAATCCATCGCCGGGCAGGATGCCGATGACGCACCGGTGGTGCGCTTCGTCCACAAGATGTTGCTCGACGCCATCAAAAGCGGCTCTTCCGACCTGCACTTCGAACCTTACGAAAAAACCTACCGCGTGCGGATGCGCACCGACGGCATGCTGCGCGAAGTCGCCAAGCCGCCGATCCAGCTGGCCGCGCGCATCGCCGCGCGCCTGAAGGTCATGGCCAGCCTGGATATTTCCGAGCGGCGCAAACCTCAGGACGGGCGAATCAAGATGCGTCTGTCGAAGAGCAAGTCGATCGACTTCCGGGTCAACACCTTGCCGACCCTGTGGGGCGAAAAAGTGGTGATCCGGATCCTCGACCCCACCAGCGCGCAAATGGGTATCGATGCACTCGGCTATGAGCCCGGTCAGAAGGACCTGTACATGGCTGCCCTCAAACAGCCGCAGGGCATGATCCTCGTCACCGGCCCTACCGGTTCGGGTAAAACCGTGTCGCTCTACACCGGCCTGAATATCCTCAATACCGTGGACATCAACATCTCCACGGCCGAGGACCCGGTGGAAATCAACATGGAAGGCATCAACCAGGTCAACGTCAATCCCAAACAGGGGCTGGGCTTTCCCCAGGCGTTGCGCTCATTTTTGCGTCAAGATCCTGACGTGATCATGGTCGGTGAGATCCGCGACCTGGAAACCGCAGAGATTGCGATCAAGGCTGCGCAGACCGGTCACCTGGTGTTATCGACCCTGCACACCAACAGCGCCGCCGAAACCCTGACCCGTCTGCACAACATGGGCATTCAGGGTTTCAACATCGCCACCTCGGTCACGCTGATCATTGCCCAGCGTCTGGCCCGCAAACTGTGCAGCCATTGCAAGAAACCCATCGACATCCCCCGCGAAGCGCTGATCAAGGAAGGGTTCCCCGAAGAGCTTCTCGGTTCGTTCACCATTTATGAGCCAGTCGGCTGCGATCACTGCAACGGTGGCTATAAAGGACGTGTGGGGATTTACGAAGTGGTGAAGAACACGCCGGACCTGCAACGCTTGATCATGGCCGAGGGCAATTCACTGGAAATCGATATTCAGATGCGCAAGGACGGCTTCAACGACCTGCGTACTTCCGGGCTGATCAAGGCCATGCAAGGCATCACCAGCCTTGAGGAAATCAACCGGGTTACCAAGGATTGAACATGGCGGTCAAAGCAGCAAAAATCAGTGTTTACAGCTGGGAAGGTACGGACAAGAAAGGCACGAAAATGGCCGGCGAGCTCACCGGCCAGAGTCCGGCGCTGATCAAGGCGCAACTGCGCAAGCAAGGCATCAACCCGGGCAAGGTGCGCAAGAAGTCCGCGTCGATCCTGAGCCTGGGCAAACGCATCAAGGCGCAGGACATCGCCCTGTTCACCCGGCAGATGGCGACCATGATGAAAGCCGGCGTGCCACTGTTGCAGTCGTTCGACATCATTGGCGAAGGCTTCGACAACCCGGCCATGCGCAAACTGGTCGACGAGGTCAAACAGGAAGTCGCGGCAGGCAACAGCTTCGCCGCAGCCTTGCGCAAAAATCCGCAATATTTCGATGAGCTCTACTGCAACCTCGTCGACGCCGGTGAACAGGCGGGTGCGCTGGATACCCTGCTGGAGCGCGTCGCCACTTATAAAGAGAAAAGCGAAGCCCTCAAAGCCAAAATCAAGAAGGCGATGACTTACCCGGCGGCGGTGGTGTTCGTGGCGATCATTGTGACCGGGATCCTGCTGGTCAAGGTCGTGCCGCAGTTCGAATCGGTGTTTAAAGGTTTTGGCGCGGAACTGCCAGGTTTTACCGTGATGGTCATAGGCCTGTCGGAGTTTCTGCAGGAATGGTGGTGGGTGATCCTTGGCCTGCTGATCGCGGCGATATTCGGCGTACGGCATGCCTTCAAGAAGTCCCAGGCCTTCAGGGACCGCACCGACACCTGGATGCTGAAAGTGCCGCTGGTTGGCACGCTGATGTACAAGTCTGCCGTCGCTCGCTATGCACGCACCCTCTCGACCACGTTCGCTGCCGGCGTGCCGCTGGTGGAGGCGCTGGAATCGGTAGCGGGTGCCACCGGCAACATCGTCTTCAAGCGCGCGGTGTTGCGCATCAAACAGGATGTGTCGACGGGCATGCAGCTGAATTTCTCCATGCGCACCTCGGGGATCTTTCCCAACATGGCGATTCAAATGACAGCCATTGGCGAAGAGTCCGGCGCACTGGACGACATGCTCGACAAGGTCGCCAGTTTCTACGAGGCCGAAGTGGATAACATGGTCGACAACCTCACCAGCCTGATGGAGCCCTTCATCATGGTCGTCCTCGGCGTCATCGTCGGCGGTCTGGTGGTTGCGATGTACCTGCCTATCTTCCAACTCGGCTCAGCGATCTGACATGCCTTTGAATGAAATCCTGACTGTCTATCCGCTGGCCTTCATCGTTATTGCCTGCATCGTTGGCCTGCTGGTCGGCAGCTTCCTTAACGTGGTGATCTGGCGACTGCCGAAAATGCTCGCCCGTGAGTGGCGCGCGCAAGCCCTCGACATGCTCGGTTTGCCCGCCGAGCCCGCGCTGCCGACCTACAACCTGCTGTTGCCGCACTCACAGTGCCCGCATTGCGACCATCGTATCCGCGCGTGGGAAAACATCCCGGTGCTCAGTTACGTGTTTTTACGCGGACGCTGTGCGGGGTGCGCGGCGCCCATCAGCAAACGCTATCCACTGACCGAACTGGCCTGCGGCGTGCTGTCGGGGTTCGTTGCCTGGCATTTCGGTTTCGGCTGGCCGGCGCTGATGGTGCTGTTGCTGACCTGGGGCCTGTTGGCGATGAGCCTGATCGACGCCGAGCATCAATTGCTGCCGGATGTGCTGGTGCTGCCGCTGTTGTGGCTCGGCCTGATCGTCAACAGTTTCGGGCTGTTCGTGCCGCTGACGGAAGCCTTGTGGGGCGCAGTGGCCGGTTATCTGGCCTTGTGGTCGGTGTTCTGGGTGTTCAAGCTGATAACCGGCAAGGACGGCATGGGCCATGGCGATTTCAAGCTGCTGGCGATGTTGGGCGCTTGGGGCGGCTGGCAGATTTTGCCGCTGACGCTGCTCTTGTCTTCACTGGTGGGTGCCGTGATTGGCCTGATCATGCTGCGCCTGCGTAACGCGCAAACCTCGACGCCGATCCCTTTTGGACCTTATCTGGCCATTGCCGGCTGGATTGCCTTGCTCTGGGGTGGTCAAATAACCGCCTTCTATTGGCAGTTTGTCGGTTTGCAATGAAAACCCCTGTGAAAACACCCTGGATTCTTGGCCTCACCGGCGGCATCGGCAGCGGCAAAAGCGCGGCCGCCGAGCACTTCATCAGCCTTGGTGTGCACGTGGTGGACGCCGATCACGCAGCGCGCTGGGTGGTCGAGCCGGGCCGTCCGGCGCTGGCGAAAATCGTCGAACATTTCGGTCCCGGCGTGCTGCAAGGCGATGGCCAGCTGGATCGCGCGGCCCTGCGCAAACTGATTTTTGAAGTGCCGGAACAGCGCTTGTGGCTCGAAGCGCTGCTGCATCCGCTGATCGCTGAAGAAATCGTCGAACATCTGGGCAAGGCACAATCGTCTTACGCGATTCTGGTGTCGCCGCTGCTGATCGAGTCCGGCCAGCACAGCATGACCCAGCGCGTGCTGGTGATCGACGCCCCTGAACAATTGCAGATTGAGCGCACCTTGCAACGTGACCAGACCAGCGAGCAACAGGTCCAGGCGATCCTCAAGGCGCAATCCAGCCGCCAGGATCGCGTGAGCCATGCCGACGATGTGGTGGTCAATGACCGCGACCTCGCCTGGCTGCACAGCGAGATCGAGCGTCTGCATCACTTTTACCTAACTTTGCGTGGAGGCCAGTCATGAGCCAAACCCCAACCGTCGAATGCCCAACCTGTGGCGCCCCGGTCGAATGGACCCCAAACAGCACGTTCCGGCCGTTCTGTTCCGATCGCTGCAAACTGATCGACCTGGGCGCGTGGGCCTCGGAAGAACACAAGATCCCGGTCAGCCCGGACGCCGAAGACGATCTGTTCAGCGAAGATTTTGAGCCGCGTCATTGACCGCGTCATTGATCAGGGTTTCGGCTCTTCATCCTTCCACGGCGCTGACAGGTAGCGCGTGCGGTTGAAAGTCTCCAGCCACTCAGGGCTGAACACCACCAGCGCGCTGACCACCATCCCGTTGATGAACGCCTCCGGAAAAATGATCAACCACAGGTAACCGACGAAATCCTCCAGCCAGTACGGCATGGCGAATCGTCCGTCGAACCACAGCAGCCACAGGGCCAGCAGCAGGCACAACAACGCCGAGACCGCCGCCGCGAAGAAACCCGAAACGAAGATATACACAAAGGGATTTCGCGGCTGCGCGCGCTCCACCAGAATCGCGCAGCACTCGGTCACCAGCACCGGCAGCAGAATCAGCAACGCGCCATTCACCCCCATTGCGGCCAGGTCCTGGCGCCCCAGGAGGATTAGCCCCACCTG
Source organism: Pseudomonas sp. Ant30-3 (assembly GCF_000690905.1). GTDB lineage: Bacteria > Pseudomonadota > Gammaproteobacteria > Pseudomonadales > Pseudomonadaceae > Aquipseudomonas. The sequence goes on along the minus strand of NZ_JMCL01000085.1, from coordinate 25,374 downwards.
CGCAATCAGCCCGCCGACGATCGCCAGCGGCCAATCGAGCAGCAGCGTCACCGCCGTCATGCCGAGAAAATGGTAAGACACGCCGGTATCGAAATCCCGTCGCACCAGCCACAGCATGAACAGCGCAAACACAGTGCCGAACAGCAGATGCTGGCGCCGGCTGTCCGCGAACAATTCAACCCACGGCACACGGCAGATTGCCCACAGCAGTACCGGCGCATAGATCAGCCAACCCACTGTGAGGCTCTGCGGTGATAACAATTCGGCGCCGATCATGGCTACAGGTCTCCGGCACTTGGGCCAATACTACCGGGAGGTCGCCCGGGTAGCAGAGTGCCCCTGAGGATCGCCCTCAGTCTACACCGGGGTTCCCGGTGGCATTAAGTAACGCATCCCACCGACGTAAATGGATTTATTGCCTAGACTCTTTCTGTCCACCGTGCGTTTTGGAATAAACGACACGACAAAACAACAAGAGGAACATGTGAATGCTCAAGTCTTTTTGCAAGGCAGCGGTCTGTGTATTGGCGCTGGGGGCGTCCGGTCTGTCGCTGGCAGCCGATCCGATCATCATCAAGTTCTCCCACGTGGTGGCCGAACAAACGCCCAAGGGTCAGGGCGCGCTGATGTTCAAGAAGCTCGTGGAAGAACGCCTGGCAGGCAAAGTCCGGGTCGATGTGTACCCCAACTCTTCGTTGTTCGGTGACGGCAAGGAAATGGAGGCGCTGCTGTCAGGCGATGTGCAACTGATTGCGCCGTCGCTGGCAAAATTCGAGCAATACACGCCGAAGCTGCAGCTGTTCGACCTGCCGTTTCTGTTTAACGACATCGCTGCAGTGGATCGCTTTCAGCTCAGTGCTGACGGACAGAATTTGCTGAAGTCGATGGAAGGCAAGAACATCACGGGCCTGGCGTATTGGCACAACGGCATGAAGCAATTGTCGGCCAACAAGGCACTGCGTGAACCCGCCGATGCGCGAGGCCTGAAGTTCCGCGTACAAGCCTCCGCCGTGCTGGAAGAGCAGTTCAAGGCCGTGCGCGCCAACCCGCGCAAAATGAGCTTCGCCGAGGTGTATCAAGGCTTGCAGACAGGCGTGGTGAATGGCGCGGAAAACCCTTACTCGAACATCTACAGCCAGAAGATGCACGAGGTGCAGAAATTCATCACCGAAACCGACCACGGCTTGCTCGACTACATGCTGATCACCAACACCAAGTTCTGGAGCGGCCTGCCGGCGGATGTGAAAACCGAACTGGACAAGATCATCGTCGAGGTGACGGCGCAGGTTAACAAGGACGCCGAGAAGCTGAACCAGGACGCCAAGCAGAACATCCTCACTGCAAAAACCACCGAGATCATCACGCTGACTCCAGAGCAGCGCGGCAAATGGCGTGAAGCGATGAAACCGGTGTGGTCGAAATTCGAAGCGGATATTGGCGCTGACCTGATCAAGGCCGCCGACGCCGCCAATCAGGCTCAGTAATCTGCCCGTGAGCGCCGCCTTAACGGGCGGCCGCTCGTTCACAGTCGTCACTCGATCGGGAGATGCCACTCATGAATGCCTTGCGGCGCATCTGGGAACATTTCGAAGAAGGCTTCATTGTTTTCCTGCTGGCAGCGATGACACTGGTGACCTTCGTTTACGTCATCCTGAACAACCTCTACAGCGTTTTTTACAGCTTCGCCGACTCGTGGCCGAGCGCCAGTGAACCGCTGTTCGCGATTGGCGACAGCATCATGGGCATGGCGCAAGCGATGACCTGGAGTATTTCGATGACCAAGGCCCTGTTCGCCTGGCTGATCTTTTTCGGCTTGTCGTACGGGGTGCGCACCGCGGGCCACATCGGCGTCGACGCTCTGGTGAAACTGGCGAGCAAACCGGTGCAGCGTTACATCGGTATCATTGCCTGCCTGTGCTGCCTCGGCTACGCGGGCCTGCTCAGTGTTGCGAGTTTCGAATGGATTCAAACCCTGTTCATCGCCGGCATCGGCGCCGAAGACCTGGGCCATTACGGCATCATGCAATGGCACATCGGGCTGATTGTCCCGGTGGGTTTCGCCTTGGTGTTCATCCGCTTTGCCGAAATCTTCGTGCGCATCGTACAGAATCGCCAGACTGGTCTGGGCCTGGCCGATGAAGCGGCAGACGTGCTGAAACTTACCGAGCATGAGGATGACCGCAAATGACCATTCTCTTCCTCTTTGTGGCGCTGTTCGTGCTGATGTTCATCGGCGTGCCGATTGCTGTATCGCTGGGTTTGGCCGGTTCGTTGACGATCCTGTTGTTCAGCCCCGACTCCGTACGCTCGCTGGCCATCAAGCTGTTCGAGACCTCCGAGCACTACACGCTGCTGGCGATCCCGTTCTTCCTGTTGGCCGGCGCCTTCATGACCACAGGCGGCGTGGCGCGGCGCCTGATCGACTTCGCCAACGCCTGCGTCGGTCATATCCGAGGTGGTCTGGCCATCGCTGCCGTGCTGGCGTGCATGCTGTTCGCCGCGCTGTCCGGCTCTAGCCCCGCGACCGTGGCGGCGGTGGGCTCGATCGCCATTGCAGGCATGGTCCGTTCCGGTTATCCACAGGCGTTTGGCGCCGGTATTGTCTGCAACGCCGGCACGCTGGGCATTCTCATTCCGCCCTCCATCGTGATGGTGGTGTATGCGGCGGCGACAGAAACCTCTGTCGGTAAACTGTTCATGGCCGGCGTGGTGCCTGGGCTGCTGCTGGGTACATTTCTGATGGTTGCCATCTACGTGGTCGCGGTCTGGAAAAACCTGCCGGCCATGCCGCGGGCGTCGATTCGTGAATGGCTGACGGCTGCGCGCAAGGCGATCTGGGGCCTGCTGCTGATGGTGATCATCCTCGGCGGCATCTATTCCGGGATGTTCACGCCGACCGAAGCAGCGGCCGTGGCGGCGGTTTACTCGGCGTTCGTGGCCCTGTTCGTCTACAAAGACATGACGTTTCGCGAGACACCAAAAGTGCTGCTGGAATCGGCCAAGCTGAGCATCATGCTGATGTTCATCATCGCCAACGCCATGCTCTTCGCCCATGTGCTGACCACAGAGCAAATACCGCAAACAATCACCGCCTGGGTTATTGCCGCGGGCCTGACACCGGTGACTTTCCTGCTGGTGGTCAACATTGTGTTGCTGATCGCGGGCGCATTCATGGAACCGTCGGCGATCATCCTGATCCTGGCGCCTATCCTGTTTCCGATTGCCATGGAATTGGGGATCGATCCGATTCACCTCGGCATCATCATGGTGGTCAACCTGGAGATCGGTCTGATAACCCCCCCCGTAGGGCTCAACCTGTTTGTCACGTCGGCGGTTACCGGCATGTCGCTGGGCGCCACCATCCGTGCGGCGATGCCATGGCTGATCATCCTGCTGCTGTTCCTGATATTGATCACCTACGTACCGTGGATTTCCCTGGCGCTGCCGAACTGGCTTGGAATGACGTGACGGAGCGTTACCATTACGACGCATTTGAACGCTAAGCTTGGGTCTATGGATGATTCAGATTACTTACGCCTGCTGACCATTGCGGCCGAGCAAGCCAACGCGTTCCTTTCCAATGCCCGCAAATGGGAGCGGGAGCGGTGGGTGTGTCAGCGTCTCTTGCAGGGGCTGAACATTCCCTACCGCGTTGATGAATTCGCCCCCGCCGGTGAGCCGCCGGACGTGCTGTTTCGCGATGCCAGTTTTGAAGTGTTCTTCGTCCTCGACGAAGGCCGGCGCCTCAATGACGAGTGGCGCGATGAACTGCAACGTCGACGCAGCGCGTTTTCCCTCAGCCAGCTGGTGCGCCGCGAAGCAAAACCCAAACGCATCCCTGCCAATGAATTCCTTTTGAGACTGGCACCGACCTTGCGCAAAAAAGCTCACAACTACAAAGAACGCGGTATGGACCTCGGTGAGCTGGACATCATTGCCTTCGCCAGTCTCAAGCGCGAAGTGCTCGACCTCAACAGTCATTTCCCGCCGCCCACCGAATACCTGCGCCAGGGCTGGCGCTCGTTGTCGCTGGTCGGTCCGACCTTCGCCCGTGTGTTGTTCGCCCACCCGGATGCGCCGGATTTCCTGCGCAGCAATTTGGGGCGCAGCATCGTCTTCGACGTCGGGATCAGCCTGTGACGCCATTGCAGGAATTGATTGCCGAGGTGCCGCAACAAGGTCGTGTTCGCTGGATCGGTGTACGCCCGGAACGGCACGCGCCGATGATCGAACTCGACGCGGTTGAAGCGCGCCTCGAAGCGGGCCTGACCGGTGATCGCGCGCGCCCCGGCGTGCGCAATGCGCGGCAAGTGACGCTGATTCAGTGGGAACATCTGGCCGTGATCAGTTCGCTGCTGGGACGTGCCGATGAGCATCCGGTGACGCCTGCGGACTTGCGCCGCAACATCGTCGTCAGCGGCATCAATCTGTTCAGCCTAAAGGGCCGGCGCTTCCGGATCGGCCAGGCGATTTTCGAAACTACCGGTTGGTGTCAGCCCTGCGCGCGTTTGCAGAACAGCCTCGGCCCAGGGACTTTTCAGGCTGTGCGCGGCCATGGTGGAATCACGGCCCGAGTGTTACAAAGCGGGATCATTCGCCTGGAAGACGCAGTGAGCGTCGATCCGATTCCGGACACCGGCTATGCTCCGTTCAACGTGCGATAAAAACCCGCTGTAGCTTCTTCACATTCAGTAACGTCTACCTGACGAGGCCAATATGACCAGCCGCCTGAACCCGGACGACCAGAAGCATGTCGAAGAGTACCTGCAATTGGCGCAGCACCAAGTCGAGCGCCGGCCTTTCCGGCCGTGGATGCTCCTGGTGCTGGTCGTCGCAGTGACCATTGGTTTAGGCCTGTTAAGCCGATTTATCAGTTACCTGACGCTATGAGCTGCTTAGCGCTCGCTCGGGTAATTGCACCGATTTCTTTTAGCCTTGCGAGATATCCCCATGACTCATCGTATTGTCATCGTTGGCGGCGGCGCCGGCGGTCTGGAGTTGGCTACCCGTCTGGGTAAGACTCTGGGCAAGCGCGGTACGGCCAGCGTAATGCTGGTCGACGCGAACCTGACCCACATCTGGAAACCGTTGTTGCACGAAGTGGCGGCCGGTTCTCTGAACTCCTCCGAAGACGAACTCAACTATGTTGCCCAGGCGAAATGGAACCACTTCGAGTTCCAGCTGGGGCGCATGAGCGGGCTTGACCGCGCGCAGAAAAAAATCCAGCTGGCCGCCACCTATGACGAAGCCGGACTGGAACTGGTACCGGCACGTGAAGTGGGTTACGACTCGCTGGTGATCGCGGTCGGCAGCACTACCAATGATTTCGGCACGCAAGGCGCGGCGCAGCATTGCCTGTTCCTCGACACGCGCAAGCAGGCCGAGCGTTTTCATCAGCAGTTGCTCAATCATTACCTGCGCGCCCATGCCGGGCAGACCGACAAGGTCGAGCAGATCAGCGTCGCCATCGTGGGCGCCGGTGCCACCGGTGTCGAACTGGCCGCCGAGCTGCACAACGCAGCGCATGAACTGGCGGCGTACGGGCTGGACCGGATCAAACCGGAAAACATGCACATTACCCTGATCGAAGCCGGACCACGGGTATTGCCTGCCCTGCCGGAGCGTATCGGCGGCCCTGTGCATAAAACCCTGGAGAAACTCGGGGTGAATGTCATGACCAACGCAGCGGTCAGCGAAGTCACGGCCGATAGCCTGATCACCGTCGATGGCAAAGTGATCAACGCCAGCCTGAAAGTCTGGGCGGCGGGGATTCGCGCGCCGGATTTCCTCAAGGACATCGACGGTCTGGAGACCAACCGCATCAATCAACTGCAGGTGTTGCAGACGCTGCAAACCACTCGCGACGAGAACATCTTCGCGTTTGGCGATTGCGCGGCCTGCCCGCAACCCGGCACCGATCGCAACGTGCCGCCGAGGGCCCAGGCTGCGCATCAACAGGCGTCGTTGCTGGCGAAATCGCTGAAACTGCGCATCGAAGGCAAGGCGCTGCCGGAATACAAATACACCGATTACGGCTCGCTGATTTCGCTGTCGCGCTTTTCGGCTGTGGGTAACTTGATGGGCAACCTGACGGGCAGCGTGATGCTCGAGGGCTGGCTGGCGCGAATGTTTTACGTGTCGCTGTACCGCATGCACCAGATGGCGTTGTACGGCGCATTTCGTACGGCGATGTTGATGCTGGGCAGCAAAATCGGGCGCGGAACCGAGCCTCGGTTGAAGTTGCACTAACGCCACCTGCTGTAGGAGCAAGCTTGCTCGCGATAGCATCGGCGCGGTGCACATGAACGACCGCGCTGTCTGCATCGCGAGCAAGCTTGCTCCTACACCGGGTTTCTTTGGACCTGGTTCCTGTGTCCCACTGTATCTCCCCCGCCGTTTCACCCCTTGGCTTACAAACTCCCCCTGTCGCGACACAGTAGCGATACACCACTGACGCTAAATGGCCACACCCGAGCAAGGCAACCCGCCCGCTACGGGTATCGCCGCACTTGCGTGGCGTCCTTTATCGATGGTTGTGTCGTGCAACCCAGGAGAATGTAAATGTCCCGTACCCCTAAAAACACTATCGGTTTGCTTGGCGCAGTGCTGGCCGGCGGCATGATGTTGTCCGGCTCGGTGTTCGCCGCGCAGCCTTTGTCTCAAGGTTATCTGCTGGCGTCGGCAGAACAGGCGGTCAAAACCCCTGAAGGCAAATGCGGCGAAGGAAAGTGTGGTGAAGGCAAGTGTGGTGATGAGTCGATGACCAAAACCGACTCCGATGGCGACGGCAAGGTGTCTCGCGCGGAATTCAAAAAAGTCGCGCCAAAGTCCGATTTCGCCAAGATCGACACCAACCATGACGGCTTCATTGATGAGCAAGAGGCCTACGACAACGTGAAGGCCAACTTCGAAGCCAATGGCAAGAAAATGCCTAAAGGCCTGTTCGAGCATTTGAAAGATCAAGACGGCGCCTAAGCTATAAGGCATCCAGCCGCGCTTGCCAAGATCGGCAGCGCGGCTTTTTTGCGTCAGCGATTAGCCCAGGCCTGCCATGGCCGAGCGTCATCGCATGAGCGGCAGGCAAAAAAAATCCCCGTATCTTTCGATACGAGGATTTTTAATATGGTCGGGGTAAGGGGATTCGAACTCCTGACATCCTGCTCCCAAAGCAGGCGCGCTACCGGACTGCGCTATACCCCGGTAAAAAAAAGGCACCTTTAAAAGGCGCCTTCTGCGAACAGAGCTTTTGGCGTCTGATCTTAAGATCTGATCCCAGCGTTAACTGGTTTCAAAAATGGTGGGTCGTGTGGGATTCGAACCTACGACCAATTGGTTAAAAGCCAACTGCTCTACCAACTGAGCTAACGACCCAAAAATGGTCGGGGTAAGGGGATTCGAACTCCTGACATCCTGCTCCCAAAGCAGGCGCGCTACCGGACTGCGCTATACCCCGGTTTGAAATTGGCTCCGTGACCAGGACTCGAACCTGGGACCCAATGATTAACAGTCATTTGCTCTACCGACTGAGCTATCACGGAACTACATATTTCAATGCTACTGATATTTCAATTACAACGTTTGAAGCTTTATTGCGTCTCTTCGACCCGTTCGCATCGCTGCGTTCGTGTGTCTGAGGCGCGCTATTCTACAATCTTAAGCACCTCTGTCAACCCTTTAAATTGCTTTCAAGTTAATGATTTGCAACTTATTTCAGATTTCTGCTTGGGGAGCAAAAACCCTTCCGGGTGACGTACTGCGGGGCGCACTTTACAAGCCTTTTCCTTTCAGTTCAACAACCTGACGAAAAAAAGGCCCCGCATTGCGGGGCCTCCCGGGTTTTCCAGCCAACGTGGATCAGACGAAAACGATTTCGTCGTTTTCCACCACACCTTTTGCCGTGTCGCCGGGCATGAAATGCCCCGACAGAATCAGCTGCGCCAGCGGGTTTTCGATCCAGCGCTGGATTGCTCGTTTCAGTGGCCGGGCACCGTAGACCGGGTCGTAACCGACGGCGATCAACTTGTCCATCGCCTCCGGGCTAAGCTCCAGTTTCAACTCCCGCTCGGTCAGGCGACTGCGCAGGCGACCCAACTGGATCTCGGTGATGCCCGCGATCTGATCCCGCGCCAATGGCTCGAAGATCACCACTTCGTCGACCCGGTTGATGAACTCAGGCCGGAAGTGCATGGAAATCGCATCCATCACTGCCGCACGCTGCGCCTCGCGATCACCGACCAGTTCCTGTATCTGCGCCGAACCCAGGTTGGAGGTCATGACAATCACGGTATTCTTGAAATCCACCGTACGACCATGACTATCGGTCAGCCGGCCATCTTCCAACACCTGCAGCAAGATGTTGAAAACATCCGGGTGGGCCTTCTCGACCTCATCCAGCAGGATCACCGAATAAGGCTTGCGACGCACCGCCTCAGTCAGGTAACCGCCCTCCTCATAGCCCACGTAGCCTGGTGGCGCACCGATCAAACGAGCCACGGAATGTTTCTCCATGAACTCGGACATGTCGATCCGCACCATCGCCTCTTCAGTATCAAAGAGGAACTCGGCCAGCGCCTTGCACAGCTCGGTTTTACCGACACCGGTCGGGCCGAGGAACATGAACGAACCGCTCGGACGATTAGGGTCGGACAAGCCGGCCCGCGAACGTCGCACTGCGTTGGAAACCGCAATCACCGCTTCGTCCTGACCGATGACTCGCTTGTGCAACAGGCTTTCCATCTTCATCAGCTTGTCGCGCTCGCCCTCGAGCATTTTCGACACGGGGATGCCGGTCCACTTCGACACAACTTCAGCGATCTCTTCCTCGGTCACCTTGCTGCGCAGCAACTGATTCTCGCTTTTGCCGTGCTGGTCGACCATCTGCAGGCTGCGTTCCAGATCCGGGATCACCCCGTACTGCAACTCGGCCATGCGGTTCAGGTCGCCTTTGCGGCGCGCGGCTTCCAGCTCCTGACGGGACTGTTCGATCTTTTGCTGGATCTGGGCTGAGCCTTGGACTTCGGCTTTTTCCGAGTTCCAGATTTCTTCCAGGTCCGAATACTCACGTTCGAGACGGGCGATTTCTTCCTGGAGTTTTTCCAGACGTTTCTTCGCGGCGTCATCGCTTTCTTTCTTCAGCGCCTGGGATTCCACTTTCAGCTGGATCAGACGGCGCTCCAGACGGTCGAGCACTTCCGGCTTGGAGTCGATCTCCATGCGGATGCGGCTGGCCGCCTCATCAATCAGGTCGATAGCTTTGTCCGGCAGCTGGCGGTCAGTGATGTAGCGATGACTGAGCTTGGCCGCCGCGATGATTGCGCCATCGGTGATCGCCACTTTGTGGTGAACTTCATAGCGCTCTTTCAGGCCACGCAGAATGGCGATGGTGTCTTCTTCACTCGGCTCTTCCACCAATACTTTCTGGAAGCGACGCTCGAGTGCGGCGTCCTTCTCTATATATTGGCGGTACTCGTTCAGCGTGGTTGCGCCGACGCAGTGCAGCTCACCACGGGCTAGTGCCGGCTTGAGCATGTTGCCCGCGTCCATCGAGCCTTCGCCTTTACCGGCGCCGACCATGGTATGCAGTTCGTCGATGAACAGGATGATCTGCCCTTCCTGCTTCGACAGTTCGTTGAGCAGGGATTTCAGGCGTTCTTCGAACTCGCCACGGTACTTGGCGCCGGCAATCAGCGCGCCCATGTCCAGCGACAACAGCCGCTTGCCTTTAAGGCCGTCCGGCACTTCACCGTTGATGATGCGCTGCGCCAGACCTTCGGCGATCGCGGTTTTACCGACGCCAGGCTCACCGATCAGCACCGGGTTGTTCTTGGTGCGGCGTTGCAGCACTTGAATGGTCCGGCGAATTTCGTCGTCACGGCCGATTACCGGATCAAGCTTGCCTTCTTCGGCGCGCTTGGTCAGGTCGACGGTGTACTTGTCCAGCGCCTGGCGCGACTCTTCGTGGTTGGCGTCATTGACCGCCTCGCCGCCACGCAGGTTGTTGATTGCATTTTCCAGAGCTTTTTTGCTGACGCCCTGGCCGAGCAACAGTTTGCCGATCTTGCTGTTTTCGTCCATCGCGGCGAGCAACACCAGCTCGCTGGAAATGAACTGGTCGCCCTTCTGTTGAGCCAGACGGTCGGCCTGATTGAGCAGACGCGCCAGGTCCTGCGCCATGTTCACGTCGCCGGTGGGGTTCTGGATTTTCGGCAGTTGGTCGAGTTCTTTGGTCAGCTCTTTACGCAAGCTGTTGACGTCGAAACCCACTTGCATCAACAGAGGTTTGATCGAACCACCCTGCTGTTCAAGCATGGCTTGCATCAGGTGCGCCGGCTCAATGCCGGGATGGTCGAGGCCGACAGCCAGAGATTGGGCGTCGGATAGAGCTAACTGCAATTTGCTGGTTAAACGATCTATACGCATGGGTCACCTTCCTTTTGAGCAGGCCGGACCTATAAAACATCCTGAATGAAGAAACCTGCCAGATACCACTGTAGATGTGGTCGATTCTGGGAGTTTCAAGCGTCGATCAGTTGATGCAGATCAGGGAAGTCTAGCGTTCCAGCCAAACGAGGGAGGCAAACCGGCCCGTGCGTGGCGCGCGTCGGTAGGAAAAGAAGCGCGGATCGGTCACGGTGCAGAAACCGCCGCCATAAACCGCAGTGACACCGCGAGCGGCCAGACGTAAACGCGCCAGCTCATAGATGTCGGCCATGAATTTGCCGTCATTGTGGCTGGGCGTGAAGGCTCTGGCAGCTTGCGGCAGCTGCTCGACAAAGGTCTCGCGTACTTCCGGGCCGACTTCAAAGGCTTTTGGGCCAATGGCTGGACCGAGCCAGACCAGAATTTCTTCAGGCGCAACGGCGAGCGAGTCGAGGGTGGCTTCGAGCACACCAGCTGCCAGTCCGCGCCAGCCGGCATGAGCCGCTGCTACGCGAGTGCCTGCACGGTCGCAGAACAAAGCAGGCAGGCAGTCGGCAGTCATTGCCGTGCAGGCAATACCGGGTGTCGCCGTCCAGCAGGCATCGGCAGTGGCCACGCCACCGGGGTCCGCGTGTGCCACAGCGATCCCGTGGACCTGCTTCAACCAGGCTGGCTGGATGGCAAAATGATCGGTGAGGCGACGGCGATTTTCTGCAACCGCTTGCGGGTTGTCGTCGACGTGATCGCCAAGGTTGAGGCTATCGAACGGCGCCAGACTGACGCCGCCCGCACGGGTGGTCACACAGGCTTTCACCCCGGCAGGCGCAGGCCAGTCGGGAATCAGCCAGTCAATCATCCGATGAACGCCTCGCGATCTTGCTTGAGCAGGGTCAACAACCAGACAAAATCGTCCGGAAGTGGCGATTCCCAGCTCATGCGCTTACCGGTCGTCGGGTGATCCAGCTCCAGGAACCGCGCGTGCAGTGCCTGACGCGGGAACGCCTTCAACGATTCGACCATGGTCACACTGGCCGCCGGCGGAATGCGGAAACGACCGCCGTAGGCAGGGTCTCCGACCAACGGGAAGTTGATGTGAGACATGTGCACACGAATCTGGTGCGTCCGCCCCGTTTCCAGTTTTACCCGCACGTGTGTGTGGGAGCGGAAACGTTCGAGCACGCGGTAGTGGCTGACGGCTTGCTTGCCGCCTTCCATCACCGCCATGCGCTGGCGTTGCTGGCCGTGACGACCGATCGGCGCGTTGATCTTGCCGCCCGCCGTCACTACGCCGATGACGATGCACTCGTAGATGCGACTGACGCTGCGGCTCTGCAACTGTGTAACCAGCTGCGTCTGCGCCTGAATGGTCTTGGCCACCACCATCAGACCGGTGGTGTCCTTGTCCAGACGATGCACGATCCCGGCGCGGGGCACATTGACGATATCCGGCACGTGGTGCAGCAAGGCGTTGAGCAAGGTGCCATCGGCGTGACCGGCAGCCGGGTGAACCACCAGACCCGCCGGTTTGTTGATCACCAGGATGTCGTCATCTTCATAGACGATATCCAGCTCGATGTCCTGAGCGATCCATTCACCCTGAGCTTCCTGCTCGGCAGTCAGCTCAAGAATGGCGCCACCGTGGACGATGTCTCGCGGGCGGATAACCGCCCCATCCACAGTCAGGCGGCCGTCTTTGATCCAGGCGGAAAGGCGCGAGCGCGAGTGCTCAGCGAATAATTGTGCGGCGACTTGATCGAGGCGTTGGCCGCCCAATTCGGACGGCACCTCTGCGCGAAGTTCAATTTTATCGGACATGCTCAGACTAGGCGTCGGCACAGCCTTTGGTTTCGGCTGCGCGCTTGTGGTTAAATACGGCGTCTTTTGCCCCGAGGCTATTCAACGGGGCGCTCATCATAACAGGACGGCCCCGCCCAAGACAGCGGCCGTCATAGGGACGCAAGCCGCCATGCAAGTGAAACACCTGCTGCTGATCGCCATCCTCGCATTGACCGCTGCTTGCTCATCGAAGGAAGTCGTCGACGAAAACCTGAGCGAGGTCGAGCTGTACCAGCAGGCTCAGCGCGATCTGGACAACAACAGCTACACCGCCGCCACAGCCAAGCTGAAGGCGCTGGAGTCGCGTTATCCGTTCGGGCGCTACGCTGATCAGGCTCAACTCGAGCTCATCTACGCCAACTATAAGAACGCCGAGCCTGAGGCTGCGAAGTCTGCCGCCGAGCGTTTCATTCGTTTGCACCCTCAGCATCCGAACGTGGATTACGCGTATTACCTCAAGGGTCTGACGTCTTTCGACCAGGACGTCGGCCTGCTGTCGCGTTTCCTGCCGCTGGACATGACCAAGCGTGACCCGGGCGCTGCTCGCGACTCTTATAACGAGTTCGCGCAGCTGACCAGCCGCTTCCCGAACAGCCGCTACTCGCCGGACGCCAAGCAGCGCATGATTTATTTGCGCAACCTGCTGGCGGCTTACGAAATTCACGTCGCCGACTATTACCTGACTCGTCAGGCCTATGTCGCCGCTGCGAACCGTGGCCGTTACGTGGTGGAAAACTTCCAGGAAACCCCTGCGGTCGGTGACGGCCTGGCAGTGATGACCGAGTCCTACCAGCGTCTGCACCTGGACGAACTGGCGGCCACCAGCCTGGAAACCCTGAAGCTGAACTACCCGGATCACCCGAGCCTGCAGGACGGTCAGTTCGTGCCTTCGCGGGACGAGGCTGACAACCGGTCATGGTTGAGCAAGGCAACATTGGGCCTGATCGAATCGCGTCCACCGCTGCCGCCGGGTGAAACCCGCGCCAACCAGGACGTGCAGAAGCAATTCCAGGACGCCAAGGACGCCATTCCTAGCGAACTCAAGCCGCGCGATGAAAACGGCGACGTGCTGGAAGAAGAGGAACAAGAGTCGGAAGCCAACAACAGCGACCGCTCGTGGTTCAGCTACATGACGTTCGGCGTGTTCGACTGACACACCGGGTTATGCCAAAAAAGGAGCCTTGCGAGGCTCCTTTTTTATTGCCGGTTTTTTATCGGCGAATGATTGAGCTGTGCGCTGGGGATGTCCTTGGCTAAACTGCGGAATCACTCGTCATAAAGCAGCTCACCATGCTTCGTTTATTGTTCTGGATCGCCCTGATTGCCGCTGCGATATGGTTATGGCGCAAATTCAAGGGATCAAACTCCAGCCCCCGATCCACCGCGGAGAAAGACGCGGCGCCGATGGTCCGTTGCGCTCATTGCGGTGTGCACCTGCCCCGTGATCGCGCGCTGAGCGTTCAACAACAGTGGTATTGCAGCCAGGCTCACCTTGAGCAAGGCCCGGGCTCCAGTGATCGCTGAGGGACTCAGTCTTGGCGACAAACAGGCGCAGCGACTGCTGCGTCTTTATCACCTGTACCGTTTAAGTGTCGGCATCATTCTGGTGCTGCTGATTTCCACCGACATGGACAACCAGTTGCTGGCGTCCGCCAACGACGATTTGTTGCGCGCTGGCAGCTGGCTTTATCTGATCCTGAATATTGTGTTGGTGGTTTTCTTCGAGAAGACCCGCCGTCCGACGCAGCTGTTCAGCCTCGCGCTGGTCGACGTTCTGCTGTTGTGCGCCCTGTTTTATGCGGCCGGCGGCGTTGCCAGCGCCTTGGGCAATCTGCTGATCGTCTCCGTAGCGATCAGCAATGCCCTGCTGCGCAGCCGAATAGGTTTGCTGATTGCGGCCATCGGTGCGCTCGGCATTGTCGGGCTGAGCTTTCTGCTGAGTCTGAGCCATGCCGCCAGCCCCAACGATTACCTGCAGGTTGGCACGCTTGGCGCATTGTGTTTCGCCGCCGCGTTGCTGGTGCAAGGGCTCGTCCGGCGACTGGAGGTCAGCGAAAGCCTGGCTGAACAGCGGGCCAGTGAAGTCATGGGGCTGGAGGCGCTGAACGCGTTGATTTTGCAGCGTATGCGCACCGGCATCCTGGTGCTCGACGATCAGCGACGGGTGCAACTGGCCAATCAAAGCGCCCTGTTGTTACTGGGCAGCGGCCACCTTGAAGGCCAACGGCTGGAGGACTGTTCACCCGAGCTGGTCGAACGCCTGCAGCTGTGGCGCAACAACCCGACCCTGCGTCCCCAAACCGTGAAGATCGCCTCTAACGGGGTCGAGCTACAGCCCAGTTTCATTGCCCTCGACCACAGCCTTGCGCCGCAGACGCTGGTGTTTCTGGAGGACATCGCGCAGATTGCGCAACACGCTCAGCAACTGAAGCTGGCCGGCCTTGGCCGACTGACCGCCGGCATCGCTCATGAGATCCGCAACCCGCTGGGTGCCATCAGTCACGCGGCGCAACTGTTGCGCGAATCGGAGGAACTGAACAGCGCCGATCGCCGTCTCACGCAGATCATTCAGGACCATTCACAACGGATGAACCGGGTTATCGAAAACGTTCTGCAATTGTCTCGCCGCCAGCAAACCGAGCCGCAACGGCTTGATCTGAGGCCGTGGCTAGAGCAATTCGTCGCGGAAACGCGCGAAGGCGCAATCGATCGACAGCAAATTCATCTGCACATCGGCTCAGGAGACCTGCGAACCTTGATGGACCCGAACCAGTTGACGCAGATTCTCGACAATCTGGTGCGCAATGCCTGGCGTCACAGCGCTCAAGAGCACGATCAGGCGCAAGTCTGGCTGGATCTGTTCGTTGACCCCGCCAGCCAGTTACCCATCATTGAGATTCTGGACGACGGCGCAGGCGTCGCCCCGGAACAGCAAGCGCATCTGTTCGAACCGTTTTTCACCACCAGTGCTCAAGGCACGGGGCTTGGGCTTTATCTGTCCCGTGAGCTGTGCGAAAGCAATCAGGCGCGCCTAGACTTTATGCCACGCCAAGGCGGCGGTTGCTTTCGCATCACTTTTGCTCACGGACGGAAACAAAGTTGAATATAAGCCCACAGCAAAAAGTCCTCATCGTCGACGACGAACCGGACATCCGCGAACTCTTGGAAATCACTCTGGGACGGATGAAACTCGAGACGTTCAGCGCCTGCAACCTTGCTGAAGCCCATGCCCTGCTCAAGCGCGAGACCTTCGACCTGTGCCTGACCGACATGCGTCTGCCCGACGGCACGGGCCTTGAGCTGGTGCAGCACATCCAGCAGCGCTACCCGCAACTGCCGGTGGCCATGATCACCGCCTATGGCAACCTGGAAACGGCGATCAATGCGCTCAAGGCCGGCGCTTTTGATTTCCTGACCAAACCGGTGGACCTCACGCGTCTGCGCGAATTGGTCAGCAGCGCCCTGCGCATGCCGGCACCCGGCATGGTCACCGATCGTCGCTTGCTCGGTGACTCGGTGCCCATGCGCAACCTGCGCAAACAAATCGACAAACTCGCCCGCAGCCAGGCCCCTGTGTACATCAGCGGGGAGTCCGGCAGCGGCAAAGAGCTGGTCGCCCGCCTGATTCACGATCAAGGACCGCGCGCTACTCAGCCGTTTGTTCCAGTCAATTGCGGGGCGATCCCGTCAGAACTGATGGAAAGCGAATTTTTCGGTCATCGCAAAGGCAGCTTCAGCGGCGCCACCGAAGACAAGCCCGGTCTGTTTCAGGCCGCTCAAGGCGGAACGCTGTTTCTCGATGAAGTGGCGGATTTGCCGTTGGCCATGCAAGTCAAACTGCTGCGGGCAATTCAGGAAAAAGCCGTTCGCAGCGTTGGCGGCCAGAATGAAACCGTGGTCGATGTGCGCATCCTCTGCGCTACACACAAAGATCTTGATGCGGAAGTCGCAGCCGGTCGTTTTCGCCAGGACTTGTATTATCGGCTCAACGTGATCGAGCTACGCGTGCCCTCGTTGCGTGAGCGCCGCGACGACATCGAGTCGCTGGCCGCTCATGTGCTCAAGCGCCTGGCAGCGGCCAGCGGGCAACCGCCCGCCAACCTGCTGCCGCAAGCCCTTGAAGCGCTGAAATGCTACCGCTTCCCGGGCAATGTGCGAGAGCTGGAAAACATGCTCGAGCGCGCTCACACGCTGTGCGAAAACCAGCAGATCGAAGCCAGCGATTTGCGCTTGGCGGAAGGCAATTGCAGTGCTGAAAACGGCCCGCCTGACCTGACGCGGGTCGATAATCTGGAAGATTATCTCGATAACGTCGAACGCAAACTGATCCTGCAAGCACTGGAAGAAACCCGCTGGAACCGCACGGCAGCGGCGCAGCGGCTGAATCTTTCATTCAGGTCCATGCGCTATCGGCTGAAAAAATTCGGTCTGGATTGAGGCCCGAGATATCGCAGCCTTCGCAGCACGCATCCCTCTGTAGGAGCTGCCGCAGGCTGCGATCTTTTTCTGTCAGATTCGCCCACCTGGCGCATACGGCACCGGGTCGATAATCGGCGCCCTCCCCAACATCACATCGGCAAACAGCTGACACGACGCTGGCGCCAACACCAGACCATTTCGGTAGTGCCCGCAGTTGAGCCACAACCCCTCGAACCCCGGCACTTGCCCAATGTAAGGAATGCCCTCCGGCGATCCCGGACGCAAGCCAGCCCAGTGCCCCACCACCTCGGCGCCCGCCAATGCCGGGATCAGTTCAACTGCCGAGGCTTTCAGGCTTTCCAGCGCGGAATGGGTGGGCGTCTTGTCGAAACCTTCGTGCTCCAGCGTGCTGCCAATCAGGATGTGTCCGTCGCGGCGAGGAACGGCGTAACGACCTTTGGCCAGCACCATGCTCGGCAGGAAATCCGCTGCACATTTGTACAAAATCATCTGGCCTTTTACCGGCTCCACCGGCAACTCGAGCCCGAGCTTTTTGAGCAGCTCCCCGCTCCAGGCGCCTGCGGTCAAAACCACCTGCTCTGCGTGAACGTCGCCCGTGCTGGTTTGCACTCCGATGACTTTATCTCCTCCACGGATGAAGCCGCTGACCTCGCACTGCTCGTGAATCGTCACGTTTGGCAGCGCCAGGAGCGCCGCCTTGAGCGATTTGACCAAGCGTGGATTACGCACATTGGCGACGTCAGCCATGTAGATGGCGCGAGAGAGTCCGCTGCCCAGTACCGGCACCGCGTCATGAACCACCGAAATGTCCACCGCCCGCAGCGGACGACTCTCCCGTTTGGCCCATGCCAGTGCATCGGCTTCGTCATCCAGATCTAGCCAGTACAACCCGGTGGTATGAACTTCAGGATCAACTCCGGTCGCCGCAAACAGACGCTCGCCCAGCTGTGGATAGAAGTCCTGCGACCAATGCGCCAACGCGGTAACGGCCGGGCTGTAACGCCACGGGTAAAGCGGTGAAACGATACCGCCGCCCGCCCACGACGATTCCTGGCCGACATTCGCGCGATCCAGCAGCACCACGCTGGTTACATGTGAGGCAAGGTTGAATGCGGTCAGCAGGCCGATTACACCACCGCCGACGATCACCACTTGTTGTTGCATGGTCATGTTTCTGATCCAACCGGGAAATAGACAGGGCGCAAAGGGCGCCCAAGAAAAACTCAGCGACCCCAGCAGTCTTTGGCCACGACGCCTGCCTTGGCATTAATAATGTCGCGGACACCGGTGTTGCTGATTCGGAAGTCGCCGCACTTGTCTGCGGCCATGGCTTTATCAGGCCTACGCACTGCGATCAGCGTAAACGCCTGGTCGACCACCAGGGATTTGTCGATTGTGTAGAAATCATTTCCAGCGCTGAGCCCGGTTGCATCCTTGTAGCGGCCCTGGCCCTGGTTCGAGTAGAAGCGTTCGAGGATCTGCGCCTGCTCGGACAGCAGCCCCGCCACTTCCGCCCGACGTCCCTTGTTCACGTATTCAGTGAGGCTGGGGTAACCGATGGTGATGATGATGCCGATGATCGCCACCACGATCAGGATTTCGATCAGGGTAAAGCCTCGGTTGTTTCTGCGCATGCTCAGCTCTCGCTTACTGTATTTGTCGCCACATGATGCGGCGGCTTCCGCCGCCGCCCTTTTCAGTCAGTTTGGTCACCGTCGCACTGGTGTCGCCCACGAGCTTGCCCGTCCCGCCGTTGACGATGGCGTTGAGGATCGGAATCCCGCCGGAGAAGACCACGCCACTGGTGATCATGTCCGAGCTGTCGACCACGCCGTCGTTACCGGTATCGAGCACTGCATAGTTGAGCATCTTACCGTTGAACGCATCCAGTTCGACCAACTTGCCCGTACCAAAACTGGCGCAGGGGTCCGTGGTATCGACGATAGCCGTGGTGAAAACAATCCGGCCAAGCACCAGCGCCGCTTGATTGATCACTCGCTCACCCGTCAATACGTTGTTGTACGCCAGAGGCAGATACCAGCCTTTTTTCGCCGGGTAAGAAACTTCATTCTGGCTGGTGGTGATGAACTGCCCCGTACTGCCCGAGACTACCCCGGTCACCGACTGGAGTTGCAGATTGGCCGTGGTGATCTGTCCTGAGCCACCTTCGGCGTCCCACACCGCATAGAACGCCTGAAGGTCCTTGTTGGTTTTGTCGACGGTCTCGTTAAATTTGCCGGTACCGAAAAACACGAATTTGCCGCCCAGTGAGTTGTCCGCAAGCAGCGGTTGCGCGGTGATAGGCTGGGATGCGCCTCCTGCGGTGGTGAATAACGGCTTGCCGGAAAACGCGACGCCCCAAGTGTCGGTCGAGATGCCGCTCAGGTTGAATTTCCATAACTGGCCCTTCAGGTCTCCGCCGTAAGCCGCCTGAACCACATTCTGCGAGTTGACCCTGAGCTTGACCGAAGACAGACCATTGTTGGTGTCCGCGCTGTTGACGACGATTTTCTTGATCAGCGATCCGTCGCGGATATCCACCACGTAAAGCGCCGCCACTCCGGAATTGCTGCCGTAGCCATTCGAGATGAAGGCCGCCCAACGACCATCGGCCAGCCGTGCCACTTCCGGCCGGGCGTAGGCATAACCCAAATCATTAAAAACGTTAGCGGGGATGGATGAGGCCGGCGCGCTGATTTCCCACAAAGCTCGATTCACGTTACCGGCTGCTGCGTCAAACAACTGCAACGCATAAAAAGTCTTGCCGCCCGCGCCCGTCCCACCGACTGCCACGGTTTTCCAGGCACTCCCAGACTGGACATCGAAAACACCGAGCTGACCGTCGACCAGGAATTTGTGGCCAACACCATTGGCGTAGGAAGGCTCGGCAATATAGTGCAAAGACGGCAGCACGTTGGTGGGCATATAGGCGTAGCGTCGAGTGCCATCACTCGCATTGAGGACGCTGACGAAACCATCATTGGCATTAACCACCAGGCTGGTGCTCATGTTGGCGGCTTTTGTGGCCAGAAAGGCGCTGTATGAGGTATCGGCCACCAGATCAGCGGCTGTCTGTTCGGAAGGCGAAGCGAGGACCAGCGGCGAGTTGATGATGTCGCCGAGCAACACGGTTCGGACTTTCAACCCGGTTTTGTTGGTGCCTTTGCTCCACTCCACCAAATCGTTGCCAGTAATGCCCAGGGGCAGGTTCTGACTGAGCAAGGCTTGTTGAGCCGGTGCAAAATTATTGAAAGCCAGAGTAACTGGCTTGTTGCTGGCGCTGTTCCACGATTGGTAGATGGGCACGGTGGCCGCGGGCACGACCGTCGTGTCCGTGGTCCAGAGAACTGTCGAAGTGTTGACCGCCCCCGTGGCGGTGAACCCATAGGATTTGATGGTGCCGCGCCAATCCTTGGGATCGTAGCTGGTCTGGTAATACGAGGACCCGACGCCGACGATGGACCCACTGCTGGCACCGGTTCCGCCAGAGCCGGACTTGGAGGTGATGTCGCGCAGCGCCGCCGATAGGGCCGCGTTCAGCCCGGCACTGTCTGTTGCCTGGTAATAACGACCCTGCCCGTAACTCGCAGCGTCCGACAACATCTGGTTAGCCGCCGTGAAACCTACGGTGTACGTGTTCATATTCTGTACGGGGAAATCTCCGCTGTTCCAGCTTTTGCCGGTAGCGTCATCGCCGGTACTGCGCATGTCGATGTCGAAGGCAAACTTGGCAATGTCATCCAGAAACAGCGAATCCCCTTCGCCATCGCCACCGAGCGGGTTGTCGCCATCGTTGCCTTTGCCATCCCAGTTGGGCAGCCTGGGGCCACCTTGGGCGATGGCCTGCGGATCATTGTTCGGGAATGTCCGGTCAAACGTCGGCAAGCCGTCGGTGATCACTACGCCATAGTTTTTCTGGCAGCGGTATTGGATGGGGCTGGTGTAGGTACTCGGTGACGAGTTGTAGTACGGCGCTAGTCCGCGCATGTAACGGGTAATTTCGTAATAGGCCTCTGCCAGAGGCGTGTTCGCGACCGCGCCCAGACCATTGATCGAGCTGATCAGGTTGTTGTAGTTGGTGTTCGCAGTGGCCTGGGTAACGCTGCCGACGGGAGACAGATCACTGATGGCGCGGGCAATATAGCCACCGGGCCCCGAGTTGCCGCTCGCTGGCGGATTGAACGTTGCCAGGCCTATCCGCAACGAACGGTTACTGGTGACCAGACTTTTTGAAACATCCCGCGCAACGGTGAGGCGGACTTCATCGGGGATTGCACCGTTCGTAAAATCTGTATCCGCACCGCCGGCCTTGCTCAACAGATAAGACAGGTAGTTGGCTGTGTACCGCGTGGTCTCATTGCGAGCCGGGTCCGGAAGTTTGAGACAAACTGATGACAATCTGGAACCACGATAGAAGCCATACCATCGGCCATTGGTCGTGTTGGTCGAGCAACCTCCGCGGTTGAGGGTGGACAACTGGACATTGGTATCGGTCATGTCCAGATTAAAACCACCATCACATGACGTGTTGGAGTTGCAATAAGCGATTTGCGGGTAGTTGGTTGCCGGTTTGAAAAGCGGGTCCCAGATGATGTTATTCATGCTGCCCGAGTCATCGATCAACAACATCACATTCGGCGGAACAGCCGCCGCACTCAACAACGGCGAATCCGACGGCGTAAAGGCATAGGCCGGTGCCGCGAGGTACAACCCCAACAGCCCGCCGCACAACAACTGCCATAACCCGGCGCGCTTTTCAGAACTTGGCATAGACGCTCTCCACCACACTACGAACGTTGTCGCCAACGATTGCCACTGCCGTGACCCGATAAAGCGTCGCCGAGGTGCCGCTGGGCACATTCACGGCGTCCAGGGTGGTGCCGATATTTTGCACCCCGTAAAAACCTTTACCGGCTGCGACCCATGTGACTCCCGACCAGGTGCCTGCGGTGGTCAGAGTCAATGCATCTTTTGGCGGCAGACACTGAACGCCTGCACACGGCGCCAAGGTATAGGTTTCCGCCTGAACAGCGCTCTCGCCGATGCGCAACGCCGCTTCGGCGATCTGAAAAGACTGATTGCGCAGCGTCACGCTGCTGGCCATTTTTTCCTGCAGGTTGGCGTTCTGCATCGACGAAACACCGATCAGTGTCAGCAACAGCAAAAATACCAGGCTGACCAGCAACGCCATACCGCGCTGGGACTCAGGAGACGTGTTCATCAGTGCGCCCTTCATGGCAGGCGGTTGCGCAAAGCGGCAACCACGTTGAAGGTCTGATCCCGGACGCGCTCGTCCGGATCACTGAGGATCAGCGTCAGCCGTACGCTGCGGATTCGTGCCGCGTCGGTCGGGTTGAGGCTGTAGCTGGAAGCGGAATCATCAGTTGCAGAACTGGCCAGACCGAAACTCACTTTGAAGTCCCTGACGTTATCCACCAGTACGTATTGATTCGGGTTTCCAGTGCCAACGCCCATGGTCAGCTGCTTGTCCTTGAGGGTGTAAATCAGACGGCGAATCGGGAAGGCCTGCTCACCCGCTGCGGGAATGCGCGCGTCGGAGTAAGCAGTGGCCACATTTCGGCAGTTGGAAATCACGGTCCAGGTCGGCGCACCACCGCCGGCCCCGACATCAGCCGTCACCAGCGTCAGCTTCGCGGTGGCATTGTCCCAACTGATCGGCGCGAGTTGACTGGGATAAAAACTGGCTCCCTTACTTACGTCTGTAATCGTGCCAAGGCAACCAAACATGCCGACCATACGAATTTCCTGAATCATTTTGCTCAGGACGAACCGCGCATCTTCCTGCATGTTCGCCGCTGTGTTCTGGCTCACGAACGTGTTCTTGGCCGAAATGAATATCTGTGCCACGCCAAGCACCACCACCAGGCTCAACACCAACGCAATCAGCAATTCGATCAGGCCGAAACCTTTGCTCGTGTGGTTCATGGTGTCGCCACCGGATCAATGCTGGCGCGACTGACAAGGACAAAACTGCGCCGGGTATCGGCGACATTCGCCGCTCTTGAGTCGTCCCAAGTGATGGTGATCGTGTAGTCGCGCTTATCGAGCTTGACGCTGCCGGTCGCGGTCGCGCCCAAAGAATCCACGATGTTGGTAGTGAAGTCGTAAAGGTCCTGATCCCGGGCGACGCTCAGGTTGGGGGCCGTAGGCGGCGTGCCGGTGTAATCGGCTCCCGAGTTCGCGCGAATGCGGTCCATCATGTCATAAGCGATGAAGCTCGCCTGACTGGTCATCCGCGAGCTATCGGTGTACTTCAGCGCATTGAGCTGAAACGCCGCCGCACCCAGCAAACCCACGGTCAGAATCAACAGCGCGACCAGTACTTCGATCAGCGTCGTGCCCTCCTGAGCCACCTTGCTCCGTCCCCTCATCCGCAGTTTCCGCCCAATAGAATTCGCCCGTTCAGACACACATTAAGCCTTCTGCTTTGCGCCCCCAGCACATAGTCGATCACCACCGGCATGGCCGGTGCCGACAAACCGCCCAGATTATTGAAGTCGATGGCGGTCACTCCCAAGGGTAGCGTCAGAGCGGCTCCGCTGCTCATCGCGGGAACAACACGCAATACTTTCGGCTGATCGCCAGTACCGTCGTAGACCGAAATTTCACCGGTCCAGGCGCCGCCAGCGTTCGTGGGACGCACACGGGTGGTGATCCCGCGATCAATCGCCTCCAGCCGGGCGTAATTCAAGGCACGTTGCAGGTCACCGATTTCGGTGTCGGCCTTGGTCGATTGCACCGAACGGGTAAAAGCCGGCACTGCCATTGTGATCAGGATCAGGAACACCGCGAGCGCGACCAGCAACTCGATCAGCGTGAAACCTTTTGTACGAAGATCCATCGGTGCCCTCCGCTGCCGTCGGCTATACCTGCTTCTACACGCTAAAACATACGACCGACAGATGTAACGTAGTTTTGCCATGACTCACGCAAGGATTGCGTGGGCCGCAGTCACTCAAGGAGGACATGACATGCACCAGCGAGGCTTCGGCCTGATCGAACTGCTTATGGGACTGATGATTGCCGGGATTGTTCTGCTACTGGTAAGCCCAGCCTTTGCCGCATTGACACAATCGACCCACCGCGATGAAGCAGCGCAGTCGATCATCAGCGGGATACGCACCGCCAGAACCCTCGCCATCTCGCGCAATGAAGTCGCGATGATTTACGGCATCAATGGTGACTGGAGTCAGGGTTGGCGAATCATACTGGACATTACTGGAAATGGTCCGGACGACAGCGATAATCCTGTGATAGCCGAGCACGCAAACAGCGATCGCGTAAAGGTTATCGGCAACAAGTGGGTAAAACATTACATTCGCTTCACCAGCCTGGGTGAACCTTATATGCCACACGGCGAATTTCAGGGCGGGACGCTGCATTTCTGCGACAGCGTTGAGCCGGTGAGCAGGCTTCAGATAGTACTGTCACCGTCCGGTCGGACCAGGCTGTTCAACAAAGAGGCTGAGCAGGCCCGGTGCCAGACGGAGAAGACTTAAAGCAGCGACCGCACGCGCAGCTCCTTGGGCATGGAGAACGTGATGTTCTCTTCACGTCCGTCCAACTCGTCAGCGCCAGTCGCACCCCACGCCTGTAACTGCTGAATCACGCCGCGCACCAGCACTTCCGGGGCGGAGGCACCAGCGGTGATGCCGATCCGCTCGACACCGTCGAACCAGCTCTTTTGCAGGTCTTCGGCGCCATCGATCAGGTAAGCCGGGGTGGCCATGCGTTCGGCCAGCTCACGCAGGCGATTGGAGTTGGAGCTGTTCGGGCTGCCGACCACCAGCACCACGTCGCATTCGTCAGCCAGTTGCTTTACCGCATCCTGACGGTTTTGCGTGGCGTAGCAGATGTCGTCCTTGCGCGGGCCGCCGATGGCCGGGAAACGTGTACGCAAGGCGTCGATAACGCGGCTGGTATCGTCCATCGACAAAGTCGTCTGGGTCACGAAAGCCAGTTTCTCGGGATTAACCACCTGCAACGAGGCAACGTCTTTTTCGTCTTCGACCAGATAAATAGCGCCACCATTGCTGCCATCGTACTGGCCCATGGTGCCTTCGACTTCCGGATGGCCGGCGTGGCCGATGAGGATGCATTCACGGCCGTCGCGGCTGTACCGTGCGACTTCGATATGGACCTTGGTCACCAGCGGGCAAGTTGCGTCGAACACCTTCAGGCCACGCCCGGCGGCTTCGGTGCGCACCGCCTGGGAAACGCCGTGGGCACTGAAGATCACGATGACGTCGTCCGGCACCTGCTCCAGTTCTTCAACGAAGATCGCACCGCGAGCGCGCAGGTCTTCGACGACGAATTTGTTGTGGACCACTTCGTGGCGCACATAGATCGGCGGCCCGAAGACTTCCAGAGCGCGGTTGACGATTTCGATCGCCCGGTCCACACCGGCGCAGAAGCCACGGGGATTGGCGAGTTTGATTTGCATGCTGTGCCTCGTGTCTTGCGCGCAAGAAATAGCGGAAACATTGAAAAACGTACTGTGGCAGCGAGCCTTTTGTGGCACTGGGCTCATGTGGCGAGGGGGCTTGCCCCCGTTCGGTTGCGAAGCAATCGTAAAACCGGTCAGCAACGTTCTCATTCGAGATCGCGGTGTCTGGTTTCGGGGGCGCTTCGCACCCCAACGGGGGCAAGCCCCCTCGC
>NZ_JMCL01000084.1 GCF_000690905.1 Pseudomonas sp. Ant30-3 | reverse complement strand
GAGGGAGCTTGCTCCCGCTGGGCTGCACCTGTGGGAGCTGCCGCAGGCTGCGATCTTTTGATTCTGATCCTTCACTTGAGACTCAAGCATCAGGGGGAAGATCGCAGCCTCGTTGCACTCGACAGCTCCTACGGGGGCCTCTTCGCGCCCCAGCGGGAGCAAGCTCCCTCGCCACGGGTAAAACAGCGGACAATCAGCCCCGGCCTTTGCTTGCCGCTAACCCCAGCGGTCTTTAGACTTACGCCTCATTTCAACGAGAGCAGGGTCGATGCCAACTGCCTTTCCCGCCGATTCCGTTGGTCTGGTGACGCCGCAAGTGGCGCACTTCAGCGCTCCCCTGGCCCTGGCCTGTGGCCGCTCGATTCCAGCGTATGACCTGATCTACGAAACCTACGGCACGCTCAATGCCACGGCGAGCAACGCCGTGCTGATCTGCCACGCCTTGTCCGGTCACCATCACGCCGCCGGCTTCCATAGCCCCGACGACCGCAAACCCGGCTGGTGGGACAGCTGCATCGGCCCCGGTAAACCGATCGACACCGATAAATTCTTCGTGGTTAGCCTGAACAACCTCGGCGGCTGCAACGGTTCCACCGGCCCCAGCAGCATCAACCCGGAAACCGGCAAGCCGTTCGGCGCCGACTTCCCGGTACTCACCGTGGAAGACTGGGTGCACAGTCAGGCGCGCCTGTCCGACCTGCTCGGTATCCGCCAGTGGGCGGCGGTAATTGGCGGCAGTCTCGGCGGCATGCAGGCCTTGCAGTGGACTATCACCTACCCCGACCGCGTGCGGCACTGCCTGGCCATCGCCTCGGCGCCCAAGCTCTCGGCGCAAAACATCGCCTTCAACGAAGTCGCCCGTCAGGCCATTCTCACCGATCCGGAATTTCACGGCGGTTCGTTCCAGGAAGCCGGCGTGATCCCCAAACGCGGCCTGATGCTGGCGCGGATGGTCGGGCACATCACCTACCTGTCCGATGACTCCATGGGCGAGAAATTCGGCCGCGGACTGAAGAGCGAAAAGCTCAACTACGACTTTCACAGCGTCGAGTTTCAGGTCGAAAGCTACCTGCGTTATCAGGGCGAAGAGTTCTCCGGCCGTTTCGACGCCAACACTTATCTGCTGATGACCAAGGCGCTGGATTATTTCGACCCGGCGGCAAACTTCGACGATGACCTGGCGAAAACCTTCGCCGGCGCCTCGGCGAAATTCTGCGTGATGTCCTTCACCACTGACTGGCGTTTCTCCCCTGCCCGCTCGCGGGAACTGGTGGACGCGCTGATGGCGGCCAAGAAAGATGTCTGCTACCTCGAGATCGATGCTCCGCAGGGCCACGACGCCTTCCTGATTCCGATCCCGCGCTACCTGCAGGCGTTCAGCAATTACATGAACCGCATCACGTTATGAGAAAGCCATGAGAGCTGATCTGGAAATCATCCAGGAATGGATCCCCGCCGGCAGCCGCGTGCTCGACCTCGGCTGCGGTGACGGCGAGCTGCTGACCTGGCTGCGCGACCACAAGCAAGTGACCGGCTACGGCCTGGAAAACGACCCGGACAACATCGCCGAGTGCGTGGCCAAAGGCATCAACGTCATCGAGCAGGATCTGGACAAAGGCCTCGGCAACTTTGCCAGCAACAGCTTCGACATCGTGGTCATGACCCAAGCGCTGCAAGCCGTGCACTATCCCGATCGAATCCTCGACGAGATGCTGCGGGTCGGTCGCCAGTGCATCATCACCTTCCCCAACTTCGGTCACTGGCGCTGCCGCTGGTACCTGGCCAGCAAGGGACGGATGCCGGTGTCGGAATTCCTTCCTTACACTTGGTACAACACGCCCAACATTCACTTCTGTACCTTCGAAGACTTTGAAGCGTTGTGCCGCGAACGAGAAGCCAAGGTCATTGATCGGCTAGCCGTGGATCAACAGCATCGTCACGGGTGGGCCAGCAAGCTATGGCCTAATCTGTTAGGTGAAATCGGCATTTACCGCGTCAGCAGTCCAGGGCTGCAGGATCACCGCGTCACGGTATGAATCGCGCCACTGCAAGGAGAACGATCATGGGTCGATTAGCACTATTTCTACTGACTGCCTGCCTGAGCGTCAGCGCCATGGCCGCCGACGTCATCAAGGGTGACCGTCAGGAAAAATTCGGCGATGTGACGGTGCACTACAACACCTTCAATTCGACATTCCTGACGCCGGATATTGCCAAGGCTGCCGAGCTGACCCGCAGCAAGAACCAGGGCGTGATCAACGTTTCGGTACTCAGGGACGGTAAGCCACTGATGGCGCAGGTCACTGGATCGGTCAAAGACCTGACCAGCCAAAGCGTGAAGCTTAACTTCCGCCAGATCACCGAGCAGGGCGCGATTTACTACATCGCCCAGTTTCCGGTGAGTCAGCAAGAAATTCGCACCTTCGAGATCAAGGTGCAGAATGGCGATAAAATCAACACCATCAATTTCAACCAAGAGCTCTTCCCCGGCGAATGATCAATTTCACCCAACTCGTACTGGCCAGTCACAACGCCGGCAAACTCAAAGAACTTCAAGCCATGCTCGGCGCATCCGTGCAGTTGCGCTCGATCGGCGAGTTCAGCAGCGTCGAGCCTGAAGAAACCGGCCTGTCGTTTGTCGAAAACGCTATCCTCAAGGCGCGTAACGCCGCTCGTATTTCCGGGCTGCCGGCACTGGCTGACGATTCCGGTCTGGCGGTGGACTTCCTTGGCGGTGCACCAGGCATTTACTCGGCCCGTTATGCCGACGGCCAGGGCGATGCGGCGAACAATGCCAAGTTGCTGGAAGCACTGAAGGACGTGCCGCAAGCCGAACGTGGTGCGCAGTTCGTCTGCGTGCTCGCGTTGGTCCGTCATGCCGACGATCCGCTGCCGATCCTCTGCGAAGGCCTGTGGCACGGGCGCATCCTGCCGGCCGCCAGCGGTGAACATGGTTTCGGTTATGACCCGTTGTTCTGGGTGCCGGAGCGCGATTGCTCCAGCGCGGAACTGAGCCCGAGTGAAAAGAACCTGATCAGCCACCGCGCCCGTGCAATGGATCTGCTGCGCCAGCGTCTGGGACTGAAATGACCCACGAGCCCTCCGCGTCGCCGCTGATCTTCGGCGGCGCCGCGCAATCGCCACGCACTGCGATGCCAGTACTGCCGCCGCTGGCGCTGTACATCCACATCCCGTGGTGTGTACGCAAATGCCCTTATTGCGACTTCAATTCCCACACCGCCAGCCCGGTATTGCCGGAGCAGGAGTACGTCGACGCGTTGCTGGCCGACCTCGATCAGGACCTGCACGCGGTGTATGGCCGCGAACTGAGTTCGATCTTCTTCGGCGGCGGCACGCCGAGCCTGTTCAGTGCTGAAGCCTTGGGTCGGTTGCTCGAAGGCGTCGAGCAACGCATTCCGTTCGCCAACGACATTGAGATCACACTGGAAGCCAATCCAGGGACGTTCGAGCAGGAAAAGTTCGTGGCTTACCGGGCGCTGGGGATCAATCGTCTGTCGATCGGTATCCAGAGTTTTCAGCAGGAGAAGCTTGAAGCGCTGGGGCGGATTCACAACGGTGACGAAGCCGTACGTGCTGCCGGCATGGCGCGTATGGCCGGGTTCGACAATTTCAATCTGGACCTGATGCATGGCTTGCCGAACCAGTCGCTGGACGACGCATTGAGCGACCTGCGCCAGGCCATCGCGCTGAACCCCACGCACCTGTCCTGGTATCAGCTGACCCTGGAGCCGAACACGGTGTTCTGGAACCAGCCGCCGACGCTGCCTGAAGACGACACGCTGTGGGACATTCAGGAAGCCGGGCAGGCTTTGCTGGCCGAGCACGGTTACGCCCAATACGAGGTCTCGGCCTATGCCCTGCCCGGTCGTCCGGCGCGGCACAACCTCAATTACTGGAGTTTTGGCGACTTTATCGGCATCGGCGCCGGCGCCCACGGCAAGCTCAGTCACCCGGACGGGCGCATCGTGCGCACCTGGAAGACGCGTCTGCCTAAAGACTATCTGAACCCGGCGAAAAACTTCCAGGCGGGCGAGAAAATCCTGACCAATGAAGAACTGCCGTTCGAGTTCTTGATGAACGCCTTGCGCCTGACCGCTGGCGTTGAATCGCACGTGTACCCCGAGCGCACCGGCTTACCGCTGGAAAGCCTCGCCGAAGGGCGCCGGGAGGCAGAACAAAGTGGCCTGTTGCAGGTCGAACCGTCACGTCTGGCGGCCACCGAGCGCGGACAACTCTTTCTCAATGACTTGCTGCAGAATTTTCTGACCTAAGGAATTCGAATGGATTTGGTACTCGACCTGCTCGCCACGGTGTCACGCTGGAGCCGCAGCAACCTGTCGGAAATCTCTCTGGCGCTGGTGGGCTGTTTGCTGGTGCTGTTCGGCGCAGACATCAAAGGCTGGATCGATCAGCGACTGGGCAGCATCGCTGGCGCCTTGCGCGTCCCGCTGATGGCTTTGGTGTGCATGATCGGCAGCGGCGCTGCGCTGATCTACGCCACGCCATGGATCATCAAGGGCCTGAGCCAGTTCAACAACTACAGCCTCGCGCCGGTGCTGTTGGTGGTGCTCGTGCTGATCGGCGTCGTCGCCGACCGCCGCTGAATTCGGGTCAGGCAAAAAAAACCTGTAGGAGCCGGCTTGCTGGCGATGGTGTGTCAGACACGCTGATGTTGACTGACACACCGTCGCCAGCAAGCCGGCTCCTACAGGTTTATAACGTACGGCTCAGGACAGTTTT
>NZ_JMCL01000083.1 GCF_000690905.1 Pseudomonas sp. Ant30-3 | reverse complement strand
TTAGCTTTCATAGTGACCTCAAGGATGAGCGAGAAAAACACTCGCTATGCTAAAGAAACTGAACTGCCAGTTAACTGACCTGAACACTACATTTCTGTCAGTTTTTGAAATAAATCACGGCGTCGAAGCGACGCCGTTTGTAACCGGGATTAATTACGAAAAACCTTGAAAGGAGGATGTTTACTGATGGTTTTCTGAAAGCATTAGCTTGTGTTCGCGTTGCACTTGGTTCAAAACGTCATCGACGATTTTGTCGTGCTTCTCCATCCCGGCGAGATGTTGTTGGGGCGACATTGATGTATCAGGATGGTCTTGATGGAGTTGGCTCATGATCTCGCCAAGCATTTTCATGTGCTCTGCCATGTGCACATGGCGTTGACCCGCTGGGGTTTTTTCGGCTTGAATCAGAACCGTTTCCGCTTTATTACGATTACGCATCCTTTCCATGCGCTCCATCACTCCGTCTCCGCCGCCCTCAGCCCATGCCGAGGCCGAGAGCAGGATCGAGCCCACCAGAAACATGGTTTTGAGATAGCTCATGGGGCCGCTCCTTGATAGGGATGGTGTCCGACTCCTGAGGATTTTTCTCTCTGGAGAGTCGGATGAGCACTTGACGGTGTTCATGGGCAAACCCTAGACAACGCTTGCTGACATCTACCTGAAGCCAGAATTAC
Source organism: Pseudomonas sp. Ant30-3 (assembly GCF_000690905.1). Taxonomy (GTDB): domain Bacteria; phylum Pseudomonadota; class Gammaproteobacteria; order Pseudomonadales; family Pseudomonadaceae; genus Aquipseudomonas. Next base: position 52,710 of record NZ_JMCL01000083.1, on the reverse strand, counting down.
ATTTCTGTCAGTTTCTGGTTGGCTGGGCTAATTCGTTGCAAACTCAGCCCCATCATCACTTTGAGAGCCACTCCCATGAGACTGCTGGTTGCTGAAGACGAACCGAAAATAGGTATCTACTTGCAACAGGGCCTTACTGAGGCTGGGTTCAACGTTGATCGTTTCACCAATGGTACTGAGGCCCTGCAACACGCCTTGAGCGAAGCGTATGACCTACTGATTCTTGACGTCATGATGCCCGGTCTGGATGGGTGGGAAGTGCTTCAGAAGGTGCGTTCGGCAGGAAAAGATGTACCGGTGTTATTTCTGACTGCGCGAGACCGTGTTGAAGATCGCGTTAAGGGGCTTGAGCTCGGAGCGGATGATTACCTGATCAAGCCCTTCGCATTTTCTGAATTGCTGGCCCGCGTCAGAACACTACTGCGTCGCGGTAATGGCGTGCCCTCGCCAACCAGTATGAAACTGGCCGACCTAGAGGTTGACCTGCTCAAACGCAGGGCCATTCGGGGGGGAAAACGCATAGACCTGACGGCCAAAGAGTTTGCGCTGCTGGAGTTGCTGCTCCGTCGCCGGGGCGAAGTGCTGCCGAAGTCGCTCATCGCCTCGCAAGTTTGGGACATGAATTTCGACAGCGATACCAACGTAATCGAGGTTGCGGTGCGCAGGCTCAGGGCGAAGATTGATGACAGCTTTGAGGTCAAGCTGATCCACACCGCACGTGGTATGGGCTACATGCTTGATGCACCGGATTCGGAATCAAAATGAAGCGCCTGTCCCTGACTACACGCATGGGTCTGATGTTCATGCTTGCGGTAACAGCTGTGCTCACCGTCGCCGGAGTCAGCTTTGACCACCTCAGCCAGCATCACTTCAAAATGTTGGATCAACAGGCTCTATACGAAAAACTCGACTCGACCCAGAGAATCCTGGGGGAGCTGAAGAGCATCGATCAATTCAGCGAGTTAAAGCCCGAGTTACAGGCTTTGCTCGGGGCTCACCATAATTTGACAGCCCTTATCCTAGACGATGACGGGAGGCTACTTTTCGCTGATCCAGGGCCAGTCAATGTTCCAGAGGCGTTCCTCACGACCACCAACAATAATTTTTGGGAATGGCAGAACCAAGAGCAGATGCTCCGCGGGGTGACGACACAATCGATGGTGACCGGTCGGGACAAGCCGCTGACCGTGATCTTGATCTTTGATGTTACTGAGCACATGTTTTTCTTCGAGACGCTCCAGCGATGGTTCTGGATAGGGCTGGTGATCAGCGCGCTCGTCAGTATGGGGCTGGGCTGGTTGGTTGCCCGCAGTGGCATGCGTCCTATTCGTCAGGTAACCAAGGTCGCTGCGTCGATGTCGGCCAAATCACTTAAAGAGCGAATTCCATTAGCGTCTGTTCCAAAAGAGCTTCAACAGATGGTGTCGTCGTTCAACGCGATGTTGTCACGTCTGGATGATGCTTTTGTCCGGTTATCAAATTTCTCTGCGGACATTGCTCACGAACTGCGCACACCGGTCAGTAATCTGATGACCCATACCGAAGTGGTGCTCTCTAGAAAAAGGAATATTGAGGACTACGAAGACAATCTGTATTCGAATCTGGATGACTTGAAGCGTATGTCTCGGATGATCGACGACATGCTCTTTCTGGCTAAATCTGACAACGGCCTGATTACCCATGAGAACAAACCGATAGACCTATTGGACGTCGTAGAGAAGCTGCTCGAATACTACCGCCTGCTGGCAGATGAGCGCGGCATCAACCTAACGGTTTCAGGGGCAGGGAGTGTCCGGGGCGACGTACTAATGCTGCACAGAGCTATCTCGAATCTGCTTTCTAATGCGCTGCGGTACACCCCGGAGGGGAGGACCATCAATGTCGATATCCAACAGAGAAGTACCTCGACATTTGTGGTCGTGGAAAACCCAGGAGAAACCATTGCACCCGAACACCTTGAAAAGCTCTTCGATCGATTTTATCGCGCGGATCCGGCTCGGCGTGAAGGGAGCCCCAGCAACGCTGGACTGGGGCTCTCAATTACGCGGTCGATCGTAGAGGCCCATGGAGGCAAGATCTGGTGTACCTCATCCAATCGAAAAACAGCCTTCCATATGGAATTTCCTAATGCCGGATCGAAACGGGCTTAGCCTCGCTCAGACGGATTGACCGACAGGCTTCAGAGAGAAACCCAAGGTAACGCACATCGGGAAAATAAAAAGCCACGATGACAACCCTCAATTCTGGACCAGAGGGCACGCGCAAAGCTTACTGAAATGTAATCGAATGGTCGGCAGTCATGTGGCATCGTGTCCTAGCTCTATAACGCGGATCATCCTGATCCATTACCTGGGTTCAGTACGCGGCATACGCTTGGTGTTCGCCTGTGGTTTTAACCGGAATTGAGAAGTAAAAAATAGATCTCCCCCATCAAACCTCGAACCAACAGCTTATGCTGTGAGGAGTCTTGCATGTCATTCTTTAAAACTACTACCGTAGCTGTTGCACTTACCGCGGGTTTGCTCGTGAGCGCTATCGCTCAGGCGCATCCAAAGCTGATGTCTTCGAGCCCTGCGGACGGCTCGACGTCTGCGGCACCTTCCAAGATCGAACTGCACTTCTCGGAGAACCTCACAACTCAGTTCTCGGGAGCGAAACTGATCATGACTGACATGCCGGGTATGCCGAATTCACCTATGGGCGTTAAGGCTGGTGTCGCAGGCGGCGACGATCCAAAAATAATGGTTATCACGCCCACCGCTCCGCTAACCACTGGTACTTATAAGGTCGAATGGCGGGCAGTCTCCTCCGACACTCATCCCATCACCGGCAATTTCTCTTTTAAAGTGAAATGATCCATGAGCGACTCAATCAACATCGTCCTTCGCTTCGCTCTTTATTTAGACCTAATGCTGCTGTTTGGATTGGCCATTTTTGGTTTGTACAGCCTTAGGGGAAAAGAGCGAGTATCCGGCGCCGTCTTGAACTTTGAGTCGCTACTTTTCGGCACCGCAGTTGTTGGTGTAGTTCTGTCCCTTGCCGCTATGTTGTTACTTGCGAAAGCAATGAGCGGCGTTTCAGAATTTATGGAGCTTCACCATCACATCTTCGAAATGGTTCTAACTGGTACCGACGTCGGGCTCACCTGGATGGTCCGAATAGCAGCCCTGGTGCTGGCAGGTATCGCCATCACACTTAACAAGCGCTTCCCAACCCTCAGTCTTTGGGCGGTTACCGTCTTCGGTGCTATTGCTCTCGCTACTCTAGCGTGGACAGGGCATGGCGCAATGGACGAAGGCAATCGTCGTTATATACATTTCATTAGCGATATCCTTCACCTTCTGGCAGCCGGTGGTTGGATGGGGGCTCTAGCCGCATTCGCTTTACTGCTGCGTGCGAAAAGACTAAACGGCGGACAAGAAATACGGGTTCTCTCCCGTGTCCTGACTGGGTTTGAATCAGCTGGCGCGCTAATTGTTGTGATTTTAAGCATTACTGGCGTAGTGAATTATCTCTTTATCGTGGGCCCAACCCTGGACGAAGTGATGCTAACTACTTATGGCATTCTGCTCTTTTTGAAAGTTTTACTCTTCGCAGGGATGATTATATTAGCGACGCTAAATCGATTCCATTTGAGTCCACTGTTAGAACGCTCAATAAAGGAAGGGGACCATGCCGTCGCCGTCAATGCTTTACGACGTAGTATGACCCTTGAATTCTCCGTTGCAGTAGTCATAGTGTGCCTTGTCGCTTGGCTAGGAACCCTGAGCCCGGAGATGGATATGAGCACGGTGCAGCATTAATAATCCGCATAATGTCCACACCTGGAGCTCCTACGCTCCAAACGCAAATTTTGTGAGCGTTGAGCCAAGCGTCCATGTTGACGTAACGCTACGGTTCTCAAACCACTACTCGTTTGTCACCGGCATGTTGACTCCGGGAGTTAAAGTCCGCACCCTTGCCGCTAATAGTCAGGAGCAAGTGCTGCCAAAGGAGCCAAGTGTTTAGAGCCTGTTTGCAAGCAAGAACATAAGGCACAAATATCCCCTTGAAGGGCGATCGCCTGCTCCCAAATACTGTCAACATCAGTGGTAGCTACGGCGAGAGGGGAACTTTCCAATATCGTCATGGCCATGGCATGTAGATGTAAAAAGTCGTCCCTAATGCGGCTGATCCCACCAATTTCAGCAAGACAGGCATCTAGCCGATCCACCAAGTTAAGCAATTGAGAGGTGTCGTAGCTCGCATGCAGTGAATCGAGTGCCTTGGCATCGACTTCTCCATAGGGCGTCACTCGAAACGAAGCGGGTGGAGTGTGCATTAGTTCGTCTCCAAAACGTTGCTATGGGGAATCTTTTGCCCTCGAATCGAACCCGCAGCCTGCTGGAAAATGGAGTCCTTGATCCAGGGCTCCGGGGGGCGTTTGAGGCTGAGATTGAATTCTCCAAAGCGTTTGACGTTGCTGGTCAGGTAGGGGCTGAGAAACGATACATCTTCATCGGTAAACTGCCAGCCGTCACGGGCGAGTTTCTGCAGGATGCGCATCATGTCGACGGTGTTCTGCAAGATCACTGAGGAAGCAATCATATCGTTGTAACGCAAGCGCTTCTGTTGCTCATCTGGATCGTTCTCGGCGATGACATCGCCGCCGAAGGACAGCCACTTCGAGAAACCGTTGTAGGACTCGATCTTGTTGGTATTGGCTGTTACTTCTTGGCGCAACTCACGGCTGCCAATCCATTTGAGCAGGAAAATCGTCCGGATTACACATCCCAGCTCCTGCGCTGCATGGTAGAGCTTGTTGCGCCGACTGTAAGAGCCGAGTTTGCGCAGCAGCATTGGCGAGGAAATTTTGCCGGCCTGAATCGACAGCGCCACCTGCATCAGATCCTGCCAATGGGTCTCTATCTGGCTCCAGTTGACGGTATCAGTGAAGAAGCTGTTGATGTGCTTGTACTTGGCCGAGCGATCGGGCCGATACATGACCAGGTTGCGCCAGTTGCGGATGCGAGGCATTAGATTGATGCCCAGCAAATGGGTGAATGCAAACACTGTTGCGGACTGGCCTTGAGTGTCTGAATAAACCGTATCGACTTCAACACTATGATCCGCTTTCAGCAGACCCTCGATGACATAAATGGCCTCCCAGATGCCCGGTGGGATGAAGTGCTGAAAGACGGCGATGTAGTTATTTGCCACATGTCGGTAGGCGACCGCGCCCATCTTGCGATAACGGAAATGGTAGCCCGCGAGCAAGTTTTCATCGTAGAAATCAAATTGTGTCCCGTCGGCCGCGACCGCCTTGCCGTCGCCCCAGAGCTTGGGTAGGTCGAGCTGGAGATAAAGCTCGACCAACTCCCGGTTAGCCTTGTCCAGCTTGTCAAGTGGCAGGTGCCGACGATTGGTGTAGGACAGGGGGTTATGCCGAGATAAAGGAAAATCAGGACATTTGTTATGTAACATTATGATATTGCTATAATTTAAATGTTTTTCTGCGTTTCCTTTCCTCGTCCCACTTTTAGCCGTCTATGCTGAAGTTTTTGCTTTTATTGAGGGACGAACTCCATGGCCTCTCTGGAGCGGACAGCCTATCCGAAGCTGCCGGCGAATCTGTCGTCGAAAGAGCTTCATCAGAGCTATTCGCTCTCAGAATCTGAGCTCGAATGGCTCTCTAGAACGGCTAAAAGCCCTGTTCTTACTATTGGGTTAGCCGTTCTACTTAAAGTATTCCAACAGCTGCATTACTTTCTCGCTCTCGAAGAGATCCCAGCTGAAATCGTCAACCATGTCAGGTCGTGCCTGAGTTACGGGGCGCGCATAGTTCCTCGTTATGCGAATCCCCGTACCGTGTACCGCCATCAAACAGCTATCCGCCAATATCTACAGATCACCCCGTTTTATGGGAGCGATGCTCTAAAAATCGCCGTGAAAACTGCCCACGAAACGGCGGAGGTTCTTGATCAGCGAGTTGATGTCATCAATGTCCTGATTGGCGATCTGCTTGAGCAAGGTTACGAACTGCCGGCCTACTCGACGCTCAATGATGCGGCTGAAGATGCCCAAGTTGCTCTCCAGGAAAAGATTTTCAATCGAGTCGTCGATAGGGCTCCGATTGATGTGATCTATCGTCTCAGAGAACTTCTGGACACCGATTTCGGTCGTCGCCAAAGTGATTTCAATGCCCTGAAGCAGGTCCCCAAGAAGCCCTCTCGCAAACACTTGGAGATATTGATCGACCACTTAAGTTGGTTGGAGGGATTCGGTGACCTCGACGCCATCTTTGAGGGAATCGTTGATACCAAGATTCGGTTTTTTGCGAATCAAGCGGAGAAAACAGATGTTTCAGAGCTTAAGGATTCTTCGCTTCCAAAGCGCTACACCTTGATGCTGGCGCTGATCTACCTCATGCTTGTACGAGCACGGGATCACCTTGCTGAGATGTTCATCAAGCGAATAGCGACGATTCACAAGCGAGCCAAGGATGAGTTGGAGCAGATCCAGCTACGTCAGCGCAAAAAGCTAGAGTTGCTCGTGGCCACCTTGGATGGCGTGATTCAAATTCTCAGCCAAGAACCAAGTGATCAGGAAGCCGGAAGCTTGATTCGCGAGTATCTGTCTCCCGAAGGGAATCTTGATCACCTTCGGGAGGCCTGCGCCGAAGTCCAGGCCACAGGCGGCAGCAACTATCTCCCGCTACTCTGGAAGCACTTCAAATCCCATCGATCACTTCTGTTCCGCCTGAGCCATCTGCTGCAAATGGAGCCAACAACCCAGGACCGCTCGCTTATCGCGGCTCTGCAGTTGGTCCAGGACAACGAGAACCTGCATAGGGAATGGATCGACGAGCATGTGGACCTGTCGTTCGCCTCGGATCGCTGGATCAAAGTTGTCTGTCGCGCAGCCAGCGAAGGACCACCGACCAACCGACGCTTCCTGGAAGTCTGCGTGTTTTCCCATCTGGCCAATGAGCTTCGCTCTGGCGATATCTGTGTGCTTGGTTCGGAGTCGTTTGCTGACTACCGCAAACAGTTATTGCCTTGGGATGAGTGTCTGGCTCGTCTGCCGGAATACTGCGAAAAGGTCGGACTACCGAGTACGGCCACAGAGTTTGTCGCCAGCCTGAAGGAGCAACTTGAGAGCACTGCTCAGCAGTTGGATGACAAATTTCCCAGTTGCCGCGGTGACGTGTCAATTAATGAGGCCGGTGATCCTGTGTTGCGCCGAGTGGTCGCCCGTGACATCCCGCCTTCAGCAATCTCGCTACAAACGGCTATCACACAGCGTATGCCTGCCAGGCATGTGCTCGACATTATGGCCAACATCGAGCACTGGATTCAGTTCACCCGCCATTTCGGGCCGATGTCCGGCAGCGACCCCAAACTGAAGGAACCGGCCGAACGCTACCTGATGACGATCTTCGCAATGGGCTGCAACCTAGGACCGAATCAGGCCGCTCGCCATCTGGCGGGTAACGTAACCCCACACATGCTGTCGGGGTTGTGCCGAGATAAAGGAAATTTAGGACATTTGTTCTGTAAGTGATTGTAATTACAGTGCTTTTTACTGATTCTATTTACGGCTTAAACCAATGCCCAAAGGGCTGTCATCCCGTATCTAGCTATGGCTTGCGCCGCAGTAACAAGCCCGCCGCGTTCTCCTCGAAGGCTTTAGCCTCTTCGATATAGCCGTATACGGTGCCGTCGTGCCGCCAGCCACCCTGACGCTTGATCTCCAGAAAGTCGGCCCCAGCCCGATGGGCGCTGGTGGCCAGTCCACGACGCAGACTGTGGCTGCTCATCTCGGGCACATACGACAGTCCTGCTGCTTCGGCACGTGCCGCCAGGATGGCATTCACGCTACCCTCGTGCAGTGCAACCTCGCCGAGTACTCCCCAGCGACTGATGCGCCGGAACAGTGGCCCCTGCTCAATCTGAGCGGCATCCAACCAGCGGCGTAGTGCCGTCGCTGGGCAGCAAATGCTGTCGCCGAACGGGATCGCTTTGTCCAGTCCCTCGCCCGCCTGATCAGTCTTCGAACGAGGCAGTGTGATCCGCAGTCCTTCCCGCTCCCACTGCAGGTAGTGCACTTCCAACATGACCAGCTCGTTGCGTCGGAACGCGCCGAAGTAGCCCACCTGTAGCAATGCGCTGTCACGCAGCGCGGCGAGCCCTTCGAGTGCGTCCAGGCACGTCACGATGCGTTCGAGATCCTCCAGCAGTAAGGCCTTGGCCTTCTGCCGTGGCCGCCCGTTCACTCGCTCAATCCCGCGCAAGGTCTTGCGCACGGTGGCGCTGGCGGTTGGGTCAGGGAACCCCTGATAGCGGTGCCATTGCGCCAACGCCGTGAGGCGCAGGGCCAGGGTCCGCGGGTTCAGTACTTCCGCAAAGGACAGCAGGTAGCGAATCACCGCAACTTCATCGCACGGCAGTACGCCGCCCCAGGCCAGAAAGTGGCGGATGGCCGAGCGGTAGGTGCGCCGGGTGTTGTCAGAGGTTGCCGCCGCGAGAAAGCGTTGGTGTTGCTGGGTGAATTGCTCGGGCGTGGCGAGCGTACCGGCGGTACGCACCAGCGCAATCGACTCGTCGAGTGGGACTGGAGGGACACTTTCGTCGATCTTACTGGCCGTCATCACGAAACGCCTGTTTAGGCCTTGTGTACCGCGGATTATAGGTGCAAATGCCGATCGTGAACGCTTTACTCACGATAATCTATCTTATCGTGGCTGAGCTGGAGGTTTCACATGGACGAACTATTCTGTACTTAACAAGAGATATTACGTTTCACATATTACGGTACGAAAAAATCCGAGGTGTTCATGGCCCGTCCAGGAGTCCTCTATGTACATGTCGCCCATGCGGCGGCTCGGCTGGTGGCCGAGGGCAAAAATGCCACGATCGACAGTATCCGTGCCGCTTTGGGCGGAACCGGCAGCAAAAGCACAATTGCCCCGTTGTTAAAGCGCTGGAAAAGCGCGCACCCCGGCACGGTGGCGCAGGCCGAACTGGGATTGCCGGCGGAGCTCGTCCTGGCGATGAAAGGTGTCTACGAAAAGGTACTGGCAGAGGCGACCCTACAATGCCAGCAAGCCGCGCAGGGGCATCAGGCAGAAACCGCTGCGCTACAGGAGCAGTTGCAGCAAGCTTTCGTCGAGCAAGACGCGCTACTCAACATTCAGGAGCAGCAGGCTCAGGCTCTGGCCGCCGCCACTACGCACTGCCAAGGGCTGACTGAAACCGTACAGCGTCAGGAGATTGTCTTGGCCGGCCTCGGCAGTGAAAAGCTCGGCCTCGAACAGCGATTGGCTGACCGCGTCTGCGAGGTGGCCTCACTGACCCAACAGCTGCAGCAAGCGCAGGTTCAGTTCGAGCATTACCAGGTCTCGGTCGCTCAACAACGCTCGGATGAGCGCCTAAGCGCTGAGCAGCGCCAGCATCGCCTGGAACACGAACTGACTGAACTCCGGCAACGCCTGGGCATTCAGCAAACCCGTCTGGGCGAACTGCAGGCCCGGGCACACCACTTGTTGCAAGAGAACAATCACCTACAGAGCACACTGCTGACGACCCAAGAGGCACTCACGCATAGGCAAAGCGCGCATGAGCAAGTGGTGTATCAACTCACCGAGCTGAAACAGATCCATCTTGCTCTGGAACAGCGCCATGGGCATGGCGCGCAGTCTTTGGCTGAGACGCAGACGAACCTGGCCGTAAGCGAACGGGAGCGTGCCCTGCTGGCGGAACATTTAACCCGAGCTGAAACCCAACTGACCGAGTTGACCACAGACAAGCAGCTCCTCCTGCAAGATAACGCAGTGCTCTCCAGTCAACTTTCGGAGTCAAAGGCCAAGTGAGACATATGCCTAGATAAGGGGGGATTCATTCGATTCGTCAGTAACTTGCTGTTCTTTATGAATTTATTATTTTTTGACGGTCAAAAATAATTGGTGGTGAGCTCCTCAGGAAGCCGCCGTTGAACTCTTTCAGGATCGCTATTTCTCAACAGACCTCGTCGGCTATGCATTAAACCGGACTCGGTATCGACGCGCAATGTGCGCTTTCATCCCGAAGAAATACATATTCTCCTTCTTGGGGAGGCCGCAGAATTCGTAAAAAATCGTACGCTAAACCACTGGGCTTAAGCGCGTTCCCTGTTCCGGTGCTCCCTATTCGTGGTTTTGAAGCAATGGGACCCAAAACCAACGTAGGCCTGCCGCGTGCCTGCGAACTGCACGATGCCGATGCCGATGGTGACGACAGGCAGCAATCGGCCGATTGTGTTGAAAAAGTCGACCCGGCCAGACTACCCATGCATTGATCGGTGAAAACGCCTTTTTTGCACGTTGCTACGTCAAATCTGAGCCCTGAACTGAACCTTCTGCGCAAAACACGGATTTCAATCTCAGACGCGTACTTTTCTGCCGTGGAAACCGAAGCCGACTTTTTCAACAGAATCGGCCAAAACCGGACGTTCATCGCGAACGTCTAGAGCATGAGAGATGCCTATCTGACGCTCTCCACATCGCATAGCGCCCATTGACCCTGCTTGCGCGATCCCTCAATTCCTGTGGTTTCGCCAAAGGTTATGAACGGCAGCTTTCCAAACGCCCAGACAAATAGTAATGTAATTGTTACTACATAATAAATTACTTACTCTACATGAAAAATTGGCTGACTCTAATTCTTGGCTTACCCACCGCCAATGCCACTGAACGCATGCGAGCCTGGCGTGCTCTGAAAGCATCAGGTGCGGCGGTCTTGCGCGATGGTGCCTATCTGTTGCCGGATAGCGATGCCTGCCGTTCAACTCTGGGGGCTGTCGAGCGGGACATCTTGGCCATCAACGGTACCGCTTACATCCTGCCCGTCGTCGATCCCAACGGTGAGCGCTTTGTCGAGCTATTCGACCGTAGTGATGACTACACCAAACTACGCGCAGAGATCGAAGAATGCCGTGGGCAGCTCAGTTCTGAAAACGCATTGGCCACCACCAAACAAGTTCGCAAGCTGCGTAAAAGCTACGAACAGCTCAGCGGTATCGACTACTTCCCAGGTAAGCCGAAGCAGCAGATTGACTCCTTTTTGCAGGAGCTTGAGACGGCTATCAGCAGGGCGTTGTCTACGGATGAGCCCCATAGCTGTGACCAGGCTATAACGATACTCGACCGTGACAATTATCAAGGTCGTGCTTGGGCAACCCGCAAACGTCCCTGGGTCGACCGATTGGCTAGTGCCTGGCTGATTCGGCGCTTCATTGATCCACAGGCTCGAATCCTCTGGCTGAATAGCCCACAGGACTGTCCCGCCGATGCATTAGGTTTCGACTTCGATGACGCAACTTTCAGTCATGTCGGCAACCGCGTGACCTTTGAGACTCTACAAGCCAGTTTTGAGCTTCAAGAAGCGGGTCTGGGCCGTATTGCTGCCTTGGTGCATTACCTCGATATCGGCGGCATTCAGCCGGTGGAGGCTGCCGGCATCGAGCGGGTACTGGCAGGACTGCGCGAAACCATTACCCATGATGACCACCTGCTGGCTGCTGCAAGCGCCATCTTCGATGGCCTGCTAGCAGAGTTTGTAAAAGAGGAACAACCCAATGAGTAAGGTTTCGCCATCAGCCGTTGAACAGGATCTGCCCAGACCTGAGGCGATCAGTTTGCGTGAGGCGTTCTGGTTCTGGTTGAAGCTCGGCTTCATCAGTTTCGGCGGGCCTGCAGGACAGATCTCGATCCTGCACCAGGAGCTGGTAGAGCGGCGGCGCTGGATCTCCGAACGACGCTTTCTGCACGCCCTCAACTACTGCATGTTGCTGCCTGGGCCAGAGGCTCAGCAGCTGGCGACCTATATCGGTTGGCTGATGCATCGAACCTGGGGTGGAGTGATCGCCGGGGTGCTGTTTGTGCTGCCCTCGTTATTCATCCTGATCGCTCTTTCCTGGCTGTATATCGCCTTTGGCGAAGTCCCTGTGGTGGCGGGGCTTTTCTATGGCATCAAGCCCGCCGTGACGGCCATTGTGGTACAGGCAGCTCATCGGATCGGCTCACGGGCATTGAAGAATAATTGGCTGTGGGCCATTGCGGCAGCGTCGTTCACCGCAATCTTCGCGTTCAATGTGCCGTTCCCGCTGATCGTGCTGGGCGCCGCGTTGATCGGCTATGTCGGAGGTCGCCTGGCTCCAGAGAAGTTCAGGACCGGGGGCCATAGCGCCGCCAAAAAAACCTTCGGCTCGGCCTTGATCGATGACGACACCCCGTCCCCCGAGCATGCCCGGTTCAGCTGGTTGAAACTGGCGCTGCTGGCACTCGTCGGCGCCGTGCTGTGGGCGTTACCGATGGGAATTCTGACCGCACTCTTTGGCTGGGAAGGCACCTTGACCCAGATGGGCTGGTTCTTTACCAAGGCAGCATTGCTGACCTTTGGCGGAGCCTACGCCGTGCTCCCATATGTCTACCAGGGCGCGGTCGGTCACTATGGCTGGCTGACTCCAACCCAGATGATCGACGGGCTGGCTCTGGGGGAAACCACACCAGGGCCGCTGATCATGGTGGTGGCTTTCGTCGGTTTTGTCGGGGCCTATGTCTCGCAAGTGTTCGGGGCCGATCAGGTGTTTCTGGCCGGCGCCGTCGCCGCTAGCCTGGTGACCTGGTTCACCTTCCTGCCTTCGTTCCTGTTCATCCTCGCCGGTGGCCCGCTGGTGGAGTCGACCCACAACGAACTCAAGTTCACCGCGCCGCTCACCGGGATTACTGCCGCCGTGGTTGGGGTGATTCTCAATCTGGCGTGTTTCTTCGGCTACCACGTGCTTTGGCCCAAGGGGTTCAGCGGCAACCTGGACTGGCCCTCCGCACTGATCGCGATTGCTGCGGCAGTTGCTTTATTCCGCTTCAAGCGCGGCGTGATTCAGGTGCTGATGGCCTGCGCGCTCGTTGGCTTGGGAGTGCATCTGCTGCGCTAGAGAGCACGAGTTGATTAACAATTTTTGGCGGGCACTGGGCTCGCCAGATCACCCAGCCTACTGAGTTAGGCAGGAGGTGTTCCATGAGGTGGATTACCCGTGAACGACCCAAGATCGACCGGATTGCCTGTCCTTGGCTGATCACCCGCTTTATCGATCCACAGGCCGATTTTTTATACGTGCCCAGCGGTGATGTGCTGCGGATAGCAGCGGAGAAAGACGCAGCGCCCTACGACATTCCCGGCGTTGAGCTTACCCATGAGGGAGAGTTGTGCAGCTTCGACGCATTTCTGAAAAAGTATCGGCTCAGTGAGCCTGCCTTGCAGTACCTGGCCAAGATCGTGCGCGGAGCAGATACCTCCCGCTTGGATCTGACGCCGCAATCAGCTGGGCTGTACGCAATCTCGCTGGGGCTATCGCAGCGCTTTGCAGACGACCATGAGATGCTAGCGCACGGCCTGATCATGTATGACGCGCTCTACGCCTGGTGCAAGGAATGCCAAGGCGAATCGCATAACTGGCCTCCGCAGATGTGAAGAGGCCCGCTCGCACTGAAGCCCAGCCTAGCGCTGGGCTTTTGCTTTTTAGTGGCAGTGGTAGTCGTTCGTTTTGTGGTTACGATGGCAACCCTTTGAATCAGTACCACCGCTGTGGGCGAAAGCAGCCACGGACGTCATCGAAAGAACAGCGATGATCAGAAGGGCAAATAGTTTCATCAGGCTAACTCCATGCTCATATTGTTATTCAGAGTGAGATCTCTCACACACAGCCTGGCATGGCCAATTGCCTTTGCTGGGCAAGCGACTTACTCACTCTCCTTCAGGCATTCGATAAAAGGCTCAGCACCTATTCCTTGAGCTGCCAGTGCCTATGGTTTAGGATTGAGCCATATCCCCCTAGGGGGGATGGCTGTTCATCCATAACGACGAAGCCCATCGCTCTCTTTATTTCAAGAAAAGCTCGGCAACCAACTGGCCACGCGCTTCGCCATTTGAGATCTATCATGCTGACAATCCTAGCCAACCGAACCTACCGCCACCTCTTTCTGGCCCAGGTGATTGCTCTCGTAGGAACAGGGCTCGCCACTGTCGCGCTAGGTCTACTGGCGTTCGATCTCGCAGGTGCCCAGGCGGGCGCCGTCCTTGGTACAGCATTGGCGATCAAAATGACGGCCTACATCGGCGTTGCGCCGATTGCAGCGGCTTTTGCAGAGCGCCTGCCTCGACGGGTGATGTTGGTCTCGTTGGATTTGGTACGGGCCTTGGTCGCGCTTGCCCTGCCATTCGTGACGGAAGTCTGGCAAATCTACGTGCTGATTTTCGTCCTGCAATCGGCCTCAGCTGCGTTCACCCCGACCTTCCAGGCCACGATCCCAGACATACTGCCGGATGAGGACGATTACACTCGCGCCTTGTCGTTATCACGTCTGGCCTACGATCTTGAAAGTGTCGCCAGCCCGATGCTCGCCGCTGCGTTGCTGACCGTGATCAGCTTCCATAACCTGTTCGCCGGCACGGTCATCGGTTTTCTTGCTTCGGCAGCTCTGGTCTCTACGGTGCTGCTGCCTAAGGCGAAGCCGACGCCACGACGTAGCATTTACGAGCGAACCACCCGAGGCATGCGCATATTCCTCGCCACGCCCCGCCTGCGGGGGCTGCTGGCTCTCAATCTGACGGTAGCGGCTGCCAGTGCAATGGTCATCGTCAACACAGTGGTGTTGGTGCAATCGCGCTTCGCTCTGCCTCAGAGTTCTACCGCATTGGCGCTGGCCGCCTTTGGCGGTGGCTCCATGATCGCCGCCTTGGTCTTGCCTCGCGTGTTGAAAGACATCAAAGACCGAACGGCGATGCTATTCGGCGGGGGAATACTGGTCGCCGGCCTAGCCATTGGCATCAACCTGACGACCTACAACTTCCTGCTGCCTCTGTGGATGCTGCTCGGCGTGGGCTATTCCTTGGCGCAGACCCCGAGTGGTCGACTGCTGCGTCGCTCGGCACATGCCGAAGATCGCCCGGCGTTGTTTGCCGCCCAATTTGCGCTATCCCATGCCTGCTGGTTGATTACATACCCACTGGCGGGATGGTTGGGTGCCAACATCGGCCTAACGGCGTCGTTTGTTGGGCTCGTCGTCGTGGCAGGTGGCGCACTGGTGGTCAGTATTGTGATCTGGCGTCCGGCTCATGACCAAGAGTCGATTAAGCACAGCCATGAGAACCTTCCGGATGACCACACTCACATGGAGGGACACAGTGGCACTGATCACGAACATCCGTATGTCATTGATGATCAACATCGTCGCTGGCCGCGTAGGTAAACGCGTCAGCACCTGCTTGAAGACTGCTCCAGGCAAATTGCATTACTGGCCGCCAAAATCTGAAGAGGCCAGCTCGTCCTGAAGGTCAGCCTGGAGCAGGCCGGCTCCTCGAAGCACTGCCGTGGGGGTACTGCGCGCTGCAAAGCAACGGCGGACATGCACTCCATCGCTCAATCCAGAATTCACGGATCGACGTCAACATACAGGTCTAACAGGATGTTATCATATAACCATCAAAGTCAGTGAGTGATGCCGTCTTGCCCCGCCTTTCTTACCTTTTGCCCACCGTGGTCTTGACTTGGTTGGTAGCCGCGCCAGCCTTGGCCGAAACCCGTGTTCTAACCAGTATCAAACCCCTGCAACTTATTGCAGCGGCCGTGCAGGACGGTGTCGGGACGCCTGATGTGTTACTAGCATCAGGTGCTTCGCCTCACCATTACTCGTTACGCCCTTCGGACTTACGTCGGGTAAAAGAAGCAGACCTGGTTTACTGGATCGGGCCAGACTTGGAGAGCTTCTTGCCTACCGTGCTTGATGGCCGAAAGGGCAAAAGCGTAGCTGTGCAAGATATGCAAGGTCTGCACCTAAGACATTTTGGCGAGGAGCATCGACATGACGACGAGCCTCTTGAGGAGCAATCTGAGGGGCATGATGAAAAAGAGCATGCAACGGAATTGCAGGTCGATAATCATGACCAACTTCATCGCCCCGGTGCACTTGATGCCCACCTCTGGCTGAGACCTGAGAATGCACGGTTGATCGCCGAACGCATGGCTTCGGATCTGGCTCTTGTCGATCCAGGCAATGCCGCTCGCTACCAAGCAAATCTGGATGCCTTCGAGCAACGCTTAAAAACCCTCGATATCAAACTAAAAGCGCGCCTCAAGCCGCTGGCAAGCAAACCGTTCTTCGTCTTCCACCAGGCTTTCGACTACTTTGAGGAGGCCTACGGATTGCAGCATACTGGAGTTTTCGCAATCAGCGCCGAGGTCCCGCCTGGTGCACGCCACGTCGCAGAGATGCGAGAACGCCTCAAGGCTGCTGGACCTACCTGTGTATTTAGCGAACCCCCCATGCGTCCACGTCTGGCGCAAACCTTGAGTGAGGGCCTGCCAGTGCATTTTGCCGAACTGGATGCGCTGGGCTTTGGTCTCAAACCCGCCTCCAACAGCTACGAGCAACTGCTGACGAATCTCAGCGACGGCCTGGCAGGGTGTCTTGATCAACTTTGATATGGAGTTGTGCATACGATTGAGCCGGGCCGGATGACGATCGGCACAATATTTCGGGTCATAGGTCAGTGCCTGTTCAGTGTAGATACGCATCTATGGCTTTGATGGGATTTGCCCGATGCTTACGACACTGTTTGGATGCTGCGGCTAGTAGCTAGGTCGCTGAAAAGTTACTCGTCAGCCCCGATGAAATCCACCGACCAACTCAGCATGAATGATGAAAACCCTAGTGCCCACATAAGACTAGGATCTTTCCTGGTCCTTCTGCCAAGCTAGATAAGTGTTCACTGGCGGACGTCGGTAGAAGTGCTGCCGCAGCCCATCGAACAAAGAGTTGGCCAACGCTTGCTGATGGCGTGCGCTGACTAACCGCTGGCAGTCCTGTGTGTTAGAGATGAATCCAGTTTCAACCAGGATTGACGGCACGTCTGGCGACTTAAGAACGGCAAAGCCCGCCTGCTCCACACGCTTCTGGTGCAGAGTGGTGATGCTCGCCAAACTTCTCAGTACGGAGTGGCCCAGTTCCAGACTCGTTGCGACTGTAGCGCTCATCGACATGTCGAGAATCACTCCTGCTAGCATGGGGTCCTTATCTTTGAGCGCAAGGCTTTTGGTCGTACCGAGTAACTCGGCGCCGTTCTCCTTCTGCGCGAGCCAGCGCGCAGTAGTAGAGGTGGCTCCACCTTCCGATAGCGCATAGATCGACGCACCGGATGCGGTACGTCGAGGCGCGGCGTCCGCATGGATAGAAATGAATATGTCGGCATTGTGTTGGCGGGCAATCTCCACCCGCTTGCGTAACGGTACGTAAACATCGCTGTTGCGCACGAGTCGCACGGTAAACCCCTTTTCCCGCTCGATCCGTTTGGCCAACTGCCGAGCAATTGACAGCACCACATCTTTTTCCCGCTCGCCCTTGGCCCCGACTGCTCCAGGGTCTTTACCGCCATGCCCTGGGTCTACAACAACGATGATGTCGCGTTTTGGATGAGCTGAATCACTAAGTTCAGCCTGCCGAACAGCGGGCACCGCGAGCTGAATTGGGGGAGATGCCGCGCTGGAAATATCCAGTACTAAGCGATGCCCCTGCGCCTGTTCGGGTGCCAGCATGAAGGTATTCAATTGCACGGGGCCAGCCAGGTCCAAGACAATTCGCGTACCTGTGCCTTGAGGACCAGAACGTATAGCGCGGATTGGCGTGTTACCCAGTTGCAGTTTGCTCAAATCAAAGGCCAAGCCGGTTCCCAACAGATCGAGAATCAACCGATCCGGTGCCGTCAGGGAGAAGGTCTTGTACTGCGTTGGACCACTTAGGTCTAGCACCAGCCGCAGCTTGTCGTCTGTGTTCCACAGCCGAGCATTTCGGACTTGTGCGGCTCGTAAGTCCAAAGGTAAGGCAAAGGCCAAGCCGGCCAGAAATAGATTGAGTAATGAACGTCTGTGCATCTCGTTTTCCGTTTTGAGGAGAGTCCTTTCTCTGCCATTCAGACCAAGAGCCGTAGACCTTGCAGAGCGGCAAGGTGGCCCGGATAGAACCAGTAGCCCCATTGCCGCACCGGCCAGACCTTGAGGGTAAAAGTCTGGCGCAAAAGCCAGAGTCCGATCAGCGGAGCGGCAAAAGCAGTGCTCAAGGCCAGCAATGAATAGATTTCCAAGTCCATTGCCCTAGTCACTATGCTGCTGCGAGTGTTGCTCAACAGGCATAGAACTGCTGGCAGCAACCAAAAAATACCGGGCCTCTTGATCGCTAATAACACGGCCGCTGGGACGAGTGCGCCGTAAAAGCCATACATCAATGGATCGTCCAGCACATAGGCAAGTGCTGCGGTAATCAACGCCATAGACCCGCTCAGCAGGGTGCGATGCTGCCACCCCCAAGCAATCACCAGCCCCAACGCCAGGGTAACCAGCACATTGAATGATCCCGAGGTGCTGATGTAGCGATAAGGCACTTCTGAAATGGCGGCGAACAACAGCGTCAAAGCGAGGTAGCGACCGTTCGCGGCCGTCAGCCACTCGCCCGGTTTCGAGCGCGCCACGTTGGCCGCAATGGCGACACAAAAAAGTGGAAATGAAAGCCGCCCCGGAACGAACAAGTTGCTCATTTCCGGCCACACCAACCGCAAGTGATCGATGACCATGGTCAGCATCGCCAGCCATTTGATCAGATCCAGGCTGCTGCTTCGGCTCTTGAGCGGGGATTGCTGGCTATAAGTAGTCGTCATGTCCACCCCAGTGTGATTACGGTCAGCACGAGATAACGAGCCCCCTTGGCCAGCGTAACGATCAGCAGAAAACTCCAGAGTGGCTCGCGCATGACACCGGCGACGACGGTCAATGGATCACCGATGATGCGCGCCCAACTCAGCAGCAATGACCAGCGCCCGTAGCGTAGATAGGACTGCTGGGCTTTTTCGAGCTTGCTCTCGCTCACCGGGAACCACCGCTTATGGCGAAGCTTTTCGATGGAGCGACCCAGCACCCAGTTCAGTGCAGAGCCGAGAACGTTGCCGAGGGTGGCGACCGCCAGTAGCGTTGAAACGATGTACTGATCGGAGAGCAGCATCCCGACCAACACCGCTTCAGACTGCATTGGCAACAGCGTGGCGGCACCGAATGCCGCCAGGAACAGGCCAAAGTAGCTGGAAAGTTCAAACACTCAAGCATCGCCTTATGCGTTCAAGCCGATCCAACCATGGATGCCCACGTAGACACCAACAGCGATGATCAGCACGCTGGACAGGTAAGGTGCGCGGCGGACAACAGCGCCCAGCCAAGGCCAGCGGTTGGAAGCTTGCCTAGCACCGATGGCCGCCGCGGCACCGACGGTAACCAAGGTGATCGCCAAGCCAATGCTGAAGCACAGGACGAGCATGCCACCCAATGCGACTTCTTTAACCTGAAGGCAGAGCAGCAGCACGGTAATGGCGGCAGGGCAAGGAATCAGGCCGCCGGTCAAACCGAACACGATGATCTGACCCGTAGTGACGTCTCTGCTGGTGAAGCGCTTACGAATGTCGTTGGCATGCGCACGCTCATGCGCATCCTGATAACCCTCAATCGACAGTTCCAAACCTTCCAGCTCGGAATGCGCGTGCCCGTGATCATGCTCCTGGTAATCCAGATCGTAATCATGAGAGTGGCCCGCATGCCCAAGACTCAAGCGAGCACTGAACTCATGCGGCTCCGGGATATCGGCTGCCGACTCCAGGAAGCCTTCGCGTTCGACGAAAGAGAACGATTGAGTGCTGCCGTCTGGACGAGTAGTCGCCAGACGAACATCTGAAGCAGTCCAGGCGTGACCGGTCAATGTCTTCAGCCGCCAATGCGGTGGCATACCGTCTTCAAAGATCGACAGTTCGACACGCCCATGGCCGGTATCGATTCGGTGGGTTTCATCATGATGACCATGGTCATGTTCGCCATGATGGTGATTATCACCTTGCTCGAACTTGAACATCTGCTCACCGCGCCAGGTACGCCACAACATCCACAGCGCAATCACGATGATCAGTGCGGAGGATACGAGCTGGAAGTACGGCTCAGTGGTTTGCGCGTCCAGACCTTGACCCAGGTACATGCCGCCGATAGCGACCAACCACACCACCAAGGTGTGAGAAATTGTTGCTGCCAAGCCCAACAGAACAGCCTGTTTCACCGAGCCACGAATCGCCACGATGAAGGCTGCCATCATGGTTTTTGAATGGCCAGGTTCCAGCCCATGCAACGCACCGAGCAAAATGGCGCTTGGAAAGTACAACCAGGCTTGAGACCCACCCTGTTGCAAGAGTTCAGCAAAATTGGGCATGTCAGACCTAGAGGTACTTGGTGATTTGTTTAAACGCTTCCAGAGGTGCGCGCTCGCCATTGTTCAAGGCCGAGACGGTGTCCTCCAGGCAGTGATCGATGTGATCCTGAATGAGCGTGCGCTTGGCTTGGCACACGGCTTTTTCGACCGCATGCAGCTGTTGGGCGATGTCCACGCACTGCCGACCCTCTTCGATCATGGTGATGATGCCGCGTAAATGGCCGTCCGCACGCTTGAGACGCTTGATGATCGCCTCGTGACTTTCATGAGTATGCGGGTGGTTGTGTTCGTGTTTGTGCCCATTCATGACTTGAGCCTCAGGTCTCAATGAATTAAGCTGGGCATCGTATCCCCCTAGGGGGGTTAGGTCAAACGCATAGTTTTGGCAAAAAAAGAGCCAAAAGACGGTCACGATGTTCAGCAGATCCCTGACAACGACGGTGGTATTCGCGCTTGCTCTCGCCTTTTTGACGGCCTGGGCCGGGCATACCTATACGTTGTCAGTGGTCACCAAACAGCCCGCGTGGGAGGGTACGCAAGCCGCCGATCACTCCCACGGCGAGGAAGAGGCGTCACGTTCCTGCGCAAGCTGTTCAGATCACTATCATTCGCCGCTGACTCCTGACCATCAGCACGAAACGCCGCAACTCACCACCCTGTTGAGTTTGGCCGCACAACCCAAACTTTCAATCCGGGTTGATGCCCCGCAACATGCGGTTCCTCGTCCTCCGATATTCTTGATCAAGCGTCCACCCCGTCCTTCGTTCACCTCCTGACCATGGCCGCGCTGCGGCCTTTGATCCCTGCAACGTAGGATTTGATCTATGCATTCGCACTCTCTGAGCGGCGTTGGCGTATTCACTGCGCCCTCGCATCGCCCGCTACTGCTGCTGTTTATACTTATCGCCTCACTCTTTCTCGGCATGCCCGAGGCGCTGGCTCACGCCGTGGCGGAAGGTGATAAAGGCTTCATCCAGGAAAGCTCTGGCGTCATGTTGCTGCCCTTCATCTACATGGGCGCCAAGCACATGATGACGGGCTACGACCACCTGCTGTTCCTCTTCGGAGTGATCTTCTTCCTCTACCGTCTGAAGGATGTAGGACTCTACGTCACGTTGTTCGCTGTGGGGCATTCGGTCACGCTGCTACTCGGCGTTCTCACGGAAGTCAGCATCAGCTCCTACATTATCGATGCCATCATTGGTTTTTCGGTGGTGTACAAGGCGCTCGACAACTTGGGCGCGTTCCAGCGCTGGTTTGGTTTTCAACCCAATACCAAGGTGGCCACGCTGATCTTTGGCCTGCTTCATGGATTCGGTCTGGCCACCAAGATCCAGGAATACGAGATCTCATCTGATGGTCTGATTCCCAACCTGATCGCCTTCAACGTCGGCGTCGAGATCGGCCAATTGCTGGCCCTCAGCGCGATTCTCATTCTGATGGGGTACTGGCGGCGCACCGGCAGTTTCTGGCGCCACGCCTATACCGCCAATGTCGCCATGATGAGTGCCGGTTTCCTGTTGATGGGTTACCAGATCACCGGCCTGTTTATCTCTGCGTAAGGAATTCTGACCATGTTCAATACTCCGCTTCCAACTGTTAATGAATTGCCTAGCACTCGCAAACTGGTGCGTTCGACTGTCATTGCCCTGCTGACTGCGGTCGGCTTGCTGGTGACTGTGGTTATGCCTTCGGAATACGCCGTTGATCCTACGGGTGTGGGCCGCGCATTAGGCCTGACCCAAATGGGCGAACTGAAGATCATCCTCGCCCAGGAAGCTTTGGCAGATACTGCGCCACCTCAACCAGCAGCTCCAACTCCAGCTCCAGCTCCAGCTCCGCCGCAGGTTGCACAAGTCCAACCTATTGCGAAACCTGTTGCTCAACCAGTGGCAACACCTGCCCCTGCTTTGAAGACAAACCAAATGACCGTCACGCTCAAGCCAGGTGAAGGGACAGAGATCAAACTGGAAGTGCTGAAGAACAAGACCGTCAGCTATGAATGGACAGCGGCGGGTGGGCCTGTGAACTACGACACGCATGGCGAGCCGTACAACGGTGAAAAGGGTTACTTCCACAGCTACAACAAGGGCAAGCAGGTCAAAAGTGATAAAGGTGAATTCACCGCTATTTTTGACGGCACCCACGGCTGGTTTTGGCGCAATCGCAGTAATAACGACGTGACCATCGCACTGAAAACGACCGGCGATTATTTGAGCGTCAAACAGTAGTCCGAAATCACGATGGCTGTACTCCTGCCGAAGACACAGGGTTCAGCCTGACCCTGCCCCCTTTATTTCATCCATTTTGAAGAGCCATTCCATGAAAGCCCCAACGACTCTGCTTCGCTCGATGCTCCTGATCTGCTTCCTCGGCCTGATGACGGCATGCGGTGGTGGTGAGAAAGGCGCTACCTCCGAGAGCGCTGATCACGGCCATTCACACGAGTAAACACTCTGGAAAAACAAGGCTGCGATTGCGGCCTTGCTTTTTTAGTTCTAAAGCTGCATGCGCACTCAACCATTTGACGCCGACCGTAGATGGTTAAAAATCACCATGAATGATGGCTAAGTGCGATTGATCATATGGGCGCGTCGCCGGAATGCGCTATAAACCGTTATCACAAGACAGGGATTCGTGATGAATTTTGCATTCGGTTTAGGTAGATTTTTCTCAGGAAAGGATGTGACGGCGAACACCGTGCAGTTCGATCTGCTGCGCTGGTTCTCGCTCGTGAGCATTCTCATCATCACCGTCGTTGCACTTGGCTTAGGGTTTGTTGCTACGCGATTTGTCGTCAATGAAAGTATTCAGCGCGATGCCGTACTGACGGCTCAGTTCATCCAGGCGCTGGCATCGACGGAAGTGGCCCGCCACAACCTACCTGACGTTCAAATGGGAGAGCTGCTCGATCCGCGTGAGGATGCGAGCTTCTCCTTCGATGAACAGACCGACCGTCAAAATGCGCGTAAAGAGTTTCTCGAACACATTAACCACATTGCCCGCCAGCCCGACTCGTTGTTGATCAGTATTTACGCGCCAGACGATGTGGTCATCTGGTCGAGCAACCCCGCGCTGGTCGGTCAGACGTTTTCGGACGATGACGAGCTCGAAGAGTCGTTCGCAACCAAGGAAAGAGTCTTCGCCACTTACCACGAGCTTCAGGGTGACCGCGAGGAACAACAGTTCCTTCGTGCGCCAAAGGGCCTGTTCATCGAGAACTACATCCCGATGCTGAACTCGGCGGGCAGAGTCGTTGCGCTCATAGAGATTTACAAGGAACCCTCGGATTTGATCGCCAGGACTCAGCGTGGCTACATTCTGATGTGGCTCGCAACATCCTTTGGCGGCGCGTTGATCTACTTGACGCTTTACTTAATTGTTCGCCGTGCCGCGAGCCTGCTAGTTTCACAGCATAAACAGATCATCGAAAACGAAACCTTCGTAGCACTGGGCGAAATGTCTGCCGCCGTAGCTCATAGCCTGCGCAACCCGCTGGCCACGATCCGTACCAGCGCCGAATTGGCGCAGGCCATGGCCCCCCCTCCGGTACAAAAGAGCATCACCGATATCATTGGCCAGGTTGATCGGATGTCGAAGTGGGTAAGGGACTTGTTGCTGGCATCGAGCCCTTCGATCGGCTCAATCGAAGAAGTGGATCCGCTAGACGCGATACTCGGAACTCTGCATGCGTTTGAGCCACAAATCCGTCAATCAAACGTTATTGTCGAATTCGCGGCGATGGCTGTCCCATCAGTGGTCAGTCAGCGCGTGCTGCTCTCACAAGTGCTCAATAGCCTTTTTTCCAACGCACTGGAGGCGATGCCAAACGGGGGGCGGCTTTATATTGGTCTGGAGTCAGACGTGCGCTCCGGTAAGCTGCACATCACGCTCCATGACACCGGCAACGGTATAACGCTAAAACAGAAACAACAGCTGTTTCAACCTTTCTCAACGAACAAACAAGGTGGGCTCGGTGTAGGAATCTGGCTGTTCAGCGCACCGCTGACAAGAAAACCCCCATCCTGAGCAACACCGCTGACATCGGTTACGTCATCGTCGGCCTGCTGGTCGGCGGTATGGCCGGCTCGATCATGGCCAAGCGCGTTGAAATGACCAAGATGCCGGAACTGGTCGCCTTCATGCACAGCATGATCGGTATGGCCGCCGTGTTCATCGCCATTGCTGCTGTCGTCGAGCCGCAATCGCTGGGCATCGTCAAGCAACTGGGTGATGCGATTCCTGCCGGTAACCGTCTGGAGCTATTCCTCGGCGCGGCCATCGGTGCAATTACCTTCTCGGTTCGGTGATCGCCTTCGGCAAGCTCTCGGGCAAGTACAAGTTCCGCCTGTTCCAGGGCGCTCCGGTACAGTTCACTGGCCAGCACAAGCTCAACCTGCTGCTGGGCCTGGCGACGCTGGGGCTCGGGCTCACCTTTGTGCTGACCGGCAATCTCGGCGCTTTCGCCCTGATGCTGGCCCTGGCCTTCGTGCTCGGTGTGCTGATCATCATCCCGAACGGCGGCGCGGACATGCCGGTGGTGGTGTCGATGCTAAACAGGCTACTCCGGTTGGGCAGCAGCGGGGATTGGCTTCTCGCTGAACAACTCGATGCTGATCATTGCCCGCTCCCTCGTGGGCTCGTCCGGTGCGATCCTGTCGTACATCATGTGTAAGGCGATGAACCACTCGTTCTTCAACGTACTGCTCGGCGGTTTCGGCAATACTGCCGATGCAGGTCCGGCGGGCGCTAAGGAAGCCCACCGGTGAAATCCGGTTCGGCCGACGACGCGACCTTCCTGCTGACTAACGCCGATACCGTGATCATCGTTCCGGGCTACGGCCTGCCGGTCGCCCGGGCGCAGCACGCGCTGAAAGAGCTGACCGAAAAGCTGACCCATCGCGGCGTGACCGTGAAGTACGCGATCCACCCGGTTGCCGGCCGTATGCCAGGCCATATGAACGTGTTGCTGGCCAAGCCCGAAGTGCCTTACGACC
Source organism: Pseudomonas sp. Ant30-3 (assembly GCF_000690905.1). Classification (GTDB taxonomy): domain Bacteria; phylum Pseudomonadota; class Gammaproteobacteria; order Pseudomonadales; family Pseudomonadaceae; genus Aquipseudomonas. The sequence continues at coordinate 27,408 of NZ_JMCL01000083.1, read as the reverse complement.
AGGTGTTCGAGATGGACGACATCAACTCCGACTTCGGCCAAGGCCGACGTGGTGCTGGTGTTGGGTGTCCATCAGGAACTGGCCAGTGAGTAGAAAGAGCAGCCCGAGGGGAATCCCCAGGACGATCGCCAGACGAGTAGAGCCAGAAGTCTATCCAGCATGTTATGGATTCCACTTGTTGGAGAGCGCGGGCCTTACGGCTTTCAGCTCCGGCAGATTGTCGAGGAAGTTGTCGGGGTAGTAACCAAAACTGGTCACGCCCTGACGCTGGAGCACTCTCATCCACTGGGCCAGTGTTTCGCCGTCGATGTCGGCATCTTCCTGTTTCGTCCAGTCCCGTGCCTGCAATTCGAACACGGTGCGATCAAGCGCACCGGGACGAGCCTTGACCGTGGCGACCAGTTTCTCGAGCCAGGCATGGGACTGTTTATAAGACTGTTTTTCCATCAACGGCATGGCCATCGGCGCCGTCCAGTCGTAAGTGACGAGGAAGTCATCAAGGTTCTGCGCGTACCAGGCCTCACTGTCGGGATTGAGTATCGGCTCGGCGAAAATGTTGCGCGCCGTATTCACTTGCGGGCCACGAATGGCGCGGACCTTGGCCGTCAACTCCTTGGTGAAATCGATCAGGTAGCGGCTTTTGAAACGCGTCCAGCGCTGCATCACGGCAGGATCGGCGCGCAGCGCGGCAATCGAGCCGGGCAGACCATTGGCGGCATAGACTTTGAGAGCATCGGGGCCTGCATCTTCGAAGTCCGACATGATTGCGTCATCGTGAAACAGGACGCCGCTGACCGACGACATGCGCGCCAGGTCTTCGTAGATTTCACCAATGATGCGCCGTACGTTCGGATCGTAGGGCGACAAGCGTATGTACTGGCCCGGATCGACCGATGCCTTGCCGGTTTCCGGGTCCCAGCGCGTCACTCGCGGCAGCTTCGAATCCAGGGCAAAGCTCAGCACTGGCATCCAGGCGTAGACTTTGACATGGGCCCGAGTGCGCAACTGCCAGGCCACGCGGTCAAAAATGTCGGCACTCATCGGCAGGTGACGGTTAGGGAAGTACAGCGAACGCACCAGGCCATCACCCTTGGGATCGGCGAAGGCTTGCAGGAACACGGTATTGGCGCCCAAGTCGTATATACGCTGGATCAGCTTACCCAGGTTTCTTTCCTGCTGGGCCGGGTCCGGGTCGTAGACGTTATCCAGGTCGACGTGCACGACGCGCATCGCATTTTTCTCCTGCACCGAGACGACGCTGTTGGCGAAGCGCGGGCCGTTCGGGTCGGCGGAAACAAGGTAACGCGGGCTGCTCATCAGGTTATCGAGGGTGTCGAGCCCGTCTTCGAGGGTCAAGGCCATTTGATAGCCCTGATCATTGACGATTTGCAGCGTGCTGCCATCCGTCGCGCCATATGGCCAGACCCAGACCCGCGGCTTTTTACCCGTGACCTTGTAGATTTTGTCCGAAATCGCCACCACGTCGGCACGCTGACGGGCCTGGAACTCGGTTTCGGTTTCATAGCGTTTGGCGACGGGGTCGTAACGCCGGGTTGTGGCGGCGGGCTGCAGGTTGCCCTGGGGGTTAGCCAGGATACCTTTGTGGTGGGCATCGGTGTGCGCAGCGATTTCCACCAGTCCGGACTGGGAAATCTCCCGTACCTGATCCCAGGTCAGGATGTCCGAGCGCTTGCGCGGCGTCGCGGCAGCGAAATCCACCGGTTGATTCGGCGGTGTGTCGAGCCAGGTTCCGACCGGTGCCAGCACGGCAGGCCATTTATAGGCACGCAGCACCGGCATCACCCGGGTATAGAAGCTTGCATAACCGTCGTCGAAACTGAGCATGACCGCTTTGGGCGGCAGATCGGGGCCACCTTTGCGTGCTGCCAGGACCTGGTCGATGGAGACCGGCTGGTAGCCGTTCTCCCGTAACCAGGCCAATTGCTCGATCAAGCGTAAGGTGCGCACGGCCACCATCGCCTGGTCGGGGTCTTTGTCATCGACATCGTGATAGACGATGCCGAGTACATTGTTTTTCGGCCACGGAGTTTCGCTTTCCACCACCGGACGTTCGGAGGGCGGCACGAAGGGCGGGGCTTGCTGGGCACAAGCGCTGATCAACAGCGCTCCCAGCAGGAGGAAGAAACGCGATATCAAGGCCATTTTCAAACTCCTCTAGAAGCGGAAAGTAAGATCGACCATCAGGCGCAGATCGGTTTCCCGCTCTCCGTCAGATGGCCGGTTGATCGCGGTTAACATGCCGCCGACCTCCAACACATCGTTCCAGCTGAAACGCTGGCCGTAGCCCAACAGACCCATGGCGCCGGTGGAATGACGTTGCTGGGTGTAACTACCCGCGTCGACCTGGAACTGCTGACTCCATCGGGTTTCATAGCGCTGGTAGAGCATGTGATTGACGCTGACCATCGGCAGGACGCTGAGATCGGATTTGGGGTTAAACGGCACGTCGTCAGACAGGGAGTTGTGGCTGGCGCCGACTTCCAATCCCAGATCGATTTGCACGATTGTTGCCATCGCTGAAGTGGGACGGGCTGAGCGCGAATTTCCACTCGCGACTTTCATTGGCCCGCCAGCGAATGAAGCCGCTGCCGCCATTGGCCGTAATGTCGCTGTTCAGGGCCCGAACGCCCTCTTTGCCCTTTCGTAACGGAAAGCTGGTCCAGGTGACCCAGCCAAACTTTATTGAGGGCAGTCTTGCATGCGCGCTCGCTGGGTAATTGGGAACACAATAATTGTTCAGATTCGTGAAACTGCAGGCGTCGTCCATCGTCCCGTCTTAAATGCCAGACAGCAAAACGCCCGACGTCTGCTTAGAGCAAACGCTGGCTGTAGCCGCCGTCGTAACCCTCTGCCACCAACTGGCGAACCAGGTCGAAAGCGGCGGCGTCATCCTTTAGGATGCGCGTTTCGTCAATGCTCCTAAGCTCGAAAGGGAGATAGTTAAAGTCGAAGGGGCCAACGGGCTTTCGTTTCTTAGAAGGGCTTCCAACATCGAAAATGCCCCATTCCAGCTTTGATGCCGCGTCTGCATCGGCCTTCGTCCAGTCGTTGAGGACGGCGGCCCATTTGGCGGAATTGGTCTTGCGTTTCATGGTGGATAGCGCAGGAAAAAGGTGAGAAAGGTGAATTCACCGCCCTTTTTGACGGCACCCACGGTCGGTTCTGGCGCAATCGCAGCAACAGCGACGTGACCATCTCACTAAAAACGACTGGCGATTACTTGAGCGTCAAACAGTAGTCCGAAGCAGCGATGGCTGTCCTACTGCCGAAAACGCAGTGATCAGCCTGACCACAGACCATTTATTTCATACATTTTTTGAAGAACCTTCCCATGAAAACCCCAACAACTCTGATTCGTTCGATGCTCCTGATCTGCTTCCTAGGCCTGATGACGGCATGCGGCGGCGGAGAGAAAGGCGCAACCTCCGAGAGCGCTGAGCACGGACACTCACACGAGTAACACCCTGAACAATAACAAGGCCGCATTTGCGGCCTTGTTTGTTTCTACATCTCAACCTGCGTGCCCAGCTCTATCACGCGGTTCAGCGGCAGCTTGAAGTACTTCAGGTTGCTGTTGGCGTTCTTCAGCAAAAAGGCGGACAGGCTAAGACGTTTTCACACAGCCCGGGTCGTTCTCTGCCGCTCATTGCCCCGAGACTTGTTGGTCAAATCCCATGCAAATAGCTGGTCAGGACCATGCAATTACTCACCGCGAACGTCCAGCTGAAGTACACCTCAATTGGGCGTCAGGCGGATCACTCGCGCAGCGTCAGAGTAGGGCCGTTTTGTGCATTTTCTGACGCTTGGCGTCAACCTCTATAGCCCCAACCTGACAAGCCGAATGCTTAGTCGGGTAACGGCAGCACATTACTGTGCCACCGTCCCCTAAGAACCGGACTTGAGAGTTTCCCCTCATCCGGCTCAAGCCTCTGCAAAGGCATCTTTCAAAGCCCGGTTACACAGCCTCATATTCGGCGTACTTTTGATTTCTCCGGCAACTGAGATGGTACATCTGGAGATTGCTTGCAGCGTCTGACCCACCATCAGTCCGTTTCACCATGTGGCGAATGTCCCAAGGGGTTCGCTTTGTGATGGGTTTCTGGCAGGTAGGACACATGCCATCTTGCCTTAGCCAGACACGGTACATCTTCCCGCGCCCCCTCGCCGAGCTCAGAATTTTTTTGCCCCACCGGGACTCGAAATACTGTTCCCATTGAGGGTCGTATGGGTTCGCAGCGGCTTTAATCTTGATGTGCCGCTGTATTGGTGTGTCTGATTCTTTCAGCAGGATGCAATCTCTTTTCGATCCATCCTCTTTTTCTTCTGTAGCGGCAAAAATCCAGTTTCGGGCGCCTTGAGTACGGAAGTATTTCTCCCTTACCCATTTGACTCCTTTATTTGGATGCCTTCTTGTCGCCCATTGCCATAGCATTGACCAAATATTGTGATCGATTCGAGCAAAGGTTTTCTTGGAGACTACGTGGCGGTGATAATTCGCCCATCCTCGTAAAATAGGATTCAGCAGCCTTATCAAATTGACCTGTTTAGCCGTTTTATTGCCTTTGATAACCTCCCGGATTTTGTCAAGATGTGCTTTGACGTTCGCTTTCGACGGCTTCATCAGCAGCTTGCCGTTGTACTTCCGAATGTTCCAACCGAGAAAGTCAAACCCATCCTTGATATGCGTTACTTTGGTCTTTTCTGGCGATAGAACCAACCCGCGTTCCGCCAGAAATTCAACCACGACCGGCTTAACCTCTTGCTCCAGCCACTCTTTCGAATTGCCAGTAATAATGAAGTCGTCCGCGTAACGTATCATGTACATTCTCAAGCCTGCCTGCTTCTCTTGCGGGAATTGCTTCGCAAGTTTCGCTGCCAGACCATCCAAAGTCATGTTTGCCAGAACCGGACTGACGATACCCCCTTGCGGGGTGCCGGATTCCGTAGGGAAGAGTTCGTGTCGATACACAAATCCCGCTTTGAGCCACTTCCTTAGCATCGTTTTGTCCGTGGGGACGTTGGCGATCATCCAGTCATGGCTGATATTGTCGAAACAGCCTTGAATATCGGCCTCCAGCACCCATTGCGCCTGTGTTTTCTTTGCCAGGCAGATGAAGCATTGCTCGCCTGCATCGGCGGTTGAGCGCTCCGGCCTGAACCCATAGGAGTTCAGATCAGCGGTGGTTTCGGCAATTGGTTCCAGCGCCAGCAGATACAGCGCTTGCATGGCGCGGCATTTCATTGTCGGAATACCGAGCGGCCTTGTCTTACCGTTTTTCTTCGGAATTAACACTCTCCGAAGTGGAAGTGGCGAATAACCTCGCCGCTTCAACGACGCTATCGCGTTGGTCTTTGCCACCGGCGTTTTCCATATGACATTGTCCACGCCGGGAGTGTCCTTGCCTTTATTTCCGGTCACCCGTTTGACAGCCAACGCTTTGCCACTAAACGAGTGAGTCAGCAGCCATTGCAGGGCTTTCACCTTGTTATGTCTGCTTTCCTGTGTTGCCTTCACAAAACGTGCTTGCAGCCTTCTTACCTGACGCTGGACATCGGCCCAATTGATGCCGTCCCACGTCACGCCAGAAGGTGCACGCGCCAGTGTTTCTGCACTCATTTGCTCTCCTTCCGTTTAGATGGTTCTGGAAACTCTCTTGTGAAGAGAGACCATGAGGAAGTCTGCCCACTTTCGCGTGAGATGTTATTTCATCCCTATCCACCCGATTACAGGGAGGCATTTGCTTTTTCCTCAATCCTCTACCCACACCTCCATCAGCGTTCCTTGCAGTTCGCTTGCCCGATGTTCTGGGCAGAAATATGGGTTTACCGTGTTCCACACCAGTTACATGAATAACGTAGACCCTGCCTTTCCCCCGGTGATGTTCTTGTCCCTGTGCCCGCAGTACGTAATCGAGCAACCCACCACTCACCTTTTGGTCCAAGCCTGTCAGCATCTTTGGCTTGTTAAAAATAACGAGGTTTATCAGCAGTTCACTTATGTTGGTCCTATTATCCAGCCAAGCATCCTCGCCACCTGATGCTGGTAGCGGTTGGAATCACCTCGCGGCTTTTCCTTCTCTTTCGAAGGACTTCATTGTCCCGGTGGCTTCAGAGCAAGCCGTTACCAGCTTCGCCTGCACCGGTAGGCTACCGTTGAGGGAACAACGAGTCTCACTACCTCTATCGAGGTGAGACAATAACTGGTGCGACTTCACGTCGCACGCGTACGATTTTTTCCGTTTTCCCTCTTCTCCCCTTCTTCATCTGATGCATTTCCGGATCGCGCTTGCCGTCCTTGTTCTTGGTCGAACTCGGGCATGAATGATCCTCGCGACCACGGTGCCTTGGCGCCGCATCAAGCCACGATCGTCCAGATAACCGTTGATGACCTGCAAAATCCCGCCCGCCAGTTCGTGTTTTTCTTGCAGGCGGCGGAAGTTCAGGATCGTGGTCTCATCGGGAATTCGATCCAGATGTAGTCCGGAAAACTGGCGCAGGATCGTGGTCTCGTACAGTGCCTCTTTCATCGCCGGATAGCTGGAGCCGAACCAGTTCGGCATCAGATGAACCCGCAGCATCGCCATCAACGGATACGCCGGATGACCGACTTCGCCCTTCGAATAATGCGGTTCGATCAAGGCAATCAAGCCCTTCTAGGGCACGACCTGATGCATTTCAATCAGGAAGCGCTCGCGGCGGGTCTGCTTACGTTTGCCGGCGTACTCGGCATCAGCGAAGGACATCTGTTTCATGGGGAAAAACCGTCGTGTTCGTGTCTGGCGGGTATTTCACCAGAGATGGAAGTCTTTTTCAGAGTTTCCTAAAGTATGCCATTAACGGAGCCAAGACCTTGCCTGACAGATATGTAATGTTAGCGGCAGCTTTCTGACAGGTATCATTAGCTACTATCTAGTCACCAGTGAATTAGAGCTCGTAGAATCATGAAAACATTGAATGCAGTCATCGCTATTTCGATATTGGCAGTTTCATCCTTTGCCATGGCTGAAGGCGGAGGAGATCGTGTTTATGGTCGGATGATGCAAGAAAATCAACAGGCGATGGAGCAATATGCTCTCAAAAATAGTAAAGCCATACCTGAGATTGTTCATTATGAATATGGTATGAACCTGGATGTTCAGAAGGTAGTTAGTGTCACGCAAGCCAACAAATCCTGTGATGTTGCGCCTTCGCGCATGACCTATGAGGACTCTGCTGGCAAACTCAACACTTTGGAGTACAGAGTTATGGGTACCAAATGCCAGCACGGAGGCTAGTCCAAAGGAGCCATGTCTCATATTATTTGGCTTAATTGTTTAAGTGCGCTTACTGTTAGCTGACATAAAAGTAATTTTCAGGTCACACTTGAGTTATCTTTTGTATGGAATTATGTCTGCCGGCACGTAGAGGAAATTCTCACGCGCCGGAGGCTTTTTATAATCTATTTTTTAACTCATCCGATGTTAGTGCAAAAAAATACAGCCGGATCGTTGGATAACGTATTTGTAATTTTTCAGTCACCTTGCTGATAAGTTGAAAACTCTATATTTATGCCGAGAATATTAGCGTTAAAGAGGGTTTGCGGGCAGGCGCTGGGCTTAAGTGCACTTTCTGTTCCATTACTCCCCAAACCCCATACAGACGGAGTTGTAACCAATCCGTGCACTAGGCCATGACCCCCGGATGACTATGCGAGCCTTCCATCAATCCCTGCACCTCTGGATCAGACGTCCCATCGGGCGGCTAGCCAGTATGCTGCTGCTGCTGGCAATCGCCTGCGCGGCACTACCGTCAGGGAAGGTTCATGCCCATACAGGCGGGGCTGTGGAACATGGTCACGAAATCGCGCCAGCCAGCGTTGCCTCGTTCGAGCACGATAATCACTCGGGGCGTTCAGAGCCTGTGGGTGACGTGGTTTTACATGCACACGATATAGGCACGACCTCAACGGGATTGCCCCAACTACCGGTGATGATGACGCAAAACGATATGGCTTCCTCCTCTCTTGGGAGTCGCCTGGTCGTGTCTTCCCCCCCCTCTGAAGCGCCGCTTCCGCCCTACCGCCCTCCGATTATCTGACGACATCCAACAGGCTGCTTTTGGCTGCCTGCATTGCGTTGTTTATCGATAATTCGGAGGTATTCCTTGAACCTGCGTTGGCTCATGGCACCGGCTTTTGCCGGGGTCTTTTGCAGTATCCCTGTAGGGATGGCTGCCGATTCATTGCGTCTTGAGGAGGCTGTAGCGCGTAGCCTCGCTTCAGATCTATTCATAGCGGCTCAAGAGGCCGATCTGCAAGCAGTGCAGGCCCGTGCCAAGCTTGGAAGTCTCTCGACGCCATACAGTGTCGGTGTCGATCTGGAAAATGTCGGCGGTACCGGCAGCTTGAGCGGCCTGAGATCCGCTGAAACCACGCTCCGCCTGAGTCGGGTCATCGAACTCGGTGGCAAGCAGGCTGCCCGGCAAGCACTGGGGGCGGCAGAGATGGCGCGCCAGCAGCACCTTTCCGACATCGCACGCCTGGAGGTCGCCAGTCGGACCACCGGGCGTTTCATCGCGGTGGCAGCCGCCCAGTACCGTCTGGAATTCGCGCGCCAGCAGCTCGAATTAGCCGACACTACACGTCGCGAAGTTGCCCGAGGGGTGGCGGCGGCGCGCAATCCTGAATCCGATTTACGTGCAGCAGAGATCGTTGTAGGCGATGCCGAACTCAAACGCGATGCGGCCGAACGAGACCTAGCGAGCAGCAAGGTCGCGCTGACCGCAAGTTGGGGGGCGATCAAGCCCGACTTCCTCCAGGTTGAAGGCAATATCCACGTATTGCCATCAATTGAAACCTTCGAGACGCTAGCCGCTCGCTTGCCTATGTCGCTTGTTCAGCGCAATGCGGCCTTCGAGGCCGACACCATTGCTGCCAAACGTCGGGTTGCACAAGCCAGCGCCAAGCCGGACATCGACCTCAGCCTCGGTGTACGTCGGTTCGAGGAGCTGGACGATCAGGGGTTGGTCATGTCGGTTTCGGTGCCGCTGGGCAGCAAACCGCGTGCCTCGTATGCGATCACAGAAGCCGATGCACAGCTTACGGCGCTGGTCTCCCGCCAGGAGGCCCAGCGCATGGAAAGTTACCAGTCACTGTTCGGGCTGTACCAACAACTGATGCAGGCGCGTACCGAGTATGAGGCCTTGCGTACGCGTCTGGTACCCAAGGCCGAGCAGGCATTCACTTTCGCTCGCCACGCCTTCGATGCTGGCCGCACCTCCTTCATCGAACTGACCCAGGCTCAACGCACGTTGTTCGACCAGCGCACACGCGTTATTGACGCCGCCGCCCGCTACCACACCCTACTCGTTGAAGTCGAACGCCTCACCGCCGTCGCTTCGGGACCTACGCCATGATTGACCGTCTTATTCTTGTGTTAGCCCTGTCCCTTGTTCTCGTCGGCTGTGGCGAATCGAGTTCGGCCGCCAAACCCAGTGAAGACCAGGCGACCGCCAATGCCGATTATGAGCGCGGCCCCCATCGAGGCCGCATGCTGCGCGCGGGTAACTTTGCTCTCGAAGTGACAATCTTCGAAACCAACGTACCGCCACAGTATCGGCTCTACGCCTATCAAGACGACACACCGCTGGATCCATCCGAGATTCAAGCCACGGTCGAACTTGAGCGCCTGGATGGCGAGGTCAACCGCTTCACCTTCCAACCGGAGAACGACTACTTGACCGGTAGCGGCACCGTAGTCGAGCCCCACTCGTTCGATGTCAGGGTCAGCGCCAAACAGGGCGACAAAACCCACCAGTGGGAGTTCGCTTCCTATGAAGGCCGCACCACCATCCCCGCCGACGTCGCGAAGGATGCGGGCGTCAACGTCGAAGCAGCAGGCCCCGCCGTGATACGCGATAGCGTACGTCTGGTCGGTAATGTCGTGCTGGATGCCAACCGTCGCGCGGCAATCAAGGCACGCTTTCCCGGTATCGTGCGTGCAGTTGCGGTGCAACACGGCCAAAACGTAAGCCGTGGGCAAACGTTGGTGGTGGTCGAGGGCAATGACAGTCTGCGCAGTTATACCATCACCGCGCCGTTCGATGGCGTGATACTGGCACTCAATACCAATATCGGCGACGTCGCCGACGGCAATACCCTCATCGAGATGGCCGATATGTCCAGGGTCTGGGTGGAACTGCACGCGATCGGCGAGAACGCCTCGCGAGTGGCCGCCGGTCAACCGGTGCGCATCCGTGCAGCCACCCATGATGCCGTAACAGAGACCGTCATCGATAGGTTGCTGCCACTCACCACCCGTGGTCAGAGCGTTGTCGCCCGCGCAAGCATTGCCAACCCCGACGGCAGCTGGCGTCCGGGCATGGCCGTGGAAGGCGATGTTACCCTCGATGAGCGCCAGGCCTCGCTAGCGGTAAAGGAGTCGGGCCTTCAACGGTTTCGCGATTTCACCGTGGTATTTGCCCAGATCGGCGAAACCTACGAAGTACGGATGCTCGAGCTAGGTACGCGCGATGGTGAATATGTGGAGGTGCTGAGCGGGCTCAAGCCAGGGACGTCATACGTCACCGAGCAGAGCTTCTTGATCAAAGCCGACATCGATAAATCCGGCGCCAGCCACGACCACTGAGGAAGCGCCATGTTAGAAAAAACCATCCGCGCCGCGATAGCGCATCGCTGGTTGGTCCTAGTTCTGATGCTGGGCGTTTCTGCGCTCGGCATCTGGAACTACGGCCGCCTGCCGATCGACGCGGTGCCCGACATTACCAACGTTCAGGTGCAGGTCAACACCGAAGCGCCGGGCTACTCGCCCCTGGAAGCCGAGCAGCGGGTCACCTATCCGGTCGAGACCGCCTTGGCCGGCCTCTCTCGCTTGCAATACACACGGTCCATTTCCCGCTATGGCTTGTCCCAAGTCACCGTAGTCTTCGAGGATGGCACTGACATTTACTTCGCCCGGCAACAAGTCGCCGAGCGGCTGCAGCAAGCCGCAGCGCAGCTGCCACAAGGGCTGGAGCCGAACTTGGGGCCGGTAGCAACCGGGCTTGGCGAAATCTTCATGTATACCGTCGAAGCCGAACCCGGCGCAATGAAAGCCGATGGCACACCATGGACTTCGACGGACCTGCGCAGCCTGCAGGATTGGGTCGTTCGGCCTCAGTTGCGAAATCTCAAGGGAGTAACGGAGGTCAACACCATCGGCGGCCATGTCCGCCAGATTCTCATCTCTCCCGATCCAGCCAAGCTGGTTGCCTATGATCTGACCCTGAACGATCTGCTCAGTGCAGTTGAGCGCAACAACACCAATACAGGGGCCGGCTACATCGAACGTTCCGGCGAGCAACACCTGATTCGGCTGCACGGCCAGATCGGTGTAGCGGAGGGCCTGAGCGAAGTGGTGGTGGCAATGCGCGAAGGGCTGGCACTGCGCATCAGTGACGTCGCCCAAGTCAGTGAAGGCTCCGAACTCAGAACCGGCGCGGCGACCAAGGACGGCCGCGAAGTGGTGCTTGGCACGGTGATCATGCTGATCGGCGAAAACAGTCGTGATGTCGCGCAGCGTGCGGGGAACAAGCTCAAGGAGATCAACGAGACGCTGCCCGACGGCATCAGTGCACTCTCCGTGTATGACCGCACTGACCTTGTCGATCGCAGCATCGCAACCGTGCAGAAGAACCTGGTGGAAGGTGCATTGCTGGTCGTGGCCGTGCTGTTTCTACTGCTCGGCAACCTGCGCGCAGCCTTGATCACCGCTGCGGTGATTCCCTTGACCATGCTTTTGACCATAACCGGCATGGTGCACAACCGTGTCTCGGCCAACCTGATGAGCCTGGGAGCCCTGGACTTCGGTCTCATCGTCGATGGTGCGGTGATCATCGTCGAGAACTGCCTGCGCCGCTTCGGCGAACGCCAGCATTCACTTGGGCGCCTGCTGAGTCGCGAGGAGCGCTTCGAACTGGCTGCCGCGGCCAGCGCGGAGGTCATCAAGCCCAGCCTGTTCGGTCTGTTCATCATCACCGCCGTTTATCTGCCGATCTTTGCCCTGACCGGTGTCGAAGGGAAAATGTTCCACCCCATGGCAATTACCGTGGTGATGGCACTGACCGCAGCGATGGCGCTGTCCCTGACGTTCGTGCCAGCAGCGGTGGCGCAATTCGTCGCCGGCAAGGTCAACGAAAATGAGACCCGGGCCATGCGCGGGTTGAAGCGTATCTATGCGCCTCTGCTGCACAAGGTTCTGGTCATGCCCGTGGCCGTTGTGGCAGGGGCAATCGTGTTGACCGTACTGGCCGGTATGTTGGTGACGCGCCTTGGCACAGAGTTCATTCCCAACCTGGACGAAGGCGACATAGCCTTGCACGCACTGCGTATTCCGGGCACTAGTCTGACTCAGGCAATCGGCATGCAAGAGCAACTCGAAGCGCGAATCAAGGCATTTCCTGAAGTCGAACAGGTGGTCGCCAAGCTTGGCACAGCCGAAGTAGCTACTGACCCAATGCCGCCTTCTGTCGCCGATACCTTCATCATACTCAAGGACCGCGCCGATTGGCCGAACCCACGCAAGTCCAAAGCCGCGCTTGTCGAAGAAATGGAAACCGCAGTCCGGGCCATCCCAGGCAACAACTACGAGTTCACCCAACCCGTTCAGATGCGAATGAACGAGCTGATCGCGGGTGTACGTGCCGAGGTTGCAATCAAACTCTTTGGCGACGACCTGGAGCAACTGGCCACTGTCGGAGCAAATATCGAGACGATTACCGCCGGGATAGACGGGGCGGCAGACGTGAAGCTGGAGCAGGTCACCGGGTTGCCGCTGATGACGATTATCCCCGACCGCGCGGCACTGGCGCGGTATGGTCTTTCAGTGGTCAATCTGGGTGATGCCGTGTCCGTGGCGCTGGGTGGCGGCACCGCCGGACAGCTGTTCGACGGCGATCGCCGCTTCGACATTGTCGTGCGCCTGGATGACAGCCAGCGCCTTGACCCCAACGTACTCGCAGACCTTGCGATTGCCCTACCCGCAGCAGCCGACTCCAATGAAGCAGGTTTGGTCTCCGCACCCCGACATGTGCCGCTTAGCGCAGTCGCCAAGATCGTATCCGAACTGGGCCCAAATCAGATCAGTCGCGAGAATGGCAAACGACGCGTGGTGGTCACTGCCAACGTACGCGGTCGCGACTTGGGCTCATTCGTCGAAGAGCTGCGCGCCAAGATCGCTACAGAGGTCGAGCTGCCGGTAGGTACCTGGGTTGAGTACGGTGGTACCTTCGAGCAGCTCATCTCGGCAAGTCAGCGGCTGACGGTAGTAGTGCCAGTGGTATTGCTGTTGATCTTCGGACTGCTGTTCATGGCCTTCGGCTCGGCGAAAGACGCCACCATCGTATTCAGCGGTGTGCCACTGGCGTTGACAGGCGGTGTGCTGGCTTTGTGGCTACGCGACATCCCATTCTCGATCTCCACCGGCGTGGGCTTTATCGCGCTGTCTGGTGTGGCAGTGCTCAATGGCCTGGTGATGATCAGCTTCATTAGTAAGCTACGAGCCGATGGCGAGCCATTGCACGATGCGATCGTCAATGGAGCGATGACTCGCTTGCGCCCCGTACTGATGACCGCGTTGGTCGCCAGCCTCGGCTTCGTGCCAATGGCCCTCAATGTTGGCACCGGCGCCGAGGTGCAGCGCCCCCTGGCGACCGTCGTGATTGGCGGTATCATTTCGTCGACGCTGTTGACCCTCTTAGTGTTGCCAGCGCTTTATCACCTGCTGTATCGCAATGGGGAATCAGAGCTGGCCAAGCCGTTGCAAAAAGGGTTGACCACCGGCTAGAGTGAAATGAAGGGGAGACGGTGGCTAGAAAGGTAAGGCTATGCTCATAAACATAGCCCTCTCCAAACCATCTACCGTCGCCCTGAATGCCATTGTATTTGCCTTATTCAGGGAAGGCTAGAACGACCGACTCCGTCGCTTTCGTCGGGTCGTTTGTGACCTCTAACACAGGTCTAGCCGCTAACCCACGGCTGAGGAGGGCTACGATGCCTGCTATAAAATCATCCCGCCTTTTTCGCGGACCTACTTGATGTAATCCCGTAAGTACGACGCAGCCTCTTTCTTTGGCTTTCGGATACTGGCGCACGTTAATAGCCGTGAAGGCCGGCAAGCTGTAGTGGTCAACTAATCCCGGAACCTATTTAGGTGAGAATGCTCGCCAGATCGAGGTGTCAGGTTTCATTAGACCACTACAGTCTGCCGTGCATTATTGCTTAGGATGGACGAGACCTTACGGATTGAGCAGCAGGCTGTTCAAGGAGGAAATCGCAACCTGACACAAATGTAATGTACACCTAAGGTTTCTGACAGGGCGACATGGGTATGGTTGCTTCGCGCCTGAAGCTCAGCCCCCGGAACCACCTTGAGAGGTGGAGTCAACGGGGTAACCAAATCTCACTTGAGGATACCCAAATGAAATCCATAAAAGCGCTCTTCATAATCACCGCTCTGACTGCCTCCTCCCTGGCTATGGCCGAAGGTGGCGGTGACCGGGTAATCGCGCATATGGAGCAAGCCCGAAAAGTCTCGATGGACTACCAGCTTGCACAGAAGCAGAAGGCAGAAGCCCCAGTAGCTGAAAGCAAGGCCAAGGCGACCGGTCACGCCAGTTGCTGATCTGTCTATCGTCCCCAAGTTGACAGAAATGTAATCATCCGGATGGTTCACATGTGCCAACTTCTACGTTCGTTGGCGCGTGCATCTGACTTATAGCGGCAGCGGGCTCGGCTGGTTAGCCGTGTGAGAAGAAACGCCTGAAAGGCAGTTCAACCTGCAAGCAACACACGCAGGCTGTTTAGCACTGCTTTCTTTTGACTGATTTGACAAAAACGGCATGCACTCCAAAACTTCTAGACGGACCTTAGTCAAAGGCCTGGCTGCCGGAGGCATTCTTGCAGGCCTAGGCCTGTGGCGCCCCCCAGTTTGGGCGGTAACCAGCCCTAGTCAACTCACTGTGCTATCCGGCACGGAGTTCGATCTATCGATCGGCGAAACCCCGGTGAATATCACCGGCTCGCCGCGCATAGCCATGGCCATCAACGGCAGCCTGCCTGGACCTCTGCTGCGCTGGCGTGAAGGCAACACCATCACCCTGCGAGTGAAAAACCGCCTGGAGCAGAACACTTCCATCCATTGGCACCGCCTCCTGCTGCCCGCCAATATAGACGGTATGTCGGGCCTGAGCTTCCACGGTATCGAGCCAGACGACATGTACGTCTACAAATTCAAGGTTCGCCAGAACGGCACCTACTGGTACCACAGCCACTCGCGACTACGTCGTGATACTGTCTGACTGGACCGATGAAGATCCTGATCGTGTCATGGCCACACTCAAGAAGCAGTCGGACTACTACAATTTCCACAAACGCACCGACGGCGACGTCATCGATGACGTGAGCGAGAACGGTTGGTCCGCCACCGTGACTGATCGGAAGATGTGGGCCGAGGGCTGATGAAAAACACCGCGCAACAGGCCACTCTATTTGACCTGATCATTGGCCGAGATTTCAGAACTAGACCCTCAGATTATTGCCGCCAGTCTGGGCGGTCGCTCGGATCACCCGGCCTCAAAGGCCATCGCTAAACACGCGGCCTTGGACGCCTCAGCGCTCAAGCTTGTCGAGAATTTTGAAGCCCTTCCCGGACGTGGTGTAAAGGGGATAGTCGAGGGTGAGCTTTATCACCTGGGCAATCATCGTCTCATTGAGGAATTGGGTCTTGGTACGCCACAACTGAACGAATCCCTGAGTCGTCTGGAGCGCCAGGGGAAAACCGTTGTGGCATTGAGCAACGCTACGCAGGTCATGGCGCTGTTCGCGGTTGCCGATACGGCGAAGGACTCAAGTCAAACCGCAATCAAAGAACTTCATGAACTGGGCATCAGGACCATGATGCTGACAGGTGACAACTCACACACTGCGCAGGCAATTGCGCAACAAGTCGGGATTGATGAGGCGCGAGGAAATTTGCGGCCCGCCGACAAGCTCGAGGCCATTGTTGAGTTGCAGAACCGTGGTCGTGTGGTGGGGATGGTCGGCGATGGGATAAACGATGCGCCGGCCTTGGCCAAGTCCCAGATCGGTTTCGCTATGGCCGCTGCGGGTACCGGCACCGCAATCGAAACGGCTGACGTCGCGCTGATGGATGATGACCTGCGGAAAATCCCGGCATTCTTCCGCCTGTCTCGACAAGCCGCCACGGTATTAAAGCAAAACATCGGGTTCGCCTTGGGCGTCAAAGCTCTGTTCCTGGTGTTCACTTTGATGGGCTTGGCCACCATGTGGATGGCGGTGTTTGCAGATGTCGGCGTCAGCCTGTTGGTAGTGCTGAATGGGCTGCGATTGCTGAAAAAATAGTCCGGAGATTACGCATGAAAGCGATGTTGCATCGGGCAACTCTTGAGGGCTTCGGCGAGGCCCGTATTGCGATTCGGGCCCGAGATTATAAGCGCGCTTACCATTGGTTGGAGCGGACCCACATCCTGGCACAGCGCCGTACCTCGCTACATGTAAAGTCCCACGTCTTGATGTTGTACGTGGGCATCCGGGCACAAGATCCTCGGGAGGTTTGGGGACAAATACCACGTGTCTTCGCAGCACTGCTATTTTCTAAAGTATGGGTACCTTCGGGAAATACCGGCGCGCTCGAGTCAGTGCGTTTCAGGTGATGCCTCTCTCCCGAGAACTGGAGTCACTTCTTAGCGAAGAGTAACCCGGGGCGGTCTTCTGAGTCGTTGTCGCATCCGTTCACACACATGGAGAGTCATATGAGCGCTGGTCATAGTCACGGTCAAGCACGTGCAGGGCACGAGAAAAAGTTATGGATTGCTCTGGCGCTGACGACAAGCTTTATGGTCGCAGAGGTCATTGGGGCTTTCATTACCGGCAGCTTGGCGTTGTTATCCGACGCCGCTCACATGCTGACCGATTCCACTGCCCTGGCTATTTCATTGGTCGCTATTCAGATCGCCAAACGCGCTGCGGATAAAAAACGGACATTTGGCTATGCACGATTTGAAATCCTCGCAGCTGCTTTCAACGCGACTCTGTTGTTCATGGTGGCGGTGTACATCCTGTACGAGGCCTATCAGCGGTTTAAAACTCCGACAGAAATCCAATCGACAGGCATGCTGATCGTCGCCGTGATAGGGCTGGTTGTGAACCTTGTTTCAATGCGCTTGCTCATGTCTGCCAGTGCCGAAAGCCTTAACGTCAAAGGCGCGTACCTGGAGGTTTGGAGCGACATGTTGGGCTCCATAGGCGTAATAGGGGCGGCATTGATCATCCGTTCTACCGGATGGACTTGGGTTGACTCGATCGTTGCCGCGGCTCTCGGGCTGTGGGTTCTCCCCAGAACCTGGGTTTTGCTCAAAGAAAGCATGAACATCCTGTTGCAAGGGGTTCCAGATGGTATCGATATCGCTGAAGTGGAGGTGAGAATCAGGGCGGTTGAAGGCGTTGAGGATATCCATGATCTGCATATCTGGGCTTTGACCAGCGGGAAGAATGTCATGAGTGCACACCTTGTCGTCCAGCGTTCCTCCCGAGCCGAGCAAGATATATTGGCTGAGGTGACTCGACTGATGAGCGAGGCATTCCGTATTAGCCATACGACCCTTCAATTAGAGAACTCGCAGTTTCATGCCGGGCTCGAAGAAAACGAAGGCATGCAGCACTAGAAAGGTACCTCGCGAACATCCATGCCTAGGTGTGGTCCGCCATGTGGTCAGACCTCAACGGACAATAAGCCCCTGAACCACCTGAGCATTTCCAGTGGTGCAGGGGGGGCGTTAAGCGCTAGTTACAGGTGCTTGATGGCGGAAATTACCCCTGAGCCTTTCTTGCCTGCTGCCAGGTAGTCTGTCCGTCGAGGTTTGGAAAACTCAGCCTGAAAGTGGTGATGCTGCCAGGCATGCTTTGAACCTCCGCCGTTCCCTGATGGAGGCTCATGATCGATCGAACAATCGCCAAGCCAAGACCGGTACCACCTTCCGCACGCGAACGACTGGTATCGACTCGATAAAAGCGGTCGAACAAGTGCGCCAGATGCTGAGGCTCGATCCCTGCGCCTGGGTTGCCTACAAGTAGCGAAACTTGTTCGGCATGGTTTTCGATAACAATTGAAATGGATTGTCCTGGCGGGCAGTGGCGTATCGCGTTGGACAACAGGTTTGATATTGCTCGCTGAATCATCAACCTGTCGCCAATGGTCTTGCCGTGTCCGGTGACGCTCAGGCTGACCCGTTTCTCTTCCGCAGACAGTGAAAACAGATCGACGACCTTCAATGCTTCATCATTTAAAGTAATTGTCTCGAACGGGACGAGCGCCGCGGGGTGACTGACCTGAGCAAGGAAGAGCATATCCGAGACAATTCGGGTGACACGGCCCAACTCTTCGGTGCATGACTCCAGCACCGCTTTGTACTCTTCGGCCGGCCGCTCCCGAGACAGGGTCACCTGGGCCTTGCCCATCAAATTGCTGATGGGGGATCGCAGTTCGTGGGCCAAATCATCGGAGAACTGCGACAGCTGCTGAATACCGTTGTCGAGTCGGTGCAGCATGAAGTTGATGCCATGGGCCAGCTCACTGAGCTCCTGAGGCATTTTGACCACAGAGAGTCGATGGCTGAGGTCTTGAGCCGAGATCATGGCGGCGACCTTCCGGAACTCTCTCAGCGGAGAAAGTCCTCGCTGCACTACGGCCCAAGCACTTATTCCGATGAGTATCAGCAAAAGCGGCAGAGTAATAATCGTCGACCGAAGATACGCGCTGAGCAGCGCTTCATCGTTTGCACCATCCATCGACAGCAATACGGGAACGCTCATACCGTTCTTTAATCGCATGAGCTTGGACGCGGTAAGGGAGTGTCGACCCTCACCATCGGAACTGGCGGAGAATGAAATCTTGTCGGCGGCAGCAGTCGCAGCCTTCAACTCAATCCGCGGATCCAACAAACCAGACCCGAATCTCAGTAAGGGCGTCCTGAGGTTTGTCAGGTCATAGATGGCCAGGTTCAGATTGTCATGCCCCATGACTTGATCCAGCAATAAGTGCGGCTTCGAGTTTACGTCGGCCGTGTCCTCGTATAGTGAGAGGTGGTGTTCAACCTGCTGCATTTTATTGTCCAGGCTGCTTTTCGCCAGCTTGTCCAACTCATGCGTTAACGCGAAAAAAGCCAGGACAGCCAAAAACACTACCAGCAACGTCCCCAGAATACTCACCGTCAAACCTAGTCGCATTGACAGGCTGACCGGCTTCATTCGCGCGCCTCCAGTACGTAGCCAACACCGCGTAGCGTATGGATCAATTTGTTATCGAAGGGGTCGTCGATTTTGGCTCTCAATCTACGAATTGAGACTTCGACAACGTTAGTGTCGCAGTCAAAGTTCATGTCCCAGACCAATGAAATGATTTGGGTGCGGGAGAGCACTTCTCCAGTCTGACGCATCAGCAGGTGCAGAAGCGCAAACTCCTTGGTCGTCAGATCTATGCGCTGATCACCCCGAAAAGCACGGTGGCGTCCTTGGTCGAGCTCCAGATCGGCTACCTTGAGTACCTGCGGGACAGGAATGTGCTCACTGCGGCGCAACAGGGTTCGTACCCGTGCCAGTAGCTCAGGAAACTCAAACGGTTTGACCAGATAGTCATCGGCGCCTAAATCCAATCCGCGGATCTTGTCCGCCAGGCGCCCTCGGGCCGTCAACATCATGACCCGGGCATTACTGCTTTGGCGCAGACGTTCAAGAACCCCCCAACCATCAAGTTCTGGAAGATTAACGTCAAGTATCACCAAGTCATAGACATGTTGACGCGCCAGATGAAGTCCATCTGTGCCAGTTACTGCACGGTCTACAATATAGCCACTTTCAGTCAGCCCTTGATGCAAGTATTCGGCAGTTTTAGGCTCGTCCTCAATGACAAGGATTCGCATGATATGTCACCCATGTTTAATGGCAAAAAATAATTAGTTAATTCAGAAAAGTTAGTACTTTTTTAGGGTTTTCTGACCGAAATAATACGACTTTGAAACTCGTCAGTTGTTCGTGGCCTCAATGTCCAGCCGCTAGCTAATGATCATCATCCTAAAGCCTGTAGCTGCTACAGGGTCAAGCCAAAGCCCCGCTCTTGAGCCATCAAAGCAGCCTCTTGCGACAATGTGTCGCACAAAGAGCTCTTGAATCTAGCCATGAATGACGACGCCCATGCTTATCAAGCTTCGACAAGTGCTGTTCGGCAGATATTGGCCTGAGATCTGTTTCGTCATATTGCCGACCTTATGCATCTATTTTTTAACTCCTCCTATACTAGTGCAAAAAATACAGCCGGATCGCTGAATAACGTATTTGTAATTTTTCAGTCACCTTGCTGATAAGTGGAAAACTCTACATTTATGCATAGAATATTAGCGTTAAAGGATCTATGAAATTGCGTCGGCATAGAAAGTTAACTGCACCCTTGAGCATAAAAAAGGCCTTACTGGTAGTAGGCTTAAGTGGTGTGTTCTCACTGGCAGGCACCAGCTTCGCCGCAGTTTCGTCTTCGCAGACGCTAACCATGGATCAAGCACTGGAAACGGCCTTTGCCAACAATCCCGACCTGGCTGCAGCCCAGTGGGAAATTGGTATCGCTAAAGGAGGTCGACAACAAGCGGGCTTGATTCCTAACCCCGAGCTGTCCTGGGAGGCTGAAGATACCCGACGAAATTCACGCACTACGACGGTGATGATCAACCAGCCGATCGAGCTTGGTGGCAAGCGTGGGGCCAGGATAGACGTTGCCAGCCGAGCTCAGGATGCGGCTGGAATTGAACTGGAGCGCAAACGTAATGTTTTGCGTGCCGATGTCATCCAGGCGTTTTACAGCTCATCAACGGCGCAGCAAAGGTTGCTCTTGTCACGTCAATCCCTTGAACTCGCCGAGCGCGGTTTGCGTGTTGCTCAAGGGCGTATCAACAGCGGCAAGTCATCGCCTGTTGAAGGTACGCGAGCAGAGGTCCAGCTGTCTGAGGTGCGCCTGGAATTGAGGCGAGCCGAGCGGGATGAGGCCCGTGCCTATCAGCAACTCGCTCAGGTCATGGGGGCACCGTTGCCTGCATTCGCGTCTGTGGGGGATTCAGGCCGGTCGATGCCAACGGTGCCGGAACCTTCACTGCTGCTTGATCGCATTGGTGAAACCGCAGAACTACGGTTGGCAAAGCTGCAAATCGATCAGCGTGAAGCCTCCCTGGGCCTGGAGAAAGCTCAGCGTATTCCGGACCTCACCGTGAGTGTCGGCAGCCAATACGATGAAAGGGAACGCGAGCGGGTGAATGTCGTGGGGCTGTCGATGCCCATCCCGTTGTTCAACCGTAACCAGGGCAATGTACTGGCAGCCGCCCGCCGAACTGATCAGGCCCGCGACCTGCGCAATGCCAGTGAGTTACGTCTGCGCACAGAAATCCAGACCACTCTGGATCAGTGGATGACGGCGAACACCGAAGTCACGTCGTTCAATCAAACCATCCTGCCTGCCGCGCAAAGTGCCGTCGACACCGCTACCCGAGGTTTCGAAATGGGCAAATTCAACTTCCTGGACGTGCTCGATGCCCAGCGCACCTTAATCAGCGCACGCACCCAATACATCCAGGCCATTGCAGAGGCGACAGACGCCTGGGTGCGCATCGAGCGAATTTTCGGTGATGTCGACCAGCTCACTCGTACCCCTTGAATTTCATATAACGCTTTTTTTACCGCTGCTCAGCATCGCAGTGCCACGGTATTCCGTGACTGCCAACTGAGCTGCGCAGGGAGTCTCCATGGATAAAAAACAAATCCTTGTCACCGCACTGACCCTGACGGTGGGCATAGGAATTGGTTCGCTCTGGATGGGTAGCACGTCAGTACCGTCCACTGAGGCTCAGGCGCAAGAAGAACAGGGCCACGACGATCCCGACGATCACGGCAACGAGGGTGCCGCCAAGGAGTCAGCTGAAGGCGGACATGCCGAAGGCGAAACGCAAGAAGGTCACCTGACACTGAGCGACGAGCAGATCAGCTCGGCCGGTATCCAGTTGGCCGAAGCTAAGGCACAGAGCATTAGCCTTTCATTGCCCTTTCCTGGAGAAATCCGTTTCGATGAAGACCGCACTGCGCATGTGGTGCCCCGGGTGCCCGGTGTCGTCGAGTCGGTACATGTCAATCTTGGCCAACAGGTGAAAAAAGGTCAGCTAATGGCCGTGATCGCCAGCCAACAAATTTCTGATCAGCGCAGTGAGCAAGCTGCGGCGCAACGTCGTCTGGAGTTGGCGCGTACCACCTACGAGCGTGAGCGCCAGTTATGGCAGGACAAAATCTCTGCCGAACAGGATTTCCTTCAAGCCCGCCAGGCTCTGCAAGAAGCCGAAATCGCCCTCAGCAATACCCGACAAAAAATCAGCGTACTCAGTGGCAGCTCGGTGGTCAGCGGCGGCAACCGATATGAGCTGCGTGCGCCGTTTGACGGCGTCGTAGTCGAGAAACACTTGGGTCTCGGTGAGGTTATCAGCGAAACCACCAATGCCTTCACCCTCTCGGACTTGTCGCGTGTGTGGGTAACTTTCGGCGTTTCCCCCAAGGATCTGAACAAGGTGCTGGTGGGCAAGGCCGTCACGGTCAGTGCCCCCGAGTTGAACGCCGAAGTCACGGGAACCGTGGCTTACGTCGGGAATTTGTTGGGCGAGCAGACCCGTACCGCCACGGTTCGCGTAACTCTGGCGAACCCGCAAGGCGCTTGGCGTCCCGGGCTGTTCGTGACAGTGCTGGTTGACACCGATACTCGGCTGACGAAAGTCGCAGTGCCAGAAGCGGCGATCCAGACGGTCGAGGATAAGCCAACAGTTTTCGTTCGAACTGATGACGGGTTTAAGGCGCAGCCGGTGGTAATAGGCAGCCGTGCGGCGGGTCTGGTCGAGATCACAGAGGGCCTGGAGCCCGGTGTTCAAGTCGCTGCTGCCGGCAGCTTCATTCTGAAATCAGAACTGGGTAAAGCCTCGGCTGAACACGCCCACTGATCCGCCACTTCCACGAGAAGGTTCTCATGTTCGAACGCCTGATCCAATTTGCCATCGAGCAGCGCATCATCGTACTGCTCGCGGTTCTCCTCATGGCCGGCCTCGGCATAGCCAGCTACAAGCAGCTGCCGATCGACGCCGTACCCGACATCACCAACGTCCAGGTGCAAATCAATACGGGTGCCGCAGGTTTCTCGCCGCTGGAGACCGAGCAGCGCATCACTTTCCCCATCGAAACCGCCATGGCAGGCCTGCCGGCACTTGAGCAGACGCGTTCGCTCTCACGCTCGGGCCTGTCGCAAGTCACGGTGATCTTCAAGGAAGGCACTGACCTATTCTTCGCTCGGCAATTGGTCAACGAGCGATTGCAGGTGGCCAAGGAACAACTGCCCGAGGGCGTGGAAGCCGTCATGGGGCCAATCTCTACCGGCCTGGGTGAGATTTTTCTGTGGACGGTCGAGGCCGAAGAAGGCGCCGTCAAGGAGGACGGCAGCCCCTATACTCCGACCGACCTGAGGGTGATCCAGGACTGGATTATCAAACCTCAGCTGCGCAACGTTCCCGGGGTCGCCGAAATCAACACCATTGGCGGGTTCGCCAAGGAGTACCAGATTGCTCCCGATCCAAAACGCTTGGCGGCTTACAAGCTGACTCTGACAGACCTTGTGACAGCGCTGGAACGCAACAACGCCAACGTCGGCGCCGGCTACATTGAGCGCAGTGGCGAACAACTACTGATTCGTGCCCCCGGCCAGGTGGCGACCACCGACGACATCGCCAATATCGTGATGGCCAACGTCGATGGCACTCCTATCCGCATAAAGAATGTGGCGACCGTGGATATCGGCCGTGAAATGCGCACTGGCGCGGCTACCGAAAACGGTCGTGAAGTCGTACTCGGCACAGTGTTCATGTTGATCGGCGAGAACAGCCGTACCGTGTCTCAGGCCGTTGCCGTCAAGCTGGAGCAAATCAATCGCTCACTGCCCAAAGGGGTGGTGGCGGTCACCGTTTACGACCGTACCAACCTGGTGGACAAGGCGATTGCCACGGTCAAGAAGAACCTGATTGAAGGTGCAATCCTGGTAATCGCGATTCTGTTCCTGTTCCTGGGCAACATTCGCGCAGCACTGATCACTGCCATGGTCATTCCTCTGGCCATGCTCTTCACCTTCACCGGCATGTTTACCAACAAAATCAGCGCCAACCTAATGAGCCTTGGGGCTCTGGACTTCGGCATCATCGTCGACGGTGCGGTGGTGATTGTCGAAAATGCCATCCGGCGTCTGGCCCATGCGCAGCAGCACCACGGGCGCATCCTCACGCGCTCCGAACGCTTTCACGAAGTGTTTGCAGCAGCCAAGGAGGCCCGTCGACCGCTGATTTTCGGCCAGTTGATCATCATGGTCGTTTATCTGCCGATTTTTGCCCTGACCGGTGTCGAAGGGAAAATGTTCCACCCCATGGCGTTTACCGTCGTGATCGCCTTGCTCGGCGCCATGCTGCTGTCCGTTACCTTTGTTCCTGCGGCAATTGCCATGTTCGTGACGGGCAAGGTCAAGGAAGAAGAGAACGTGATCATGCGTGGGGCGCGTCGGGTGTATGCACCCGCGCTGGATTGGGTCATGAGCCATCGATCGCTGGCATTCGCCATGGCACTAGGCGTCATCGCTGCGTGTGGTGTGGTCGCCAGTCGAATGGGCAGTGAGTTTGTGCCGAGTCTCAGCGAAGGCGATTTTGCCCTGCAAGCATTGCGAGTACCCGGTACCAGCCTGACGCAATCGGTGGAAATGCAGCAGCGCCTGGAAAAACTTGTGCTGGAAAAAGTGCCTGAAGTCGAGCGGATGTTTGCTCGAACCGGTACCGCAGAGATCGCCTCCGATCCAATGCCACCGAACATCTCTGACAGTTATGTGATGCTCAAGCCGAAGGATCAATGGCCTGATCCAGATAAATCCCGGGAGGCTTTGACAGCCGAGATCCAGAAAGCTGCGGCCGCTATGCCCGGTAGCAACTATGAGCTTTCCCAGCCTATTCAACTACGTTTTAACGAGTTGATTTCAGGCGTGCGTAGTGATGTGGCGGTCAAGGTCTTTGGTGATGACATGGCGGTGCTTAACAGCACCGCTGCGAAAATTGCCGCGTCCATGCAGAAGGTCGATGGCGCCTCCGAGGTCAAAGTCGAGCAGACGACGGGGCTGCCGGTGCTGACCATCAACATCGACCGTGACAAAGCTGCACGTTACGGTCTGAACGTTGGCGACGTACAAGACACCATTGCGGTGGCGGTCGGTGGCCGCCAGGCCGGTACGATGTATGAGGGAGACCGCCGCTTCGACATGGTGGTGCGTTTATCCGACGCCATGCGCAAGGACGTCGAGGGATTGTCCACGCTGCTGATTCCAGTGCCGGCGCTGCTCAATGGCAATGCCGATCAGATCGGTTTCATTGCCCTTTCAGAAGTGGCGACCCTCGATCTGGTGCTGGGGCCGAACCAGGTCAGTCGTGAAAACGGTAAGCGTCTGGTGATCGTCAGCGCCAACGTGCGTGGACGAGATATCGGCTCGTTTGTACAGGAAGCCAGCAGCGCCATTGATCAAGAGGTGCAGATCCCGGCCGGTTATTGGATCAACTGGGGTGGGCAGTTCGAACAACTCCAATCAGCGGCCAAACGCCTACAGATCGTTGTCCCGGTGGCCCTGCTCCTGGTATTCGCCCTACTGTTCATGATGTTCAACAATCTCAAGGACGGCCTGTTGGTGTTCACCGGGATTCCATTCGCGTTGACGGGTGGAGTCATGGCTTTGTGGCTACGTGATATTCCGCTATCAATCTCGGCGGGTGTTGGTTTCATTGCTTTGTCGGGAGTGGCGGTGCTGAACGGTCTGGTGATGATCGCTTTCATCCGCAATCTTCGAGAGGAGGGACATTCGTTGAGTTCTGCGATCAACGAAGGAGCCCTGACACGGTTGCGTCCAGTGTTGATGACAGCTCTGGTGGCCTCCCTTGGCTTTATTCCTATGGCTCTGGCCACTGGAACCGGGGCAGAGGTCCAACGACCACTGGCTACCGTGGTGATCGGTGGCATCCTGTCTTCAACTGCGTTGACCCTGCTGATACTGCCTGCGCTGTATCACTGGGCGCACCGTCGAGATGAGGATGAAGCAGAAGAAGAAAAAACAGCAACCGTATAGTTCTTCGATTTTAAAGCCCGCTGCTGAGATTCAGTAGCGGGCTTTTTACGCAGGTTACATTACGGATCTGTAATCTTGGTGCCACCGTGATGATAGGTTCGGATTGATACACTAATAGCGTTATCTATATGAGGTGTCAGAA
Organism: Pseudomonas sp. Ant30-3; assembly: GCF_000690905.1. GTDB lineage: Bacteria > Pseudomonadota > Gammaproteobacteria > Pseudomonadales > Pseudomonadaceae > Aquipseudomonas. Next base: position 984 of record NZ_JMCL01000083.1, on the reverse strand, counting down.
TGAAACTTACCCAAATATTTGCTCTCGCAGGCGCTTTGCTCCTTTCTTCGGTTGCAATGGCTGAAGGTGGTGGAGACAGAACCTTCGAGAGAATGATGGCGGCGAAGGACCGGGCAATGGAGGCATATGCTGCCAGAGAAGGGAAAAATGCCCCGGTGGTGTCAAGTGATGCTAAAGATGAGACGACTAAAGAAATATAGTAGGACACATGTAAAACACCCGCTCCCGGTTTTCGGTGGCGGGTTTTTTATGGATAGCTTGATTACACATTCGTAATCCTAATGCCACGCCGTCGCAATGTTCGAATTGATATCCTTGTAGCAATGATTATATGAGGTACAAGATATGAAGTTTATGAACATCATCGCTTTCGCTGGAACTCTGGCGATTTCTTCAAGCGTACTTGCTGAAGGCGGAGGGGATAAGGCCTTTGAAAAAATGATGGCTGCTAATGCTAAAGCCATGGAGCAGTATGCGATTAGTCAGGGAAAGAGCGCTCCTGTAGCTAAGCAATACGAGTACGGGATGAAGTTGGATGTTGTAAAGGTGGTTAGTATGGTGCGGCCTGCGAAAGTCTGCGCAGTGGTGCCCGCCGCAATGACATATGAAGACTCAGAAGGGCAGCTAAATACGATCAGGTACACAGTGGCTGGAGAGTGCCGTAACCGAGGTGGCTAGCAGTTGCACTCCTGTCAGACGGATTCATAACGCTCGATGTACTTCATCACTTAGAGGTGTCGGGCGTTTTTTATGTGCAGGAATCGGCATAGGGGACGGCCTTCATAGGCCGCTCCCCTGCCACACCACCCGGCATGCGGGTCCGCACCGGGCGGTTCGAGAGATTGAGGTTATGAGAGGCGCGCCAATCCCAGCCTGTCGAACCACGCAATATTCAGCACACGATTCAACTCAAAACGGCTATTACGCCACCAGCGATGAGAGTTACTGGCCACCCTCTGCGCCACCTGCTGGCTCGCCCCCAGT